>NZ_JBSGSS010000002.1:0-70831 GCF_053606985.1 Nocardia sp. NPDC055165
GCGGAAACCGCTGGGCGCCACACTGTTTCGACTACCTCAACAGGCGGGCGAGGTGCCGCCCTGAATTGCCATCAGCGCGCAGTAGGTGGCTGCGGCCACCTTCCACTGGCCGCCCTGACGCACTGCCTGACCGGTCTGGTCGGGCAGTACCGGCGTGCCGTTCATGAGCAGCGAATAGGTGACGTCGGCGTTGTCCGCGTCGATCAGCTTCACCCCACCCACGGTGACCGAGGTGCTCTGGGCCTGCGGGTTGGCCGCTTGCGCCTGCAGCAACGGGGTGAACTCGGCGCCCTTCTCGACCACCGCGACCTTCTTGTCGGCCCCCGCCTTGCCGTCGAAGAACAGCACATAGGCATCGGTGATGGACTTGACCGCCGCCGGGTCGGCCGCCGCGGCCTTGGCCGAGGAGGTGGCCGCCGACGTGGTCGACGAACTACTCGAAGCCTCGTCGTCGGAGCCGCAGCCGGTGACCGTGACGAGGGCGATCGCCACGAGACCACAACAGGCCATGGCCTTGCGGCGCAGTGTATTTCGCATTGGTGGTACCTCTCTTCATGAGCGACGAATCACTCGATCTTCTGTTTCATCTCGTCCAGCGCCATCAGGATCGGAAAGCCGTTCACGCTCAACGCGTTCCCGTGACCGGTCGAGTGCACGTCGAAGACGGACTGAATGGCGGCGTAGAAGCCCTGGACGTCGAGTGTCTGGTTGACCGCGCGTTTGGCCTGCCGCAAACCGAACGACGGCATGGCGGCGATCCGGGTGGCCAGCGCACGGGTCTGCTCGTCGAGCTCCGCGCGCGGCACCACCTTGTTCACCATGCCGACCTGCTCGGCCTCGGTCGCGGTCACCGCGCGACCGGTGAACAGGATCTCCTTGGCCTTGCGCGCGCCGAGTTCCCAGGTGTGCCCGTGGTATTCGACGCCGCCGATGCCCATCAGCACCACCGGATCGGAGAACAGCGCGTCATCGGCGGCCACGATCAGATCGCACGGCCAGCACAGCAGCAGTCCCCCGGCGATGCACCGCCCCTGAACCGCGGCGATGGACGGCTTGGGCACATTGCGCCAGCGCAGCGAGTACTCGAGGTAGCGGCGGCTCTCGTTCTGGTAGATCCATTCGAGGGTGATGTCCTGCGGCGACGGCCAGCGATCCTTCAGGTCGTGACCGGCCGAGAAGTGCTTGCCCTCGCCGCGCAACACGATCACCGCGACCTCGGGGTCCTGGGCCGCGCGGGTCCACGCGCCGTCGAGTTCGTCGAGCAGGTCCGAGTTCTGGGCGTTGGCCGCCTCGGGCCGATCCAGGGTGATGGTCGCGATCTTGTCGGCGACCTCGTAGCGGATGTACACAGCGAGCTCCTCAGCTCCGAGGGAGACCGAGCACACGCTCGGCGATGATGTTGCGTTGGATTTCGGACGTGCCGCCCGCGATGGTCCCCGCGAAGCTGCGCGCGTAGCGCTCGAACCAACTGCACGAGAAGTTGTCCAGATTCAGCGGATTGAACGGCGCGGTGACGGCCGGGTGCACCAGCCCGTCCGCGCCCGCCGCGAGCAGCGTCTGCTCCGCGGCGCTCTGCACCGCCTCCGAACCGAAGACCTTGAGCACCGACAGCGCGGCCACATCCTGATCGCCGCGGGCCGCGCGGGCCAACGCCGCCGAGCCGAGCAGGCGCAAGGCCTGGTTGTCCATGACCATGGTCGCGTAGGCATCACGCTCGAGCACGGTCTCGGGGCGGAAGTCCTCGATCAGTTCCCGCAGGCGGTCGGCGAAACTCAGCCACAGCAGCGTGCGCTCGTGCCCGAGGGAACCGTTGGCCACGCTCCACCCGCCGTGCAGCGGACCGACCAGGTTCTGCGCCGGCACCACGACGTCCTCGAAGAACACCTCGTTGAAGTCGAGATCGTGCGGACCGCAGATCGACGCGAACGGGCGTCGGGTCACGCCCGGGGTGTCGGTCGGGATCAGCAGCACGCTGATCCCCTTGTGCTTGGGGACGTCGGGGTCGGTGCGGACGAAGGTCAGCAGCACGTCGGCGTCGTGGGCCCCGGAGGTCCAGACCTTCTGGCCGTTGACGACGAAGTGGTCACCGTCGAGCACCGCGCGGGTCCGCAGTCCGGCCAGATCGGACCCGGCGCCCGGTTCGCTCATGCCCAGCGCCGCGGTGATCTCGGCGCGCAGGATCCGCACCGCCCAGTTCTGCTTCTGTTCCTCGGTACCGAACGACAGCAGCGAGGCGGCGATGATGCCGAGCCCCTGGGGGTTGAAGCTGTGATACATGTGCCGCTTGGACAGCTCCTCGAGGTGCACGTACTGCTGCACGAGCGTCGCGTTGCGGCCGCCGTATTCCGGGGCGTTGCCGGGAAGCAGCCAGCCGCTGTCGAACTGGAGGCGTTGCCATTCGCGAGCCCAGCCGGGAATGTCGGCGCTCGACGCCGCCCGGTCCGCGCCGGCGACCGCCGCGTCGGGCAGGTTCTCGTCCAGGAACGCCACGAATTCGGCCCGGAAGGCCTCGACGTCGGCGTCAAAAGTCAGTTGCACGGTACTCCTCGGCGATCAGCGCCCGATGCGTGTGCGCGCCGCCGAGCAGCAGCTCGCCGGCCTTGGCCCGCTTCAGCGCGAATTGCAGGTCGTTTTCCCAGGTGAAACCCATGCCGCCGAACAACTGCACGCCGTGGCGGAACACCAGGGACTGGCACTCGCCGGACGCGGCCTTCGCCATCGAGGCGGCGATCCGGCGGCGTGGATCATCGGTGGCGATCGTCAGCGCCGCGAAATAGGCCAGCGCCCTGGCCCGTTCGATCGCGATCTGCATGTCGGCGGCCTTGTGTTTGACCGCCTGGAAGGAACCGAGCGCGACGCCGAACTGCTGACGCGTGCGCACGTGCTCGAGCACCAGGTCCAGAATCCGCTGACACGCACCGACCGTGGTCAACGCCAGCCCGGTCAGCGCGAGGTAGCGCGCGCGTTCGGGCACCGAGGCGACGCGCCGGTCGTCGCGCACGCGCACCCCGACGAAGCTCACCTCGGCGAGGTGCAGGACCGGGTCGAAAACCGCTGTGCGCCGGGCGATCACCTCGGCCGCCTCGACGACGAACACCCCGGCATCGGTGACGACCGCGTAGTGCTGCGCGCGATCACCGTCGAGGACATGGTGCGCGGTGCCGTCGAGCACCCAGTCCGCACCGTCGCGCCGCACCGTGACGCCGGTGAACACGGCCGTTCCCGAGCGCCCACCCTGCGCGAACTCCGGTGCGAGCGGAGCGAACTGGCTCATCGTCGCCAGGTACGGCGTGGGATCGGTCGCCCGGCCCAGCTCCTCGAGCACGATGGCCAGTTCCACCGCGTCGCCCGCGTCGACCAATTCGGTCCAGCCCAGCTCGACGTAGGTCTGCCACAGCGGGTCCGGATCGGCGTTCTGGTCGGCGACCGCGCGAATCAGCGTGGGCGGACATTCCTTGGTGAGGACGGCGCGCACAGTTTCCTGCCACAGCCGTTGATCGGAGTCGAACTCCACGAGCATCCGGAGGGCCTCCTTGCCAGCAACCGTCAGTATCGATACGGAGAATAACATTCTCGTCAGAAGAAAGTAATAGTCTCCAAGATCGCGGACACGCGGGCCTGGTAGCCCTTGGATATGACGTTCTCCGGTACAGTGCATGCATGTTCTGCACACCTGACCGAGGATGGAGGCAACCGTGACCAGCGTCAGCGAAGAGCCCGCGTGGAAACAGCGGGCCGTCGAGCGGTCCATCCGCGGGGCGAAACTGCGCGCCGAGCAGCGGGTGCAAAAATTCCTCGACGCGGCGCAGGCGATCATCACCGAGAAGGGCACCACCGACTTCACCGTGCAGGAAGTCGTCGACCGCTCCCGCCAGTCGCTGCGCAGCTTCTACCTGCAGTTCGACGGCAAACATGAGCTGTTGCTCGCCCTGTTCGAGGACGCGCTGAGCCGGACCGCGGATCAGCTGGCGGCGGCTGCCGAGGGCAAGACCGAGCCGCTGGATCGGCTGCGGGTGACCGTGGAGCTGCTGTTCGAATTATGCAGGCCCGACCCGGTCGCCCAACGGCCCCTGTTCACCGATTTCGCGCCGCAGCTACTGGTCTCGCACCCCGCTCAGGTCAAGGTCGCGCACGCGCCCCTGCTGTCGCTGTTCACCGACCTGATGGAACAGGCCAAGAAGGCGGGTGCGCTGCGCGCCGACCTCAACCCGCACCGCATGGCCGCCGTCGTGATGCAGACAGTCATGTTCACCGCCCAGTCGGCGGGCGGCGCCGACGAGGACAGCGCACACCCGATCACCGCGGGCGAGGTCTGGGACTTCTGCGCGTTCGGGTTCGCCGAATCCTGAACGACCGGGTGGCCGCGGAGGCCACCCGGTATCACCTCAGGGCGCGGCCACCTCGATGACCGTCGCCGAGCCCATGCCACCACCGGCGCACAGCGCCGCGATGCCGAAACCGCCACCACGGCGCCGCAATTCGTGCACCAGGGTGGCGATCATCCTGGCCCCGGTCGCCGCGACCGGATGCCCCAGCGAGCACCCGCTGCCACTGACATTGACCAGTTCCGGGTCGATGTCGAGCGCCTTGATCGCGGCCAGCGGCACCACCGCGAACGCTTCGTTGATCTCGATCAGACTCACCTGCGACAGCGAGATCCCCGCCCGCGACACCGCTTTCGCGATCGCCTCGATGGGCGCGAGGCCGGTGACGGCGGGGTCGACCGCGACCGACGCCCACGACCGGATGACACCGAGCGCGGGCAGACCGAGCCGATCGCTGGCGATGGCCAGGGCCGCGGCCCCGTCGTTGGCGCCCGCGGCGTTGCCCGCCGTGATGCTGAAACCCTCGATCTCGGGGTGCAGCACCTTCAACCCGGCCAGCTTCTCGATGGTGGTGTCGCGGCGCGGGTGCTCGTCGACCTCGAACAGGCCGTGCGGGGTCTTGATCGGCACGATCTCGTCGGCGAAACGCCCCTCGTCGATGGCGGCGATGGCGTTGCGATGCGAACGCAACGCCCAGGCGTCCATCTCCGCACGCGAGATACCGGCTTTGACCGCCGCGTTCCAGCCGACGGTGATGGACATGTCCAGATTCGGCGCATCCGGACGATCGGGATGCGTCGGGGAGGTCCACGGGTCGAGCCACTCGTCCTCGCCGACCCGGAAACGCAGGCGCGGCGCGGTGGAGTCGGCGTTCACGCCACCGGCGATGATGAGCCGGTCCATGCCCGCGCGGATGCTCGCCGCGGCGGACTGCACCGCCGCCATCCCCGCCGCGCAGTGCCGGTTGGTGGCGAGGCCGGGCACCGTGGTGAGCCCCGAGGTGACCGCGGCGTGCCTGGCCAGCACGCCGCCGCCGTAACGCCCCTCACCCAGGATGACATCGTCGATCTGATTCGGATCGAGGTCGGCCGCCACCGCGGCGACCACATGATCGGCCAGCGTGAAGCCGTCGGTGTCGCGCAGCGTCCCCTTGCGCGCGGTCCCGATGGGCGTACGCAGCGCGGAGACGATGACTGCTTCAGGCATGGGTGCCCTCCATTTCGGCGACAAGGGTGCGTCGCAATAGTTTTCCGGTGTCGGTCTTGGGCAGCTCGGTACGGAACACGACGGCGTCGGGCGTCTTCGACGAGCGCAGCCGGTCCTTGACCCACTGCTTGACTTGCGCTTCGTCACCGACCCCGACGACCACCGCGACCAGGCGCTGACCCCATTCCGCATCGGGAACGCCGATCACCGCGGCCTCGGTGATGCCGGGGCATTCGAGTAGCACGTCCTCGATCTCGGCCGGTGCGATGTTCTCCCCGCCTCGGATGATGGTGTCGTCGGCGCGGCCGTCGATGAACAGGTAGCCGGCGGCGTCGAGCCTGCCGAGATCACCGGTGGGGAACCAACCCTCGGCGTCGAGGGCGCTGCGGCCGCCGTATTCGCCCGAGATCTGATCACCACGGACAAAGACCGATCCGGTCTCGCCGTCCGCGACGGGTTCGCCCGCGGCACTGCGGATCTCGAACTCGATGCCGGGCAGCGCGCGGCCCACCGAGCCGAGACGATCGCGCACGAGCTCATCGGCGGAGGCGGCGGCGGCCCGGTGATCATCCGGTCCGAGAACCGCGACCGAGGACGCGGTCTCGGTGAGGCCGTAGGCGTTGACGAAACCGGTCTCGGGGAACACCCGCAGTGCGCGATCGAGCACCGGGCGCGGCATGCGCGAGCCGCCGTAGGCCAGCGTCGCCAAGGTCGGGGTGCTCGCGTCGGGTCCGTCGACCGCGGCGACGATGCGCGCCAGCATGGTCGGCACCAGCATCGCCTGGGTGATCCGCTCTCGGCGTACCGTCGCCAGCCACTCGGCGGGGTCGAACGCGGGCAGGTAGACCACCCGGCGGCCGGCGTAGAGATTCGAGAGCAGATTCGTCAGCCCCGCGATGTGATACGGCGGCACCGACACCAATGTCGCGTCGGTGGTCGCGGCGGCACCGAACTCCACGGTGTTGAGCAGGTAGGCCATCAGGTGCCGGTGGCGCAGCAGCGCGGCTTTGGGCGCGGAGGTGGTGCCGCTGGTGTAGAGGATCACCGCCACCGAGTCCGCGTCCCATGGCGTCGCCACCTCGGGCGCGTCGGGCTGGGCGGGGTCGACCGCCACCAGGGCGTCGAGGTCCTCCGGTCGTAGGACCAGCGCGCCGGGGTGGCGTTCGAGCAGCGCGCTCAGCTGGGCGTCGCCGAGCCGGTAGTTCAGCGGCACGAACGGCACACCGGCCAGCACGGCGCCGAACAGGGCGATCGGATAGGCCAGGTGGTTGGCGCCCAGATACAGCACCGCGGAGTGCTCCTGTAAGCGCGGGGTCGCACGTCGGGCGCGGTCGAGCAGGTCTGCCGCGGTCAGCGAGCGGTCGCCGACCGTAATCACCGATCGGCTCCCGGCCGAGGCGGCCATGTCTAGGATCATGCCAATGTTCATGAGAACATTATTCTCACAGCAAGAGAGTGTTAATTTCAAGAGAGGAAAACAACATGGATATAAGTGGTAGTTCCGCCATCGTGGTCGGCGGTACCGGCGGGCTCGGGGAGGCCACCGTCCGCCGCTTGCACGCCGCGGGGGCGAAGGTGGTCGTCGCCGATGTCGCCGACGACAAGGGCAAGGAACTGGCGGCCGAGCTCGGTATCCGCTACGTGCACACCGACGCCACCAGCGAGGAGTCCGTTCAGGCCGCCATCGACGAGGCGCAAACCCTGGGCCCGCTGCGGATTTCGGTCGATACGCACGGCGGCCCCGCCAGCGGCGGACGACTGGTCGGTAAAGACGGCAGCCCGCTCGCGCTCGACGGCTTCCGCACCACGATCGAGTTCTACCTGACCGCTGTGTTCAATGTCCTGCGGCTCTCGGCCGCCGCGATCGCCAAGCAGGAACCGCTCGACGAAGGCAGTCGCGGCGTCATCGTCAACACCGCCTCGATCGCGGCCTACGAGGGCCAGATCGGCCAGCTCCCCTACGCCGCGGCCAAAGGCGGCGTGGTCGGCATGACCCTGGTCGCGGCCCGCGACCTGTCCCCGCTCGGCATCCGGGTCGTCACGATCGCACCCGGTACGTTCAACACCCCCGCCTACGGCAAGGCCGCCGATCGCTTGGAGGCCCACTGGAGCACGCAGGTTCCCCACCCGAAGCGGATGGGGCAGTCGCCGGAGTACGCGCAGCTGGCGCAGTCCATCATCGAGAACGACTACCTCAACGGCGAGGTGATCCGCCTCGACGGCGCACTGCGCTTCCCGCCGAAATGACCACGGTCGGCACGAATTGACGCTCGCGACGGTCGATGCGACGACCACCGAGGGTATCCGAACCGGGCCGAGGCAAGCGCATTCCCCTCGCCCGGATTCGGCCCACGGGCACGAGCCGAAGTTCCCGGTGCACCCACCGAATCGGTCGTGGCGGCAGCCGAATGTCTCAGCGGCCCAGCCAGATCGGGGTTCGCTTCTCCGCGAACGCGCGCGGACCCTCCTGCGCGTCGGCACTGTCGTAGCACTCGACGGCGGCCGCTCTGGCGGCCCCCAGCGCGTCGGAACGGCCCATCTCGGTGGCGAGCATCACCGTATCCCGCGCCGCCCGCACCGACAGCGGTGCGCCGCGCAGGATCTCGGCAGCCAGCTCCAGCGCCGCCGTCAGGACCGCGCCCGGCTCGGCGAGGCGATTGACCAGGCCCACCTCGTAGGCCCGGCGCGCGGTGATCGGCGCGCCGGTGAGCAGCAGTTCCATCATGATCCGCTGGGGGATCATATGAATCAGCGGCGCGGCCCACGGCGAGCTGCGCCCCACCTTCACCTCGGTGATCGCGAACGTCGCCGCCGTGCTCGCCACACACAGGTCGCAGGCCTGCGCGATCATCCACCCGCCGGCGAACGCGGCGCCGTTGACCGCGGCGATCGTGGGCTTAGACAGCTCGATGGTGTCGTAGGGCAGCGGGAACATCTCGGGCGGGGGCACCCGCATCCCGGTGTCCACCATCTCCTTGAGGTCGCCGCCCGCGCAGAACGCCTTGTCACCCGCGCCCGTGAGCACGGCCACGCGCAGCGCGGGATCGTGCTCGAACCGGTCCCACGCGGCGTACAGACCCGCGCGCACATCGGCGGCCAGACAGTTGCGGGTTTCCGGCCGGTTCAGGGTGATCACGGCGATGCCGTCGGCCCTGGCGTCGAAGAGCACGGCGTCGTTCATCAGAAACCTCGCTGCTGGATCAGGTGGGCGGCTCGGTCGAGCTCGGCCCGGAAGTCGGGATGGGCGATGGCGATCAGTCGGCGCGTGCGCTCGGCGACCGATGCGCCCGCGAGTTCGGCGGCGCCGAACTCGGTGACGATCACATCCACGTCGCTGCGCGCGGTCGTCACCGGCCCGGACAGACTTGCGGTGATCCGGCTGAGGGTGCCGCCTTTCGCGGTGGCGGGCAACGCGATCACGGCGTGCCCGCCCGGTGAGCGCAGGCCGCCACGAACGAAGTCGACTTGACCGCCGGTCCCGCCGAGATAGGCCGAACCGCTCTGTTCGGCGTTCACCTGGCCGGTCAGATCGACCTCGAGCGCGGAATTGAGCGACACCAGATTGTCCAGGGTCGACAGCACGCCCGCGTCGTGGGTGTAGGAGGTGGCGCGCATGCCGATCAGCGTGTTGCGATGGGCGAAGGAGTAGAGCCGTTCGGTGCCGATCAGCGCCCCGGTGATCGACACCCCTCGATCGATCCCTTTGCGCGCGTTGGTGATCGCGCCGGACTCGATGAGATCGACGACGCCGTCGCCGATCATCCCGGAGTGCACACCGAGATCGGTGCGATCGCCCAGCAGCCGCAGGACCGCGTCCGGCACCGCGCCGACGCCGACCTGCAGCACGGCGCCGTCGCCGATGTACTGCGCGGCGTGTCGGGCGATGGCGTCGTCGGTCGGGTCGGCGGCGGTCGGCGCGACGGCGACCGGTGGCCGCGAAACCGTGACAGCACAGTCGATGTCGGCGCTCGCGAGCAGCGCGCCGTGGGTGTAGGGCACCCGCTCGTTCACCTCGGCGATCACGACGCGCGCCTTCGTGACAGCGGCCCGGACGTAGTCGCTGATCAGCCCGAGGCTGTGGTTGCCGTGCGCGTCGGCGGGGCTCACCTGGACGAAGGCGACGTCGCAGCCGAGCGTGCCCGCCGCGATCATCGGCGCGACCCGGCTCACGTGGCACGGGATCACGGTCAGCTTGTGCGCCTTGGTCATCGACCGCAGCGTGCCGATCGCGCCCATGCTCGACAGCGCGAAACTGTCGGCCGTCTCGGGGGTGAACAGTCCGGAGAAGCTGGTGGCGATGAACGCGCTGAGCCCGCCGATCTCGCGACCATTCGCGATCAACGCCTCGACCAGGGTGGTCGGCTCGCCGCACGCCTGACCGATGACGATGCGGTCGCCGTGGCGCAGGTAGCGACCCAGATCCAGCTCTGTCGCCGCGACCGAGACGCTCACGCGCGGCCACCCGACGCCAGCAGCGCCTGCGCGCGGGCCAGGTGCGGACGATCGAGCATGGCGCCGCGATGACCGAGCGCGCCGACGCCGGGATGGGCGGCGAACAGGTCGACGATCTCCTGGGCCGCGGCCAATTCCGCGAGCGTCGGGGTGAACGCCGCGTTGATGACCTCGACCTGGTCGGGATGGATGGCGAGCATGCCGCTGTAGCCGTCGCGACGCACCCGCTCGGCTCTGGCGCGCAGCCGGGCCAGGTCGCGGAAGTCGCCCTGGATGGTCTCCACCGCCGCCACCCCGGCGGCGGTGGCGCCGAGCAGACACAGGCTGCGCGCCAGCTCGTAGGTGAATCCGTAACTCCCGTCCGGATTTCGGTTCTCGGCGGCGCCCACCGAATCGGCGAGGTCCTCGGCGCCCCAGGTCATCGCGACCACCCGGGGCGCGCCGCGGTAGGAGCCGGTGGTGAACATGGCTTCGGCGGTCTCGGTCACCAACACGATGACCTTGGTGGAGCCCTGTTCGATCCCGGCGGCTACCTCCAGCGCGCTCAGATAGTGGTCGAGACGTTCGACATCGGCGCGACCGCGCGACTTGGGCAGCATGATGCCGCCGGGCCGAGCCGCGACGACGGCCGCCAGATCGGCCAGGGTGTGTGGTCCGTCGAGCGGGTTGACCCGTACCCACAGCCGGCTCGCGTCCGCGGGCCGCGTGGTGAGCAGATCGGCGATCATCGTGCGGGACTGCGCTTTCGCCGCGTCGAGGACGGCGTCCTCCAGATCGAAGATGACGATGTCGGCCGCGCTGGCCGCCGCCTTCTCCATCTTGCGCCTGCTGTCGCCTGGCGCGAAGAGCCAGGAACGCGCGCGAAAGGCTTCTCCGAGACTGGTCATTGCTGCTCCGATGCTGCGGTGGTGTGATGGGTCGTTATCTCGTCGAGTACTTCCGTGGTGTGGGCACCGAGTCCGGGCGCGCCACCGGCGACCCGACCGGGTGTGCGGGAGAACCAGGTCGGTGGACCGGGAAAGCGGATCGCGCCGTGCTCGGTCTGGACGGTCTCGAAGAAACCCGCCGTGTTCAGGTGCGGATCGTCGAAGAGTTCGTCGAGGGTGCGCACCGGGGCGGCCGGGATATCGAGCGCGCGCAGCAGGTCGAGCCATTGCTGGGTCGTGCGCTCGGCGAACGTCTCGCTCAGCAAGCCGTAGACGGTGTCGATCCGGGCCGCGCGCTGGGCGAGAGTGGCGAATTCCGGTCCGGCCCAAGGTGGTTGGACCGCGTCGATGAACGCCGACCACTGTTTGTCGTTGTAGACCAGCGCGCTGACATAGCCGCCGTCGCTGGTCCGGTAGGGCTTGCGGTTGGGCGTGACGGCGCGGGGGTACACGGCGGGACCGAGCGGTGGGCTGAACAGCGCGCCGTTGGCGTGTTCGACCAGCATGAACGCGGCCATGGTCTCGAACATGGCGACCTCGACCTCCTGCCCCTCCCCTGTCCGCTCCCGATGGAACAGCGCCATGGTGGTGGCGTAGAGCGCTGTCAGCCCGGCCACCTTGTCGGCCAGGATGGTGCCGACGTAGCCCGCCGTTCCGGTCAACTGCTCCTGCGCGGAAAGCAGGCCGCTCTCGGCCTGGATGGTGTCGTCGTAGGCAGTGAAGTTCGCGTAGGGCCCACGCCTGCCGTACCCGTAGCAGTTGGTGTAGACGATCGACGGATTGATCGCCGACACCGCGGCGTAGTCGAAGCCGAGTCCGGCGATCGCGGTGGCGCGCATCGAGTGGACGAACACGTCGGCGTCGGCGATCAGCGCGCGCAGCGCCTGCTTGTCCGGCTCCGATCGCAGATCCAGGACCACGCTGCGTTTGCCCCGGTTCACATTGACGAACACCCCTCCCATCGCCGGGTCGGGGCCGACCGAGATGTAGCGGGTGTTGTCCCCGGCGGGCGGCTCGATCTTGATCACGTCCGCGCCCATGTCGGCCATGATCTGGGTGCAGTAGGGGCCCATGACCATCGCGGTCAGATCCAGGACACGCAGCTCGGACAGTGGTCCCGAGCGCGTCGTTGTTCGAGGTGCCATCACGGCTCGACCTCTCCTCCGTCACAGGGATCCGGCAGCCGAGAGATGTTGGCGGCCGGGCGGATTCGGCATCGGCGGAAGCCACATCCAGGAGCTCGCGCGTGCTCCGGGACAGCGGGACCGAGCCTATAGTATTAATCATTACAAGGATAGTGAGGGGAAGAAGTCGTGGACGACATCGACAACAGCGACCCATCGGGCTCGCACCCACCTCGGCACGCGACCGTCGCCGGGGTATTCGACACCGCCCTGCGCGAGCGCCCGGACGCCGCCGCGGTGGAGGCGGTGTCGGGCGTCTGGACCTATGCCGAACTCGACGAACGGGCCGACCGGGCGGCGGGGGCACTGTGGTCACTGGGCGTGCGGCCCGGCGACCGGGTCGCCGCGTGCCTGCCCAACGACCTCGACATCGTCGCCGCGTTTCACGGCGCGCAACGGATCGGCGCGATCTGGGCGGGGATCGGCGAGGCGCTCACGGCGAGTGAGCAGCGCTACCTCGACGAGCTCTGCGCTCCGATGGTCGTGCTCGCCGGGGAGCACTGCCGATTGACCGCGTCCACGTGCGTCGATTCCGATCGATGGGCGGACCTGATCGCCGCAGGGTCGGTCGCGCCGCGGGTCGAGGCCGACGTCGACGCGCCCGCCGCCATCGCCTTCACCAGCGGCACGTCGGGACAGCCCAAAGCCGTAGTGCACAGCCAGCGCAACCTGCTCCTGCCCGGCGCGGCGCTCGTCGCCACGCGCGGCTGGGGCCCCGAACTGCGCAAGGGCGACAGCTTTCCGCTCACCATTCTCAACCTCATGGTCCTGTCCACCCTGCTCACCGCCCAGGCGGGCGGATGCGCGGTGGTGATGAACCGGCGCGACGTCGACGGTGTCGCCGAATGGATCGCCACGCGACGGGTCACCGTGTGGAACGGCGCGCCCGCGCAGCTCTACGACCTCGCCCGCCGCCCCGACCTCGATCTCAGCTCGCTCACCGAGGCGTGGAGCGGCGGCGGCGACACCCCGGAATCGCTGCGACAGGCGTTCCACGCGACGCACGGGCTCGTGCCCCGCGTCACCTACGGCCTGACCGAAGCGCCGACCGTCGTCTCCATCGACCCGCCGCGCGCGGCCCCACGCCCCGGAACCTGCGGGCAGGTACTGCCGCAGTACACGGTCGCGGCCTACGACGACGACGGCCATCCGCTCCCCGCAGGTGAGCTCGGTGAATTGCGCCTCGACGGCGCCACCACCGGACCGTGGGCGCACCGGTGGCGACCGATGCTGGGTTACTGGGAACCCGAGGGCATTCGAGCACCGGCCTCCGGCCCGATCCCGACCGGTGACATCGGGACCGTCGACGCGGACGGCTGGCTGACCGTGCTCGACCGCAAGAAGCTCGTCATCATCCGTGGTGGCGCGAACGTCTATCCGCTCGAGGTGGAACGCGTCATCGCCGCCCACCCCGGTGTCGCCAAGGTCGCGGTCTGCGGCATCGCCGACGACCGGCTCGGCCATCGCGTCGCCGCCGTGCTCGAGCGCGCCGGCGCCCCGATCGACATCGCCGAACTCACCGCGCTGTGCCGCCGGGAGCTCTCGCCGTACAAGGTGCCCGAGATCTGGTCGGTGGTCGATGCCCTTCCGATCAATGCGATGGGCAAGGTCGAACGCACGAAACTGCCCGCGCTCGCCGCCCGGCGACCACACTCCACCGAAGCCTGAGGAAATCGCCATGACACCCGAGCGCGACACGACCGCACGGCTTTTCGACCTCGACGGACGGGTGGCGATCGTGACCGGCGCGTCGTCGGGTCTCGGCGCCGCGGTGGCGACGGCCCTGGCCGACCTCGGCGCCCGGGTGGCGGTGGTGGCCCGGCGCCGGGATCGATTGGCCGAACTCGCCGCGCGGATCGACGGCCTCGCCATAGCGTGCGATCTGTCCGATCTCGACGGCAGCGGCGAGGGCCTCGAAGCGATCGTGCCCGCGGTCGCCGACGCACTGGGTCCACCGGAGATCCTGATCAACGCCGCGGGCACGATGTTCACCACCGAGCGCGCCGAGGACGAACCCCTCGACGCCGTCCGCCGCACGATGGACCTCAACCTCGTCGCGCCGTTGCGGCTGTCGCAGCAGGTGTTTCCGCATATGCGCGGGCTCGGTCGCGGCGCGATCGTGAACATCTCCTCGATCAGTGGGCGGGTCGGCATCCCCGGCATCCCGCAGGCGTCCTACGCCGCGAGCAAGGCCGGGTTGTCCGGGCTCACCGCCGAACTCGCGGTGCAGTGGGCGCGGCATTCGATCCGGGTGAACACGGTCGCGCCGGGCTTCTTTCGCAGCGAGATCACCGGGTCGCTCTACGAGAGCGAGCGCGCCACGGAGTATCTGCGGCGCAATACGCCACTGCCGAAGGAGGGCACCGCGCAGGACATCGTCGGGGCCGTGCTCTGGCTGGCGGGCGACGCGGGCAGCTACGTCACCGGCCAGACGATCGTGGTCGACGGCGGCTGGACCACCCGCTGATCCATTGAACAGTCAAGCATTGCTATCCTTAATAGGATTGACGTAATGTGCTCGCCATGGACGACACGACGACGGCGAAGTTCTCCGCGGTATTGATCGAAAAAGACGATGCGGGACGAAGAGTCGCGCTGACCAGCGTGGCCGAGTCTGCACTCCCGGACGGCACCGTCGACATCGACGTCGAGTACTCGACGCTGAATTACAAGGACGCCCTGGCGATCACCGGCGCCTCCCCCGTGGTGCGCAGCTTTCCGATGGTGCCCGGCATCGACCTCGCCGGCATCGTCACCGACAGCGCGCACCCGGACTGGGCCAAGGGCGACCGCGTGGTACTCAACGGCTGGGGTGTCGGGGAGACCCACTGGGGTGGCCTCGCCCAGCGCGCCCGGCTCGACGGCGACTGGCTCGTGCCGCTACCCGAGGCATTCACCGCCCGGCAGGCGATGGCCATCGGCACCGCGGGCTACACCGCGAGCCTGTGCGTGAGCGCGCTGCTCGACCACGGCGTGCGGCCCGAGCAGGGCGAGGTCCTGGTCACCGGCGCGACCGGCGGAGTCGGCGGCATCGCGATCGCCCTACTCACCGCGGCCGACTTCACCGTGGCCGCCGCGACCGGAAAGACCGACGAGGCCGACTACCTGCACAACCTCGGTGCGGCCACGGTGCTCGACCGCGCCGAACTGGGTGCGGGCGGCAAGCCGTTGCAGAAGGAACGCTGGGCGGGCGTCGTCGACTCGGTCGGCAGTCACACCCTGGCCAATGCCTGCGCCCAGACCCGCTACGGCGGCGCGGTCGCCGCGTGCGGGTTGGCCCAGGGCATGGATTTCCCGTCCTCGGTCGCGCCGTTCATTCTGCGCGGGGTGACCCTCTACGGCATCGACAGCGTCATGGCGCCACGATCGCGACGCGACGCCGCCTGGACCCGGCTCGCCCGCGACCTCGCCGCCGACACCATCGAGGCGATCGTCGAGGAGATCACGCTGGCCGACACCATCGCCGCCGCCGAACGGCTCATCGCGGGCACGGTGCGCGGTCGCATCGTCGTCGACGTCAATCGATAATTCAGGAGCAGCTGTGAGCACGAAGCCGGACCGACCCGCGACCGCCCAACTCGATCTGTCCGATGTCGACCATCGGGTCGGTCAGCCGATCGGCGGCGGCCAACTGTGGGACCCGTGCAGTACCTCCGACATTCGCCGCTGGGTGATGGCGATGGACTACCCCAATCCCGTGCACTGGGATCACGAGTTCGCCAAGGAATCCCGCTTCGGCGGACTCGTCGCCCCCCAGTCGATCGCCGTGGCCTTGGACTACGGGCACGGCGCGGCGCCCGCCTGCGTCGGCCACATTCCCGGCAGCCACCTGATCTTCGGCGGCGAGGAATGGTGGTTCTACGGCTGCCCGGTGCGGCCCGGCGACACCCTGTTCCAGCAGCGCCGCTTCCACGACTACAAGGTCGCCGACACGAAATTCGCCGGACCGACCATGTTCTCGCGCGGCGACACCACCCACACCAACCAGCACGGCGTCCTGGTGGCGCGCGAACGGTCCACCGCGATCCGCTATCTCGCCGCCGAGGCCGCCGAACGCGGGCTCTACGAGAACCAGTTCAGCGCGGTGAAGAGCTGGACCCCGGCCGAACTCAGCGCGGTCGACGCACTGCGCAACGACTGGCTGCTGTCCAACCGCCACGGAATCTCGCCCCACTTCGACGAGGTGAAGGTCGGCGACACCCTGCCGCGCCGCGTGATCGGACCGCACACGGTCGCCAGCTTCACCACCGAGTACCGGGCGTTCCTGTTCAACGTCTGGGGCACCTTCGGCTGGGTCGCTCCGCCGGGCATCGCCGACCCGTGGGTGTATCAGGACCCGGGCTGGGTGGAGGGTTTCGCCTTCGACGAGGAGGGCGCCAAGATCGACCCGCGCAAGCGGGACGGACTGTACGTCGGCCCGTCGCGCGGTCACATCGACGCGGACAAGGCCAGCGAGGTCGGGATGGCGCGCGCCTACGGCTACGGCGCCACCATGGGTGCCTGGTGCACCGACTACCTCGCCTACTGGGCCGGTTACGACGGCATGGTCCGCCATTCCAAGGCGAATTTCCGGCTGCCCGCTTTCGAGGGTGATGTGACCTACTTCGACGCCGAGGTGATCGGCAAGGACGCGGAGTCGGCCTGGGGCGTGCCGATCGTGCAGATCAAGCTGCGCCTGACCAATCAGGACTTCGGTGTGCTGGTGGACTGCACCGCCGAGGTCGAGCTGCCGTTCTAGCGGCGCCGAGACGAATCCGCGAGAGAGGCCGATGATGGGCGTGGAGTCCGAAACCGTATCCGCACAGGCTGTTTCGCTCGTGACGGGACCCGACCTGCGCAGCGAGCCCGGCCTCGGGCCGCTCACGCTGCCCGGGTTCCTGCGCACGGTGACCCAGAAGTACGGCGATCGCGAGGCCGTGATCGCCGCGTCCGCACAGGGCGAGATCCGGTGGACCTACACCGATCTGTGGGAGCGCGCCGTCGAGGTCGCCACGGCGCTGCGCGCCACCGGCCTCGGCAAGGACGGCCGGGTCGGGGTGTTGATGACCAACCGGCCCGAATGGATCGCGGCGATGTTCGGCGCCGCGCTCGCGGGCGGGGTCGCCGTGGCCCTGAGCACCTTCTCCACCCGCGCCGAACTGGAATTCCTGCTGCGCGAGTCCAGCGTCTCGGTGCTGCTGTTCGAGCGGACCGTGGCGGGCAAGGACTTCGCGGCGATCCTGGCCGAGCTCGAGCCCCGCATCGCCACGGCGGAGCCCGGCGCGCTGGACTCGACCGAATTCCCCTTCCTGCGCAGGCTCGCGATG
The DNA here is from genome assembly GCF_053606985.1 of Nocardia sp. NPDC055165. Classification (NCBI taxonomy): domain Bacteria; kingdom Bacillati; phylum Actinomycetota; class Actinomycetes; order Mycobacteriales; family Nocardiaceae; genus Nocardia; species Nocardia sp. NPDC055165. Next base: position 17,400 of record NZ_JBSGSS010000002.1, read on the forward strand.
ATCGGCGAGCCGACACCGAGCACCGCGATCCAGACCTGGGCCGACTTCCTGGCGCAGGGCCACGGCACCCCCCGCGCGCTGGTCGAGGCCACCGCCGCGGCGGTGCGGCCCAGCGACGCGGCGGTGCTGTTCTTCTCCTCCGGCTCGACCAGCACGCCCAAGGGCATCCTCAGCGCGCACGCCGGGGTGACCATCCAGATGTGGCGTTTCCAGCGCATGTTCGCCTTCACCCCCGCCGACAATGTGCGGTGCTGGGCGGCCAACGGGTTCTTCTGGTCGGGCAATTTCGGTCAGGCGCTGGGATCGACGCTCGCGGCGGGCGGGGTCCTCGTGCTCCAGCCGACCTTCGACGCCGCCGAGGCGCTGGATCTGATGGCGGCGCAGCGGGTGAACTTCCCGGTCGCCTGGCCGCACCAGTGGGCCCAGCTCGAGGCCGCCCCCAACTGGGCCACCGTCGATCTGAGCAGTATGCGGTTCGTGGACTACGACACCCCGATCGCCCACCATCCCACCGTCTCGACCAGGTGGTACGAACCCGGCCACGCCTACGGCTGCACCGAAACCTTCACGATCGCCACGTGTTTCCCCGCCGACACCCCGCCCGAGGTGCACGCGGGCAGCAGCGGCCTTGCCCTGCCCGGCATGACGATCAAGATCGCCGACGCGCTCACCGGCGAGATCGTCGCGCGCGGTGCGCGCGGGGAGATCTGTGTGAAGGGCCCCACCCTGATGCTCGGCTATCTCGGGGTCCGGCGCGAGGACACCTTCGACCCCGACGGGTACTTCCACACCGGCGACGGCGGCTACCTCGACGACACGGGCCGGCTCTACTGGGAGGGCAGGCTCACCGACATCATCAAGACCGGCGGGGCGAACGTCTCACCGCTCGAGGTCGACGCGGCCCTGAACAACCATCCCGGCGTGAAGGTCACCCGCACGGTCGGCGTCGCGCATCCGACCCTCGGTGAGGTGGTCGTCGCGTGCATCGTGCCGCACGCCGGGGCCGAGCCCGCGGCCGAGGAGATCCGCGCCTTCCTCAAGGCGCAGCTCGCCAGCTACAAGGTGCCGCGCCACGTGCTGTTCTTCGACGACGCCGATATCGCGCTCACCGGCAGCGCCAAGATCAAGTCCAGCGATCTGCGCGAGCTGGCCGAAGCCCGGCTGCGGGGGTAGCCGGGCCGGTTCCGTTCAGGCGCCCGTGCGATGCGGCGCCTGAACGGAATACCGCCGGGCCAGTGCGGCGCGATGTCGCGCGGGCGAACCGAACAGCGAACGGTTGAGCGCGGCCCGCTTGAGATAGACGTGGATGCCGCTCTCCCAGGTGTAGCCCATGCCCCCGTGCAACTGCATCGCCTTGCCCGCGATGTCGACTGCCGCCGCGCACGCGTAGGACTTGGCCATCGACGCCGAGGTCGACGCGTCGGCGGCGTCACGCGCCTGGTCGCGCACCGCGGCCTCGACCAGTTTGCCCGCGACCCGCACCCGCACGAGCATGTCGGCGCACGCGTGTTTGACGGCCTGGAACGAGCCGATCGGTCGGCCGAACTGTTCGCGCGTACCGACATGGGCGACGGTGGCGTCGAGCATGGCCCGGCTCAGGCCGAGACTGTCGCAGGCCACCGCGACGGCGGCCCGGTCGCGCAGCCGATCGAGCACCCGGACGGCATCGTCATCGACGAAGGGCCACAACGACTCCGGGGCCACCGCCACTCCGTCGGCGACGACGCTGCCGAACCGGCGGGTGGCGTCGAGCACCGGCTGTTCGGCCACGAGCAGCCCCCGCGCGCGGGGATCGACCTCGACGAGCACCCCTCGGCCCGCCCGATCGAGCGCGGGGACGAGCAACTGTCCGGCGGCCGGTGCGTCGAGGACGAAATCGGCTGTGCCGTGCAGCAGCGGCCCCCGCGTCGACGGCTCGATCCGGAACCGCGTCGGTCCCGTCGCCTCACCCGCGAGCACGAGGATCGGGACAGCCGCGCCCACTGCGGTCTCGCGCAGGAGCTGGTCGCGTCGCGGCGTCGCGACGACGTGCGCGAGCGCGCCGACGCCGAGCGCCGCGACCGCTGGATACGCGCCGCTCGCGGCGGCCCGGCCGATTTCGGCGAGGACCACCGCGACCTCGGCGAAGGTGGCCTCGGCACCGTCGAAGGCGGCGGGGATCTCGAGGCCGGGCCAGCCCGCGTCCGCGATCGCCGTCCAGTCGGGCGCGGCGGCGGATCGGCGCAGCAGCTCGCGCGCCACCCCGGCCACCTCGTCGTGTAGGTCGGCGAGGTCGTGCTCGTCGGAGGTCATCGTTTTCCCCTGGGTTCTCGAGGCAGGCCGAGGCCGCGCTCACCGATGATGGTGCGCTGGATCTCGCTGGCGCCGCCCGGAATCGTCCATTCCCACGAGCCGAGGAAGTCCAGCATCCAGGCGCCGGACTCCCAGCCGCTCGACAGCGGTTTGCGCAGCTCGGTGTGGGTGGCCAGCCCGGCTATCTCGGTGCCGAAGTCGGTCATCCGTTGCAGCAGTTCGCTGTAGAACAGTTTCACGATCGAGGCGTCGGCCGGGCCGGGCTGATCGTCGGCAGCCGCGATATCGGCGCACAGCGCGCGCAGCCCGGTGAGCTCGATCTCCAGTTCGGCGAGGCGGTCGGCGACCAGCGGATCGTCGAGCGGACAGCTCTCGACCAGGCGGCGGAAACCGTTGTTGCCCAGTCGTTCGGCCAGTTCGAGCATGGTCATGCCGCGTTCGGCGCCGAGGGTGCGCTGGGCCACCTGCCAGCCTTCGTTCTCCGCGCCGACCAGCCGATCGGCGGGGATAACCACCTCGTCGAGGAAGATCTCGCAGAAGTGCGACTCCCCTGTCGCCTGCCGGATGGGCCGCACCTCGACGCCGGGGGCGCGCATGTCCAGCAGGAAGTACGAGATGCCGTGGCGCGCGGGCGCGTCGGGGTCGGTGCGGGCGAGCAGCAGACACCAGTCCGCGTGCCGCGCGCCGCTGGCCCACAGCTTCTGTCCGGAGACGACATAGCCGTCGCCGTCGCGGCGGGCGGTGGTCGCGAGCGCCGCGAGGTCCGAGCCCGCGCCCGGCTCGGAGAAGCCCTGGCACCAGATCTCGCCGTCGAGGATCGCCGGCAGGTGGCGGCGGCGTTGCTCGTCGGTGCCCGCGGCGAGCAGGGTGGCGGCGGCGTGGTGGATCGAGACGAAGGCCAGGACCAGTCGGGGTGCGTCGTGGGCGGCGAGCTCCTGATAGAGCACCACCTGCTCGGCCGGCGACATGCCGCCGCCGTATTCCTCCGGCCAGTGCGGGACCGCGAAACCGGCCCCGCGCAACGTCTGGAACCAGGACTGCTGGAAATCGACGAACTCGCGCTCGGAGACTCCTGTCTGCGCCTGTCGCCAGTCGGCGGGAATCCGCGTCCGGCACCACTGCCTGACCTCGGCGCGGAAGCCGTCGATGGTGCGCGCCGTCGAGGTCATCGGGGGCGCGCGTTCTCGTGCAGGGCCAGCAGCCGATCGCGGTGCGCGGCGGACTGCATGGTGGCGACCTCGGCCGCGAAGCCGGCCTGCATCGGACCGCCGAGCGCCTGGGACAGATACATGTTCACGATCCGCTTGGTCCCACGCACGGCCTCGGGCGGCAGCGCGGCCAGCCGGTGCGCCAACGTCCGCGCCTCGTCGAGCAGGGCGTCGGGGGCGACGCTGCGCGTGGCGAGCCCGAGCTCCACGGCGGTGGCGGCCGAGATGCGGTCACCGGTGAACAGGTATTCGCGCGAGCGCAGGATCGGGGTGAGCAGCGGCCAGAACGCCGCCCCGCCGTCCCCCGCGATCAGCCCGACCGCGACGTGCGGATCGGCCAGATGCGCCCGCTCGGAGATCAGCGCCACATCGCAGAGCACCGCGAGGCTGGCCCCGAGCCCCACGGCGGGCCCGTTGACCGCCGCGATCACCGGCAGCGGGAAACGCAGCATCTCCTCGATGATCTGCGCGCCCTCCCGGATGCTCTCGTCGCGGCCGACGGGGTCGTCGAGGAAGGAGGTGATCCAGCCCAGATCGCCGCCCGCGCTGAACGCGCGACCCGCCCCGGTGAGGATCACCACCGCGGCGTCGCGGTCGGCGGCCAACTGCCGCCACACGTTCGCCAGCGCCCAGTGCAGCGCCTTGTTCACCGCGTTGAGCTCGTCGGGCCGGTTGATCACCACCGTGCGGATCGGGCCGTCGCATTCGACGATCAGTTCGTCGGGCAAGTCGTATTTCACCGCGCCACCCCCGGGTACTCGTCGGCATGTCCCGCGCCGAACAGCCCGGTCAGCCCGGTGCGGCCGAGGCGGTCGGTGAGGACCCCGCTGGTCGCGGACAGGCCCAACGGCAGTCGCCGCAGCGGCAGGCTGTAGCGCGAGAGCCACGACAGCGGCGACTCGTCGCAGAAGCCGATGGCGCCGTGCAACTGGTGCGCGACCCGGAAGACGATCTCGGCGGCCTCGATCGCGGCCGAGCGCAGCGCGAGCGCGTCGTCGAGCGCCTCAGGCCGCCCGGCCTGGATGCTCCACAGCGCGTATTTGGCCAGCATGTCGACGCCGCTACGCTCCACCTCGGCGTCGGTGAACTGGAACTGCACGCCCTGCAACTGCGCCAGCGGCTTGCCGAACTGCTCGCGCAGCAGCACGTGGGCGCGGGTGAGATCCAGGGCGCGGTCCAGCATGCCGAGCAGCGTCCAGCACGGCAGCACCAGCCCCAACGCCACATCGGCGGCGCCGTCGTCGTCGAGGTGGCGCAGTGCGAGGGAGGTGACGAACGCCGAGGTGCGGGGCGCGTGCGCGGGCCCGACCTCGACGGCGGAGCGTCGACCGGTGATCGTCACCGCCGCCCAGCGCAGCGCGAGGTCGGCGACGGGCGCGGCCGGGTTGGTCTCGGCGACGACGAGCAGTCCGTCGACCGCGAGATCGGTGGGCCGGGCCAGCCGTTCGGCCAGCGGATAGGGCAGCGCCCAGTAGCCCGCGCTGCGGCACAGGGCCGCCGCCGCCTCCAGCTCGTCGGCGTCGCCGCGCGGATCGAGATCCCACGCACCCAACCGCGCGAGCACCGGCGCGAACACGCTCTCGCGCCGCGCGGGTTCGCGTTCGCCGAGCTGGACCAGCTCGTCACCGCCCGCCGCCGCCAGCGCCAGCGATGCCTGTCGGCCGAATTCGAGCGCGTCCGCGCTCAGCTCGATGTTCACGACGCCGCCAGCAGCGCGCGGGCCAGCAGAATCCGCTGCATCTCGATACTGCCCGAGGCGACGGTGGCGGCCTGGGAGTAGCGCCAGTGTTCCTCGGCCTCGCGCCGGAACCGATGTGGCCCGTCGGCGCCGGCCGGGTCGAGGTGGGCGGCGAGTTCCACGAGTACCTCCGCGCTGTCCTGGTCGAGGGTTGTCACCGCGATGCGGTAGGCGGCGGCGTCGCTGGGTCGTACCTGGCCCAGGCGTTGCAGCGACAGCACTCGGTAGGCCAGTAATCGCGCGCGACGGCAGTGGGTCAGCATGCGGGCCCAGCGGCCACGGAGTTCGGCGGGCAGCGCGTCCCAGCGCTCGCCCAGCGCCGACGGCGCGGCGAGCAGCAGCCGTTCGCAGCGGGCGTAGCGGGCGATGCCGACCCGTTCGAAGGCCAACACCTCCTGCGCCACCTTCCAGCCCTCGTCGACCGGGCCGAGCACGTCGGCTTCGGTCACTCGCAGGTCGTCGAAGAAGACCTCGTTGAGGTGGTGCGGGCCGATCATGGAACGGATCGGGCGCACCTCGATGGCCGGGTTGGACATCGGAACGAGGAAGATCGTCAGCCCGGACTGTTTGCGTTCGCCGGTCGAGGTGCGGGCGAGCAGGAAACACCACTGGGCCATCGCGGCGTAGGAGGTCCACACCTTCTGTCCGGTGATCCGCCAGCCGTCGCCGTCGCGGCGCGCCGCGGTACGCAACGACGCCAAATCAGAGCCCGAGTCCGGTTCGCTGAAACCCTGGCACCAGATCACCTCCCCCCGCGCGATCGGCGGTAGATGGGTCCGCTGCTGGGCCTCGGTGCCGTGCCGCATGATCGTGGGCCCCACCCAGTTCACGCCCATGTACTGCGCACCGCGCGGTTCGTGGTGGGCCCACATCTCCTCGCGCACCACGGTCTGTTCCCAGATGGAGGCGTCGCGGCCGCCGAACTCGGCGGGCCAGGCCAGGCAGAGCAGACCGCGTTCGGCCAGCAGGCGGGAAAACCGCTGGGCGGCCTCGAAATCGGCCGGGTCGTCGGTGAAGGCCCCCAGAAAATCAGCCGGGACGTGCTCGTCCACCAGACGACGCAGCTCCCCCCGCAGGTCCGCGGCGGCCGTTCCCATCGTGAAATCCATGATCGGACTGTAATTAATCCTCATAAGGATAGCAATATTTGACATAATAAGGATAGCAATACTTGAATGGTTGACCCGCGATCAATTACACTCCCGCCATGGATGATCGGCGGGTTCGTTGACCACCCCGAGACGGGGCCGAGTTCCGCAGCGCCGCATCGCGGAGACCGTCGCGGCCGAACTGCGCGACCACATCCTCTCCGACGACAACTACCGCCTCCCCACCCAGGATCAGCTGGTCAAGGACTTCGGCGTCAGCTACCCCTCCATCCGGGAAGCGCTGCGCATCCTCGAGACCGAGGGCCTGGTCACGGTCCGGCGCGGCAACATCGGCGGCGCCGAGGTACACCGGCCCGACGAGGTCTCTGCGGCCTATCACCTCGGGCTCGCCCTGCAGGGCGCCCGCGTGACGCTGGGCGATCTCGCGTCCGGACTCCAGGCGCTCGAGCCGATGTGCGCCGCCGCGTGCGCCCGGCGCGAAGACCGCGCCGAGGTGGTCGTCCCAGCCCTCGAGGCCGCCGTCGACGACTCGGCCACCAAGGTCGGCGACGGTGTGGCCTTCACTCAATCCGCCCGCGAGTTCCACGATCTCGTCGTCTCGTTCACCCCGAACGTGACCATCCGCTACGTCGTCAGCACGCTCGTAGCCCTGTGGTCGGCACAGGAGCAAGCCTGGGCGGAAGCGACGACCCGGAGGGGCGAGTACCCGTCCGAGGCCGACGCGCGCGACGCCGTGCGGTTCCATCGCCGGCTCGTCGAGCAGATCGCCGCGGGTCAGGCCGAGGAGGCCGAGCGGTTGGCGCGCGCGCACCTGGCCGCGACGCAGGCAGTGGTGCTCGAACGTTTCGACGGCGGCGTCGTCAACGCGTCGTCGGCCATGTCGCGCCAGTCGATCCAGTCCGGCCACCGCGCACGCCTCTAGCCGAGTCGCGCCGAACTCGCCGATTTCCTCAAGGCGCACCGCTCCCGCTTGCAGCCCGGCTGAACCCCCCGGGACTTCGCGCGGCTCTCCGCAGCCTGGCCGCACTACGCCGATGATCGAATCACGGTGGAGCGCAACAGTATTCACTCGCCGTGCGCCGTATCCCACCGCCGCGCGCCTACCGGCAGTACGCGACCGCGTTCACCCCCGCTGACGGAGCCGAATCGCACGACCCGCCCCGCGCGACCCAGCGCGGGGCTTCTTCGTACGCGGATCACCACGCGATTCCCCATAAAACCGCATGTCACCGACGGTAGAGTACGACTTGCTTCATAGGAGATCGTAATTCTCACTCTTCGCGCATGCTAGCTAATCCTTACAAGGATAACAATACTTGCAATGCTCACGGCTTGCTGGCAGGCTCCGAGCCACCGATGAAGTGGTCCGCATCACGCTCCGGCGATCCGCAGGACAGCGACGCCACCCATCGCGGACCCCGACGCACTCACCCGGAGGAGGCCCCACCTTGATACAAGGGGCGCGCTACACCAGCACCACAGCAACAAGCCTCGCCGAAGGGTGGAGCCTGGAACGCCTCACGCCGCCGAGCCGGCTCTTCGGCGCCAACGGCCTGCGCACCGGCCCCGACGGCCGCATCTACGTCGCCCAGGTGACCGGCAGCCAGATCAGCGCCCTCGACGTCGCCACCGGCGGACTCGAGACGATCAGCGCCAAGGGCGGCGACATCATCGCCCCCGACGACCTGGCCTTCGACGACCACGGCAACCTGTTCGCCACCGAGGTGATGGACGGGCGCGTCAGCATGCGCGGCGCCGACGGACAGACCAGGGTGTTGCGCGACGATCTGCCCAGCGCGAACGGCATCACCGTGCACCAGAACCGGTTGTTCGTCAACGAATGTCGCGTTGGCGGACGGCTGATGGAGCTGTTCACCGACGGCAGCGAGCCCCGCGTCCTGGCGGAGAACCTCGCCATGCCCAACGCCATGGAGGTCGGTCCCGACGGGCTCCTCTACTACCCGGTGATGGGCACCAACGACATCTGGCGGATCGACCCGCGCGGCGGCGAACCCGAACGCGTCGTCGGCGATCTCGGCGTGCCCGACTCGGTGAAGTTCGACGCGGCGGGCAACATCGTCTCCACCCAGGTGAGCACCGGCGAGGTCCTGCGCATCGATCCCCGAACCGGACAGCGCACCGTCCTGGCCACCTTGAACCCCGGCTTGGACAACTGCACGTTCGTCGACGGTCGGCTCTTCGTCTCCAACTTCACCGGCGAGATCACCGAGATCCTCGACGGCGGCGAGACCAGAACGACCCTGCCCGGCGGCCTGAACTGGCCGCTGGACCTCACCGTCGGCAGCGACGGCGAACTCTACGTCGCCGACGGCACCTACTTCTACGTGCTGCGCCGGGGACAGGCCCCGGAAACGGTCGGCATGCTGTTCAGCCCCGGCTATCCCGGCTTCATCCGGGGCGTCACCGCCGTCGGCGCGGGGGAATTCGTGGTCACCACCTCGGGCGGACAGATCACGCGGTGGCGGCCGGCGAGTCAGGAGAGCGAGGTGCTGGCCGACGAACTCGACCAACTCTACGGCGTGGCGCTCGGACCCAACGGCGACATCGTCGCCACGGAGTTCGGCCGTGGCCGGGTGCTGGCCGTGCGGTCCGGCGGGCGGGTCGAGGAGCTGGCCTCGGGCCTGAACCAGCCGATCGGCGTCGCGTTCACCACCGGCGGGACCTGCCTGGTCGCCGAAGCCGGCGCGGGCCGCATCGTCTCGGTGAGCAGCGCCGGGGTCGACACGGTGGTCGACGCGCTCGAGCAGCCCCAGGGCATCCTGGTGCGCGGCAACACGCTTTACGTCGTCGACGTGGGCAGCAAGTCGCTGATCAGCGTGGATCTGGCAACCAAGGTGCGGACCACCCTCGCCGGGAATCTGCCGGTCGGCGCGCCTCCCGGCGTCACGCCCAAGCCGCTGCGCGGGCTGCCGCCGTTCTCCGGTCCGCAGGGCCCCTTCGCGGGGATCACCGCCGGACCCGACGGGACCCTGTACCTGTCGGCCGACGCCGAGGGCGGCGTGCTCGCGCTGCGCGCCACGGCATGAACCCGGCGGTGGCGGCCGGGTCGATCGACCTGAGCGGACGCGTCGTCGTGGTGTCCGGGGCAGCGGGCGGCGGCATCGGCACCTCGGTGGTGGAGATGGTCGCGCGGGCCGGGGCCACCGTGATCGCGGTGAGCCGATCGAAGGACAACCTCACGACCCACATCGACCCGCTGATCGAGCAGGGGCTCGCGGTGGTGCCGGTGGCGGCCGACGCCGCTACCGACGACGGCATCGCCACGGTGCTCGCGACGATCCGCGCCACCGAGGGCGACCTGCACGGTCTGGTCAACGTGGCGGGCGGCGCGGCCCCGGCGACGTGGATGCCCGCGCTGCGGGTGAGTCGCGCCGATTGGCGAGCGCTGTTCACCCAGAACCTCGAAACGATGTTCTTCATGAGTCAGGCTGTCGCCGCCGAACTGAAAACGCGGCGACGGCCCGGCTCGATCGTCTCGATCTCCTCGATCAGCGGCATGAACACCGCGCCGTTCCACATCGGCTACGGCACGGCCAAAGCCGCGCTGGTGGCCGCGACCCGGACCATGGCGGTCGAACTCGCCGCCGACGGCATCCGGGTCAACGCCATCGCGCCCGGGGTGACCAAGACCCCCGCTTCGGCGACCTACGTCGGCGAGGACGCCGACCGGGACCGGCGCGCCATCGCCATGGGTCGGCGCGCGCGGCCCGAGGAGCAGGCGGGCGCGATCCTGTTCCTGCTCTCGGACCTGTCGACCTACATCACGGGTCAGACGCTGCTGGTCGACGGCGGACTCGACCTCAAGTGGACCCACCTCGACGCCGACCACACATCGCTGTTCCTCGAGGACGACGCGTTCCGCACCGCCATCACCCGCTAGGAGAGGTCATGACCGACACCACAGAGTCCGCGCTCACCGCTACCGAGGAGGCGCTGTCGACCCCGCGCACGATCGGCGTGGAGGCCTATCTGTCGCCGGACTACGCCCGCGCCGAACGCGACAAGCTGTGGACCAAGGTGTGGCAGCAGGTCGGTCGGGTCGAGGAACTGGCCCAGGTCGGCGACTTCCTCACCTACGACATCCTCGATGACTCGATCATCGTGGTGCGCTCGGCACCCGACACGCTGCGCGCCTACTACAACGTCTGCTCGCATCGGGGCCGCAGGCTGATCGACACTCCCCCGGGCGCGCGGGAGGCGCACGGCCGCCGCAAGCAGTTCGTCTGCGGGTTCCACGGCTGGCGCTACGACCTCGAGGGCCGCAACACCTTCGCGGCCGAGCAGCAGGACTGGCCGTGCGGGCTGACCCCGGACCGCACCCGGCTCGGCGAGGTGCGGGTCGACACCTGGGGCGGCTGGATCTGGATCACCATGGACCCCGAGGCCGAGCCGCTGCGGGAGTACCTGGAGCCCGCGGCCGGGCTGCTCGATCCGTTCCAGCTGGAGAACATGCGCTATCGGTGGCGGCGCTGGCTGGTCTTCGACTGCAACTGGAAGGTCGCGTTGGAGGCGTTCATGGAGACCTACCACGTGCCCTACACCCACCCCGAGTTCATGAACTTCGGCAATTTCCTCGGGTGGTCGCGCGCCCAGGGCAAGCACAGCAACATCGGCTACGACGCGCCCAAGGGCATGGAGGAGAACCAGGCCAAGCTGCGGCTCGGCGCCGGACCCGACGCCCGCATGTCCACGGCCGAACTCCAGAACTTCACCTGGGAGAACGCCAACACCAACACCACCCGCACCCTGGTCGACGCAGCGAATCGGCTGGTCGCGGAGCTGCCCGAGGGCACCCCGGCCGATCAGGTGCTCAAGCACTGGCTGCAATCGGCCCGCGAGTACGACGCCGATCGCGGGGTGGTGTGGCCGACGGTGGACCCGCAGGTCGTCGCGGCGGCGGGGACCGCGTGGCAGATCTTCCCCAACTTCCAGATCGGGCACGCGCTCAACAACATGCTCTGCTACAGCGCCCGGCCCTACGGCTACGACCCCGACAAGTGCATCTTCGAGGCGGCCGTCTACGAACTGTTCCCGGCCGGCCAGGAACCGAAGACCGAGTGGGAGTACACCGCGGCCGACGATCCGGCCTGGCGCACCGTCCTGCCCCAGGACTTCTCGAACATGGCCGCCGTGCAGCAGGGCATGAAGACGCGCGGCTTCGCCGGGCCGATGCCCAACCCCTACCGCGAACGCAGCGTCGTGAACCTGCACCACAACCTGGCCACCTACATGGGCACCGGCGCACCGCGCGACCTCGCCTGAGTCCCGTGCCCTGATCACCCGAAACACCGCACCACACCGAGGAATTCGCATGCAGAACTGCGCACCAACGCAGACACCCGAGGTCGATCACGAAGCGCTCCGGGCGAAGTATCTCGCCGAACGCGACAAGCGCATCCGCCCCGAGGGCCAGCAGCAGTACGTGACGGCCGAGGCGGACTTCGCCGAGTATCACGAAGCCGACCCGTACACCCCGGTCCAGCCGCGACCGCCGATCTCCCAGGAGATCGACGTGGCGATCCTCGGCGGCGGGCTGGCCGGACTCGTCACCGCCGCCCGGATCAGCGAGGCCGGGGTGGCGGACTTCCGGATCATCGAGCACGCCGGCGATTTCGGCGGCGCGTGGTACTGGAATCGCTACCCCGGCATCCAGTGCGACACCGACTGCTACTGCTATCTGCCGTTGCTCGAGGAGGTCGGCTACGTCCCGAAGCAGAAGTACTCCTACGGCGACGAGGTCTTCGAGCACTGCCAGCGCATCGGCAGGCACTTCGGTCTCTACGACAAGGCGATCTTCGGCACGCTCACCCGCTCGATGGCGTGGGACGAGTCGATCCAGCGCTGGCGGATCGGCACCGATCGGGGCGACGAGATCCGCGCTCGCTTCGTCGTCATGTGTCAGGGCCCGTTCAACCGGCCCAAACTGCCCGGCATCCCTGGTCTCGGCGATTTCGCGGGACACACCTTCCACACCGCGCGCTGGGACTACGAGTACACCGGCGGCGGCGACATGCGCGGGGGCCTGGACAAGCTCGCCGACAAGCGGGTGGCGATCATCGGGACCGGCGCCAGCGGCGTGCAGTCCATCCCCCACCTGGCCCGCTCGGCGCGCCATCTCACCGTCTTCCAGCGCACCCCGTCCTACATCTACGAGCGCGGCAACGTGCCCACCGACCCCGCGTGGGCCGAGAGCTTGCAGCCCGGCTGGCAGGAGGAGATCCGCCGCAACTTCCACACCGGCGCGTTCGAAGCCTACGGTCCCGGTCAGGACGATCTGGTCTGCGACGGCTGGACCGAGGTCAGCCGCAATGTGCGCGACCACCTCGATAGCACCGGCGGCTGGGCGGAGCTGACGCCGGAGAAGTTCATGGAGCTGCGCGAGCTGGCCGACTATCGGGCGATGCAGCGGGTGCGCGACCGGGTCGACGAGATCGTCACCGACCCGGCGACCGCCGAGGCGCTCAAGCCCTACTACCGGTTCCTGTGCAAGCGGCCGTGTTTCAACGACGAGTACCTGCCGACCTTCAACCGCGACAACGTCACCCTCGTCGATGTTTCTGGCACCAAGGGCGTGGAGCGGATCACCGCCAACGGCATCGTCGCTGACGGCGTCGAACACGGGGTGGACTGCATCATCTTCGCCAGCGGTTTCGAGATCACCACCGACCTCGACCGACGCTTCGGCATCGCGCCCTACGTGGGCCGCGACGAGCTCTCGCTCTACGACCACTGGGCCAAGGGCTACCGCACCCTGCACGGCACGATGACCACCGGTTTCCCGAACCAGTTCTTCACCGGGTTCGTCCAGGGCGGGGTGACCGCGAGCACTACGGCCATGTTCGAACAGCAGGCCCGCCACATCGCCTTCATCATCGAGCAGACGATGAGCCGGGGCGCGACCACGGTGGAACCCACCGCCGACGCGCAGGAACAGTGGTGCGCGACCGTGCGCGAGAGCGCGATCGACAACAGCAACTTCCAGCGCGAGTGCACCCCCGGCTACTACAACAACGAGGGCGAACAGCAGATCCGCTCCCACCTCGGCGACCCGTACTGGCCCGGCTTCTACGCCTTCGAGGATCTGCTCCAGGCGTGGCGCGACACCGGCGAGCTGCCGGGCCTGGCGCTGGGCACCCCGACCGAACCGGCCCGATGAGCGCGGCGAGCGGAGCGCACCATGTCTGAACTCGGGTTCGAGGGCAGAGTCGCCGTGATCACCGGCGCCGGACGCGGATTGGGCCGCGCCTACGCGCTGCTGCTCGCCGCGAAGGGGGCCAGGGTGGTCGTCAACGACCCCGGCGCCACCATCAGCGGAGACAGCGGCGACGCCGGAATCGTCGCGGCGGTGGTCGAGGAGATCACCGCCGCCGGCGGCATCGCGGTGGCCAGCACCGATTCGGTGGCGACGGCGCAGGGCGGGCGCGCGATCGTGGCGACCGCGATCGAGGCGTTCGGCCGGATCGACATCATCGTGCACAACGCGGGCAACAACCGGTACGCGCCGCTGGCGCAGATGTCCTACGAGGATTTCGACGCCGTCCTCGACGTCCACCTGCGCGGCGCGTTCCACGTGGTGCGCCCGGCGTTTGCGCTGATGTGCGAGGCCGGATACGGCCGGGTGGTCCTCACCTCCTCGATCGGCGGGCTCTACGGCAACCACCGCGTCGCCAACTACGGCGCCGCCAAGGCGGGGCTGATCGGACTGTCGAACGTGATCGCGCTCGAGGGCGCCGAGCACGGCGTGCGCTGCAACGTGATCGTGCCCGCCGCGCTCACCCGCCTCGCCGAGGGCATCGACACCTCGGCCTATCCGCCCATGGACCCGGAATTGGCGGCGCCGGTGGTGGGGTGGCTCGCGCACGAATCCTGCTCGATCACCGGCGAGATGCTGGTGTCGATCGCCGGACGCGTGGCGCGGGCGTTCATCGCCGAGACCCCCGGGGTGTACCAGCCGAGCTGGTCGATCGAGGAGGTCGGCGCGCGGATCGACGACATCCGGGCGACCGAGGATCCCTGGATCCTGCCGGTCGTCCCCTCCGGACACCTCGACCACATCACCAAGAGCTTCGCGACAGCTATGAAGGGCAGCACGCATGTCGGTTAAAGTTTACGAACGCATTCTGCAACTCTTCGAAGCCGAGGGTATCAACACCCTGTTCGGCATTCCCGACCCCAACTTCGTGCACATGTTCCATCTCGCCGAAGAACGCGGTTGGACGGTGGTGGCCCCGCACCACGAGGAGTCGGCCGGTTTCATGGCCGAGGCGGTGTCCCGGATGACCGGCAAGGCCGCGGTGTGCATCGGCACCCTCGGCCCCGGCGTCGCCAACCTGGCCGGGGCGATGATGTGCGCCAAGGTCGAGAACTCGCCGGTGATCTTCCTGGGCGGGCAGCGCGCGCGGATCACCGAACAGCGGGTGCGGCGCGGCCGCATCCAGTTCGTGAAGCAGGCGGAACTGTTCGAGCCGTCGGTGAAGTACTGCGCCAGTATCGAATACGCCGACCAGACCGACGAGGTCATCCGCGAAGGTCTGCGTAAGGCGCTATCGGGCACTCCCGGCCCGGTGTACATCGAGTACCCCTCGCACGTCATCCAGGAGGAACTCGAGGTCGCGCCCGCGCTGGCGCCGTCGGCGTATCGCCTGGTCGGGCAGACCGCCGGTGCGGACCGGATCGCCGAGGCGGTCGACTACATCCGCGCGGCGAGCCAGCCCGTGCTGCTCGTGGGACACGGCGTGCACACCACGCGCGCCGGCGAGTCGGTCCGCGCGCTCGCCGAGGCCATGGCCTGCCCGGTCATCCAGACCTCGGGCGGCACCTCCTTCATCCCCGGGCTCGAGGACCGCACCTTCCCGTACGGGTTCTCGGCGGCGGCGATCGACGCGGTCGTGAAATCCGATCTGTGCCTGGCCATCGGTACCGAGCTGGGCGAACCGGTGCACTACGGGCGCGGGCGGCACTGGGTCGCCAACGAGGCAAACCGTAAGTGGATCCTCGTCGAGCAGGACCCCGAGGCCATCGGGGTGAACCGATCGGTGGACGTGCCGCTGGTCGGTGACCTGCGCGCGATCGTCCCGCAGCTGGTCGAGGCGCTGCGCGAGACCCCACGCACCCCCACCCCCGAGCTCGCGGGCTGGATCGAACAGGACGCGGCCCAGCTCGCGGAACTGGCCGAGACCGCGCCGTCGGGGATGTCGCCGGTGCACCCGGCGCGGCTGATCGTGGAGGCCACGCAGGCGTTCCCGGCCGACGGCATCATGGTGCGCGACGGCGGCGCCACGACGATCTTCGGCTGGACCTACTCGCAGGCCAAACCCCATGACGTCATGTGGAATCAGAACTTCGGGCACCTGGGCACCGGCCTGCCCTACGCGGTAGGCGCGGGCGTGGCCGACGGCGGCAAACGACCGATGATGCTGATCACCGGCGACTCCTCGTTCCAGTTCCACACCGCCGAACTCGAAACCGCCGCGCGACTGAACCTCCCCCTGGTCTGTGTGGTCGCGGTCGACTACGCCTGGGGACTCGAGGTCGGCGTCTACAAGCGCACCTACGGGCAGGGCTCGCTCGAGACCGGCGTGCACTGGAGCAAGAACACCCGGCTGGACAAGGTCGCCGAGGGCTTCGGCTGCTACGGCGAATACGTCGAGCGCGACGAGGACATCGCCCCCGCCATCAAACGCGCCTACGCCAGCGGGCGACCGGGCGTCATCCACGTCGCGGTCGACCCGAAGGCGAATTCGGAAGAAATGCCGAGCTACGACGAATTCCGCACCTGGTACGCGGAAGGCACTCAGTGAGGAAATCATGCGTGAATATCTGAAGCTCTACATCGACGGGCAGTGGACCGACCCCGCCGAACCGCACACCATCGACGTGGTGAATCCGGCCACCGAGCAGGTGTGCGGCACGGTGGCCGTCGGCACGGCGGCGGACGTGGACCGCGCGGTCGCCGCCGCGCGCGCCGCGTTCGCCGGGTGGTCGAGCACCGAGCCCGCGCAACGGCTCGCGCTGCTGCGCGCGGTCCTCGCCGAATATCAGAAACGCGCCCCCGATCTCGGGGCGGCGCTGATCGAGGAGCTGGGGGCACCGGCCGCCCTGGCCAACGGCTTCCAGGTGGACCTGGGAACGGGCCACCTCAGCACCACGATCGAGGTCCTCGAGGGGTTCCGCTTCGAGGAACAGCGCGGCGCGTCGCTGATCGTGAAGGAGCCGATCGGGGTCTGCGCCCTGATCACCCCGTGGAACTGGCCGTTGAACCAGATCGCGGTGAAGGTCTTCCCCGCGCTGGCCACCGGCTGCACGATGGTGCTCAAGCCCTCCGAACTCGCGCCGTTCTCCGGACAGATCTTCGCCGAGATCCTCGATGCCGCCGGTGTTCCGGCCGGGGTGTTCAACCTGGTGCAGGGCGACGGCCTCGCTGTGGGCGTGCCGTTGGCGAGTCATCCCGACGTCGACCTGGTCTCGTTCACCGGCTCGGCCAGGGCGGGCATCGATATCGCGCGCAACGCGGCGGCCGGGGTCAAGCGGGTTACCCAGGAGCTCGGCGGCAAGAACCCGAACATCATCCTCGATGACGATGCCTTCGCCGAGAACGTCGGCAAGGGCGTGGTGAGCATGATGCTCAACTCGGGCCAGACCTGTAGCGCGCCCTCGCGCATGCTGGTGCCCGGCGCGCGGATGGCCGAGGCGATCGAGGTCGCCCGCGGTGCGGCCGAGGGGGTCACCGTCGGGGATCCGCACGGCGAGTTCGCCATCGGCCCGGTGGTCTCGGCCAACCAGTTCGACAGGATCCAGACACTGATCGCCAAGGGCATCGGCGAGGGGGCCACGCTGGTGGCGGGCGGGCCGGGCAAACCCGACGGTCTGAGCACCGGCTACTACGTGCGGCCCACCGTCTTCGCCGAGGTCACCAATGACATGACCATCGCCCGCGAGGAGATCTTCGGGCCGGTCCTGACGATCCTGGGTTACGACGATCTCGACCACGCCGTCGAGATCGCCAACGACACCGAGTACGGCCTGGCCGGCTTCGTCGCGGGCACCGACCTGGTGCAGGCGCGCGCGGTCGCCCGCCGGATCAGGGCGGGGTCGATCGCGATCAACGACGGGTTCGATTTCCACACGCCCTTCGGCGGTTACAAGAAGAGCGGCAACGGCCGCGAGTGGGGCGATTTCGGCTTCCACGACTACCTCGAGATCAAGGGCGTGCTCGGTTACGCGCCGCCGGAAGAATGAGAGGCGACCGATGCCTACCCTGGCCACGAAGAAACTGAGCGACGCCGTCGGCGTGGAGGTGCTCGACGCCGACGCCGACCGGCTGCTGCACGACCCCGACATTCCGGCCGCGTGCATGGCGGCGCTCGAGGAGCACGGCGTCCTGCTGTTTCGCGAACTGCACATCGGCGACGAGGCGCAGGCGGCGTTCGGGCGGCGGTTGGGCGAGCTGGTGCAGTTCCCGCTCTACGCCAACCCCGATGTCATGCAGATCAGCTTCGACCCCGACAATCCGAACGCGGAGTACTTCGCGAGCAACGATTTCTGGCACCTCGACGGCGCGTTGGACGCCATCCCGGCCAAGGCGTCGATGCTCAGCGCGCACGTGATCGCCACCGAGGGCGGCGAGACCGAGTTCGCCAGCACCTACGCGGCCTACGACAACCTCTCCGAGGACGAGCGGCAGCGCGTCGCCGACCTGCGGGTGGTACACACCTTCGCCGCGATCCAGAAGCTGACCTACCCGGACCCCACCGAGGAGCAGCTCACCGAATGGGCCTCGCGCACCGTGCGCGAGCATCCGCTGGTGTGGCAGCACGACACCGGGCGGCGCTCCCTGGTCTTCGGGGCGACCACGTCCCACATCGTCGGCATGGACCCCGAGCAGGGGCGCGCACTGCTCGACGACCTCCAGGCGCGCGCCACCGCCCCGGAGCGCGTGCTGCGCCACGCCTGGTCGGTGGGCGATCTGGTGATCTGGGACAACCGGGGCCTGGTTCACCGGGCGTGCGAGTTCGACCGGCGCGAACCGCGCCGGATGCACCGCACCACCCTCGCGGGCGACGAGGCCATCAAATGAGCGCCCGCACCGCAATCGTCACCGGCGGCGCGTCGGGGATCGGCGGCGCGATCAGCGCGCGGCTCGCCGCCGACGGGGCATCCGTCGCCATCTTCGACCTCAATGGTGACGCGGCCAAGGACGCCGCCGCCGCGATCGAGAACGCCGGCGGTCGGGCGATCGGCCTGCCCGTCGATGTCACCGACCGCGCGGCGATCGACGCCGGGGTCGCCGAGGTCCGTGCCCGGCTCGGCCGACCGGCGGTACTGGTGAACAGCGCCGGTCTCACCCTGGACGGTCCCTTCCTCGAGATCAGCGCCGAGACCTGGAACCGGGCCCTGGCGATCAATCTCACCGGGACCTTCGACTGCTGCCAGGCGGTGATCCCGGACATGATCGAGCAGGGCTGGGGACGCATCGTCAACATCTCGTCGTCGAGCGTGCACAGCGGCGCGGCCGGGCTGGCCGGGTACGTCGCGGCGAAATCGGGCGTGGTGGGTCTGACCAAGGTGCTCGCGCTCGAGTTCGCCAAACGCGGGATCACGGTGAACACCATTCCGCCGGGCTTCATCGACACCCCGATGCTGCGCCACACCGTGGACCGGGGGTTCATCGACGTCGAGGCGCAGATCGCGCGCACCCCGGTCGGCCGGATCGGCACACCGGCCGACGTGGCCGCCACCTGCGCGTTCCTGGTGAGCGAGGAGGCCGGCTATCTCACCGGTCAGATCATCGGCGTCAACGGCGGGCGGAACACGTGACGGCGGCGCAAGTGCCCCGCATCGCGCCGTTGCCGAAGGCGGAATGGTCCACGGAGATGACCACGTTCATGGCCGAGTATCGCAGCGCGGCGATCGGCGACAAGCCGTCGACCGGGCGGCAGAGCGGGGCGAACCTGCTGGGCACTCTGGCCAGATACCCGGCACTGGCCAAACCGTTCCTCACCTTCAACGGGCACTTCCTCTACGGCTCCACGCTCTCGGCCCGGCAGCGCGAGCTGCTGGTGCTGCGGGTGGCGGCGGTCCAGCGCTGCGGCTACGAGTGGGCCCAGCATTCGATCCTGGCCGCCGACGCGGGCCTGGAGCCCGAGGAAATCGCCCGGATCGAACGGGGTCCGAGCGCGCCCGGGTGGTCGGCGATCGACGGCGCGCTGCTGGCCGCCGTCGACGAGCTGCTCGGCGACGGGGCCGTGAGCGGCCCGACCTGGACCGCCCTGGCGGCGGAGTTCGACGAGCACCAGCTGATGGATGTGGTGTTCACCGTGGGCATGTACGCGATGCTCGCCATGGCTCTGAGCTCGTTCGCCGTGGCGGCCGAAGCCGCGCTGGTTCCGTACCTGCCCGCACCGGAGTAAGCGCGGGCAGGTGGGCGCGGATTATCCGCGGCGGGTGAGCACCGCGTCGGCGGCGGCCCAGTGCTCATCCGCCACCCACAGGCGCGCGAAGGCCGCGACGGCCTCCTCGGCCGACACCCCGCCGACGACCCGCTTGATCTCGGCGGCCTGCGGGGTGGCCAGCGATCGGGCCAGCGCGCGCCAGCCGTCCTCGAACTCCGCGCGCGGCAGCACCCGATCCACCAGGCCGAGGCGCTGCGCCTCGACGACGTCGAGGATCGCGCCGGACCCGGCGAGCAGCAGCGCGCGGCTCTTGCCGACGAGGGCGGCGAGGCGTTCCGCGCCGCCCCAGGCCGGCATGATCGCCAGCGCGGACTGGTTGAAGCCGATCTTGATATCGTCGGCGGCGACGCGGATGTCGGCGGCCACCGCGAACTCGGCGCCGCCGCCGAGCGCATGCCCGTTGAGCGCGGCGATCACGGGGGCGGGGAAACTCGCCAGCCGGTCGCAGATCGAGCGCATCCGCCAGGCCATCGCGGCGGCCTGTTCCTCGGTGCGCAGAGCGCTGAGTTCCTTCAGGTCACCGCCGGAGACGAACGCGCGCTCACCGGCTCCGCGCACGACGAGAGCACGCGCACCCGCCGCCTTGTCGAGCGCCTCGTCGAGCTCGTCCATCGTGACGGGCGCGATGGCGTTGCGCGCGTGCGGTCGATCGATCGTGATGACCGCGACGCCCTCGTCCAGCTCGAGCTCGACCATCTAAGATTCTCCCATCACGAGATTGTCATTCTTGTTTTCAGAGAATAACATCATCGCCGCAGAACTTCGGATCAGGCATTGGAGTCTCACGTGCGCAGCATTCCCGCCGACTTGATCGAGCACTACCGAACGCAGGGCTGGTGGACCGGAGAACCGATCGGCGAGTTGCTGACGCGCGGTCTCGCCGCTGCCCCGGACACCGAATTCCGGGTGCACTCCGCCGAGCGTCCTTGGTCGGGCACCTTCGGCGAGGTCGAGCACCGGGCCCGACGCCTCGCCGCGGGCCTGCGCGCTCGTGGCGTCGGACCCGGCGACGTCGTGGCCTTCCAGTTGCCCAACTGGATGGAGGCCGCCGCCACCTTCTGGGCGTCGGCCTTCCTCGGTGCGGTGGTGGTGCCCATCGTGCACTTCTACGGCCGCAAGGAACTCACCTACATCCTCGAGGCGACCACGCCACGGGTGTTCATCGGAGCGGAGCGGTTCGGGCGCCTCGAGCACCAGGCCGATCTGTGCGCCGACATCCCGATCGTCGGCGTGGTGGGACGCGACTTCGACGACCTGCTCGCCGACGAACCGATGCCCGGATTCCTCCCGACCGATCCGGGCGGCCCCGCACTGATCGCCTTCACCTCGGGAACCACCAGCGCGCCCAAGGGCGTCGTACACAGCCATGAGACCCTCGGTCACGAAACCCGGCAGCTGTCCGCCTGGTACCCGCCCGACCGCGGCAAACAACTCACCGCCGCACCCGTCGGGCACTTCATCGGCATGGTGAACGCCTTCCTGATCCCGGTGCTGGACGCGACGCCGGTGAACCTGGCCGATGTGTGGGACCCGCAGCGCGTCCTCGCGCTGATGCACAGCGACGGACTCACCGTGGGCGGCGGCGCGACGTACTTCGTCACCAGCCTGCTCGACCACCCCGATTTCACCGCCGCACATCTGCCCCGGATGAGGTACGCGGGCCTGGGCGGGTCGTCGGTGCCCGCGGCGGTCACCCGCAGGCTCGACGAACTCGGCATCACGGTCTTCCGCTCCTACGGCAGCACCGAGCACCCGTCGATCACCGGGTCACAGATCACCGCGGCCTCGGACAAACGCCTGTTCACCGACGGCGATGTCCTACCCGGCGTGGAGATCCGCCTGGCCCCCGACGGCGAAATCCTCAGTCGCGGACCGGAATTGTGCCTCGGCTACACCGACGACGCCCTCACCGCCGCCGCCTTCGACGCCGACGGCTGGTACCGCACCGGCGACATCGGCGAACTCGACGCCGACGGCTACCTCACGATCACCGACCGCAAGGCCGACATCATCATCCGCGGCGGCGAGAACATCAGCGCCCTCGAAGTCGAGGAGGTCCTGCTGACAATGCCCGGTATCGCCGAGGCGGTCGTCGTCGCCGCACCGGATGCCCGCCTCGGCGAGCACGCCGCCGCCGTGGTGCGGCTGCGCACCGGCCACGAGATGCCGACCATCGACGAGATGCGCGCGCATTTCGACCGGGCCGGTGTCGCCAAACAGAAGTGGCCCGAGGAGTTGCACCAGGTCGAGGATTTCCCCCGAACCGCGAGCGGCAAGGTACAGAAGTTCCACGTCCGACGAAACATCGCCGACCGCCAACCGTTGCACGGCTGAACTCCCGCGCCCAGACGTGGAGCCGCGAAAGTCCACGCAGCGACCACGTACGGGCCCGAATCAGCGCACCGATGGTGTCGAATCGACCCCATCGGTGCACAGTTCGAGAACGCCTGGCCACCCACGATTTCCAGCAAAGTCGATACCGGGCGATCAGGTCTCAACTCGCCCGCTGGCCTGTACGGCTACGACCTCCTGCGGATCGGCCATCGAAGTCGTCCGACACGCTGGTACCCATCGCTCATTTCCAGCGACGCCCGCGCCAGTACTAGTGCGTGGTCCGATTACGAATCAACGACAATGGGCAACTGACGTCGGAACCAACTCGACAGGAGTTGTCCTTGTGCGGATGACCTACGATTCGACGGCAAACGCCGCGATGATCTACCTCGCCGATCGCATCGGTCCCGGACAAGCCGTCCGGCAACAAGCAGTACCACTCGATGGGGCCGAGATGGTCCTGGATTTCGATGTCGATGGCGTGCTACTCGGCATCGAGGTGATCGGCGCACGTGAAACGATCTCGGCCGAAGTGCTCGACGCGGCTGAACAAATCGGATGATCCCGCCGGTTCGGGCTACTCGGCACGCGGCGCAGGTAGCCCGAACCGGCGGCTCGATCCGATGACCGCATCAACCCGAAGCGAGATGGGATCACCTGCCATTGCCGCTAATACTGTGCTGATCGAATCAGCGATCGCGGCCACCGTCGTCGACCGACTCGCCTACGACCGATCCGTGTCTCGCGCGTCGGGCCCCGCCAGGATCGTCACGGCCGCGACCGCGGTGGGACCACCGATGGAGTGCGCCAACCCGATTCGGGCCCGGTCGACCTGGTTCACCGCGTCGCCACGCAACTGCTCGAACAACTCCACGCACTGCGCCACACCGGTGGCGCCCGGCGGATGTCCCTTCGACTTCAGGCCGCCGCTCGGATTGACCGGTAGCGCGCCGCCCACGCTGGTGACGCCCGCTTCGACGAGCTTGTGGGCCTCGAACCGATCGGCGAACCCGAGATCCTCGTAGCTCATCAACTCGATGCCGGTGAAGAAGTCGTGCACCTCGGCGACATCGATGTCCGACGGGGTCAGCCCGGCCATGCCGAACGCCTGGCGAGCGGCACGGACCGTGGCGGGGAACGTCGTCATGTCCCGCTTGTGCTGGTGCATCACCGAATCCATGCCGAGTCCCACCCCGCGAATCCACACAGGGCGGTCGGTGTAGCGATCGACCACGTCCTCGGCGGCCAGCACGAGCGCCGCCGCCCCGTCGCTCTGCGGCGCGCAGTCGTAGAGCCCGAAGGGCGTGACCACCGTCGGCGCCGCGAGGGCTTCCTCGATACTGATCTCGAAGCGCAACCGCGCCTTGAGGTTTCGCACGCCGTGCCGATGGTTCTTCACCGCGACCATGGCCATGTGTTCGCGCGTGGCAGGCGATTCGTGCAGGTACCGTGCCACGTGCAGCGCGAACCCGGCAGGCGCGACCAGCCCGAGCGGGTAGTCCCAGGCCATGTCCCGGGTCATCGCCTCCCACTCCCACAGCATGTCCTTGGACGCGGACTCACGCAGCTTGTCCGCGCCGACCACCAGGGCCACGTCGATAGCGCCGGAGGCGATCGCGAGCAGCGCGTTGCGGACCGCGTCGTGCCCGGTGGCGCAGGCGTTCTCGACGCGGGTCACCGGAATGTCGGGCAGCCCGAGGGTGTCGGCGAGAATGCCGGAGGCGAACCCGTCGGCGGTGCCGAGCTCACCGAACCACGCCGCCTGGATGTCGGATTTTCGGAACCCCTTGTCGATGGTGCGCGCGCAGTCGGCGAAGGCCATCGGCACCAGATCTTTGATGCCGAGTGCGAAATGCTCGGCGAAGGGCGTCATTCCGGCGCCGACGATGGCGACTCTTCTCATGCTGCCGACTCCTGTCGTTCGGGGGTTTCCGGTTCGAAGGCGTAGCCGTAGTCCGGCACGCCGGAGCGCACCGCCACGCGTCGCAACACCATGCGGCCGCGATCGCCGATGTCCACCGAACCCGGTTCGGCGCTGGTCACTTTCACCAGCGCGCGCACGCCGACCTCGTCGAGTTCGACGATGACCAGCGAATACGGCGTTTTCAGCCCGGGCACCGGCACGTGCACGGTCACCGACGTGTACACGGTGGCGGTCCGGGGCAACGGCACCAGTGTGTAGTCGGTGCGCAGCGTGCCGTCGTCGTCCACCCGGTATCGGGGTGGGAAGTCCAGTTCGTCGGTGCCCTCGTGGCGTCCGGCCGCCCAGCGCACTTTCGCCTCGAACGCGCGCTCATAGGCGGCCAGCGAGATCGGGATGTCGGCCCCGGGTACGAAGCTCGTCACCGGTTTCTCCCGCGGCGGCGGTTCGCGCCGATGCACCGGCACCGCGCCCGCCGCGACCGTGACGCCGGACAGACTGCCCTGTTCCACCCCGACCAGCGGGCCGGCCTGCCCCGCGTCCACCATCGCCGCCAGCGCGAACAATCCAGAACTCGCCCCCAAGGTGGGCAGCGGCGGCGGGGTGCCGATACACAGGTCGGTGGCCTGTTCGTGATCGACCCCTGCCACCGCGACCGGGGTGTCGAGCCAGGACGCGGCCAGTGAGCCGAGAAGTCCGCGTTCGCGCAATAGTCGGGGGTCTCCGTAGTCGTGCACGACGCCGGTGGCATAGCGGGTCCGGACCGGCAGGCTCCGGGCGACGCGCGCCGGGGTGCGCACCTGCAGTCCTCGTTCGCCCGTGACGGCGGCGGCCGCGCCGGCCGGATCGAGGTCGACGCCGATCACCAGGGTTCGCGGCCTCGCCGAGCCGAGTGCGTCGAGGGTCGCGGGTGCGCCGCCGAGCCGCTCAGTGACCTCCAGTTCGGAATCCAGACCGAGGCCCGCCAGCAGTACCGCGGCGTTACCGCCTTCCAGCAGCGGCAGATCCCGGCTGACCAGCACGACGTGCTCCACCCCGGCCCCCGAGGCGATCGCGGCCCGGCCCGCTTCGACGGCGAGGGTGATCGCGTCCTCGTCGTCACCGGGTACGCGCTGTTCGGCGGTACCCCAGCACGGCAGATAGGTACCGACCGAAGCGATCAACGGCATCGTGCTCTCCCGACCTAGATGATAATGTGATTCTCATATTAGAGAATGCAGTCTAGCAACAGGCCGGAATCGGTGACATTGCGATCCGCTCCCTGGATCTTTCCGACAATTGAATGGGGAGTCTCATGACTGGGACAACTCTCCCGCTGCCCAGCGGCGGCATCACCGTCATCCAGCGCCTGCGCGCGTACGCCTACCACTACGGCACGGCGGTGCTGCCGGATCTCACGATCGCTGCCTGTGCCGTGCTCGTCTCCGCGGAGGCGGGCCATCTCACCCTCACCCCCACCGAGTCCGAAGGCGACCCCACACCATGACCAGTGCCGGTTCCGATCTGGTGCGGCTACCGCACGAGGTACCGATCAGCTCCTACGTCGTCGATATCGACGGAATCCCGATGTCGGCCACGGTCGCCGAGGCGGCCGACCCGCGCGCCGTCATCATCGCCGTCCACGGCGGCGTGACGACCTCCGCCTACTTCGACTGCCCCGGCCACCCCCGGCTGTCGCTGTTGCGTACCGCGCCCGCGCTCGGGTTCACCGTGGTCGCGATCGACCGACCCGGCTACGGCAGTTCGGCCCCGCACGCGGCCGACATCGCACCGGCCGCCCGCCGCGTCGACCTCGCCTACGCCCTGGTGGAGCGCATGCTCGGTACGCGCGAGCGCGGAGCGGGGATGTTCATCCTCGCGCACTCGGCCGGGTGCGAGCTGGCCGTCCGGATGGCCGCCGACGAGCGCGGCGCGCAGTTGCTCGGCATCGAACTCGCCGGCACCGGCAGAAAACACCACCCCGAAGCCATCAGCAACCTGACAGCGGGCGGGCCGGGGCGCGGCGAACGTCTGCGCGAGCTGCTCTGGCAGCCGAGCCGCCTGTATCCCACCGAGGTCTTCGGCGGCGCGGCGATCGCGTCGCCGGGCCCGGCGTACGAGGCCACCATGATGCCGCAGTGGGTGGCGCACGATTTCGAGCACACCGCCGCGCAGGTCCGCGTTCCCGTCCAGTTCACCGTGGGCGCGTACGAAAAGGTATGGCGCACCGACCCGCTCGCGCTGAGCGAGATCACCGCGCTGTTCACGGCCGCGCCGCGCGTGCTGCTCCACGAGCAGGCCGACGCGGGCCACAATCTGAGCATGGGGCATTCGGCGACCGCCTATCACCTCAGGGTGATGTCGTTCATCGAGGAATGCGTGATCGCGCGCCGCTGAGATCGCCGGTCAACGAAATCCGCCCCACGACACCGATGGTCGTGGGGCGGATTCACTGGTGTGTCAGAGGCCGAGGGATTTGGCGATGATCACCTTCATGACCTCACTGGTTCCGGCGTAGATCCTGGCCACTCGCGCGTCGGTGTACAACCGCGCGATCGGGTACTCGCTCATATAGCCGTAACCACCGAACAGCTGCAGACAGCGATCGACCACCCGGCCCTGCATTTCGGTGGTGAACAGTTTCACCCGTGCCGCGTCGGGGCCGGACAGTTCACCCTCGACCAGATCCAGCACGGCACGATCCACCATGGCCTGCGCCGCCTCGACTTCGGCCGACATCGCGGCGAGTTCGAACTTGGTGTTCTGGAAGGACGCGACCGGTTTCCCGAAGGCCTTGCGTTCCTTGACATAGTCGATCGTGGCGGTGATCGCGGCCCGCGCTTGGGCAACCGAGCCGACCGCCACCGTCATCCGTTCCTGCGACAGATTGTTGCCGAGGTAGCCGAAGGCCTCGCCTTCGGCCCCGAGCCGATTCGCCACGGGAACCCGGACCGCGTCGAACGACAACTCGACGGTGTCCTGCACCTTGCAGCCCATCTTGTCCAGCACCCGCCCGCGCTCGAACCCGGGCATGCCGTCCTCGACCACCAGCAGGGTCAGGCCCGCGCGCCGGTTCTCCGGATCGGTCGAGGTCCGCGCCACCACGATCACCAGATCGGCGAGCAGGCCGCCGGTGATGAACGTCTTCGCGCCGCTGAGCAGATAGTCGTCGCCGTCGCGCACCGCGTAGGTGCGCATCCCGGCCAGATCGGAGCCGGTGCCGGGTTCGGTCATCGCGATGGCGGTCAGCAGCGAACCGCTCGCCAGCCCGGGGAACCAGCGTTCACGTTGCTGCTCGTCGGCGTAGGCCAGGAAATACGGGAGGATGACATCGAGCTGGGTGCGCACCGTGCTCAGCGTCACCAGCGCGCGCGCCGCTTCCTCCTGCAGGACGGCGTTGTAGCGGTAGTCCCGCAGGCCCGCGCCCCCGTACTCCGGTGGGATGGCGACGCCGAGAATGCCGAGCGCACCGAGCTTTTCGAAGACCTCTCGCGGCATCTGCCCGGCCTTTTCCCACTCGGCGTAGTGGGGCGCGATCTCCTTGTCGATGAATTCCCTGGCCAGCCCGCGGAAGGCTTCGTGGTCCTCGGTGTAGATGTCTCGGCGCACCGATGTCTCCTTGTTGCTCAGGCGACCAGTTCGACGATGGCGGCGTTGGCGGTGCCGCCGCCCTCACACATCGTTTGCAGGCCGTAGCGAATTCCGTTGTCGCGCATGTGATGAACCATCCGGGTGAGCAGACCCGCCCCCGATCCACCGAGCGGATGACCGAGCGCGATGGCGCCGCCGAGCGGATTGAGCAGCTGCGCGTCGGCGCCGGTTTCGGCGAGCCACGCCAGCGGCACCGACGCGAACGCCTCGTTCACCTCGAAGACGCCGATCTCGGCGAGATCGAGACCGGCCTTGCGCAGGACTTTCTCGGTCGCCGGAATCGGACCGGTCAGCATGAGTACCGGGTCGGCGCCGGTCACCGCGCCCGCGCGGTAGCACACCAGCGGCGTCAGCCCCAGTTCGCGGGCCCGCTCCGGTGTCGTCACCAGCACCGCGGCGGCACCGTCGGAGATCTGGGAGGAGTTACCCGCGTGGATCACGCCGTCGGCTTGGAAGGCCGGCTCGAGCTTGGCCAGGGTCTGGGGTGTCGTCCCGCGGCGCACGCCTTCGTCGGCGGTCACCGTCCCCGCTTCGGTCTCGACGGGCACGAGCTGGGCGTCGAACGCGCCCCGGTCCTGGGCGGCCGCGGCCAGTTCGTGCGAGAGCGTGGCGAATTCGTCGAGCCGATGACGATCCAGCCCCCACTTCTGGGCGATCAGCTCCGCGGAAATGCCCTGGTTGAACGAGAAATCCTGGTAGCGCGCACGGGCTTTCGGGCCGTAGGGGGCCCCGCCCTCCTTCGCCGCGCCGAGCGGGACCCGGCTCATCACCTCGACCCCACCCGCGACGACGACATCCTGCTGCCCCGACATCACCGCCTGCACCGCGAAATCCACCGCCTGCTGGCTCGAGCCGCACGCCCGGTTCACCGTCGTGCCGGGAATGCTCTCCGGCCATCCGGCGGCCAGCACCGCGTAGCGCCCGATATTGCTCGACTGGTCACCGACCTGGGAGACACAGCCCCAGATCACGTCGTCGATCACGGCCGGGTCGATCCCGGTGCGCTCGATCAGGGCGCTGAGTACCACCGCGGACAGGTCCGCAGGATGGGTTCCCGCCAGTCCGCCGTTGCGTTTGCCCCACGGCGTGCGCACCGCCTCGACCACTACTACCTCACGCATGGCGCTCTCCATTCGAACTAGTCATCGTTGTGTTCGGTCTGCCGGGCGATCGCCCAGCGGCCGGTGAACTCCGGTTCCCGGGCGGCCGCGAACGCCGCGAAGGCCTCCGGTGCGTCGGCGGTCGCGAAGTTCACCCCCTGCGCCCGGGCCTCATTGGCCAGTGCGTCGCGCAGGGTGCGGTCCGCGCCCTCGTTCAGCAGTGCCTTGGTCTGGGCCAGCGCCACCGGCGGTCCGGCGGCGAGCCGTTCGGCGAGCTCGACGACGAAGGCGTCGAGCTCGGGTTCGGCGACGACCCACGTCACCAGGTTCAGCGCGTGCGCCCGCTCGGCGTCGATCGTCTCGGCCAGCAGCGCCAGCCGCTTGGCCTGTTGCAGTCCCACGAGTTTGGGCAGCAACCAGGACCCGCCGAGATCGAGCGAGAGCCCGCGACGGGTGAAGATCTGCGAGAACCGCGACTCCGGCGTCGCGACCACCAGATCGCAGCCCAGTGCCAGGTTCCAGCCCGCGCCCACCGCCACCCCGTGCACCTTGGCGATGGTGGGAATCGGCAACTCGTGCAGCAGCAGCGCGACATCGGTGAGCGCGCGCAACTTGTGCAGGGGATGGCTGGGGTCGGGTGTGGCGATATCCGCGCCGGCGCAGAAGGCCCCGCCCGCGCCGGTGAGCACGAGGGCGCGGACGTCGCGATCGCGGCCGGCCGCGTCCAGCGCCTCCCGCAGCGCCGCCCACAGTTCCCGATTGATCGCGTTCTTGCGGTGCGGGCGATGCAGGGTCAGCGTGCGCACGCCGTTGCGGTCTTCGGTCAGCAGGATCTGTTCGTCGCGAATATCGTTGTCCCCCAGTGTCATCAGGGCACGGCCGTGGCGATGAGACGGTGCAGGCGTAGCAGGGCGATCTCGTCGTCGGTGAGACCGAACTCCGCGAGCACCGCGTTCGTGTGTTCGCCCAGCGCGGGCACCGCCCCCATCGGCGGGTCGAACCCGGCGATGATCGGGGGCGGGAGC
The DNA here is from genome assembly GCF_053606985.1 of Nocardia sp. NPDC055165. Lineage (NCBI taxonomy): Bacteria > Bacillati > Actinomycetota > Actinomycetes > Mycobacteriales > Nocardiaceae > Nocardia > Nocardia sp. NPDC055165. The sequence continues at coordinate 47,229 of NZ_JBSGSS010000002.1, forward strand.
AGCGCCGGGATCTGCCCGACCGGGGTATCGATCCGACGCCAGCGATCGCGCTCGGTCAGCTGGGGATGATCCAGCACTTCGCTCGGGGTGTTGTAGCGGGCGTTGCCGATGCCCGCGGTGTCGGCGGCCTGTTGGATGTGGGCCAGGTCGTGGCCGGCGCACCACGCGCCGATCTCGGCGTCGAGCACCTCGCGATGACGAACCCGGTCGGAATTGCTCCGGAATCGTGGGTCGTCGGCCAGATCCGCTCGTCCCAGCAGTTCGCGCGAGAGCCGTTGCCATTCCCCGTCATTGGTGGTGCCGAGCACGACGGTCTGCCCGTCACCGGTCGGGTACGCGCCGTAGGGCGCCACCGCTGGCGAACTCATGCCGAGCGGCTGCTGATCGATGCCGGAATGCCGGGTGTAGGTGAGCTGGTAGCCCATCACCTCGGCCATCGTGTCGAACAGGCTGACCGTGACCGCCGCCCCCTTCCGGGTGCGCCGGTCGCGCGCGGACAGCATGGCCAGGATCGAGATCGCCGCGTACAGACCGGAGCAGACATCGGCGACCGGTGGACCGGGCTTGGCGGGCGCGCCCGCCGAACCGGTGACCGCGCACACCCCCGATTCCGCCTGTGCCAGTAAGTCGTACGCGCGTTTGCCCGATAGCGGACCGCCCGCGCCGAAGCCGTCGATCTCGACCGCGACCAGGTCGGGATGGCTGTGCTCGAGGTCGGCGGGGGTGATGCCGAGCCGCGCGGTGGCGCCGGGAGCGAGATTGGAGACGAGCACGTCGGCGTGGTCGAGCAGCCGGTGCAGCACCTCCATTCCGGCCGGCGACTTCAGGTTCAGCGCCACCGATTCCTTGCCACGATTCACCCAGACGAAGTGCGCCGCGAGGCCGTCGACCACATCGTCGTAGTACCGGGCGAAATCGCCACCGTCCGGGTTCTCGATCTTCAGCACCCGTGCACCGAGATCGGCCAGGGTGCGCGTGCACATCGGCGCGGACACCGCCTGCTCCAGCGCCACCACCGTGACGCCGGCCAACGGCGCGGGGTCCGCCGCCGCGTGTGCGGCCATCACATCACCATGCCGCCGTCGACCGGCAGCACCTGCCCGGTGACGAAGGAGGCCGCGTCGGAGGCGAGGAACACGAAGGCGCCCGCCACCTCATCCGGTTCCGCCCAGCGGCGCAACGGGATTCGGTTCAGCATCTGCGCGGAGAACTTCTCGTTGGTGCGCAGGGTGCTGGTCATCGGTGTCGCCGCCAGCGGGGCGAGCGCGTTCACCAGGATCTGCTTGCGGGCCAGCTCGCGCGCCAGCGACTTCGTGACGCCGATGATGCCGGCCTTGGCCGCGGAGTAGTTCACCTGGCCGAGCGTGCCGACGATGCCCGCCGAGGAAGTGACGTTGATGATCCGGCCGGTACCGTCGGTCGCCAATTTCGCCAGCGCGGCCTGCGAGCACCGGAATGTGCCGAGCAGGTGGATGTCGAGCAACAGCGACACCGATTCCTCGCTGGTCTCGGCGAACATGGCCGGAGCGGTCACACCGGCGTTGTTCACCAGAATGTGCAGGACTCCCCCGGCCAGCTCGGCCGCCGCGGCGACGGCCGCGTCCGCGGACGCTCGGTCGCGCACGTCGAGCGCCGCGCTGCGGGCGGTGCCGCCCTCGGCCACGATCTTCTCCGCGACCACGGCCGCGGCGGCGCCGTCGACATCGGTGACCAGCACCGCGGCGCCCGCGGTGGCCAGGGCCCGCGCGACAGCGGCACCGATGCCGCCTGCCGCGCCCGTGACCAGTGCCGATCGTCCGGTCAGATCGAACAGTGCTGTGTTGACGGTCATTTCAGTAGCTCCTCGGCATTCCCAGCGTGTGCGATCCCAGGTAGTTCAGGATCATTTCCTGACTGATCGGCGCGATCTTCATCACGCGCGCCTCGCGGAAGTAGCGGGCGACGTTGTACTCCTCGGCGTAACCCATCCCGCCGTGGGTTTGCAGCGCGCGATCGGCGGCGGTGAAACCCGCCTCCGCGCACAGATACTTGGCGGTGTTCGCCTCGCGACCGCACGGTTGGCCGTTGTCGTAGAGCCAGGTGGCCTTACGCAGAACCAGCTCGGCGGCATCGAGATGGGTCAGCGAGTCGGCGAGCGGGAACTGGATGGCCTGGTTCATCCCGATCGGCCTGCCGAAGACTTCGCGGTCACCGGCGTAGCGCACCGCCCGGTCCAGGGCGACCCGGCCTATACCGAGCGCTTCGGCGGCGATCAGCATCCGCTCGGGATTGAGCCCGTCCAGCAGGTACCGGAACCCCATGCCCTCTTCGCCGACCCGGTCCTCGACCGGAATCCGAAGGTCGTCGATGAACAGTTCGTTCGAGGTGACGGCGTTGCGACCCATTTTCGCGATCGGCCGGATGTCGACCTTGGTGCGGTCGAGATCGGTGAGGAACAGGGTCATGCCGTCGGTCTTCTTCTCGACGTCTTCGTACCGGGTGGTGCGCGTGAGCAGCAGGATCTTCTCCGACTCCATGGCCTTGGAGATCCACACCTTGCGCCCGTTGACCACGTAGTCGTCGCCCTCGCGTCGGGCGAAGGTACTGATCCGGGTGGTGTCGAGACCCGCACCCGGTTCGGTGACCCCGAAACACACGTGCAGATCACCGCTGACGATGCGTGGCAGGGTCCGGCGCTTGAGCTCCTCGGATCCGTGCACCACCACCGGATGCATGCCGAAGATCGACAGGTGAATCGCGGTGGCCGCGTTCATCCCACCGCCGGAGCGGGCGACCTCCTCGAGCAGGATCGACGCCTCGGTGATCCCCAATCCGTGCCCGCCGTACTCCGGCGGAATCGTGATGCCGAGCCAGCCGCCCGCGGCGATGGTGTCGTAGAACGCCGCCGGGAACTCGTGGGCCTGATCGCGCTCCATCCAGTACTTGTCGTCGAACTTCTTCATCAGCTCGGCGACCGAGTCGCGGATCAGCTGCTGATCCTCGCTCAGCGCGAAACTCATCCCACCGGACATGCGTACTTCCCCCATCAATCCGAGGCGGGCAGCGCTTTGGCCGCCTTCACCGTCATCGGCTCGCCGTCGCAGCTCAACGAGCCCGCGCCCGCCGCGATGCACAGCACCTCGACGTGCTCGGCCACATCCACATACCGCTTGCCGATCACCGTGCTCGGCGCACCGCTCGCGGCGACCGTGGGGGCGTTGACGGCAGGGATCATCGGGCTCGCGCCGCAGGTGATCATGGGCGTGCGGTTGGCCGGTACCCGGATCACCACCACGCGCGTACCGCAGACGGTGCTGGCGAGTTGATCACCGGGACGCAGTGGCACTGCGGTCATGGTGGATCTCCCTTCCTGAGGTTACGTCGCTCTCTCTCAATGAAAACTAGCTTCTCATTCAGCGAGAATCAATGACCCGTTGACTATCCGCCCAACCCGTGGAAATCTTACAGTTCAAATCTGAGAACGTGATTCTCCGAATCGAGAGGAGGCAGTGATGCGCCTACCCCCGCTGCCGGCGGACCAATGGGACGAGCAGGTTCAGCGCGCCCTGTCCGGTCTGCTCCCCCGGGACCGGCAGAACCCGGCGGATGCCGGAAACGCACTGTCCACCCTGGTCCGCCATCCGGACCTGACGAAGGCCTACCTGAGCCTCGGTGTGCACCTGCTGTTCCGGTCGACACTGCCGGCGCGGGTACGCGAACTGGCGATCCTGCGCGTCGCCCATCGACGCGGCTGCGCCTACGAGTGGGCCCATCACGTGGAGATGGCCCACGAGTCCGGCGTGAGCGCCGCCGATATCGCGGCGGCGCAGGGCGGGCCGCCCACCGACGAGTTCGATCGCGTGATCTTCACCGCGACCGACGAACTCGACACCACAGCGAACCTGTCCGATTCGACCTGGGCCGCCCTCGGCGCGCACCTCGACGAGCGGCAGTGCATGGATCTGGTCTTCACGGTCGGCGGCTACGGCATGTTGGCCATGGCCTTCAACACCTTCGGCGTCGAAGTCGAACAAACGGAAAGGTAACCCCTTGTCCCACTTCACAAAACCGGCCGCGGGTAGCTGGACGGAGCACTACCCCGAGCTCGGCACCGAGCCGGTGGACTACACCGACTCCATCGATCCGGACTTCTACGAGGACGAGCGCAACGCCATCTTCAAGAAGACCTGGCTCAATATCGGTCGCGTCGAACGACTTCCGAAGGTCGGCAGCTACTTCACCAGGGAACTGCCCTCGGTCGGCACCTCGCTCATCATCGCCAAGGGCAACGATCAGGTCGTGCGGGCGTTCCACAACATCTGCCGCCACCGCGGCAACAAGCTGGTCTGGGACGACTTCCCCAACGAGGAGACCTCGGGCACGTGCCGCCAGTTCACCTGCAAGTACCACGCCTGGCGCTACAGCCTCGAGGGTGAGGTGAACTTCGTCCAGCAGGAGAAGGAGTTCTTCGACCTCGACAAGCAGCTCTACGGCCTCAAGACCGTGCGCTGCGAGGTGTGGGAGGGCTTCATCTTCGTCAACCTCGACGAGGACGCCCCGTCGCTCACCGAGTACCTGGGCACCCTCGTCACCGGCGTCGAAGGCTACCCGTTCCACGAGTTCACCGAGGTCTACAGCTACCGCGCCGAGATCGGCAGCAACTGGAAGCTGTTCATCGACGCGTTCGCCGAGTTCTACCACGCGCCGATCCTGCACATGAAGCAGGCGGTCAAGGACGAGGCCGACAAGCTGGCGGGCACCGGTTACGAGGCGCTGCACTACGAGCTGCAGAGCCCGCACTCGATGATCTCCTCGTGGGGCGGCATGGCCCCGCCCAAGGACCCCAACATGGTCAAGCCGATCGAGCGCGTGCTGCGCAGCGGCCTGTTCGGACCGTGGGACAAGCCCGACATCGAGGGCCTGGACAAGCTGCCCGAGGGCATCAACCCCGCCCGCCACCGGGCCTGGGGCGTCGACGAGTTCGAGATCTTCCCGAACATGTCGCTGCTGTTCTGGGAGCCCGGCTGGTACCTCACCTACCACTACTGGCCGACCGCGGTGAACAAGCACATCTTCGAGGCGAACCTGTACTTCGTGCCGCCCAAGACCGCGCGCGAACGCCTGGGCCAGGAGCTGGCCGCGGTCACCTTCAAGGAGTACGCGCTGCAGGACGCGAACACCCTAGAAGCCACCCAGACGATGCTGGCCACCCGCATCGTGTCCGATTTCCCCCTCAACGACCAGGAGATCTTGCTGCGCCACCTGCACAAGGTCGCCAAGGACAAGGTTCAGGAGTACCGAGATGCCACTGCTGCCCGCTGAATTCGCTGATCTGGAGCAGTTCTCCGACTGGGTCCTGCCCACCGAGCCGCAGCGCTACACCAAGCGTCTCGCCTCGAGCATGCCCGACATGCAGGAGTTCTACGACACGGCGTTCCCCCGGCTGGAGGATGCGATCACCTACTGCGACAAGTTCCCGCTCGACGACCTGCCCGAGGATGCCCGCGCGCTGCTGCATCTGATGCAGTCGCTGGTGAACGTGTCCTTCCCCGTCGAGGTCTGGAAGCAGGCGCGGGTACCCGACTCCGGCGCCGCCATGGTCCACCTCATCCGGGAGCCGGTGGTCTGATCATGCTGACGCTGTTGGCCGCCGGGTACCTCGATATCGACACCGGCGAGATCGTCCGACCAGGAGTCATCCGGATCGAGGGTGATCGGATCGTCGGCCTCGGTGGCGAACCCGAGGGCGAGATCATCGACCTCGGCGACGCCGTCCTGCTGCCCGGCCTGATGGACATGGAGGTCAACCTCCTGATGGGCGGTCGCGGCGAGACCGGGCTGGCCTCCAGCGTTCAGGATGATCCCCCGCTGCGAATGCTGCGTGCGGTGGGCAATGCCCGCCGCACGCTGCGGGCCGGTTTCACGACCGTGCGCAACCTCGGTCTGTTCGTCAAGACCGGCGGGTATCTGCTCGATGTCGCGCTCGGCAAGGCCATCGACGCCGGCTGGGTCGACGGTCCGCGTATCGTGCCCGCCGGGCACGCGATCACCCCGACCGGCGGACATCTCGATCCGACGATGTTCGCCGCGTTCGCCCCGCACGTGCTGGAACTCAGCATCGAGGAGGGCATCGCCAACGGTGTCGATGAGGTGCGCAAGGCGGTCCGGTACCAGATCAAGCACGGCGCGCAGCTGATCAAGGTCTGTGTCTCCGGCGGCGTCATGTCGCTCACCGGAGCGCCTGGGGCGCAACACTATTCGTCCGAGGAACTGCGGGCGATCGTCGACGAGGCGCATCGGCGCGGGTTGCGGGTCGCCTCGCACACCCACGGCGCCGACGCGGTGCGCGCCGCGGTCGAGGCGGGAATCGACTGCATCGAGCACGGGTTCCTGATCGACGACGACGCCATCGCCCTGATGGTCGAGAAGGGCACCTATCTGGTGCCGACCACCCGCCTGGCCGACGCCATGGATGTCTCGAAGGCGCCGCCGGAGCTCCAAGCCAAGGCGGCGCAGATGTTCCCGCGCGCCCGCACCTCGGTGCTGGCCGCCTACAAGGCCGGGGTGAAGATCGCGGTGGGCACCGACGCCCCCGCGATCCCGCACGGCCGCAACGCCGACGAGCTGGTCGCGCTCGTCGACCGCGGCATGAGCCCGTTGGCCGTGCTGCGCGCCGCGACCACCACGGCCGCCGAACTGATCGATGTCACCGACCGGGGCCGGCTGGCCGAGGGCCTGCTCGCCGACATCATCGCTGTTCCCGGCGACCCACTCACCGACATCACCGTCACCCAGCGGGTGCGGTTCGTGATGAAAGGCGGAAAAGTCTTTGTCCAGAATTGACGACGTGATCGAGCTGGAACAGCTGCTCGCGCGGTACGCGGTCACCATCACCAAGGGCGACATCGAGGGCCTGGTCGCGGTGTTCACCCCCGACGGCAACTACAGCGCCTTCGGCGACACCTACCCGCTCGACGAGTTCCCCGATCTCGTCGCCGCCGCGCCGAAGGGGCTGTTCCTCACCGGCACACCGGCATTGGAGATCGACGGCGACACCGCCAGCGGCACCCAGCCGCTGTGCTTCATCGAGCAGTCGACCCACGACATGCGGATCGGCTACTACAGCGACACCTACGCGCGCACCGACGCGGGCTGGCGGCTGCGCACCAGGGCCATGACGTTCATCCGTCGCAACGGCGACCACGATTCCGGCCGTCCGCACGCCTTCGAACGACCGAGTGCGTGAACCGCGCCGACTTTCGGACCGGTCTGCGGTCCTGGCTCGACGCGAACGACCTGTCCGCGGGGCCCGACCATTCGCTCGACGCACAGGTCGAGCAACTGGCCAGGGTCCGGCGCGCGCTCTTCGACGCGGACTGGATGCGGTACGGCTGGCCCGCCGAGGTGGGAGGTCTCGGCGGACCGGCGGTGCTGCGGGCGATCCTCGGCGAGGAGGTCGCGACCCGCGACCTCGCCGAGCCCGGCATCTACTCCATGATCGAGGTGCTCGCGCCCACGATGATCTCCTACGCCGGCCCGCAGCTGGCGGCGGAAATGGTGCCGCGACTGCTCAGCGGCCGGGAACAGTGGTGCCAGGGGTTCTCCGAGCCCGGCTCCGGCAGCGATCTCGCGTCCCTGAGCACCAAGGCCGAGCAGCGCGGTGAGCACTGGGTGATCACCGGCCAGAAGGTGTGGACCAGTCTCGCCCAGTACGCGGCGCGCTGTGTCCTGTTGACCCGCACCGGAATCGGCCACGACGGGATCACCGCGTTCTTCGTCGACATGGACTCCCCCGGCATCACCGTGCGGCCGTTGCGCACGATGCACGGCATCGACGAATTCGCCGAGGTGTACTTCGACGAGGTCGTCGTGCCCGCCGACCGCATGCTCGGCCGACCGGGCGACGGCTGGCGGATCGCGATGGATCTGCTCCCACACGAGCGCTCCACCTGCTTCTGGCACCGGATCGCTTATCTCTACACGCGATTCGACCAGCTGCTCGAGCAGACCGCGCACGACGACCGGGCCGGCCACGACGACGCCGAACTCGGCGCCGTCCATCTGGCGCTGCACACCATCCGCTGCCGCTCGCTGGCGACGCAGGAACGTCTGGCGGCCGGCGGCAAGCTGGGGCCGGAGACCTCCGTCGACAAGGTGCTGCTCGCGACGGCCGAACAGCACCTGTTCGACACCGTCTGCGATCTGCTGCCCGGCGTCATCGAGCTCGCCGATTCGCCGTGGCGCGCGGAATACCTGTACTCGCGCGCCGCGACGATCTACGGCGGCACCGCCGAGATCCAACGCAACATCATCGCGCGTCGACTGCTCGACCTGGGGAAAGAGTGAACCGTGGATGCTGCCGAACTCGATCTGCTGGCTCAGACGCTGCGCAAGACCATGCGCGACGTCTCCGGCGCGGAGCTGCACACAGCGCTCGACGACCTGGGCTGGCAGGAGATGCTGACCGACGCGCCTGATGCCACTGTCCCCCTGGTTTTCCGGTTGCTCGGCGAGACCGGCGCGCACGCGCCGCTGCTCAACGACGTCGTCCGGGCGGCGGGCGGACTGTCCGCCGACGACCCGGTCGCGCTGCCCTGGTCCGGGGGGACCTGGGTGCGCTGGGACCACGCCGACGACGCGTCCGGCGCCGACCGGTCCCCGACCCTGGACGCTGATCTGCCGATCCGCGCGGTCCCGGCGGGGACACCGATCCCACTGGCGCAGGGCCGGCGGGCACTGGGCTGGTGGCTCACCGGCGCGAGCCGGGCCATGCTGACGCTGGCCCGCACCCACGCCCTCGATCGCGTGCAGTTCGGGCGGCCGGTGGCCTCGTTCCAGGCGATCCGGCACCGTCTCGCCGAGACCTTCGTCGCGATCGAGGGCGCCGAGGCCACCCTGGCCGCGGCCACCGACGATTTGGGGTCGCTGCTGGCCAAGGCCGCCGCGGGGCGGGCCGCCCTGATCACCGCGCGGCACTGTCAGCAGACGCTGGGCGGCATCGGCTTCACCGCCGAACACGATCTGCACCGCCACATCCGCCGGGTGCTGGTCCTGGACGGACTGCTCGGCAGTTCCCGCGAACTGGTCCGCGAGGCGGGCGCCATCGCACGCGCCTCGGGCACGGCCGCGCGGCTGGTGCAGCTATGAGCGAGCGCGCGGAACCCGCCTGGAAGCAACGCGCGGTGGAACGGTCGATCAAGTCCACCCGGTTGCGGGCCGAACAGCGGGTGCAGCGTTTCCTCGAAGCGGCCCAGTCGATCATCTCCGAGAACGGCAGCACCGATTTCACCGTGCAGGAGGTGGTGGAGCGGTCGCGTCAGTCGCTGCGCAGTTTCTATCTGCAATTCGACGGCAAGCACGAACTGCTGCTCGCCCTGTTCGAGGACGCGCTGCTGCGCACGGCCGAGCAGATCCGCCTGGCGGCGGCCGAGGAGGACGATCCGCTGACCCGGCTCGGAGTCGCGGTACAGCTGCTGTTCTCGCTGTGCCGCTCCGATCCCCGGGATCGCCACCCGCTGTTCACCGACTTCGCGCCGCGCCTGCTGGTCACCCATCCCGCCCATGTGAAGGTCGCGCACGCACCACTACTCGCGCTCTTCGTCGACCTGGTGACCGACGCCGCGTCGGCGGGCACGCTGCGCCCCGGCCTCAATCCCCGCCGGGTGGCCGCCATGACGATGCAGACCGTGATGTTCACCGCCCAGTCCAGCGGCGGCCAGGACGACATGGCGACGCGCCCGATCACCGCCGAGGAAGTCTGGGAGTTCTGCGCCGCGGGCGTCACCGGCACCGTGAGAACATAATTCTCTTTCAGGTAGAATAGGAAGATTCGACTATGACCGATCTCTGGAACAGCCTGCTCGCCAGCCTGGATCTGGGTGTGTCACCCGCCGACGAGAGCGACCTCAGCCCTTCTACGACCGTGTTCGAAGGACCCCATCTGCCGCTGAGCTATCGCAGGCTCTTCGGCGGCCAGATCCTGGGGCAGTTCGTCCGCGCCGCCGAACTCGCCTGCCCGGACAAATCGGTCAAGTCGATCCACACCCTCTTCGCCAAGGAAGGCGGCTACGACGCGCCGCTGCGCTACGAGGTGACCCGCCAGCACGAAGGCCGCTCGTTCGCCACCCTCGCGATCGTCGCCAGGCAGTCCGGGCGCGTCATCGCCACCGCCGCCGTATCCATGCACGTCGACGAGGACGGCCCGCAAATCCAGCACGTCGAGGACGTCCCCGCGCTGCTCGATCCGGAATACCGCGTCACCTTCGACCTGCTCCCTTGGGAGACAAGGGCTTTCGACGATCTCAACGCCACCGCCGCCGCCCTGCCCGAGTACGAGTTCTGGATGCGCACGCCCGCCGTCGACGCCGGCCTGTCCGCCGCGCTGGCCGCCTACGCCACCGACCTGAACCTCATCGGCACCGCCCTGCGCCCACTCGAGGGCATCAGCCAGCGCGGCAACGGCACCGCGTTCAACTCCGCCGTCACCGCCCACACCCTGTGGTTCCACCGCCCGTTCCGCACCGACGACTGGCTACTGCTGCGCCAGCACAGCCCGGTCCTGGCGCACGGCCGCTCCTTCGGCCGAGGCGACGTCCTCACCGTGGCAGGCGAACTCGTCGCCTCCTTCGCCCAGGAAGCCCTCGTCCGCTTCGGCGCCGAAGCAGCCGAAGCGATCTCGGCCCAGCCCGCCACACAGCGAGCCTGATCGCACCCCCTCACCGCGACGCGAATCGAGGTTCTTGATTCGTCCGGCGATCGGCAGCGCCATCGAGTCGTCGCCGTAGACCAGGGTGCAGGGCATGTCGTAGATCGGCGCGATACCCCAGCGTCCCAGGCCATCACGCAGGACCTCGATGTTCTTGGCGTGCAAGTCGCCGTTGCCGGTCAACCATGCGAACAGGAACTGCAAGTAGAGATTTCGTGCGGCAAGCAGCGGTGCGCCGGCCACGCCGGTCAGCGCTTCGACGGCCTCGACCGAGTCGACCTGGTACTTCGTGCGGGCGGCGATTTATAGATGGTAGAAGTACCAGAAGTCACCCAGCGGGATATACGTGTGGTCATACTCCCCATTTCGGCGCTCACCGTGAGGGAGGTAGAGGAACCCGCGCTGTATGCTCGGATAGTCCCGGAGCAAATGAAAATCGCACGCACCGTTGGTTTCACGCTCGATATGATGGAAGGTGTAAACACCGATCTCTACTCGCTGGTGCGGAACACCCAACTTCGATGTGTCAAGCGTGTCGCACGCGGCGGCTGCCCGTTCCATATCACCTCGCGATACGGCCCACCCGATCCGTCCGGGGATACCGGCCCAGGTCAGTGCCAGCGTCGAAGAGATGATCACCGGCACAAGAAGTCCCGCCAACCACCAGCGTTCGTACTTCACAAAGCCGGTAACGGCCAACACCAACCACGCTGCCACCGGGAGCACACCAGTGATGGCGGCGGAGAACGACGCATTGATGTCGTCGTACCCTGTCACGTCCGCCCACAGAGCCCACGAACAACACCCCAGCGTCGAGCATGTCGCCACAGCGACCGCAACCCTCCAGGGCAGCGGAATAGGCCGCCTTGCAACCGAATTCACACTCATATCGGTAAGCTACCCGGGTTTCCGGGAAGCTGATCGCTCCTGCTACCGACTGCGACAAGAGACATGCTGTTAGTGGGTCACCCCGATCAGCAACTGCTCCGCCGCGGAGTAGGGGTCGCGGTCGCCGGCCGCGACGGCGGCGGCCAACTCGTCCAGGCCGGGATGGCCGCGCAACCGTGACTGCGCGAGCGACAGGATCTGCGCCCGCGCGCGGGCCGTGCCGCGCGCGGCGGTGTCGGCCCGGTGGTAGGTCTCGATCGCCTCGATCAGCTCCTCGACCCCGGTGCCGCGTGAGGCGACCAGGGTGAGGATGGGTAGGCCGGTTTCGATATGGAGTTCGCGCGCGGTCTGCTCGGCGCCGTCGCGGTCGGCCTTGTTGACGACGAGGATGTCGGCCACCTCGAGCAGCCCGGCTTTGGCGGCCTGGATCGCGTCGCCCGCACCGGGATTGAGGATGACCACGGTCGGGTCCGCGACCGCGGCGATCTCGATCTCGGACTGGCCCACCCCCACCGTCTCCAACAGGACCAGGCCGTAGCCGAGTGCGCCGAGCAGCCGGATCGCGGCGGGCACGGCGGCGGCCAGGCCGCCCAGGTGCCCGCGGGTGGCCACCGAACGGATCAGGACGTCGGGGTCGTCGATGTGCGCCGCCATCCGGATGCGGTCACCGAGCAGCGCGCCGCCGCTGTAGGGCGAGGACGGGTCGACGGCGAGCACCGCCACCCGCTGCCCGCGCGCGCGATAACCGGTCACCAGAACCGCGATGGTGGTGGACTTGCCCGCGCCCGGCGGCCCGGTCAGCCCGATCACGCGCACCGGGACCGAATCGAGGTGGGCGAGCACCTGTTCGCGGCGATCGCTCTCGACCAGGCTCAGCAACCGCCCGGCCGCGCGGATCGAACCCGCGCGGGCCATGGCGATCAATTCGGCGATGTCGTCGGACAGGCCAGTGTTCATCGACGGCTCCCGAGTGTCCGGTCCGGCTACTTCTTGCCCGCGGTGAGCCGCTCGATGGTGGCATGGAAATCCGCGGTCTGGAACGAGATCTCTTCGGCGGTGGTCGCATAGTCGAGACTGGCCAGCACCGCCCGTTCCAGGTGCAGGTTGAGCAGTCGCTTCGTGCTCTCGACGGCCTGGCGAGGCAGTTCCAGGATGCGCTTGGCGCAGGCCAGCGCCTCGGCGACCGGGTCGGCGACGACGTGGTTGACCAGGCCCATCTCCCTGGCCCGTTCGGCCGGGATGCGCGCGCCGGTGAGCGCGTACTCCTTGGCGAAGAGCAGGCTGGTGTGCAGCGGCCAGGTGAGTGGGCCGCCGTCGGCGGCGACCAGGCCCACCTGCACGTGCGGGTCGGCGAGGTAGGCGGTCTCGGCGATGTAGACGATGTCGCTGAGCGAGACCAGGCTGCACCCGAGGCCGACAGCGGGTCCGTTGACCGCCGCGATCACCGGAATCCGGCAGCGCGCCATACCGAGCACGAGATCGCGCCCGTGCGCGATCGTCTTGGCGCGCAGGTCCGCGTCGCGGCTCAGCTCGGCGAGGTAGGCGAAGTCGCCGCCGGCGGAGAACGCCTTGCCGCTGCCGGTGAGCACCGCGACGCGGGCTTCCCGGTCCTCGCTCAGGCGCGGCCACAGCTGCGCGAGCCCGGTGTGCAGGTCGTCGTTGACCGCGTTGAGCGCGTCGGGCCGATTCAGCGTGATGATCCGCAGCGGACCTTCGGCGCGGACGTCGATTTCGGCAGGCAGGTCGTACATGGTCAGGCTCCCAATCCGAGAATGCGCGAGGCGATGATGTTCTTCTGAATCTGTGATGTCCCGCCCATGACGCTCTGCGCGCGGCTGTAGAGGTAGGCGCTGAGCAGTTCGGGATCGCGGGTACCGCCGACGGTGAGCGCGGCATGACCGACCGACTGTTCCACCCAGGTCATGAGCAGTTTGTCGAGCGAACCCTCCGGGCCGTGCGAGACGCCGTCGAGCTGTTCGGACAGTCGCCGGCGCACGTGCAGGCGCAGCATCTCGGTCTGCACGGCGGCCCAGGCCAGCTCGGCGGGCAGCGGGCCCGAGGTCCGGGCCGCCATCTGGCGCACCAGCTTGCCGTAGCGGGCCGCGTAGCCGAGCGTGGAAGGTTCGCGCTCGTGCCCGACCACCGTCATCGCCAATTTCCACCCGTCGCCGGGCGATCCGACCATCTGATCGGCGGGCACGACCGCGCCGTCGAAGGCCACCTGGCCGAATTCGGTGGTGATCCCGCTCATCATCCGCAGCGGCCGCTGCTGCACGCCGGGTTGTTTCATCGACACCACGAAGGCCGAGATGCCTTTGTGCCGTGGCACTTCGGAGTCGGTGCGGGCCAGCAGCAGGCACCAGTCCGCAACGTCGGAATAGCTCGTCCAGATCTTGTGCCCGTGCAGCACATAGGAATCGCCCTCACGGGTGGCCGTGGTCCGCAGCGCGGCCAGGTCCGAACCCGCGTCCGGTTCGCTGAACCCCTGGCACCAGCGCTGCGTCCCGTCGATCATGCCGGGCAGGAACCGCTGTTGCAGTTGCTTGCCGGCGTGCCTGCCCAGACCCTGGATCAGATAGCCCAGGCTGGGCCGCGGCGGCGCGCCGGCCAGGGCGAGCTCCTCGTCGAGGATGACGTCGTAGACCGGGGGCAGTTCGTGGCCGCCGTGTTCGCGCGGCCACGACAGCCCGAAGAAACCCGCCGCGTGCAGCGCTCGATGCCACTCGCCCTGCTTGGCCCAGTACTCGTCACCCGAGGTGGGGAATTGTCCCGCGACACCGGACAGCCACTCGCGCAAGCGTTCCCGGAACGCCGCTTCCTCGGGCGAATCACGAAAGTCCACGGTCGATCTCCTCCAGGCTCGTGGGGAACAGCTCGGTGGACGTCAGCGCCCGCCGTAGATACACGTGCGCCAGGCATTCCCAGGTGTTGCCGATTCCGCCGTGCACCTGCACCGCGGTCTCGCACACGGTCAATGCCGCTCTGGCGCAATAGAGTTTGGCGATCACGGCCGCCTGCACGGCTCGCTCGGGTTCGATCGCGTCCACGGCCCACGCGGCGTGGCGCAGCACGCTCACCGAGCCCTCGATCAGCGCGAGGCTCTCCGCGAGCAGATGGGCGACGGCCTGATAGGAACCGATCGTCTTGCCGTATTGCGCACGGACTTTCGCGTAGTCGGTCGCCAGCGCGTGCGCACCGCGCGCGGTGCCGACCAGATCGGCGCAGGTGCTCACGAGCGCCAGCGCTCGCCACTGGGTGACCTGCGCCGGGGACAGCTCGCCGAGCAGTTTCGGAACGCCGGTGAGCGCGGCCTCGGCCCGTGTCTGATCGGCGCCGGTCGTCGCGGTGGCGACCGCACTGGCCAGCATCGACTCGCCTCGCACGATCAGGGCCTGGCGGGCGCCTCGCGCGTCGATCGCGCGGTCGTCGACAGCGACGGTCCAGTGCGGCACCGATTCGGGGGGCGACCAGAGGTCGTCGGCGAGGAGTGGACCCAGGAACGGCACGTCGACGAGCCCGCGGCCGAACTCCTCGGCGACGATGGCCACTTCGACGCCGGAGGCGCCGTCGGAGCGCAGGGCTCGCCAGCCGGTGCTGGCGACCGTCTTCTCGAGCCGGGCGATCCGCTGTTCGTCGGCCAGGTCGCTGACCGAGCCGGGGCCGAGGTCGTCGGCCAGTTTCGCAGCGGCGTCGCGCAGCTGTCGCTGTTCAGAGGTCAGCCGGACGTCCATGGCTCTCCTTCAGTACTCGGCGCAGCACCTTGCCGGAGGGCAGGCGCGGGATTTCGGGCACGAACACCACTCGGCGCGGCCGCTTGTAGGAGGCCAGCCGGGTGCCGACCAGCTCTATGAGTTCGTCGGCGTCGACCGAGCCCGTGGTGGTGACGGCGGCGACGATCACCTCGCCGTCGGCCGGATCGGGGACACCGAAGACCGCGCAGTCGGCCACGGCCGGGTGGCCGTGCAGGACGGCTTCCACCTCGGCGGGCGCCACTTGGAATCCGCGCACCTTGATCATCTCCTTGAGCCGGTCGGTCAGTCGCAACCAGCCGTCGTCGTCGAGATAGCCGACATCGCCGGTGCGGTACCAGCCGTCGGCGTAGGCCGCCGCGGTCGCGTCGTCGGGGAGGTATCCGGCCATCGACGACGCGGAGCGAGCCTGGATCTCGCCGGTCTCGCCGGTCTCGACCTCCTCGCCGGAGGTCGTGGAGACCACCCGGATCTCGACGCCGGGCACCGGGCGCCCCACGCTGTCGAGGCGGGCGCCCTCGAGCGGATTGCAGGCGATCACCGGCAGTTCGCTGGCGCCGTAGGCGGGCACCCACGCGACGCCGGTTCGGCGCGTGACGGTCTCGGCGACGCTCGGCGTCACCGGCGTCGCGCCCCACATGATGTAGCGCAGCGACGACAGGTCATAGGACTCGAGGTCGGGATGGGCGGCGATCGCCAGCGCGATCGGCGCGACCGCCATCTCCACGGTGATCCGGTCGGCCTCGATGTGGTGCAGCATCCGATCGAGGTCGAACCGGCGATGCAGGCGCATCCAGGCGCCGGTCCGCAGCGCCAGCACGATATTGAGCAGCCCGAGGATGTGCGAGGGCGGGGTGACGATCTGAATCCGGTCATCGCGGGTGAAGCCGAGCGCCACCCGCCAGTGCTCCACCGCGGCCGCGAACGACGCGTGCGTGTGGCGCACCGCCTTCGGCAATCCCGTTGTGCCCGAACTGAATACGAGCACGGCGTCCTCGGATGGCACGGGTTCGGCGAAGGTGGCGGTGCTGGGCGTGATCGGGGCGTCGAGCGAGAGCGTGGGCATCAGCTCGGCCAGCACAGGCTGGTCACCGATGGCGTAGGCGGGCTCGGTGACGGCCAGCGCGTGCTCGACATCACCGCGCTTCCACGCCGGGCTGATGAGCACCACCGCGCCGCCGGCCAGCCAGATCGCGCGTGCCGCGAGCACGAACTCCGGCCGGTTCGACGACATCAGCGCGACCCGATCCCCCTGGCGCACACCGCGTTCGATCAGGGCTTCGGCCAGGCCCGCGGTGAGCCCGTCCAACTCGCTGAGCGTGTAGTGCCGCTCATCGAAACTGAGTGCGATCCGGTCGTTCATCTCGCCTCCGCGGCCGGGACTGAGAAGATCCCATCTTGCAAGAGAGAATAGTATTCTCTTTCCATAAGAATCTTCATACCAGAAGGAGCCGGTCCATGGCGAGAACTCCCCTGTTCCAACGCGCGACGGTGACCCGGATCATCAAGGAGACAGCCGACGCCCGCACCTTCGTCCTCGCTCCACACGAGGGCGCGGTGTCCTATGTCGCCGGCCAGTTCTGCACGTTCCGGGTGCGCGTCGACGATGTCGAGCTGTTCCGGTCGTACTCCATGTCGAGCGCGCCTGAAACCGACGCCGAGCTCATGACAACGGTCAAACGGGTCGTCGGCGGGCGGGTGTCGAACTGGCTGATCGACAACCTCAGCGAGGGGGACGTGATCGAGATGAGCAGGCCGGCGGGCAAGTTCTGTCTGCGCGAGAGCGAGCGCCCGCTGCTCGGCTTCTCCGGCGGCAGCGGCATCACCCCGGTCCTGTCGCTGGCCAAGAGCGCGCTGGCCACGACCGATCGTCGGGTGCGCCTGCTGTGTGTCGACCGTGACCGGGCGTCGGCGATCTTCGATGCCACCCTCGAGGAACTGGTCGCGCGCTACCCGACCCGGCTCGAGGTGCTCCGGCATCTGGATGCCGACAGCGGGTTGCTCGATCCGGCTGCCGTGCGCGCCTTCGTCGGCGCCGACGCCGCGGCCGACAGCTACATCTGTGGCCCGGAGGCGTTCATGGCGATGGTGGAGGAAGCGCTGCCGGGTCCGGGCGCGATCTTCAGTGAGCGCTTCGGCGCGGCCGAACCGGTTGTCGCGGTAGCCGAACCGGAACCCACCGCCACGCAGGAGCCCGCCGCCACCGCGGGCACGGTCACCGTCATCCTCGGTCGCAAAAAGGTGACCGTGCCGCGCAATGCGGGCGAGACGCTGCTGGAGAGCGCGCGACGCGGCGGCCTCACCCCGCCGTTCTCCTGCGAATCGGGAAACTGCGCGACCTGCATGGCCGTGCTCACCCAGGGTTCGGCGACGATGCGCGTCAACGACGCGCTCACCGACGACGAGGTCGCCGAGGGCTACGTGCTCACCTGTCAGGCGATTCCCGACACGGCCGAGACCACCGTGCGCTACGAGTGAGCGCCCGGCGCGCGCCGACGGACCCCGGGACCTGAACAGGTCCCGGGGTCCGGCTCCCCCTGGCTCGGATGAGTGATCAGATGTTGTGCTCGCCCAAACGCGGTGGCGGACCGTAGGTGGGCTCGTACCCGGCGATCCGAATCGGACTGCCCACCAGTCGATGTGGCCCCGCCTGCACCAGCGCCTCCGGCGTCGCCTCCAGCGCCTCGGGCAGCGTCCGGACAGCCGCGGCCGGGATGCCGAGGGGCCGCAGCCGCGATTCCCAGCCCACCGCGGTGTCGGCCGCGAGCGCGGTGGTGACCGCCGCGAGCACCTCCTCACGCCGACTCGCCCGCTCGACCATCGTCTCGAACCCCGCCACCGCCGCTTCCCCGGCGAAGCGCCGCCAGAATCCGTCGTGGGTGATGAACAGCGCCAGATACCCCTCGGCGGTCGGGAACATCTGCGCGGGAACGTAATACGTGTGCGCTCCGAACGGGCGCCGCTGCGGCGCCGTGCCGTCGTTGAGGTAGGCCGAAGCGTGGTAGTTCAGCTGCGAGAGCATCACATCGCGCAGCGACACCTCCACCTGGCCGCCCTCGCCGGACACGATCTGCGCGAGCAGACCCAGCGCCGCGGTCAGTCCGGTGGAGTTGTCGGCCGAGGAGTAGCCGGGCAGCGTCGGCGGGCCGGCGGGATCTCCGGTGAGCGCCGCGATGCCGGTGGCCGCCTGGATAACGTAGTCGAAAGCAGGGTCGTCACCGGCGTCCAAACCGAATCCGGTGATCGCGACACAGACGATGCGCTCGTTCCACCGGCGTAGCGCTTCGTAGGTCAGGCCGAGCCGGTGGATCGCCGACGGCTTCAGATTCACCAGCAGCGCATGTGCATTCACGGCCAGCTCCCCGAGCTGGTCCTGGCCCCGCGCGGTGTTCAGGTCGATGCTGATGCTGCGCTTTCCCCGGTTGAGACTGGCGAAGTAGCTCTCGCTCACCTGCCGTGAGATATCGCCACCCGCCGGCTCCACCTTGGTGACCTCGGCGCCGAGATCGGCGAGCATCATGGTGGCGTACGGCCCCGCCAGCATGGTGCCGACCTCGAGAATCCGGATGCCTGCCAGCGGTCCGGTCGCTGACCCGCCCCGCGCGCCGCGAGCACGCGAGAGCTGGAAGCTCTCGCCTCGCGCCCCGATCACCGTAAGTCCTTTGCCAGCGCGGCGATCATCTCCCTGGTGCGCCGTTTGGAGGCGACCAGCTCGTCGCGGGTGTCGCCGATGGGCAGCAGGCGCACCGACAGATCGGTGGCCCCGGCGTCGCCGTATCGGCGCAGCCCCTCGGCGATGGCGCTCTCGTCACCGGCGACGCAGATGTCACCGATGTCGCGGGCGTCGCCGGTTTCGAGCAACCGCTGGTAGTTCGGTGAGACCTCGGCTTCGCCGAGAATGCGGTTCGCTCTGGCCTTGGCTTCGGCGACCTCGGAGGGACGGCACAGGCAGACTGGCAGACCGGCGACGACGCGCGGCGCGGGACGACCGGCCTCGGCCGCCGCCTTCGTGATCCGCGGCACGACATGGGCTCCCACCGCGCGCTCGTCCGCCATCCAGAGAATGGTCCCGTCGGCCTGTTCGCCGGCGATGCGCAGCATCACCGGACCGAGCGCGGCGACCAGCACCGGCACCGGGGCCACCGGCCCGAGGTCGAGCGGATTGCGCACCGTGAACGTCGAGTTCTCGACGTCCACCGTGCCGGGCCCGCGCAATCCCGCGTTCAGCACCTCCAGGTAGTCCGCGGTGTAGGCGGCCGGTTTCTCGTAGGGCAGCCCGAGCATGTCCGCCACGATCCAGTGATGCGAGGGACCGATACCCAGCGCCAGCCGTCCGCCCGCCGCGGCTTGCGCCGACAGCGCCTGCCTGGCCAGTGCGACGGGGTGCTGGGCCTGCAGCGGCACCACGGCGGTGCCCAACTCGATCCGGGTGGTCACCTGTCCCATCAGCGCGATGGTGATCAGCGCGTCGAAATCGGTCGGGATCTGGGGTATCCACGCGGTGTCCAGGCCCGCCGACTCGGCCCACGCGATGTCGTCGAGCATCCGGGACAGTTTGCGGGCCGCATCGCCCTTCTCGGGCCCGATCATCACTCCGATACGCACGAATTCCTCCGTCTTCCACTACTTTTCGCGCGACCACGGTGGTCAGCGCCGCTGCGACCGACCCGACGCTCAGGTCGGAGACGGGGTATTGGTGAGCGCCCGGATCTCGGTGACGAGCGTGTCGAGCGAGGTGCCCGTCGGGAACACCGCCGCCGCGCCGACTTCGAGCAGCCGCGCGACATCGGACCGGGGAATGGTGCCGCCGACGATCACCGCGATATCGCCCGCGCCCGCCGCGCGCAACGCCTCGACGGTGCGCGTGGTCAGCGAGACGTGCGCACCCGAGAGGATGCTCAGCCCCACGACGGCGACATCCTCCTGCAGCGCGATCGACACGATGTCTTCGATGCGCTGGCGGATGCCGGTGAAGATCACTTCGAACCCGGCGTCGCGCAGCGCGCGGGCGACGATCTTGGCCCCGCGATCGTGGCCGTCGAGACCGGGTTTGGCGACGAGCACACGGGCGCTCATCAGAACACCACCGGCTGCTGGAACTCGCCCCACACGCCTTTGAGCGCGGCGGTCATCTCCCCCACCGTGCAGTACGCGTTTGCGCACGCGATCAGGTAGTGCATCAGGTTCTCGTTTCCTTCGGCGGCGGTGGACAAGGCGGTGAGGCAGGACCGAACGGCCACCGGATCGCGTTCGGCTTTCACCCTGGCGAGACGCTTGAGTTGCAGGTCGCGGCCCTCGGCGTCGAGTTCGTAGGTCGCGATCTCGGGCGCGGGCTCGTCGGAGACGAACCGGTTCACCCCGACGACCGGTTTGGTGCCGGCCTCGACGTCCTTGTGCAGCTGGTAGGCCTCATCGGCGATCAGACCCTGCAGGTAGCCGTCCTCGATCGAACGGACCATGCCGCCGTGGCGCTCGAGGTCGTCCATGATCTCGATGATGCGAGCCTCGGTCGCGTCGGTGAGCGCCTCGACGAAGTAGGAACCACCGAGCGGGTCGGCGACCCGGGTGACTCCGGTTTCGTAGGCCAGGATCTGCTGGGTCCGCAGCGCGAGCGTGGCGGACTCCTCGCTCGGCAACGCGAACGGCTCGTCCCAGGCCGCGGTGAACATCGACTGCACTCCGCCCAGCACCGAGGCCATCGACTCGTAGGCCACCCGCACCAGGTTGTTCTGGGCCTGTGGCGCGTACAGCGAGGCGCCGCCGGCGACACAGCCGAAGCGGAACATCGAGGCTTTGTCGGTGGTGGCGCCGTAGCGCTCGCGCACGATCGTCGCCCAACGTCGGCGTCCCGCACGGTATTTGGCGATCTCCTCGAAGAAGTCACCGTGGGTGTAGAAGAAGAACGAGATCTGCGGCGCGAACTGGTCGATCGTCATCCGGCCGCGTTCGATCACGGTGTCGCAGTAGGTGACACCGTCGGCGAGGGTGAACGCCATCTCCTGCACCGCGTTGGCGCCGGCATCACGAAAGTGCGCGCCCGCCACCGAGATCGCGTTGAATCTCGGCACTTCGGCCGCACAGAATTCGATGGTGTCGGCGATCAGCCGCAGCGACGGTTCCGGCGGCCAGATCCAGGTGCCGCGCGAGGCGTATTCCTTGAGAATGTCGTTCTGGATCGTGCCGGTGAGCTTCTCGCGCGGCACGCCCTTCTTCTCGGCCGCCGCAACGTAGAGCGCCAACAGGATCGCGGCGGTGCCGTTGATCGTGAAGCTGGTGCTGATCTTGTCCAGCGGCATGCCGTCGAACAGGATCTCGGCGTCGGCGAGGGTGTCCACCGCGACGCCGACGCGACCGACCTCCTCGGTCACCTCCGGATCGTCGGAGTCGTAACCACATTGGGTCGGTAGGTCGAGCGCGACCGACAACCCGGTTCCGCCCTGGTCGAGCAGATATCGGTACCGGCGATTAGACTCCTCCGCCGTTCCGAAACCGGAGTATTGGCGAAACGTCCACAACCGACCCCGGTAACCGGAGGCGAAGTTGCCGCGCGTGAATGGGAAGCCGCCCGGTGCGGGCGGTGCGGCGGCCAGGTCCGCGGGTCCGTAGACCGGCGAGAGCGGGATGCCGGACGAGGTCTGTATCGGATCGTTCATCAGTGATTACGGTACTTGCAAAAAATGAGAATGCCAATACCATCGAAAGGGAATGCCGCTTCAATCCGCGGCGGGGACCAGCACTGAGGAGACCGATGTCCAGCGAGAACGCCGTACTCACCGACCGCACTCTGGTCATCTCCGGCGGCTCCCGCGGGATCGGTTTGGCCATCGCGCTGGCCGCCGCGCGGCGCGGGGCGAATCTGGTGCTGCTGGCCAAGACCTCGCAGCCGCACCCCCGGCTACCCGGCACCGTGCACACCGCGGTGGCCGAGGTGGAGGCCGCGGGCGGCAAGGCTGTCGCCGTGGTCGGCGACGTGCGCAACGAAGCCGACGTGGCGCGCGCTGTCGAGACCGCCGTCGAACGGTTCGGCGGCATCGACATCTGCGTGAACAACGCCAGTGCGATCGGCGTCGAACCGACCGAGAGCCTCTCGGCCAAGAAGTACGACCTGATGCAGGAGATCAACCTGCGCGGCACCTTCCTGCTCACCAAGGCCTGCCTGCCGCACCTGCGCGCCTCGGCGAACCCGCACGTGCTCACCGTGTCGCCGCCGGTGAACATGAACCCGCGCTGGCTCGGCGCCCACCCCGCCTACACGCTGTCCAAATACGGCATGACCCTGCTCTCGCTGGGCTGGGCCGCCGAGTTCGCCGACGCGGGCATCGCCGTGAATTGCCTGTGGCCCCAGACCTATATCGCGACCTCGGCGGTCGCGAACATGGCCGACGGCGACAATCTGCTCTCGTCGTCGCGCAGCCCCGAGATCATGGCTGACGCGGCGATCGAGATCCTGTCCCGACCCGCCCGCGCGGCCAGCGGGAACTGCTACATCGACGCGGAGGTTCTCACCGCGTCCGGCGTCGAGGACCTGTCGCGCTACGGCGGCGGCGACAGCCCGACGCTCGACCTCTTCCTCGACTGAGACCGGCTGAAGGACACACCGTGCATCCGACCATTCAGATCAGCGTCCGTCCGATCCTCGACTACTACGGCAAATGCCCGCGCTGTGGCTATCCCGCCGGCGCGGCGGAGACGATACGCAAGTCCCTCGACGGCGACATCGAACGCCACGTGGTGGCCACCTGCGAACTGCCGTGCGGGTGGTACGGGCCCGTGACCCGCACCACCATGACCGGTGGTGCGGCCGCAGCCGACCCTGCCGCCTGAACGACACCCCATCAGCCGCGAGAATCCGCCCCGGATCCTCGCGGCTGATGTCGGTAATCCCCTTGCCCCGCAAGGCTTCTGACAGCAGAAACCCGCCTCCGTGGGAGGCGGGTTTCTGCATTCGACCTTCTCGGACGCGGAGCTAGCTCTCGCCCAACGCGATCGCCATCGTCGGGCAGGCCGACGCCGCCGAGCGAACCTCCGATTCGGTGGCGCCACCCGGATATTCGTCGACCACCACGGCCAGGTCCTCGGCGTTCACCTCGAACACCGTCGGCGCGATACCCGCGCACAGGGCATGGCCCTCACATTTGGTCCCGTCGACCGACACCCTCATGACCGTTCTCCGCCTTCGTTGTTTCTCGGGGTCGGGGCGGCCCCCCCCCGGGGCGCGGGCGCGGGGGTTTAAGTTTCAATAACCCCCCGGCGGTGCGGCGGGGGCGACCCCGGGAGTTTCG
>NZ_JBSGSS010000002.1:70841-578712 GCF_053606985.1 Nocardia sp. NPDC055165
GGGGCCGTTGGTTTGGGCCGCCCGTTGCCCCCCTCCTCCGCGGCGCGGTGTTGGCCCCTGCCGCCCCCCCCCACCCCCCCCTTTTGCGGGGGGCCGCCCCCCCCCCCCGGGGCGGCGCGACCGGGGTGATTACTTGAGCATTCCGCCCGCGTCGATCGGCAGGGGCACACCGGTGACGTAGCGAGCCTCGTCGGAGGCCAGATACAGCACCGCGTTGCTGACATCCTCGGGCTCGATCCAGGCCACCGGCAGGGTGTGGAACAACCGGGCGATCGGCTCGAGGTCGGCGGGGCCGGGGCTCTCCAGATCCGGGCGGAACAGCTTGTAGGTGCCCTCGTTCATCACCATGGGCGTGTTCACGTGCGTCGGGTGGACCGAGTTCACCCGGATGGAGTGCTGCGCCAGTTCCACCGCGAAGGTCCGCATGAGTCCGACGACACCGTGCTTGGCCGCGACATAGTGGCCGATATTGGGGTAGGCCTTGAGCCCGCCCACCGAGCTCGTCAGGATCACCGAGCCGCCGCGCTCGCCGGCGATCACATGCGGCACAGCGGCTTTCACCGATTTCCAGACGCCGCCGAGGTTGACGTCGATCATGTCGTCCCACAGGTTCTCCTGCAGATCGACCAGCGCGCCGCCCTCGTTGCCGATCCCGGCGTTGGCGACGATGATGTCGAGCCTGCCCAGTTCGGCGACCGCTCCGTCGACCGCGACCTTGAGCCCGTCGTAGTCGCGGACATCGACCTCGGCGGTGACCACGCGACGGCCCTGTGCCCGGATGAGGTCGGCGGTGGTCGCCAGATCCTCCGGGGTCGACATCGCGAACGGCACGTTGTCGAGTTGCTTACAGACATCGATGGCGATGATGTCGGCGCCTTCCTGCGCCAATCGCACGGCGTGACTGCGGCCTTGACCGCGCGCCGCTCCGGTGATGAACGCGACCTTGCCTTCGACCCGTCCGGTCATGATTACCTACCTCTGTCGTTGTTGTCGTGGTCAGGATTGGGGAGTGAAGCGGATGTGCAGTTCGCTGAGCCCACGCAGCAGGAAGGTGGGTTCGTACTCGTAGGTGCGCGCGTCGACCGGACCGTGCTTGTCCGCGTCGATCTCGATGTCGAGCAGCTGGTCCAGGATCCGTTCGATCGAGACCCGGCCCTCGACCCGCGCGAGCGGACCGCCCGGGCAGGTGTGCACGCCGCGTCCGAACGCGATGTGCTCACGGAAGTTGTCGCGGTCCAGACGAAACTCGTGCGGGTCCTCGAATCGGCGCGGATCGCGATTGGCCGCGCCGGGGCAGAACATCACCAGGCCGCCGGCCGGGATGTCCACCTCACCGACGGTGGTCGCACGGCGGGCGAGCCGGAACCCGCTCTTGACCGGTGCGTCCATCCGCAGGGTTTCCTCGATGAAGTTCGGGATCAAGGTGCGGTCCTCGCGCAATCGCTGCTGCACGTCGGGGTGATCGCCCATGAACCGCACCGCGGCACCCAGCACCTTGGCCGTGGTCTCCTGCCCCGCGGCGAACAAGAAGGTCGCCGACCGCGCCACATCGAGGACCTCCGGCGTGGAGCCGTCCGGATACTTCGCCAGCGCCAATGACGTCAGTACGTCGTCGCGTGGCTCGTTGCGGCGATCGGAGATGTAGGAAACGAATTTCTCGTCCAGCCAGGCCAACGGGTTGCTGGAGAGAGCTTCGTTGTCGATAGCACCGGGTCGGGCGCCCGGCTGGGGCGCGCCGAGAACGACCCGGAATTGCTGGTGATCGACTTCGGGAACGCCGAGCATATCCGCGACGACCAAAAGCGCGAACGGCTTGGCGTACTGGGAAAGGAATTCACACTGGCCGGCCTCGACGAATTCGTTGAGCTGCTGGTCCGCCAGCCGCCACATGAATTCTTCGTTTTCTTTCAAGCGCGCGGGCGTGAGCAGACGATTCAACACCGACCGCGCGAAGGTGTGTTGCGGCGGGTCCATCGTCACCATGTGCTCGAACATCGGCAACTCGGTCCGATGCTGGTCGATGAGGTCGCTGATATCGTCGCCGACCGGCGTGAACGGCAGCGGCGGGAACGGCCCGCCGACGGCGACAGCCGAGGAGAAGATCGACGAATCCTTCAGTACCTCAGCCGATTCCTCATATCCGGTGACGGCGTACACACCGAAGTGCGGTTCCTGGGTCACCGGGCACTTCGACCGCAGATGATCGAAATAGGGATGGGGATCAGGAATCAGATCCGGGTCGGTGAAGTAGTTCACTGTATCGAAATCGGTCACGGAGAACTCCAGGTGATCGGGAAGCCGCGACAAAGACGCGCACTTCGATGGTAACAACCATATTCATTTTTGAGAACCTCATTCCCACCGGGGAGCACGGAACTCCGCGCGGTCGAGCGGGTAGAGGATTAGGGCAGGTAGACCCGGCTGGCCAGCCAGCGTCCGTTGACGAGTTCCATCGTCATCTGGACCCGGCTGTGGTCGACGCGCGGATCGGCGGCGGCGATATTGGTGACCGTCTGATCGATGAACAACAGCACTTCGACCTTGGTCTCGGATTTCGATTTCACCGCGGCATCGAGCACGGTCCCGGTGCCGGTCGCCTTGTTCTCGAGCAACAGCTGGCGCAGCTGCCCGCTCGACCGGGTGTACATGTCCTTGAACTCGCCGGTCGATCCGTCCAGCACCGCCGCGAAATCACGATCGAGGTGGTTGGAGTCGACGCTGGTCAAGGTGACGGCGTAGGCCCGCGCCGCCGCGAGCCCGGCTTCGGCGGCGGCGTCGGTGTCGGACTTCTCGTCGAGTTTCCAGCCGAGGAAGCCGGCCGCCACCAGCGCTGCCACGGCAGCCAGCACGGTGACCGGCGCGGCGATCCGGCGCGCGATAGCCCGCATCAGCTGTAGCTTCGTCGGCCCTGCCTGTTTCGGCTCGTCTGTCGGCGCCGGGTCCGAATCCGCCGATGACTTCACTACCGCCGGTTCGAGCAATTCGGTCTCGGTCTTGGTATCTGTGTCGTTCATAGCAATTCCTAGCGTGGTGGTGTGCGGTGCGAGTCCGGAAGCCGTTCACCGAGGTACCGGTGTCGACAGATCCGGCCCGGCGAAGGTGAGCGGAAGTGTCCATGGTCCGAGCGGAGTCGGGATTGCCTGCGTCGCGGTCGCCTGTCCCGGCGGCGGCGGACCGGGAACACGCGAACCCGGCGGGCGCGGTGCGTTGCGCGCGCCGCGCACGAGGACCGACGGGTCCTCGTTCGGGCAATAGGTGTAGAGGTAGGGCTCGGGGAAGTCCGGCTGCGACGGCGAATGTCGCGGCAGGTTGTAATCGCAGGAGTAGCGGGGGTACAGATTCACCAGCCCCCAGAGGCCGCCGTCGTGGAATGCCGCGGTGAGGTTGCCCAGCGTCGAGCCCGCGCGCTCGGTCGGGAAGAAGAACTCACGCAGGGCAGGCACTCGCGAGTTCGCCATGTCGGCCACCGTGGTGAGGTTGCCGAGCAGGTCGACCACGCCGGGAGAGTTCTGGTCCAGCACCGCGTCCAGCGCACCGAGCGTGCCCGGCGCCGCGCCGAGCAGATCGACGAATCCGCCCGACTTCGCCTCCACGCCCGACATCACTCGTGCCGCGTCACCGGCGAATTCACCCAGTCCCGGCGAGGCGGCGGCCGCGGTGCTCAGCACCGTCCGACTGTCGCGCAGCAGCCCGACCGTTTGGGGCAGCACCGAATCCAAGGTGGAGACGAGAAAGATTCCGCCGTCGATGATGTCGGAGAGCTTGCGCGGGCCCTGCTCACTCACCCCGAGTTCCTTGACGATCGCCGCCAACCGTGCCGGATCCACCTGCGCGAGCGTGGTATCCAGCTGCGCGAGGGTCTGCCACAGCGGCACCGGCGTCGAAGACCGCTCCACCTCGATCTCGGCGCCGTCGGCCAGGTAGGGGCCGTCGTCGTCGACCGGGCGGAAGTCGAGATACTGCTCGCCCGCCAGCGACAGGCTCGCGACCCGGACCGCGCCACCGACGGGCACCCGGGCCTGCGCGTCGATCGCCGCGGTGGCCACCAACCCGGTCGAGGTCAGCTCGATCGCGGTGACCTCACCGATCGGGACACCTCGCAAGGTGACATTCTGCCCGGTCAACAGCCCACCGGACTGCGCGAGGTGCACCCGGACGGTCATGGTGGCCGCCGTGGGGTCGACGCCGAGGGCGCCGAACATCAGATACGCGATGCCGACGATCAGGGTAAGCACAAGCGCGCCGCTGGACAGGATGGACCGGAACCGGCTGCCGAGCACGGCCGCGCCGACCACGACGCGCGCGGGCACGCCGAGCACGAGCCGAAATCGCTGCGCAGGTGTCATCGGCCCGCTCCCGTCACGCGCTGCTGCAGTTTGAGCAGGGTGTAGGTCAGGGTGCCGACAAGAGCCTGCCAGTCACTCGCGTCCGGTATCCGACTACCCGGATCACCGGGGTGCGCCGGATCGGGCACCGCACCGATCGTCACGTCCTGCAGATCGGCGTTCACGTGCGCCGAGGTTCCGTTGGTGATCTTGATGATCGGTCCGAGAATCGAATTCATCGCCGCGAGACTCGCATTGGGATCGGTCGAGGCCGCGTTGAGCCCCGCGGAGAGCCGGTTGACGTCGGCGACCATGCCCGCGGCGGACCCGTCGATGGCGGGGAACTTCGCCAGTTCCCGACTGATCTGATCGACCTGCCAGATCAGCGTCAACGCCTGCTGGGAACTGTCGGTGGCGGCCGTGAGCGCCGGTCCCGCGACGTCGGCCAACTCGCCGAGCGGACGACGCCGCTCCTGCAATTGCCGGGTGAGCTGGTCGACTTCGACCAGTACGGTGCGGATATCGGCCGATCGCGCGGCCAGTGCCTGCACCACTCTGGTCGATCTGTCCAGCAGCGCGGCGAGATTCGCGCCTCGGTCGCCGACGGCGTGTCCGAGACCGTTGACGATATTGGTCAGGTTCCGGATCACCCCACCGTTGACCAGCAGCGACGCGGTGGTGAGCAGCTCCTCGATGGTGGCCGCGGCCTGCGTGGCCGACAGCGCGATGGTGTCGCCGTCGCGCAGCACCGGCCCGCCGGGAGCGGCGGCGTCGGGCGGAGTGAGCGCCACGAAGACATCGCCGAGTGGTGTGGCGGTGCGTAATTCGGCCCGGGTGCCCACCGGCAGGGCCACCCCCGGCTGAATGCGCATCGTGACCACGGCGGTGTAGTCGCGTGCCGACATCCGCGCGACCTCGCCCACGTCGGCGCCGAGCACCCGCACCTTCGCCTGCTCGGGCAGGTTCAGCGCATTGGCGAAGCCGGCGTGGATCGTATAGCCGCCCTCGCCTGCGCCGGGCGCGGGCAACGGCAGATCACCCAGACCCACCGCGCAGCCGGGCACGGTAGCGAGTACCACCCCGGCCAGCAGCAGGGTCGACGCGGACCGATATCGCTGTCTCATCGCGGCAACCTCGACATCGCCTCTAGCATGTCGGTGATGCCGAAGTCCGGCCCGAAATCCTGCAATGTTCCTGTGCTGCAACCGAGTTGGCGTAGCCCCAGCACGTTGCACACCTCCTTCACCAGTTGGCCGTCGAAGAAGACCTTGTCCAGCAGCGCGTGCACCCGGACGCCGCGGTAGTCGACATCGATGGCGTTGTAGGCGTTGTTCAGCAACAGCGGTGTCACGTCGATGAACTCGGCGACCTCCTCGCGGTAGTCCGCGAGCGCGTGGGTGACGGTGCCCGCGTTGGTCACCGTGGAGCGCAGGCTCGCACTGTTCTGGGACAGCAGGTCGTCGGTCTGCTGCATGATCTGCACGATCTGCGCGCCGGTATCCCCCGCGCCGATCTGGAGATCGGCCAAGACATCACCCAATTGTCCTGTCGCACTGCCGAATTCCCGGATCGTCTGGTCATTGTCGGCCGCGGCGCGAATCAGGACCGCCAGGTGCTCGACGATGTCGGTGATCGCCGCCTGGGTCTGGGCTCCCCCGTCCTCGCCGAGCCGCAGGGCCCCGGACAGTTCGTTCATCGTGGCCCGAAGTTCCGGACCGCTGCCCGAGGCGATCCGCGCGGACGTATCGAGCAGGCGCGCGATCGGACCGGTATCGGGAGTCGCGCCGGCCAGCTGCGCGGCCATCCCGTCGGCGGCGCCGAGCAAGCGGTCGAAGTCGATGGGGGTGCGAGTGCGGTCGAGGCCGAGCTGCGCCCCATCGGCCAGAGTGGCGCCGCCGCGGTAGGCGGGCGTGAACTCGACGTGCCGATCGGTCAGTACCGAGGTCGAGACGGTCACCGCGGTCGCGTCCGCCGGGATGGCGACCGCGCCCTCGACCCGCATGGTGACCTCGACATGGGAACCGCGCGGGGTGATGGCGGTGACCTCACCGACCGGCATCCCGAGCACGGCCACGGCGTTGCCGACGTAGAGTCCGGCGCCGTTGTCGAATCGGGCCGTCACAGTGATGACCGAATCCGTGTCGTTCGGGCTGCCCGCGCACCCCGCGAGCGCGCCGAGTCCGAGCACCAGCACGATCCTGACCAGCGTGGCGAGTCGTGTCATTTGCAGTCCTGGAAGTAGGGGGCCAGCGCGACCTGGTCGGCACGCCCGCTCAGCGCACACATCCAGGAATCGATCAGCGGCCCCGCGGGCGCGGTGAAGTCGACCTCGTTGGCGGTGCCCGACGCGTTCGCGAAATTGCGGATGGGGACGGGCAAGATCTGCAGGATGTTGCGCAACAGGTCGTCGTGGCGGGCGAGGCTGCCGAGCAATCCGTCGAAACCGCGCAGCAGTTCGTCGATCTTGGGCCGATCCTCGACGACCAACACCCTGACCTGATCCGCCAGCCGCCGCGTCGAGTCCATCAGGGTCTGGAGCGCACCGCGCCGCGCGAGAATCTCGGTGACCAGGTCGCGGCCCTGGCCCACGATGGCCGCGAGGTCGCCCTGCTGACCGTTGACCACCGTGGTCAGCTGTTGCACGCCGGTCAGGAGCGCGCCGAGTTCGTTGCGACGGCTGCCCAGCAGTGCGGCCAGCGAGCGCAGATTCCCCAGCAGCCCGGGCAATACCGTCGGCACGCCGTCGAGTTGGTTGGCCAGCGCGTCGAGCGAGGTGGCGATACGTCCGGAGTCGATCTGTTCGAATGTCGCGGTGGCGTTGTCGAGTGCTTGCTGCAGATCGTAGGGAACGGCGGTGCGCGACAGACCGATTCGGTGATCGGCGATCTCGCCGTCGCCCGCCGGGGTCAGTTCGACGTAGCGGGCGCCGAGCAGGGTGGTCAGTTTGATGGCGGCGCGGGTGTCGGCGCCGAGGGCGGCCGATCGATCGACGCTCAGGGTGACCAGCACCCGGTCACCGGCCAGCCGCTGACCCGCGACCGTGCCGACCGGAACACCGGCGACGGTGACCCCGTCCCCCACGCGCAGACCGGCGGCCTGCGCGAACTCGACGTCGTAGCGCTGCTGTCCGACGCCGAGGGAGTTGAAACCCACCGCCCCGGCGACGATGGCGAGCAACAGTCCGAGCGCGATCAGCCCCAGCACGGCTTTCGAAGGCTGTTTCGATGTCATTGCCTCACCTGCAGATCGGTGATTGTTGGATGGCGCCGGTCGGCGAGGCCAGAGCGACGATGGTCGGTACCAGGGTGGCCAGCGCGGGCAGGAACGTCACGCCCATGTTGCACAGGTAGGTGTTGAGGTAGGACCCCTCCTGGCTCGCCCTGGCGAGCCCCTTCAGCAGCGCGGGCAGGTTGAAGCCCAGGTAGGCGAAACTGTCCTTGTTCTGCTCGAAGTGCTTGGTGAATCCTGGTTCGCGCGTGAGGAATTCGTTCAGCTGTGGCCGCACATCCTCGACGACGGTGGCCAGGCGCCCGGTCACCGACGCGACGGTCGTCAACGACCCCATCAGCTCGTCACGGTGACGCGAGAGCCCGTCGATGATCGAGCGCGACTGTGTGAGCAGGGTGCTCACCGAGCCGCTGTGCGCGGCCAGGTCTCCCACCACCTGGCTCAGGTTCGTGATCACCGCCCCGAGCACCTGATCCGGACCGGCAACGGACTCGGCCAGGGTGGAAACCTGCGCGATCAGCAGCACCAGCGAGGTGTTGTCGCCCTGGAGCGCGGTGATCAGCGCTCCGGTCACATTGTCGACCTGCTGCGGATCCAGCCCACCGAACAGGGGCTCGAACCCGTTGAGCAGCACCGAGATATCGAATGAGGATTCGGTGTGCTCGAGCGGGATCGTGCCACCGGGCGCCACCTCCTGCGGTTGCCCGAAGTCGGCCAGGGAAAGGCCGAGATAGCGCTGGCCGATGACATTCTGATAGGTGATCGAGGCTTTCGTGTTCCCGAACACCTTCTGTTGTTCCTCGACCCGGAACCGCACCTCGGCGCGATTGCCGACCAGCGCGATCCCGTCGACGCGACCCACCCGTACCCCGGCCATCCGCACATCGTCGCCGGCGCGCAGGCCCGTGACATCGCTGAAGATCGCGGAGTACGTTCTCGCCGAGCCGTCCACCCCGCGGTGCAGCGTCACGAAGGTGACCCAGATCAGTCCAAGGGACACGACCAGGAACAGGCTCAGCCCGATCAGTGATCGACGAAAACTCATCGGCCGCCACCCACCGGGAGCGGACTGTCGGAGAGCAGTTGCGCCAGTACCGATTCCGCGGCGTTGGCCTCTCCGCCCAGAATCCGGCGGATCAGGTCCTGCAGTTCCGGCGCCAGCTGGGGTACCGAATACGACCGCGGATTCATACTGGGTGACAACTCCTGCTGGGGGATCGAGTCCGGTGCGGTGGAGCAACTCGGCGCGGCCAACTGGCCGTATCGGGGACAGTCCGCACGGGTGTAGGCGGTGTGCGGGCTCAACCGGAACTGGAATTTGCCGGTACCCATCTGGGTGTCGGAGTTCCAGAACTCGGCGAACCACAGATCCGAGATCGTTTTGATCCGGACCACGATCGGTGCGAAACTGCCGGCTCCCTCGCCCAATACATCGAGGACCGGCATCAGATCATTCGTCACTGTGACGATCTGCTCGGTATGTCGAGCCAGCCCGCCGCCCACCTTGGACAGGGTGTTGTTGCCCGCGGACAGCAGGTTCATCAGTTCACCCTCGCGTTCGGCGACCGTGCGCAGCGGAAGCACCGCCGAGTGCAGGGCATCGAGCAGGTCCGGGGCCGCCGCGTTGAGTCCGTGCACCGCCTCGGCCATCGCGCCCAGGGTCGAGGGCCCACCATCCGGCGCGAGTAGCGCATCGAATTCCCTGGTGATCCGGTCGAGTTGCCCACCGGCGCGCACGATGTCGTCACCCCGCCGATCCGTGGCCGCGGCCACCGCGGCGAGCATTCCGACTGTGGTGTCGGACCCGACCCGCCCCGTACTCGCGATGATCTCGCGCAACTTGGTCAACGCGGTCTGCAGCTGGACGGTCGCGAGGCCGCGGTCCTGGGCGATCTCGGTATCGGCGGTCAGCCCGGGGCCGGGCCCGTTGTCCACCAACTGGACCGAGGACACGGCGAAGACATTGCTCGGCACCACCCGCGCGGTCACCGTGCGCGGCACTTTCCCGGCGTACGCCGGGTCGAGCAGCAATGTCACCCGATTCGGACCGCCGTTGTCGGCGAGCGCCACCGTGGACACCGCGCCGATCAGCAGACCACGAAACTTCACGTCGGATCGGGCGGGCAGACCATCGCCGAGCTGATCCAGCATGGCGATCACTTCGACCTTGTCGTCGAAGCGGCCCGTCGACTTCATCAACAGTGCCGTGACCATGGCTACGGTCAGCACGATCAACACCACGCCACGCAGCACCAGCGAGAATGCGCCGGGACCTCGCCCATCCTTCTCAAACGGAGTCGCCGGCATCTACCCTCCCAGCCGAGCGCTGGAACCGATGCCCCAAAGACCCACGGTCAGCAGCAGATTGACCACGATCATCACCGAGATGGACGCGCGCATCGCCCGGCCCGCGGCCGTGCCGACGCCCTGGGGGCCGCCCGCGGCGTAGAAGCCGTAGTAGCACTGGATCGTCGAGGTGAGGATCACGAACAGAATCGCCTTGATCAGCGAGTACACGATGTCGGGGCCGTTGAGCACCAGCTGGAAGTAGTGCTGATAGGTGCCCGCCGATAGACCGCCGGACAGACCGACCACTATTTCCACCGCCAGGTAGTTGGCCGCCAGACAGACCAGATACAGCGGGAACATCGCGACCACCGACGCGAGGATCCTGGTACTGACCAGATACGGAACCGCGCGAATGGCCATCGCCTCCATCGCCTCGATCTCCTCGGCGATCCCCATCGCACCGAGTTGCGCGGTGAACCGGCACCCAGCCTGGGCGGCGAAAGCCAGCGAAGCCATGATGGGCGCCAATTCCCTCGTCGAGGCGGTCGAGGCGATCAACCCGACAGTGGGCTCCATGCCCAGCAGGTGCAGTGCGTTGTAGCCCTCCAGACCCACGATCGCACCGCCCGCCGCGCCGAGCACGATGATCACGCCCGCGGTGCCGCCGCCGACGACGATCGAACCGTTTCCCCAGGTGATGTCGGACAGGATGCGCAGAAATTCCTTGCGGTAGTGCCGCAGCATCACCGGAATCGAGAACAGGGCCCGGATCAGGAACGTCCCCATATGGCCGACCCGCATCGCCCCCGCGGCCAGCCGGACCGCGGCCCGGTGCACCGGCCGCACCCCCGGCGGGTAGTACTGCGCGGCCATTACAGCCCCTGCCGTGGCAGCAAGATCATGTACAGCTGGGTGAAGGCGACGTTCACGATCATCAGCAGCAGGATCGAGGAAACCACTGTCGAGTTGACCGAATTCGCCACGCCCGCCGGACCGCCCTTGGTGGTCAGCCCTTTCTCGCAGGCGACCACGGCGACGATCGCCCCGTAGACAACAGCTTTGATCATGGTCAGCACCAGATCGTCCACGGTCGCGAAGGACGAGAACGTCGCGACGAAACTTCCCGGCGCCCCGCCCTGAACGAAGACATTGAACAAGTAGCCCGCGAGAAAGCCGACGAAGCAGACGATTCCCGTCAGCGACACCCCGATCAGTACCCCGGCCGCCAGCCGGGGGACGACCAGGCGGCGGATCACCGAGACACCCATGATCTCCATGGCGTCCAGTTCGTCGCGGATCTTGCGCGACCCGAGATCCGCGCAGATCGCCGAGCCGACCGCCGAAGCCATCAGCAGCGCCGCGACCATCGGCGCCCCCTGCCGGATCACCGCGAGCCCGCTCGCCGCACCGGCGAGCGAGGTCGCCCCGACCTGCCCGGCCAGCAACCCGAACTGGATGGACAGCGTCACTCCGATCGGCAGGGCGACAAAGATCGTCGGCAAGGCCGCCGACGACGCCATGAACGCGGCCTGTCTGACGAACTCCTGGAACGCGAATCGACCGGTGACCGTGTCGATGGCGAGAAAGCGCACAGCGCGCATGCCGAGGACGAATTGGCCACCGACCGTTTCCAAGGCGGCAATCGGGTGTCGGCGCAGATAGCCGCGCGCCCACTCGGCTATCTCACGATCGGCCGTTGCCATGGTCAACTCGCGGAGACCAATCCAGCAGTGGTCCGTGACGCGCTGACACGGAACATCTCGGTGGGGCCGACTTCTTCGGCGGGGAATCCCGCCGTAGCCAAGGCGCAGGCTTTGAACGCGCGCGCGGCCCGGCTGACGCGATGGTGGGTGATCTTCACTCGATCCGCCAGTTCGGCCGGAAGGGCATCGCCCCACAGCGACAGCTCGGCCGAACGGTGGTCGAGACAGTCCAGAATGCCATCGCGCACACGACAGTCCGCGACCATCTGGGTGGGTACAGCCACCGCATGCGGCCAGGTGTCGTGTTTCGGGGCCGCCAGCGACTGTTCGATATCGAGCACAGTGGCACCGAGGATCTGCAACGGGCGCACGTCGGAGTGGTCGTCGACGAGCACGGTCACTTCCCACCCGGCGGTTGTTCGATCGAAGAGCCAACCTCCCGCGTAGCGAACAACTTCCACGGCATTCGGCGCGACGATGGCCAGGCGATATCGCAGCGGATGCCGGCGGGCGTGGGCTCTCCAGTGGGCGGAATCAACGAATTGTGCGGCCATGTGCTTCCCATCCAAACTTCGAATCTGAAGATCTCGACAGGTGCGCCCCACGCCCGGATTTCGATCGCTCGGAGCCCCTGCCGACCACACGGTAATCCGGTTACTCAGCATGTGACAGCAGTCTCATCCAAGTAACTAGTGATCTACGTCACATTGATTTGCCCTTGACGTACAGCCCTGAAATTCGCCTTACCGCAGGTCATTCGGGTTGTTCGAGCCGTCGGCCGGCGGGATCCGTCCGTGCCTAGCGGGCGGGCCCGTAAGGACCAGCCAACGAGGGATACACGAGCGGCGACGAGCCCTCCTCGCCCTCGGCCACCCGAACGCGCGCCGCTTCGGCCACGCTGCCACTGGTCAATCGGTCGATCGCACGCTCGAGCATGGGCAGGATCTCGGTCACATCGAGATCCTTGTCGACGAATCGACCGGTCAACGCGTAGATCAAATTGGTGACGATCAGTCCGACGTCCTCGACATAGTCGCGATCGTAGCCATCGAACAACATCGCGGCGACCGGCAACACGGCGCTCACACCCTGTGCGTCCAATTGCCTACCACCGATGCCGCTGCGCGCGCGATGGTAGGCCTCGAGCATTCTGGGATTGCGTTCCCACGGCTCGAAGACGTGCCGGATGACGCGGACCAACCCGTCGCGCAGCGATTCACCCGGAACAGGCAACTCCAGTTCGGCATAGCTGTTGATCGCCATCCACCGAGTGACAGCGGCGACCATCAACTCGTCACGGGTGGCGAACTTCTTGTATACCGTCGCGAGCGAAACCTGGGCCCGACGCGCGACCTCCTTGAGCTGCAGATCGTCGTACCCATCCGACATCAACATCTCCATCACGACGTCGATGATCCGGACCGAGGAGTCCGTTTCCGGTGACCGTTTCACTCCACCACGGTATCGCCGCTGGTCGACTGACCTACTCCCGGGCCGACCGTCTCGACTCCGCAGACCTGGCGCTCTTCATCGATGAGCCGACGCCGATCGTGATGGCACCACCGCCGCGGGCAACCCGGCGGCGGGACCGAACCGGCGGGATTCCGCGACGCTCCGACCTAGACTACTGCCGATCAGCGGGTGGGTTTTCTGGAATTCTCACACGCGCAACCAACAGATAGGCGATGCGGTCGAGACCAAGGGTGAGTCGATGAACAACGGCAAGACGCTGCGGGACTGGTGGCACGATCCTGTCGACTACCGATGGCTCGTCCGCACGCTGGCCGCCAGGTCGGCGCTGGTTCCGCTGAAGATTCTGATCGGCCTCGCGGGAGCCGCGATCGCGGTGATGGGCGCGGTGATCGCGGGAACACCGGTGGGACCGCCCGGCCATCCCGGCCTCGCTTCGACCATCGGAGTGCTGTCGGGAACCCTGTGGGCGGCGCGCTGGTGGCTGCTGACCTGGCCGAGCAGGACCGAGTCGCTGATCCTGATCGCCTGCGCCGATGTGCTGTTCACGGTGGAATTCCTCCAGTTGCAGGATCGACTGTTCGGGGCGATGGGCACCGTCCTGCTCCTCGGCACCGGCAGCTACCTGAGCTTTTTCCACAGCGCCAAAGCACTGGCCGTGCATTCGGTGTGGTCGCTGCTCTCGGTGGTGGTGTTCTCGGTGCGGATCGCCACCGGCGGCGGGAGCATCGAACTGGCCCTCGCGGTCGCATTACTACTCGCGTCAGTGGTCAGCGCGGTGCCCGCGTTCCAGCTGCTCTATTCGCTGCTGCGCACCGAGTCGCAGTCGGACCCGCTCACCGACCTGCTGAACCGCCGCGGTCTCGAGAACCGGCTGCAACAGCTGATGGACCGCAATCCCGCGATGTGTGTCATCTGCTTCGACCTCGACCGGTTCAAAAGCGTCAACGACACCTGGGGCCACCGCATCGGCGACATCGTCTTGATGCGCACCGCCCGGCGGCTGCGCGATGCCGCCGGGGAGATGGCGGTCGTGGCGCGGACGGGCGGGGAGGAATTCGTGGTGGCTGCCCCGATCTCCGCGGCCGCCGCGCGCAGGGAAGCCGAACGGCTGTGCCGAGTGGTCGCCGAACCGCCGGAAACCACGGTGGCTGTCACCGCGAGCGTCGGTGTGGCGATTTTCGACGCGACGATCTGTCCACGCTGCCCCTGCCCGACCGCGGACCGACTGCTGCAATCCGCCGACGCGGCGATGTACCGGGCCAAGCAGTCCGGCGGGAACCTGGTGGTGGTGGACGAACTCAGCCCGCCGCCGGACCACCGCCACCCGGACGACCCGGACAACAGCCGGTAGCGCCGATCGTTGCCCGGCGATCAGGCCGCCGCCGCGCCGGACCTGTTCGCATCGGGCACGATGGTGATCATGGACCTCCGCATCTTCACCGAACCCCAGCAGGGCGCCGACTACGACACGTTGCTGTCGGTGGCCCGCGCCGCCGAGGAGCTCGAATTCGACGCGTTCTTCCGTTCCGACCACTACCTCGCGATGGGCGATGCCTCGGGCCTGCCCGGCCCGACCGATGCCTGGATCACCCTGGCCGGGCTGGCCAGGGACACCTCCCGCATCCGGCTGGGCACCCTGGTCACCGCCGCCACGTTCCGGCTGCCGGGGCCGCTGGCCATCCAGATCGCCCAGGTGGATCAGATGTCGAACGGGCGGGTCGAACTCGGTCTCGGCAGCGGCTGGTTCGCCGCCGAACACGCCGCGTACGGAATCCCGTTCCCGGACAACAGGTTCGGCCTGCTCGAAGAGCAACTGGCCGTCATCACCGGACTGTGGGACACCAAGCCGGGGGCGACGTTCAGCTTCGACGGAGCCCACTATCAACTCACCGACTCCCCCGCCCTACCCAAGCCCGTGCAAGACCCGGTGCCCGTGATCATCGGCGGCAACGGCAAGGTCCGCACCCCGCGCCTGGCGGCCCGCTATGCCACCGAGTTCAACATGCCGTTCGCCTCGATCGCCGACAGCGCCGCCCAGTTCGACCGGGTGCGCGCCGCGGTGCGCGCGGCCGGGCGCACCGACGAGCTGATCTACTCCAATGCCCTGGTCGCCTGCGTCGGGCGCACCGATGCCGAGGTAGCGCGCCGGGCCGCCGCGATCGGCCGCGAGGTGGACGAACTCGCGAGCAACGGCCTGGCCGGCTCGCCCGCCGAGGTCGTCGACAAGATCGCCCGCTACCGCGAGATCGGCGCGAGCCGGATCTACCTCCAGATCCTCGATCTCGCCGATCTCGATCACCTGGAACTCATTGCCGCCGAGGTGCAATCGCAGCTCTGAGATCGATATCGCGGTCAGGGAAGCAGACCGAGGGCGGTGCGGCCGACGACGTCGAGGATCGCATCGGTGTTGGGGGGATGGAGTTGTCCGGTGCGGACGTCGCGGTAGAGGCGTTCGAGTTCGTTGCGGCGACTGACCGACGACGCGCCGACCACCTGCACCGCGGTGTCGACGACGTTCTTGGCTGTCCTGGTGGCGAATTCCTTCGCTGAGAACAGACGCGGAACCGCCCACACGCCGAGATCGGCGCCGGCGTCCGCGTCC
The DNA here is from genome assembly GCF_053606985.1 of Nocardia sp. NPDC055165. Taxonomy (NCBI): domain Bacteria; kingdom Bacillati; phylum Actinomycetota; class Actinomycetes; order Mycobacteriales; family Nocardiaceae; genus Nocardia; species Nocardia sp. NPDC055165. Next base: position 86,462 of record NZ_JBSGSS010000002.1, read on the forward strand.
CGGGTCGCCGTCTCGAGCAGTGCGTACGCGGCGTCGAGCTGGATTTCGGCTTCGGCGATCTGGCGTTGTACCGCCGGTTTGCCGGCGTGGGCCTCGACACCAGGGACCAGCGAGGAGCGGGTGCCGGCGTGCAGGATCGCGACATCGAGCGCCCGCCGGGCGATCCCGAAGTAGACATTGGCCAGCAGCGGCAGATACCAGCCGAGGATGCCGTTGATCAGCGGGGGGTAGGCACCGCCGGGCGCGTGCGTTCCCGCGAGCGTCGCGGCTTCGGCACGCGCGTTGTCGAAGATCGTGTCGTCGCTGCGGGTCGCCCGCACGCCGAGGGTGTCCCAGGTTTCCTCGGTGCGCACCCCCGGCTGGTCGCGGGCGACGAACAGGTGCACGATGTGCGGGTCGGCGGGGTCGGAGTCGTCACGGGCGTGGATACCCACCGAGGTCCACACCGGGCCCAGCGAGGTGAAGGTCTTGCGGCCGTCGACGCGGTAGGAGCCGTCGGGCAGGCGCCGGGCGCTCACCACCGAATCATCCAGTCCCACATCGTTTCCGCGTTCACCGTGACCGGCCGCGAACACCTCACCGTCGCGAACCGCGGCGAGCAACCAGCTGAAGTCCTCGGCACCGGAGACGGTCAGCGCGGCAGCGGGCCCGGTCCAGTACAGATGCATGTTCACCGCGAGCGCGGTCGCGGGCGCCCAATACGCCAATTGCCTTTGCTCCCTGGACAATTCGCTGAGCGACAGGCCCCGGCCACCGTACTGCGGCGGCAGCGCGGCGCGCAGGTACCCGGCCTCGCGCAGTTCCTCGAAATCCTCGGTGAAGAAGGCGTTTTCAGCGTCGTAACCGGCCGCGCGGGCGTGGAACCGGTGGTAGTCCTCGGTGCTGAAGAAGGCGCTCGGCGCGGCGGCCGCCGAGAGCGGGGAGGTGCTGCTGGCAACGACGGTGGGTGTGACGGTGCTGGTCATCGCTGGTCTCCCGGGTTCGCCTCGGCGGCGAGATCGATGGCTTGCGCGAATCGGCGCGACTCCGAATGTGGCAAGTATCGCGGGCCGACCGGGCCGCGGTGAAGCAATAGAATCGGCCCGATCACATCCCGAACGTCAGTAGAAGACCGGCCCGGGAACGCCACCCCCGGCCGCGATGGCATCACCGGTGATGGCGATGCTGCGTGGCGAGGCCAGGAACGTCACCACATCGGCGACCTCACCCGCGTCGATGATCCGGCGAATCGAATTCTTGACCAGCTGTGATTCCAGCTCGGCCACGTCGCCACCGTCTTGCTCGACCTGGCGGGTGAGCCGTTCGGTGAGCCGTTCGGTGCGGGTGAGGCCCGGGTGCACGACTGTCACATTCACCCCGTGCGGCCCCAGCTCGTCGGCGAGGTTCTTGGTCAACGCCGAGACGCTCACGTTGCGGATGGTCTGCCCGATCGAATTGGCCTGCCGCGCACCGAGCCCGCTGATGTTGATGATGCGACCCCACCCCTGCTCCACCAGATGGGGTGCGACAGCACGTGCGGTGCGCAGGTATCCGAGCACCTTGATCTCGACTTCCCTGCGCACGATCTCGTCGGTGGTGGCTTGCAGATCGCCGCCCGCGCCCGCGCTCCACGGTGTGGCGGCGGAGTTCACCAGGATGTCCACGCCACCGAGTTCGGCGACGGTGCGCGCGACGAGTTCTTTCACCTGCTCGTCGTCGCCGGTGTCGGTCGGTACCGCGATCACCCGCCGTCCCGATTGCCGAGCGATCTCGTCGGCGGCGGCGCGCAGCGGTTGCGCCGACCGTGCCGCGAGCACCACATCCACCCCCTCCGTCGCGAGCCCCCGCGCGATGGCCAGACCGATTCCCTTGCTCGCGCCGGTGACGATCGCCCGTTTTCCATCCAGTCCCAGATCCATGGCCCGACGCCAACAATCCCACCCGCAGCGCCACACGCCCCAGCTCGAGATGATCGAAACCCGCAGCAGCCGGGGCTTCTCGCGACGTCCGGAGCACCGCGTAGGATATCGCCTGTCCGTAGGGAAGACCGGTGTGAGTCCGGGGCTGTCCCGCAACTGTGAGGCTCGTTCCCGAGCCGAAGCCAGATACCTGCGGATGAACTGTTGAAACGGTCGTGATCACGTGGGTATTGATCGATGCGCCGAACCGAGCCACACCGGTTGTGGCTTGTTTGCGCATGTCTTCGTCGCGTGTGAGCCCACGCGATAGGAGCATCCATGCAGCCGTCGAATCTGCGCCGCCGTACCTTCCTGCTCGGCGGCGCGCTCGCCGCGGGCACGGCCCTGGTCGGGTGCAACCGCTCGTCCGGGAATTCCGTCGACACTTTCACTGCCGCCTTCCAGGGCTCCGGTGCCGGTGAGGGCATCGATCCCGGTGTGAACACGCTGTTCATCGACGAGGCTCGGATGAAGGCGGTCTACGACGGACTGTTCGAGATCGACGAGACGATGACGCCGATCCCGCGCCTGGCATCAGCCGCGGAGCCGAACGCCGACGGCACTCGGTGGCGCATCACCCTGCGAGACGCCGTCTGGCACAACGGGAAAGCCGTCGGCGCCGATGACGTGCTCTACACCTTCTCGAGGGTGCTCGGACCGCCGCAGCGTCGCCCGTTCATCGCCGCCTCCTCGCTCGACAAGGTCGACCTCGCCCAGAGCCGCGCGATCGATGCGCGCACGGTGGAGATCGTCTTGAAGGAGCCCTCTTTCGAGTTCCTGATCGCGTTGTCGGCCTATGGGACCAAGATCGTGCCGAACGGGGCCACCGACTTCGAGCGGCCGGTGGGGACCGGCCCCTTCGTGTTCGAGTCCTTCACGGCGGGCAGGGAATTCGTTGCTACCGCCAACGATCGCTACTGGGACGGCGCCCCGTCGATCCGGCGACTGCGCATCGTCAGCGCGGAGTCCGATGCCCGGCTCGCAGCGGTACAGAGCGGCGAGATCGACTACGCCGACAACCTCACCCCGTCGGCAGCACGGACCCTGCAGGGTCGGCGCGGCCTGACGCTCGCGGCGACCCCCAACAGTGGCATCTACTTCTTCGCGATGAAGACCGACCGTGCCCCGTTCGACAACCCTGATGTCCGCCGGGCGGTCATGCGGATGCTCGACCGCGACGAGCTGGTCAAGGTCGCGCTCGAGGGCAACGGCGAGGTCGGCAACGATGTGTTCGGCAAAGGCTTCCAGTACTACGCCGACCTGCCCCAACACACCTACGATCCCGACGAGGTGGGCCGGTTGCTGCGCCGCGCCGGGGTGCGTGACCTGTCGTTCGACCTGTTCACCGCGCCGGTGGCGCACGGCTTCGTGGAGTCGGCAAGGCTTTTCGCCGAACACGCGGGCCGCTGTGGGGTGAAGGTCAACGTCGTTCTCGGTTCCAAGGACACCTATTACACCGACGCGCTCAACACCGGCCATCTCACGATGGGCCAGTCCGGGCCGCTGCCCGTTCCGAACCATTTCGCGTCACGACTGCTCACCGGGTCGCCGCAGAATCGGACGAAGTGGTCCGATGGCGAGTTCGACGCGCTCTACGTCAAGGCACAGTCGACACCCACCGTGGAAGGACGTGCGGCGATCTACCGAACGATGCACGAAATCCTGTACGACCGTGGCGGATTCGTCTTCTTCGGCAACACCGCCTGGAACAGCGCCGCGGGCGATCGTTTTCAGCAACTGCCCGCCGCGGTACCGAACTCGCACGGCTGGGCCCGATTCGACGAGGTGAATGCTCGATGACCGGACTGGACGCGGCGACGGCGCGGTACTGGCTCGAACGCTGGGACCGCCAGCAGGAGCACTACATGCCCGATCGCGAACAGCGATTCGAGGTGATCGGCGATGTATTGGACGAACTCGGTGACCGCGACGACCTGTTGATCGTCGATCTCGGGGTCGGTCCGGGAACCCTGTCGCAGCGGCTGCTCGACCGGTTCCCCGACGCCCGCGTTGTCGGCGTGGACGCCGATCCGCTGCTGCTCGGTCTCGCCGAACCGGCCTTGGCTTCGCCACGCTTCCGGACAGTGAATGCCGACCTGCGATCCGAGGGATGGCTCGACGCACTGGATCTGGAGCGAGTCCCGGACGCGTTCGTCAGCACCACCGCCCTGCACTGGATGAATCGTGATCCGTTGCGTGCGCTGATCAAGACCTGCGCGCAAGCGCTGAAGCCGGGCGGGTTGTTCGTCGACGGTGACCACCTCTACGAGGGTCCTGGCGGTACCCGGCTCGATGCCCTGGGTACATCGATGACCGCACGCCGCGCCGAGCGACGAGGAACCGCGGGCGCCGAGGACTGGGCCGCCTGGTGGGACGCAGTGAATCGAGCACCCGAACTCGCCGAACTCGTGCGGGCCCGCGACGGCGGATTCGAGCACACCGTGCACGATCGGCCGACCGTGCACGACTACGTCGCCTTCGCCCGCGACGCGGGATTCGCCGAGGCCGGCATCGTCTGGCAGTACGGTGACGACCGCATCGTGGTCGGTATCCGGTAGCGTCCGTGCGCTTGTCGACCCCGTTCACCCGATTCCTGCTGCGCCGCAGCGTCATCGGGATCGGCCAGCTCGGCGTGCTGCTGGTCTTGGTGTTCGTGCTCTCATTGCTGTTGCCCGGCGATGCTGCCGACGTGCAGAGCAACGACGTCCTCGGCGAGCAGCAGCGCGCGGCGGCCAGGCATCTGCTCGGCCTCGACGTCGCACCGGTCCAGCGTTTCCTGGATTGGCTCGCCGGCGCCGTGGTCGGCGACTTCGGCGTGTCCTACGCCAACGGGCACCCGGTCGGCGACGTGATCGCCGACCCGTTCCTGACCACCGCGCTGATGGCCGTGCTGGCCTTGGCGCTGCTGGTCCCTGTCGCCGTCACGGCCGGGTTCGCCGCGGGCTCGGCACCGGGATCGTGGTGTGATCGGATTGTCAGCGCCGTCAGTATCGGGCTCGATTCCATTCCGGATTTCGTGCTCGCGGTCCTGCTCGTCAGCTACATCGCCCTCGATCTCGACCTGCTGCCCGCCACCTTCCTCGGGACCGACCTCGACACCCTGCTCGACCGTCCGGAATACCTGGTGCTGCCGCTGATCGTGATGGTCGCTCGCGTCGCCGCTCCCCTGGTTCGGCTGGTCCGCGCCGGTGTCATCGATGTGATGGATCAGCCCTACATCGCCCAGGCCCGCCGGCTCGGCGTCGGCCGGATGTCGCTGCTGGCCCGGCATGTCGCGCCCAACGCGCTCGCGCCCGCGATGCAGGAACTCGGGCGCACCGGGGACGGATTGCTCTCCGGTGTGCTCATCGTGGAGGCGGTGTTCGTGGTGCCCGGCATCGCGTCGGCGCTCATCGGTGCCATCGGCAACCGTGACGACCCGGTCATCCTCGCGATCGTCGCGATCACCGGTGTCGTCGCGATCGCGATCAACACCCTCATCGATATCGCCGGGCAACGCATGGTGCCGGTGGCGGCCGAAGGCATCCGCCGATGACCGTGCGCCGCTGGATCTACAGCGTGCTGGTCGCGGTGCCGGTACTCGTCGCGACCGTGGGGCCGTTTCTCGCCGTGGGGGCGCCACCGCACCGTCAGTCGCCGTTCGGGCCGTCGGACTGGTCACCGTTCGGTACCGACCGGCTCGGGCGTGACGTGCTGGCCGCCGCACTCACCGGCGGACGGACATTCCTCGTCGTCGCGGCCGTGACCGTCGCCGTCGCCTATCTCCTCGGGTCGCTGATCGGTGTCGCGGCCGCCGCGGCGCCACGCGCGTGGGTGGACGAGTTGCTGATGCGCCCGATGGATGTGCTGCTGTGTCTGCCCTCGTTGCTCATCATCATGGTTGCCGCGTTGCGCACTCGTGGCTCAGCGGTCGCGATCGCGTGTGCGATCGGTTTCGTGCTCGTCGCGCCGATCGCGCGATTCGTTCGCATGACGGCCCGCGGGACTGTCCACGGTACGGTCATGGACGCGTTGCGGATGCAGGGCGAGAGCCGAGCCTTCCGATACGGCAACTACGCGGTTGCCGAGATGTCCCGGCCGATCGCCGCCGATCTGGCGTTGCGGTTCACCGCTGCCGTGTACTTTCTGGCGTCGGCCAACTTCCTCGGCCTCGGATTCGACACCACCTCGACCGATTGGGCGGTGTCGGTCGCGGCCAACAAGGACGCACTGACCATCGCGCCCTGGTCGGTGGCCCTGCCCGCGCTGTTGATCGTGGCGCTCATCGTCGGGGTCAATCTGCTCGCCGACGACCTGCTCGCCGACCCTCGCACCCACGCCGCACGCCTGGCCACCCGTGACCGCGATGGCTGAGCCGCTCATCAGTGTGCGTGCGCTACGGGTCACCGCGGGCCGGACCGTCCTCGTCGACGACATCGACCTCGACGTGCACGCCGGCGAAATCGTCACGCTGTTCGGTCCCTCCGGTGCCGGTAAGACCACCATCGCTACGGCGATAGCGGGTGTCGCCGTAGCGGGAACTGTGGTCGCGGGCAGCATTCGGTGCCGAGGCCCGCAGAACAGAGTCCGGATCGGCTACCTGCCCCAGCACGCGGCGTCCACCCTGAACCCCGCTCGCAGAATCGGCACCGCGCTGGCCGAACTGGAACGCCTGCGTCGACGTCGCCTCGGGCTGCCGCGCACCGACAGGGCCACCCGGCGCGGCCACGTTGCCGACGTGCTGACAGCCGCGGCGTTCGAGGTGTCCGACCACACAATGGCCACCATGCTCGGCAAGTATCCGTTCGAGTTCTCCGGCGGCGAACGTACCCGGCTCGCGCTGGCGCAGGTGCTGATGTCGGATCCCGATGTGCTCATCGTGGATGAACCGACAGTCGGATTGGATCCCCTCGCGCGAGCCGCCCTGCTCACCGGACTCGACCGGCTGCGTCGGACAGGCAAAGCCGTAGTGCTCGTCACCCACGACACCGTCGCCGTCGACCGGGTCAGCGACCGGACGCTGTTCGTGCGCGTGGGTCGGCTCCACGACAGCGACCGACCCGCGCCGGTGGCCGCACCGCCCCGACGACGAGCGTCCGCGGTGTCACCGCCTGTTCTGCGACTGCGCGATCTCGCTGTCTCCCATCGACGTTCGCGCATTCTGCGCGGTGTCGACCTCGATCTGCATCGCGGTGAACTCGTCGCGATGGTCGGCGTATCCGGGGCGGGTAAGTCGACGATCGGTCGTACGATCGCCGGACTGGTCGGTCCCGACAGCGGCCACGTGCTGCTCGACGGCGAACCACTGGCCCCGCTGCGCCGGCGTCGTCGCGCACAGATCGCCGCCGTTCAGTACGTGTGGCAGGAGTCGGCAGCCTCGTTCGACCCTCGGCGCACGATTCTCGACCAGGTCGCGGCCACCTCCGTCCGGCTGCGCGGAGTCGACCGAGACACCGCCCGCCGGTACGCTCACGAGTTGCTGAACGACTTGGGTATCGATGCGCGGCAGGCACTTCGATATCCCGCGGGATTGTCCGGCGGCCAGCTTCAACGCGCCGCCCTCGCGCGAGCACTCGGCGCCGAACCCGCTGTCCTGGTGTGCGACGAGATCACCACCGCGCTCGACGCGCCGCTGACCAGCCGAATCCTGGAGTACCTCGACAGCTACCGGCATCGAACCGGCGCCGCGATTCTGATGATCACCCATGATCTGCGTACCCACCTCCACCGCGCCGACCGGATCGTGATGGTCGACGCGGGGCGCGTCATCGAGGCCGGCGTACCAGCCGAATCCTGCGCCGACCAGCCCATCCCGATCCTGTCCGGATTCCTGGCCGCCGACGAGGTCGGCCACACCCGGCGACTCCGCCGTACCAGAGGGACACCAACACCCACCTGAACACTGGAGTCCTCGCCCGCTATGGGGCGGGTTGGTGGCCCCGGCCCAGCGGGAGCGCGACGCGCAGGGCTCGAATTTCCTCGACCAGGTCGGCATAGCCTTCCTGGACTTGAGCAAAGCGCAGAGCGGCGTGGTGCTGGTGTTCGGCGCTCTTGGTGTGGCGCAGTGTCCATTGAACGTGGGTGTAGGTGTCTGCCACGTGGCTGATCACCTCGCCGAGGGAATGGGTGTGCCGGCGGCCCGAGGTGGGGCGAGGAAGATGGCAGGCCGACCACTCGTCGATCAAGCCGATGACGGTGTTGATCCGGCCGCTGGTGGTAGGCGCGTCGAAGTCGGCAGGCCGGCGGGTGGTCGACACCGACGCGGTGAACAGAGTCGCGTGCAGATCCGCCAGCTCGCGTGCCCATCCGATCAGCGGCGACCCGCCCTGCAGGTTCCCGGCGACGGCGAGCAGTAACTGACGGGCCTCCAGTAACCCCTCGGCGGTCCGCACGCGTGTGTTCTCCCCAGCGCGGCTGTCGGGCTTCGCGGCGGAGCCGCCTGCGTGCGTCACAGCTACACACACCCGGCTCACCGGCGTCTGCCCATTGCCCGATGGCCACGTCTCGGTGTCGTCGTAGTCATGAGCCGAGTACATCGCCGAATAATCTCTGCGACAATGACATTCGACAGGGCATGTCGTAAATGCCGCTGTGTGGGGATGACATCGTCGGGTTGCGTCGACATTGCTACGCGGTCGCGAGGCGATGTTCGGTCAGGTGGTGTGGAGTGTGCCGGGCGGTGCGGACGGCCCGCCGGATCGTCTGACAGAGATCGCGAACATCGGATCGCGAGGACGCGAGACTCGCGGCGTGCACCAGCTGCCCCAGCCGGTCGCCGACTCGCCCGCTGTCGACCTGACCGGTCATGTCCAGGCAAGCCGTCGCGACGGAGACCGCGTCATCGATCTGGCCGAGGCGGAAGGTGCCCGTGGCGATGGTGATGTTGTCGAACAGAATGCTGCGGGCAGGTCGTCCCGGCGTGGACGCGGCCAACGAGGCGCGAGCGGCGTCGACGGCTTCCGCTGTGTAATGTTGCGCGGTCTGTCCGCGAGCTGTCAGGGCGTACTCGTTGTAGATCACCGATCGCATCCCGGTGAACTCTCCGGGGGTGAAGAACACCCGGGTCCACGGGTCGATGGGATGATCTGCGACCCGGGCGATCTCGTCTTCGGCGCGGGCGAGCGCGGTCCGCATCCGGTCGGCGTCGCCCATCATCGCGTGCGCCCAGGCCTCATTGGCATACAAGCGCGCCGATTCCCCACCGCCGGTGGCGTCTTGGGCAGGTAGCTGGCCGAGTTGGAACATCCGCAGAGCGACGCGCGGGTCGCGTTCGATCAAGCTGATCCGCCCCAGCACGTAGAGCGTTGACGCGACCAGGCTGTCCGCACCCGCTCGCCGCGCGGAAACCAAAGCCATGGTGGCGTATTGGCGGGCGCGATGCTGGTCACCGATGTCGTGGTAGGCCCACCCGATCAGCCGGGCCAGATCGGCGGTGGCGACCAGCAGTGCGTGCGCGAGCGTCGTGTGTCCGCGGTATCCGGCCAGCAGCGCGGTCGTCGATTTCAGGAGATCGACGGCCGTGCGCGCGACCGAGCCACCACCGTGTCGCTGATCGCGTTCCCGCAATCCCGAGGTGGCGCTGCGCACCGCATCGAGATCGAGGCACCCTGTGTCGCAGGGCATCTCGGGAACGTCAAGGGAAGGCAGCCAGGGCGTCAGGATGTCAGCGGAACCGACCACGGCGGTCGCGAGGGCCTCCAGCAGCGTCGCATCCGCGCCGCGCCGCGTACCGGCACCGACGAACTCGGGAGCCTGTGACACCACTTCACGAGCGAACCCCACATTCAGGCCCGGCGAGGACAGGACGGAGTCGATCTCGGGAACCGGTGCGCCGAGCGCAGCCAGCAGAACGCGATAGGACTTACTGGGCCTGCGGACCTCGCCGAGTTCCCAGCGCGCGATGTGTCGTTCCGAACACGCGACATTGACGCTGTCGCGGCGAGCCCGATCGTTGATCAACTCGGCGAAATCCCCACGGCTGAGCCCTAATCGAGCGCGACGATAGGTCCGAAGTCGCTGCCCCCAGCTGTTCGCGGCTCCGGCATCGAGAGTGCCGCGGAGGGTGTCTGGGTCGGTGACGTCCATGAGTGGGCCCCACTCTTCTTGCGCCGCAGGGTATGTCGCAGTTCGGATACACCCTCCGACTTGTTCGCCAAATAATCGTGGTTGATAATCTAACCTGATAATCAGGATTGCGAAACAGGTGGCAGCCGCCGCCCAGCAGCCCGATACGGTGGGATCCATGGCACGAACCGCACGAAAAGTGCTGCTAGGTCGAGAGATCGACGCGCTTCTGCGCCGGTCTCGCACTACCCAGGCCGACGCGGGAAAGATGATCGGGGTGAGCCAGTCCCGCATCGCGGCGGTGATCAGCGGCACGGGCAATCTGAGCGCCCAGGCACTCGACGAGCTGGTCAGGCAGCTCGGCGTCACCGACCACGACTACATCGCGATCCTGCTCGATCTCCGCGAAGACAGCCATCGCCGCGGATTCTGGAACTCCGGCTACCGCCGCGCCTACATCGAGGAACTGCGACTGCTCGTCGACCTCGAGGCGGTGGCGGACCGACTACGCGAGACCGCTGCCGAGATCGTTCCCGGCCTGCTCCAGCACGAGAGCTACATCCGCGCGCTGCACGAACCCCTCCAACTCGACCCCGACGATCCGGACGCGGTCACCGTGGACGACTACGTCCGAGCCCGCGTCGCGCGTCAGCGAATCCTGCTCGCGCGGGGAGCACCCGAGTTCCACGCGATCCTGTCCGAATCCTGCCTGCGCCGCACCTACGGCGGAGACGCGGTGATGCTCGACCAGATCACCCACCTGCTCGAGCTGTCCGCCCGGCCCAACATCCAGATCCAGGTCATGCCCTTCACCCACCAGGCACCCGGCGCCGGCATGGAAGACCGCTACATCCTGGTTCGCGTGCCCTCCCCGGGAGCGGCCGGCGATCTCGAGATGGCCGTCATCGAAGCGCAGGGCGAGATCCGCTACATCGATGACAAACCCGCCGTCGGTATCCGCGACAAGATCTTCAACCGCCTGGCGATGACCGCCTTGAGCCCCCACGACTCACGTCAGTTCATGGAACACCTCGTCCGCGGCCTCCGCAGCCGCCCCACCATTCAGCGATAGACCGGCACCACCGCAACCGCAGAGGAATCACGATGTCCGACAGCGACTTCGAGCCACGCCCGATCGACACCAACAAACCCAGCTCCGCACGCATCTATCACCACATGGTCACCGGCGAGGTGATCTTCGAATCGGATCTGCCGTTCATTCATCGGCTCTACGCCGACATCCCCTTCTATCCCCTGTGGGCCCAGCACAATCGCCGGTTTCTCGCCCGCGCCGTTCGCTACATGGCCGGCACCGGCATTCGCCAGTTCCTCGACATCGGGTCCGGCCTGCCGACCGGCGGCAACACCCACGAGGTCGCGCGCGAGCTCGCCCCCGATTCCCGCGTCGTGTACGTCGACAACGACGAAGAAGCGATCAACCGGGCCCGCGACCTGCTGCGTGAACAGGGCGTCACCGACACCGCGACGATGGTCGACGCCGATCTGCGCGAGCCCGCGCGCATTCTCGCCCACCCCGATACCCAGCGCCTGATCGACTTCACCGAACCCGTTGGGCTGCTACTGGTTTCGGTGCTTCCCTGGGTCACCGACGCCAGCGAGCCCGGCAAGATCGTCGCGCAGCTGCGTGACGCCCTCGCCCCCGGTAGCCACATCGCCATGACACACGTGTCCCTCGAAGACGCGGGCGCGGAGATCAAAGCACAGGTCTCCGCAGGCGCGGCGGTCTTCACCGATGCCAGCACACCGGTCACCCTGCGCACCCGCGCGCAGTTCCAGACCTTCTTCGACGGATGGACGATCGCCGACCCCGGCATCACCTACGCCACCGACTGGCGACCCGAACAGCCGATCGACCACGACGACTACGCCCGCCCCTGCAATTTCGCGGCTATCGGCAGTCTCCCCTAGTGTGTGCCCGCGCTGCCGGCACCGTCGCCGGCAGCGCTGTTCGAAAGGATCCACCATGTCGTTACCGACACCGCCCGCTGCTCACTTCCGCAAAGCGGCCGCCAGTTCCCCGCAACAGGCGTGCGTGATGGTCTACCGCGACAACCACCGCACCCTCATCTGGGACGACAAACTCGCGCGCCCGGTCGCCACCGCGGCACACCCTGTCCCCCTCGAGGAATGCCTGACCCTCGACCACCATCAGTTCGAGGCCCTCCAGGCCGCGATCCGAGCAGACCGGCCCATCCGTGGCGCCCTGACGATCACCCGAGCATCCGACGACCTCTACGAATTCAGCGCCGCGCCGGAATGCCGAGCCTCGACAGGCACCGCCAGGCTCTTCTTCGACCACCTCGAATACACCGCGTTCGTCCACGCGGTGCGGCACCGCGAGTTCGAACGATCAACCTTCCTCTCCCACGCCGCGTGACCGAATCGGCCGTGAGACGCTGCGTGCCGGCACAGCACGGCCGCAGCACCCCTAGCAGCCGCGAGAACCCTGCACCCTCCGCTCAGATCCCGAAGTGGCCACCGACCCCGAAACTGGTGTAGGTGCTGATGTGCGGGTTGGGTGAGGGGTGTGTGGGGCGCGGCTCCGGGATGCGGCGTGAGTCGGCCCGTTCGCTGGAGGCGGCAGCTCGGCTCAGGGCTGTATCCAAGCGTTGCCGCTCTGCCCCAGCCCGCGCCGCTGCTTCCCGCACCCGCGTCGCGAGCTGTGCCCGGATCGGCCGATATCTCTGGTCGATGCTGCGCAGCCGCTGCCGGAACTCGTCCAGCGCACGCTGTGATTCCACGTGGTCGCGGCGGCTCCTCGCCGCTCGCCTCCCCACTGCCGTCAGCAGCTGGGGCGGGAACCCGCCGATCGTGCACCCCAGGTCGTGGACGAGCTGCAATTCGGTACCACGCAGCGCGTGCAGTGCCGCGCCTTCGGCCTGGGACCACCGAGTGTGCTCATCCTCAGTCGCCGCAATCTCACAGCGCGAGGAGGATGGTGTCGGAGCTGGATCCACCCGTTCTCTACGAAATGTGGTCCACCCCCGCTCGAGCCAACGATCCGACGGTCGGTGCGGCCGCAGTTCGTAAAACTCGACTGCGATGGGGCTCGCATCAAGACCCTCACGGTGCCGCTGGTTCACCAGCACCGCCTCGAGCTGGGCGACGTAGCGGTACAACGTCACAGTAGCCATCGTGGCTCTCCCTCCACCGGGATACGTTTCCACGATAGCGACGAAACAGTCACCACACCGTCGATTGTCGCGGCAGCGACAGCGGGTGACTTGTGTTCGGGCTGAGCGCAATTCTGTTCGTCGGCGGTGGTGTGGGGTTGTATCGATATCATGGCAACACAGGAGACCCCGGTCGCCGAGGTAGACAGTTTCACCGCCGAATGGCAGCAATGGCACCGTCAGCAGGAGGCGCGCCTGGCCGACCGGCACGGATTCCTGGCCATCACCAACCTGCACTGGCTCACCGAAACTCCGGAGCGGTTCACCGACGCGCCCGGCACCTGGTCCACCGGTGCCGACGGTGTGGTCGTGGTGCTCGACGAGGGCGAGGAACTGGTCGTCGCGGGGACACCGGTGCGGGGGCGCTACGAGTTCGGCGCGATCGCCGAGCGCGACGGGGTGAACGCCGTGTGGGGTGACGCGGTGATCGAGGTCGCCCGCCGTGGTGGCAACGACATCGTCCGCCCTCGGCACCCGAACAACCAGTTGCGCACCGCGTTTCGGGGCACACCCGCGTTCGCGCCGGACCCGAAGTGGGTGGTGACGGGTCGCTATGTGCGCTTCGAGCAGCCGCGACCGACCACGGTCGGCGCCTCGGTCGAAGGGCTCGAGCATGTCTACGACGCACCGGGACAGGTCGAGTTCGACATCGACGGTCAACCGCTGCGGCTGACCGCGTTCCCCGGCCGGAATCCCGGTGACCTGTCGGTGCTGTTCACCGATACCACTTCCGGAGTCACCACCTACGCCGCGAATCGCATTGTGCAGGTCTCGACTCCGGCGCCCGACGGCACGGTCGTGCTCGATTTCAATCGAGCGGTCAACCTGCCGTGCGCCTACACCGATCTCGCGACCTGCCCGCTGCCGCCCGCCGAGAACAGGCTCCCGATCGCGGTCGAGGCGGGGGAAAAGATCCCCTACGAGCGCCAGGGATGAGCACACCGCAGATCAGCACGCTGGCGTTCCTGACGCCGGGCAACTACCTCGACGACGATCCGTACACCGGGCTCGAGGACACGCTGCAGCTGTTCGAGTACGGTGAGCGCCTCGGTTTCGACGGTGCGTGGATCCGGCAGCGTCATCTCGAGCACGGCGTGGGTTCGGCGGCGGTCTTTTTGGCCGCCGCCGCCCAGCGCACCAGCCGAGTAGAGCTGGGCGCCGCGGTCATTCCCATCGGCTACGAGAGCCCGTTCCGTCTGGCCGAGGACCTGTCGCTGGCCGATGTGCTGTCGCAGGGCCGACTACAGCCCGGTTTCAGCGCGGGCACCCCACCGCACGCCGATCTCATCGGTGATCTGGTCTTCGATGGCGACTGGCGCACCTTCGACCTGTCCTACGGTCGCGTGGCCCGTCTGCTCGAGAACCTGCGTGGCGACTATCTCGGCGACGCCGACACCGTCATCCACTCGCCGGGCAACACTCAGCGTCCCCGTCTGCAGCCGCACAGCCCCGGCCTCGCCGATCGTGTGTGGTACGGCGGCGGGAGCGTCCGATCCGTGCACTGGACCGCGGAGAACGGACTGAACCTGCTCAGCGGCAACATCGTTTTCGGTGACGCCAGTGACGATTTCACCACCTCCCAGCTGACCCTGATCGCGGACTACCGCCGCCTGATCGACCCGGCTCGACCCGCCCGCGTGGCGGTCGGACGTGTGATCGTGCCGTTCGACAGCGCCGACCCTGCGACCCGCGAGCGCTACCGTGCCTACGCCGCGAGCCGCCACGACCGCACTCTCGGCCCGCAAGGTGAACGCCGAATTCTGTTCGCGCCGGACATCGTCGGCACCGCGGAGCAGATCCTGGAACAGCTGCGAGCTGACCCGGTGCTCGCGCAGACCTCGGAGCTGCGCCTGGAATTGCCTTACGAATTCCACCGTGAGGATTACGAGCAGATCCTGCACGACACCGTGCACCTGATCGCTCCCGAACTGGGCTGGAAACCGACGTTCACGAACGCGGCGAGTACGTCGGCGTGACCAGCCGCTCGGTGCATCGCCGAGCGTAGGAGCGAGCACAACACCGGTTGGGAGCGAGCACAACACCGGCACGGCCTCGATCCGCGCCGATGGATCGCGACGGTGATCCCGTGTGCCGGGCGGCGAACAATCAACCGAAGTCGCTGCCGCCACCCGGAAATCGCTGAGGAAGAGGGATTACGTCTCCCTCAGCGATCACTGGATGGGTTAGGCGGCGCGTCTGCGCAGGGCGGGGTCGGCCAGCGCGTCGGGGATCTTGCCGGTGTCACGGTCGGCGAAGATCGTGCCGGGTGGGACTATCTCGTCGATGCGGTCGAGGATCTCCTCGCTCAGGACGACATCGACCGCACCCAGATAGGCATCGAGGTGTTCGCCGGTACGCGGGCCGATGATGGCTGCGGTGACATCGGGGTGGGCGAGCACGAAACCGATCGCGAGCTGGATGAGCGTGAGCCCTGATTCCTCGGCGAGGACGGCGAGCGCGTCGGCGGCGGCGAGTTTGGCCGCGTTGGCGGGTGCGTCGATGTCGAATCGACCCGGGATCAGTTCGGCCCGATGCGAACTCGGTTGAGGTGCGCCGAGGCGGTACTCACCGGAGAGCCACCCCGCGGCGAGCGGGCCGTAAGTGATGACGCCGAGTCCGTACTTGCGGGCGATCGGCAGGGTCTCGCGTTCGATGCCGCGAATCAGCGGTGAATACGGAACCTGTTCGGCAGCAGAGCGATTGGCCTTGGTCCGGTCGGCGATCCACTGGGCTTCGACCAGTTCGCCGGGCGAGAAGACCGAGGTGCCGTAGTAGCGGATCTTGCCCGCGCGGACAAGGTCGTCGAGAGCGGCGACGGTGTCTTCGAGTGCGGTCACCGATTCAGGGCGGTGCACCTGGTAGAGGTCGAGGTGGTCGGTGTCGAGGCGACGCAGCGAGTCCTCGACGGCACGGACGATCCAGCGCCGGGAGTTGCCTCGGTGGGTGGGGTCGTCGTCGACGGCGTTGTGGAACTTGCTGGCCAGGATCACCTCGTCGCGACGGTCGCGCAGCGCCTTCCCGACGATGATCTCGGATTCGCCCCGCGAATAGGTGTCGGCGGTGTCGATGATGTTGATTCCGGCGTCCAGAGCCCGATGGATCAGCGCGATCGATTCTTCGTGGGTGGTGCCGCCACGGGAACCGAAGTTCATGGTGCCGAGCACATACGGGCTCACCCGGACTCCGGTACGGCCGAGCAAGCGCAGGTCGGACAGGCTCATCGGGTGGCTCCGATCGTGGTGCGGCGGCGGACGGCCGCGTCGGTGAGCGAGGGCGGCAGGTAGCCCTCGTCGGCGGGGCTGAGTGCGGTTCCGGGCGCGACGATCTCGTCGATGCGGTCGAGCACCTCGGTGCTCAGCCGCACGTCGACGGCGCCGAGCTGGGTCTCGAGGTGGGCCAGGGTGCGCGGCCCGATGATGACGGTGCTCACCGCCGGATGCTGGAGTACGAACGCCAACGACAGATGCACCAGCGACAGGCCGGCTTCGTCGGCGAGTTTCGCCAATTCCTCGGCGGCGGCGCGCTTGCGCTGGTTGGCGACCAGTTCGGGGTCGTGCCGGTGCGGCTGCCGAGTGAGCCTGCTCGACTCGGGCGCGGTCTCCCCCGCCCGGTAGCGGCCGGAGAGCCAGCCGCCCGCGAGCGGACTCCAGGTGAGCACGCCCAGGCCGTGCCGTTCGGCGATCGGCAAGGTGGCGCGTTCGGCGCCGCGAGCCAGGATCGAGTACGGCGGCTGTTCGGTGACCGGCCGCGCCAGGTTGCGGTCCTGAGCCACCCATTGCGCCTCGACCAGCTGATGCGGTTCGAACGTCGTGGTGCCGTAGTAGCGAATCTTGCCCGCGCGCACCAGATCGTCCAGCGCCCGCAGCGTCTCCTCCAGCGGGACGTCCGGGTCGGGGCGGTGTACCTGGTACAGGTCGAGGTGGTCGGTGCCGAGACGGCGCAGCGAGTCCTCGACGGCGCGGACGATCCAGCGCCGGGAGTTGCCGCGACTGTTCGGGTCGGTGCCGATCTGGCCGTGGAACTTGCTGGCGAGGACCACGTCGTCGCGGCGGCCGCGCAGGGCCTTACCCACGATCTGTTCGTTCTCACCCTGGGAGTACACGTCGGCGGTGTCGACGACGTTGATGCCCGCGTCCAGGGCGCGGTGGATGATCGTCGCCGCGTCGTCGTGGTCGGGGTTGGCCCAGGCGCCGAAGTTCATGGCGCCCAACGTGAGTGGGCTCACCAGTACGCCGGTGCGGCCGAGGTGTCGCAGTGTCATGGAGTGGGTTGTCACTTTCAGGTCGTGGAAACAGTTTCGCGGGCAAAGGAGTTCGCGGGTTCGGACAGGCCGAGGTGACCGCGCAGGGTGGTGTGTTCGTATTCGCGGCGGAAGAGCCTGCGCTTGCGCAATTCGGGCACGACCTGGTCGACGAAGTCGGTGAGGTAGCCGGGCAGGACGGCCGGGATGATGGTGAAGCCGTCGATGCCCGCGTTGCGGTGCCACAGCTCGATGTGGTCGGCGACCGTCTGTGGTGTCCCGATCACCACGCGGTGCCCGCCCAGGAACTCGGTGAGCAATTGCCGCACGGTGTGGCCGGTTTCGAGCGCGTAGCCGGTGAGGGAGGCGAAGAAGCCCTGCGGTCCGATCCGGTCGGCGGGCAGCGTGGTGAGCTGGTGCGGCAGCGGGGAGTCGAGGTCGAGGTCGACGTCGGGATAGCCGAGCCAGCGGGCGAACTGGCGCACCGGAGCGCTGTCGGGGTGCAGCCGCCCCTGCAACTCGTCGAACCGTGCGCGGGCCTCGGCTTCGGTGGACCCGATCACCGGGACCAGGCCGGGAAGGATCCGGATAGCGTCGCCATCGCGGCCGGAAGCCACCGCTGCCGAGCGGATCTCGGCCGAGAAGCTACGCGCGGCAGACAGGCTGAGCTGGGTCGTGTAGATCGCCTCGGCGTGGGCGGCCGCGAAGGCCCGGCCCTGCGGGGAGGCTCCGGCCTGCACGAGAACCGGGCGGCCCTGCGGGGAGCGCAGCACATTCAGTGGACCGGCGACGGAGTAGAACTCGCCCCGGTGATCCACCGCGTGTACCCGATCCGGATCGGCGAAGACACCGGCTTCCTGGTCGCCGATCAGCGCGTCGGATTCCCAACTGTCCCACAGCTTCTCGGTCAGCGAGACGTACTCGGCGGCACGCCGGTACCGTTCGTCGCGCTCGGGCAGCTCGGCGATGCCGAAGTTGCGGGCGGCGTTCGGTTCGAAGGTGGTGACCACATTCCAACCGGCTCTACCTCCGCTGACGTGGTCGAGCGAGAGGATCCGCCGGGCCAGGTTGTAGGGCAGGTTCAGCGAGCTGGTCGCGGTGGGGATCAGCCCGATGCGCTCGGTCGTCACGGCCAGCGCCGAGCTGAGCAGGATCGGATCGAGCGTGGCGGCGGGCGCTCGGGCGATGCCGGGCTGCTGCACCGGGATATCCGGGAACAGCAGGCCGTCGAGTCCGCCGCGTTCGGCCTCGGCCGCGACCCGCTGGTAGTGCGAGAGCTGGATGAAGGCGTCGGCGGGCAGGGTCGGTTCGAGCCAGGCGGCCGGGTGGTAGCCGGCGCTGCCGACGTTGACGAGGAAGTGCAGTCTGCGTGCCATCAGGCAGCCCCTTCTGCGATGGTGCCCGGGTAGGTGGGGACGGGCAGGCCGAGGTGACCGCGCAGGGTGGTCGCCTCGTAGTCGGTGCGGAACACGCCGCGCTCGCGCAGGATCGGCACGACGCCGTCGACGAAGTCGTCGAAGCCGCCGGGTAGGACATCGGGCATCAGGTTGAAGCCGTCGGCTATGCCCGCCTCGACCCAGTCGATGATCGCGTCGGCGACCTGTTCCGGTGTGCCGGTGACGATGCGGTGGCCCGCGCCGCCGCCGAGGCGTCGCAGCAGCTGGCGCACCGTCAGGTTCTCGCGCCGGGCGAGGCCGAGGGCGATCTTGTAGAAGGTCTGTGACCCGCCCGCCTCGTCGGGGTCGGCCAGCAGGTGCCACGGGAGCGGGCCGTCGAGGGTGAGATCGTCACGGTCGACGCCGAGCTGGGTGGCGAGCCGATCGAGCGCGTAGTCCGGTGGCACGAGTTCGGCCAGCAGTTCACGGCGCTGGGCGGCCTCGGCTTCGGTGGAACCGAGCACGGTGGACAGGCCGGGCAGGATCAGGACGTCCTCGGCCCTGCGCCCGTAGCCGACGGCACGCGCCTTCACGTCGCGGTAGTACTCCCCCGCCTCGTCCGCGGTCTGGGCGGCGGTGAAGATCACCTCGCCGACCCGGGCGGCCAGTGCCCGGCCGTCTTTCGACGCACCGGCCTGCACGACCACCGGTTCGCCCTGTGGCGAGCGCGGAACATTCAGCGGACCGGCCACGTCGAAGTGCGGGCCGTGGTGATCGACGGCGTGGATGCGCGTGTAGTCGGCGAAGCGGTGGGTGGCCTTGTCGCCGATCAGCGCGTCGGGCTCCCAGCTGTTCCAGAGCGCGCGCACCACCTCGACGAATTCGGCGGCGCGTTCGTAGCGGGCGGCGTGGGCCGGTTCGGCGTCGAAGCCGAAGTTGCGCGCCGCGTCGACACCGGCGGTGGTGACCACGTTCCAGCCGGTGCGACCGCCGCTGAGCAGGTCGAGCGAGGCGAAGCGGCGGGCGACGTCGTAGGGGTCGTTGTAGCTCGACGACAGGGTGGCGATGAGGCCGACGCGCTCGGTGGCCGCGGCGACGGCGGCCAGGATCACGGTCGGTTCGAGGCTGTTGAACGGCCGGTACCGGATGTCCTCGCGGATGGCGGGCCCGTCGGCGAGGAAGATCGCGTCGAACTTGGCTTCCTCGGCGCGCTGGGCGATGCGCACGTAGTGGTCGAGGGTGAAACTCGCGGCGGGGTCGGTGCCGGGGAAGCGCCACGAGCCGCCGAACACGCCGGCGTTGAGAATGTTGACGTTGAGGTGGACCTGTCGGCGGGTCACGGCTGTTCCTCCTTGGCACGGCCCGCCGCCAGCGCGGCGCGACCGAGGTCGGCGAGTACGAAATCGCTCTGTGGGAAGTGGATTCGCCCGACCATGGCGTCGCGATGGTGGCGTTCGAGCGGATGTCGTCGGTCGAGGCCGGGGTTGCCGGTCAGGTCGAGCGCGGATTCGGTGACCCGGATGGCGGTGGAGGTGGCCACGTGTTTGGCCAGTGCGGGCAGGCGCCCGTGCTCGTCGTCGGCCAGGCTGGTCACGCCCTGGCGCACCAGTGCGCGGCTGGTCTGGATCCAGGCTTCGATCTCACCTACGCGGTCGTGGAAGCGCGGCACGGTGGCCAGCGAATCACCCAGTGCGGTGGGCACTCTGGTGTGCAGGTAGCGCACCAGCCAGTCCCGTGCCGCAATCGCGACGCCGTTGTAGTTCGCGGCCAACAGCAGGGGCAGCGATTGGCGTCCGGCTCGGCGAATCTTGGCGGTGCCGCCGTTGGGGTCGCGCAGGTCGACGAGCCTGGCCTCGGCGACGACCGTGCCGTCGAAGACCACCGACTGGGTATCGGAGGCGCGCAAGCCCAGGTGATTCCAGGTCGGTTCGACGTGCCAGTCGGTGGCGGTGCGGTCGAGCAGGAAGGTCGCCACCCGCGGGCTCGGCTCGGCGGTGCTGGTGGTGACGGTGAACCAGCTCAGCCCGGAAATGCCGGTGGCGTAGGCCTTCTCACCGTCGATGCGCCAGTCCCCCGACGGCAGCCGGGTGGCGGTGGTGGCCGGAATGCCGCCTCGGGAGAGGCTGCCCAGTTCGCGTTCGACGGCGAGCCCGTTGATCAGCGCGCCGTCCGTCGCGGCCGAGCGCAGCACCAGTTCCTTCAGTTCTGCGGGCCACGGGCTGTCGTCGCGGAGCAGGCTCAGATGGTTGGTGTAGTTCCACTGCAGGATCAGTCCGACCGACGGGTCGGCGGCGCCGACGCGTTCGATCACCTCGACCGCCTCGGCGAGACCCGCACCGAGACCGCCGTATTCCACCGGAACCGTGAGCGCGGGCGCGCCGATCGCGCGCAGCGCCTCGAAGGCGGCGAACGGAAAGGCCCCCGCCCGGTCGTGTTCGGCGGCGCGATCGGCGATCAGCGCGAGCGCGTCGGCGAACGCGTCCTCGTCGAGACCGTGCACGGTGTGTGCTGGTGCCACAGCGGTCATGCGGGTGTCACTCTCCTGGTCGCGTCACGACCGCTCGGCGGCGGTCGAACGCAGATCTGTGCGGCGCACCGGAATTCACCGGAAAGGGAATCGGGGCGCGATGAAGTGGATCGTCGAAATCAGCGACGACAGGACGGAGCCGTGGCGGCGGCCTCGATCCGGATATTCGGCAATTCCACGAGACCTCCTTTCCACGTTCGGTCTCCGCAATCCAGTATCGGAACCTCCGATGTCACCGAACAAGACAGCCGGTCTACCGGATTCGTTCAGTTTTTCTCGATCGTCGACCGGGATCAGGACGCCAACTGCTCGGGCGCCGCGATGGTGCGCAGCATGCGTATGGCCGCGGCGACAGCGGGCCTTTCCAGGGAGGCCTGCCGATAGGTCACGCCGACCTGGCGCGACCCGTTGGCGATGGTGCAGGCGACCAGGTGCCGGTACTCCGGTGGCACCGACATCTCCGGTACCACCGCCACGCCCAGCCCGTGGTCGACGATCTCGGCCATCCCGGCGAAGGTGCCGCTGCGATGCTCGATCCGCGGGGCGAACCCGGCCTCACGGCAGGCGTACATCACCGACACGATCGACGGCGCGCCGTCGCGGGCGGCGATCCAGTCGGCGTCGCGCACCGCGGACAAGCCCTGCTGGCGGGCCCGTTCCCGCAGGCCGGGTGGGGCGAGCAGCACGAGCGGATCGTCGAACAGGAACTCCGAGGACAGCCCGAGCGGCAGATCCCGAGCCCGGAACGAGTACGAATAGGTGATCGCGATGTCGACCTCCTGCTGGCGTACCGCGGGCACCGCATCCACCGGGATCAGGTCGACCACCTGTACCCGCAGGCCGGGGTTCTCGTTCATCAGCCTCGCCGCCGCGGGCAGCGCGAGCCGGGTCTGCGCGGTGCGGAAGGTGGCCAGGGTGAGTACACCGGTGATGGCCTCGGCGGTGGCGGCCACCGCGCTCTCGGCTTCCTCGAGCGCGGTGATGATCCGCGAGGTGTAGTCCACCAGCACCCGACCCGCGTGGGTCAGGCGCAACACCCGGCCTTCACGGCGGGTGAGCACCGCGCCCACTTCCTCTTCGAGAATGCGCAACTGTTGCGAGACCGCCGAGGTAGTGATCCCGTGCAATTCCGATACGGCGGTCATGGTGGTTCGCTCGGCGAGATCGCGCAACAGGACAAGGCGTCGAATGTCGTACATGAATTCCTCGCTTCGACCGGTTGGCGTCCGGATTCGCCCATCATCCGCAGTAGCGACATTCCAGGAAATCCTTACGATCAGAGCGATTCTGTGCAGCTTCGCTTCGCTGATCACGCCACCACGGCGTCGACGGCGACGGGCGTGCCCGTACCGACCGGTACCGCTTCGAGCAGCCGTCGGGTGTAGTCCTGGGTGGGGTTCTCGAAAACATCGGTGACAGCACCGGATTCGACCACCGAACCCGCGCGCATCACCGTCACCTCGTCCGCGACCAGCCGCACCACACCCAGGTCGTGGGTGATGAACAGGTACGTCAGGCCCTGCTGATGCTGGAGATCGACCAGCAAACGCAGGATCTGCGCCTGCACCGAGACATCGAGAGCCGAGACCGCCTCGTCGAGGACCAGCACGCGCGGTCCGGCGGCGAGCGCGCGGGCCACAGCGACGCGTTGACGCTGACCACCCGAGAGTTCGGCAGGCTTGCGCGCCAAATGCTCTCGCGACAGGGCGACCTCGTCGAGCAGTTCGCGCACCCGATCGCTGCGTCGTGGCCCACGCGGGAGCAGGCCGAGTGCGACGAGCGGTTCGGCGATGATCTGCTCCACGGTGAACTTCGGGTCGAGCGACGAATACGGGTTCTGATATACGAACTGGATCTCGCGACGGATCGGACGAAGTTTCCCGCGTGAGAGCCCGTCGATGCGGGCGCCGTCGAACCACACCTGCCCCGAGTCCGGTGAAGTGAAGCCCGCGGCAATTCGGGCGACGGTCGACTTGCCCGCCCCTGATTCCCCCACCAGCGCGTGCGTTGTTCCCGCGCGGACGGCCAGGGAGACGTTGTCGACCGCGCGCACACCACCGTGCGCGAAGGTCTTGGTCAGTTCCCGGACCTCGAGCAGTGGCCTGGTCGCTTTCGGCACAGGCGTCGCCCGGCGCGGCGACGAGCTGATGGCCGTCGCTGCCGACCGCGCACGCACGGCCGACGATCCGGTCCCTGTCGACGAAACCGATTCTCCGGGAACCGACGCCGGGCCGCAGACGGACGGGCCACCTGGTTCGATACGGGGCTCGGTGCTCGTCAGGCGGGTGCTCTGCTGGGTGGGCGCCGCCGCGACCAGTCGGCGCGTGTAGTCGTGTCGGGGATCGGCCAGGATGCGGCCGGCCGGGCCCTCTTCGACGATGCGGCCGTGCTGCATCACGATCAGGCGGTCGGATCGTTCGGCGGCCACGCCCAGGTCGTGGGTGACCAGCAGAACACCGAGGCCGAGGGTGTCGCGCAGGTGGGCGAGGTGGTCGAGGATCACCTTCTGCACGGTGACATCCAGGGCCGAGGTCGGCTCGTCGGCCACCAGCAGCGCGGGGTCGTTGGCCAGCGCGATAGCGATGAGCACCCGCTGTTTCATGCCGCCGGACAGTTCGTGCGGGTACTGCCGGTACACCCGTTCCGGCTCGCGCAATCCCGCCGTGGCCAGTTTCGCCACCGCGAGGTCGCGCCCCGGCCCGGATTCGACGCGCCGGTGCAGTCGCAATGCCTCGAGCACCTGGGTGCCGACCCGTTTGACCGGGTTCAGCGAGGTGCCGGGGTCCTGGGGCACGAAACCGACGAACGGGCCGCGCAATCGGGCGAGTTTACGGTCGTTCCAGGACGCGGTGTCGTGCCCGTTCAACGCCAGTGCCGTGGCCTCGACCCGCGCCGATGGGGGCAACAGATGCAGCGCGGCATGGATGGTGGTGCTCTTGCCGGACCCGGATTCGCCCACGATCGAGACGAATTCGCCCCGGCCCACCGTCAGCGACACACCGTCGACCGCGGCCTGCCCGTCCGCGCCGCGGACGCGGTAGCGCACGGACAGGTCCTCGATCCGCAGCAGGGTTTCCTTCTCGCTCATCGCTTCTCTCCCAACGCTCGCCCGATTCGATTGGTGGACAGCACGACCACGGCGATCACGATGCCGGGCAGCAGCGAGATCCACGGGTAGGTGGCCAGAAAGTCCCTGCCCTCGGAGACCGCGAGGCCCCATTCCGGGTCCGGCGGCGGTGCGCCGTAGCCGAGGAAGCCCAGCGCCGCCACGGCCAGCACCGCCGTGCCGCATTCGAGCGCGGCCAGTGACAGCACCGCCGAGACCGAGTTCGGCAGCACGTGCCGCACCACGACCCGTCCGAAACCGGCCCCGGACCCGTACGCCGCCTCGACGTAGTCGGTGCCCGCGACCTTGAGCACCTCCGAGCGCATCACCCGCGCGAACGCCGCCACCGCCGAGATGCCGACGGCGACAGCGATATTCACTGTGCCGTAGCCCAGCGCGGTGACCACGGTCATGGCCAGCAGCAGGCTCGGGATGGCCAGCAGGACGTCGACGAAGCGCATGATCACCGCGTCGACCCGGCCCCCGAGAAACCCGCTGAGCAGCCCGATCGCCGACCCGATCACGAACCCCAAGGCCACCGCGAGCAGGGTCGCGGTGAGTGTGGTCGAGGTGCCGTAAATGGTGCGGGCGAGCAGATCGCGGCCGAGGCGATCGGTGCCGAACAGGTGCTCGAGACTCGGCGCGCTGAAGCTTGCGTCCGAATCACCTTCCAAGGGTGCGTATTTCGTGAACAGGGACGGGACGAGCGCCCAGGCGAGCACGGTGGCGATCACCAGCCACGCCAGGGTCAGCCCCGGCGCGGCGGTGATCGCCGCGGTCGCGGTGCGCACGCGATCGGGAACCGTCGGTGCGGTACGGACGTCGTTGTCGAGGACGGTCATGCGGAGGTCCTTGCTCGCACACGGGACCGCAGCCGCGGATCCGCCAGCGGATAGACGAGATCGACGAGGAAGTTCACCGTGACGAACACCAGCGCGGCGAACACCACCACCGCCTGCACCAGCGGCACGTCCTGGGTGCGCACCGCCGTCTCGGTCAAGCGGCCCAATCCCGCACGGGAGAACACGGTTTCGACGATCACCGCGCCGGCGAGCAGGTTGCCGAAGGTGACACCGGCGATCGTGAGCGCGGGCAGGGCGGCGTTCTTCAATACCTCCCGTACCAACACCCACAGCCGCGTCGCGCCCTTGGCCACCGACACCGTGACATACCCGGCGTGCAGTTCGGCGTCGAAGTTCTTGATCAGCAGCTGCGCGATCGGCGCCGACACCGGTATCGCCAACGTCACCGCGGGCAACACCAGCGCGCCGAAGCCTTCGTTGCCGATCGGCGGGAACCAGCCCAGCTGGAACGAGAACACCTGCAGCAGTGCGAGTCCCACCAGGAACACCGGCACCGACACCCCCGCCGCGGGCAGGGTCGCGACCAGGTCGGCGACCCATCTGGTGCGGGTGTAGCCCGCGGTGGCGGCGACGGCGAAGGCCAGCGCGACGGCGAGGACCAGCGCGGCGCCCGCCAGCAGGGCAGTGTGCGGCAGCACCGACACGATCAGCGGCCACACCTGCTCACCGGTGCGGGTCGAGACCCCGAAATCACCGGTCAGCGCGGCGAACAGCCGGTGCGTGTACTGCCCGACCAGTTGCTGATCCAGGCCGAAGTACTCCCGTGAGTTCTGTTTGTCCTCCTCGGAGATCAAGTCGCCCTGCGACGGGTCGAACAGGAAGTCGACCGCGTCGTAGGGCAGCACGAACAGCAGTACGAAGGTGAGGGTGTAGGCGCCCCACACCACGAACACCGCCTGCCCCAGCTTGGCGAGCACATAGCGCGACATCGGTTACCTCGGCTCGATCCAGGTGTCGTAGAAGACGTTGCGCGACTGCGCTTCATAGCCCACGTTGTGCACCCGCGGGGATGCCGCGGTCACCTGCGCCGGGTTGTACACCGGCACGGTGAGCACCTGATCCACGAGCAGGAACCGCTGCGCCGCCTCGGCGGCCTCGGCGCGCTTGCCCGGGTCGAGGGTCTTGCTCACCGCGCTGAGCTTGTCGATCGCCTGCTGGTAGAGCGGGTTCTCCGGCGCCAGCTTCGAGGAGTTGGTGTACTGCGGCGAGTACACCTGCTCGAGCACCGCCACATCGGCGCGACTCTGGTTGGCCACCTGGATGTTCCAGCGTTTCTGCTGGGTGGCGGCGGCGGTGTAGTCCGGGATCGGCAGCACGTCGAGTTTCAGGTCGATGCCGATCTTGCGCAGATCCTGCTGGATCAGTTCGTAGGCGGGCTTGTTGTTGACCAGGTTGTTGATGCCGAGCAGGGCGAGTTCGAGTCGGCGGCCCTGCGCGTCCACCCGGATACCGTCGGAGCCCTTCTTCCACCCCGCTGATTCGAGGATCTGTTCGGCCTTGGTCCGGTCCTGCTTCAGTTCCGCGGAGAAGTCGACGTGGCCGGGCACGCGAGAGGAGATCACCGAGCTCGACACCTTGTAGCTCGAGGTGAGCACCGTCTTGGCGAGCGCGTCGCGGTTCCAGCCCAGCTTCACCGCCTCCCGCACGGCACGGTCGTCGGTCGGGAACCGGTCGGTCTTGAGGTCGAAGGAGATATCGCGCCCGGGAATCAACTGCGGCACGATCCGGTAGCCCTCGGCTTTCAGCGGCGCCTCGTCGGTGTTGTTGACGTCGAGGATCGCGTCGACCTGACCCGCGCGCAGCGCACCGGTGCGGACCGCGGCTTCGGGAATCACCGAGATCTCCACGGCGTCGAGGTAGGCCTCGCCGTTGTGTTTGCGGCTGGCGGGCGCCCAGTTGTATCCGGGACGCTTCTTCAGCACCGTTTTCTGCTGGTAGACGTGCTCGGCGACGACAAACGGACCCGTGGTCACCAGATTCTGCGCCAGCGCGCGCTGCTCTTTGGTCAGCTGCAGGGTCGAGTGACCGACGATGCCGGAGAAGTACAGCGAAAGTGCCTGGAGGAAGCCGGCGTTCGGTCGATTGAAGACGACCTTGACCGTCGCCGGGTCGAGCACCGTGGTGCTGGTGTAGCCGACCCAGTACGCGGTCACCGGCACGATGCCCAGCGCCTTGTCACCGAATCCGAGCAGGTCGAAATTCTCTTTCACCGAATCGGCGGTGAATTTCGAACCGTCGGTGAAGGTGACGTCGTCGCGGAGCCGGAAGGTGAATTCGGTCAGTTCCGGGTTGATATCCCAGGATTTGGCCAGCCACGGTTCGATGGCCCCGGTTTCGGGATTCTGGTAGGTCAATTTGTCGGTGATGTTGCTCGTGATGAGCGACTCCGGATACGAGCTGCCCGAATGCGGGTCGAGGTTGGCGGGTGCGTCGAGCACGGCGAAACGCAAGGTCCCACCGGCGACCGGCGGGCCCGCGTCGTCGCTGCCCGCGACCCGGTTACCCGAGGCCGCGCAGCCCGTCAGCACGGAGGCGACGAGGGTGACGGCCACGAGCACCGTCGCCGCGGAGAATCTTTTCGATGACATTTCGCGAAGTCTGCACAACGACAAGTCCGCGAACAACCAAGTTGCACTTCGTGATTTGTTCAGTTTTAGTGAATCGAGCACGCCACCCGATCGTGAAGCGAAACTTGAATAATGGTGTAGGCATTCTTGGCGATCCGAAATCGCGGAATGTGACGGTCGCGGACTTAACCTCCGGAGTGTAAGCAACACAGTCCGCTCCGACGAAAGACCCACGACCACATGAGGAATATTCGATTCCGTCGACTCCTGGCCACCGGTACCGCGGCCATCGCCCTCGCCACCGTGCTGGCCGCGTGTGGTGGGCCGTCGTCGCAGAACGAGGCGGCAGGCGACCCGGTTTTCGGTGGCACGCTGAACTTCTACGATCCCATCGAGTACACAGCGTGGACGCCGGTCAACTCGATCTGGTCCAACAGTCAGGTCGCCAACAATCTCGCCGAGCGCCTGACCTGGCAGGATCCCGAGACCGGGGAGATCAAGCCCTGGCTGGCCGCGTCGTGGGAGGTCAGCCCCGACAAGCTGAAGTACACCTTCCGCTTGCGCGCGGGAGTCACGTTCAGCAACGGTGACCCGCTCGATGCGGCGGTCGTGAAAGCCAACTACGACCAGCACGCTCTCGGCGACAAGGCACTCGGCATTCCGCCGGACCGATTCTTCTCCGACTACCAGGCTTCGACCGTGATCGATCCGCTGACCGTCGAGGTGGCCTTCACCAAGCCCAATGCCGGTTTCCTGCAGGTGGCTTCGTTCTACCGGGCCGGGTCCATTCTGGCCAAGCCGTTCCTGGAGCGGGATCTCAACGGGCAGAGTCAGGCCAAGAACTGGATCGGGTCCGGTCCGTTCGTGGTGGAGTCGGTCACCGGCAACACCGGCATCACCCTGAAGCGGCGCGAGGACTACAACTGGGCGCCGACGGGTTCGGGCCACCAGGGCAAGGCCTACCTGGAGCGGGTGGTCTTCAAGACCGTGCCGGAAGCCGGGACCAGGGTCGGTGCGCTGCAGTCGGGTGAGGCGCACATCGCGCGCAACATCAGCCCCTACGACGAGGAGACGGTGACCGCCAACGGTGGCCGGATCGAGGCGTTCGCAGTGCAGGGCCAGACCAACAAGCTGTCGGTGCAACTGGATTCGGCCACGCCGATCGTGGAGAAGGACGTGCGCCTGGCGTTGCAGGCCGCCACCGATCGCAAGGAGATCAACGAGACAGTGCTCTCGCCGAGCTACCCGATCCCGAACAGCATCCTGGTCAAGGACACTCCCAACCGCGGCGACGCGAGCAAGTACCTCGGCTACGACCTGAACAAGGCCAACTCGCTGCTCGAGGGCGCGGGCTGGAAGAAGGGTGGCGACGGCATCCGGGCCAAGGACGGCAAGCGCCTGCAGTTCGAGGTCTGGGTGGCACCGTTCTACCAGGTGTCGCAGCCGGTGCTGGAACTACTGCAGTCCCAGTGGAAGAAGGCAGGCGTCGATCTGGTGATCCACACCGTGTCGCAGACCGAATACGAGTCGATCCGCAATTCCCGTCCCGACAACTGGGCGCTGGTGCAGGGCCAGACCTCGCGCGCCGAGGCCGACGTCCTGCGCACCGCGTTCGACAGCACCGCACAGAACGAGTTCTTCGCGCCCGTGCCGGACGCGAAGCTCGACGAGTTGGTGCGCGCGCAGGCCTTCGAGTTCGACCCGGCCGCGCGGACCAAGGCCATCCAGGCGGTCGAGGACCGGGTCTTCGGCGAGGGCTACGCCATTCCGCTCTACGACGAGACCCAGGTGTTCGGCCTGGCGCCGACCGTGCACGGTTTCACCACCGAGTCCACGGCCCGCACCTGGCTCTACGACACCTGGATCACCGGGTAGGAGCCGGCGATGCGCATCTACGTTCTGCGGCGGCTGGTACAGGCGGTACTGGTCCTCTGGGCCGCCTACACCCTGTCGTTCATCTTGCTCAGCGCGCTGCCCGGGGATTCGGTGAACAACCGCATCCAGAACCCGGAAGCGCAGATCACGCCGGAGGCGGGCCGGTTGATGCTCGAGTTCTACGGGCTCGACCGGCCGGTCTGGGAGCAGTACCTGCACGCGCTGTGGGCCCTGCTGCACGGTGACCTCGGTTTCTCGCTCACCTCGGGAAGGCCGGTGACGCACGCGGTCACCGAGGCGCTGCCCTCGACACTGACCCTGACCGGACTCGGCCTGGTGTTCGGGCTGATCTTCGCCGGTGTCGTCGCGGTGGCAGCCAACTACGCGCCGTGGACGTGGCTGCGCGGCGTCTTCGATTCCGCGCCCGCGCTGTTCGCCTCGGTTCCCACCTTCGTGGTCGGTGTGCTGGTGCTGCAATATCTTTCGTTCCGCTGGCACCTGATCCCCTCGGTCGACGACGGCACGGTGCTCGCGCTCATCGCGCCCGCCGCGACATTGGGGCTGATCGTGGCCGCACCACTGGCCCAGGTGTTCGCCACCTCGGTGCGCACGACCCGGCAGCGACCGTTCGTGCACGTGGTGGCGGCCAGGGGCGCGGGCGAGGGCTACATCTTCCGCAAGGATGTGCTGCGCAATTCGTCGCTGCCGGTGCTCACGCTGCTCGGGCTGGCCTTCGGTGAGCTGATCGCCGGTGCGGTGGTGACCGAGTCGGTGTACGCGCGTCAGGGCATCGGCCAGCTCACCGTCGGCGCGGTCGACACCCAGGACCTGCCGGTGGTGCAGGGCGTGGTGTTGCTCTCGACGCTGGCCTATGTGCTGGTGAATCTCGCGGTGGACCTGGCCTATCCGTTCATCGATCCGCGGGTGCTGGTGGACGGTCGCACGCACCGGGTCACCCGGTCGCGGTCGGCAGTACGCAAGCAGGCCACCGTCTCCGTTCCGGTCGTCGCGGCGGTGCCGCGTCGACTGCCTGCCGAGGTGGCGATGCCATGACGACACTCGACAAGATCGAAGCTGTTCCGGCCCAGCCTGATTCGACGAACCCTGCGGTTCGGGCATGGTCCGCGCTGCGATGGACCCGTCGGCACTGGACGGTCGCGCTGGCATTGCTGGTGGTCGTCACCATCCTGGCGTGGGCGATCGTGCCGCAGCTGTTCACCGGTTACGACCCGCTCGCGGTGAATCCGGCCCAGAAGCTGAAGCCGCCCTCGGGCGAACACTGGTTCGGCACCGATCAGCTCGGCCGGGATCTCTACGCGCGCATCGTCTACGGCGCGCGGGCCTCACTGTTGGGCTCGGCGATCGCCGTCGGTGTCGGTGTGCTCGTCGGCTCCCTGCTCGGCGCGGTCGCGGGCTGGTTCGCCGGGTTCCCCGACAGCGCGGTGATGCGGCTCATCGACGTGGTGCTGTCGATTCCTGGCTTCCTGCTGGCCATCACCATCGTGGTGCTGCTCGGTTTCGGAGTGTGGCAGGCGGGGATCGCGGTCGGGCTCACCTCGTCGGCGACCTTCGCGCGACTCATCCGCTCGGAGGTGGTCAAGGCCCGCACGAGCACCTACGTCGAGGCGGCCACCACCAGCGGGGCCTCGACCGGCGCGATTCTCCTGCGACACGTGATCCCCAATTCGATCGCGCCGACCGTCTCGCTGGTCACCGTGCAGTTCGGCATCGCGATCATCTGGATCGCCTCGCTGAGCTTCCTCGGGCTCGGTGCGCAGCCGCCGGACCCGGAATGGGGCCGGCTGGTCTCCGACGGGCGCAACTACATCGCCACACGCGGCTGGCTGACGCTGTGGCCGGGGCTCACCATCGTGGTGATGGTGCTGGCGACCAATCACCTGTCCCGCCATCTCTCCAGGAGGGGCTCCGTATGAGCGTCGTCCACGAAATATCAACGCCTACAAAAGCAGTCGAGGTGCGGCCGGTGCTGCGCGTAGCGAACCTGCGCGTGGGCTACCGGGTGGACGACCGGGTCTCCCCGGTGGTGCGCGACGTCTCCTTCGACGTCCCGCCCGGCACCGTGCTGGCGCTGGTCGGCGAGTCCGGTTCGGGCAAGACCACCACCGCCCACGCCGTGCTCGGGCTGCTGCCCGGCAACGGCGAGGTCACCGGCGGCACCATCACCTTCCGCGACCAGGTCCTCACCGAGCTGAGCGCGAAAGGGTGGCGCGCGATCCGGGGGCGCGCGATCAGCCTGATCCCGCAGGATCCGACGGTCTCGCTCGACCCGGTGCGCCGGGTCGGACACCAGGTCGAGGATGTGCTGCGGCTGCACACCGAGCTCGATGCCGACGCTCGCCGCGAACGCGTGCACGAACTGTTCGAACTGGTCGGCTTCACCGACGTCGAGCGCCGCTATCGCCAGTACCCGCACGAACTCTCGGGCGGTATGCGCCAGCGGGTACTCATCGCCGCCGCGGTCGCGGCCGAACCGGATCTGATCATCGCCGACGAGCCGACCTCGGCGCTGGACGCGACGGTGCAGAAACAGGTGCTCGACCTGCTCGACGAAGTCCGGCAGCGCACGGGGACCAGCGTGGTGCTGGTGACCCACGATCTCGGCGTGGCCGCCGATCGCTCCGACCTGATCGGCGTGCTGCACCAGGGCGAGCTGGTCGAGTTCGGGCCGACCGCGCAGCTGGTCGCCGACCCGCAGCACGCCTACACCCGGCGACTGCTCGACAGCGTGCCGTCGCGGCGGCCGTGGGTCCGCGACCGCACGCCGGTCGCGGTCGGCACCGAGACGGTCATCGAGGTCGACGAGCTGCGCAAGGACTACGGCGGCGTACCCGCCGTCGACGGCATCTCGTTCCGGGTGCGACGCGGCGAAACCTATTCCATCGTGGGCGAATCCGGCAGCGGGAAGTCGACGACGGCGCGGGTGCTCACCGGGCTCACCGAGGCGGACTCGGGTCGGGTCACACTGCTCGGTACCGACATCACCCGGCTGAGCCGCCGGGAGTTCCGTCCGCTGCGCCGCGACGTGCAGATCGTGTACCAGAACCCGTATTCCTCGTTCGATCCGCGCTTCGACGTCTACGACGTGGTGGACGAGCCGCTGCGCTCGTTCGAGCCGCGCCGTGGGCTGCGCCGCGGCAGGCCGAATCGGGATCGGGTGGTGGCCGCGCTCGAGGCCGCCGCCCTGCCCGCCGATTTCGTCGACCGGCATCCGCGCGAATTGTCGGGCGGGCAACGTCAGCGGGTGGCCATCGCTCGCGCGCTGGTGCTCGAGCCGAAGGTGATCGTGCTCGACGAGCCCATCTCGGCGCTGGACGTCTCGGTCGCGGCGCAGATCCTCGACCTGCTGCGCGGCCTGCAGGAAGAACGCGGGCTCACCTACGTCTTCATCTCTCACGACCTGGCCGTGGTGCGCGCGATCTCCGATCGTGTCGCGGTGATGCGCGAAGGCCGCATCGTCGAACAAGGCACCGTGGACCAGGTCTTCTCCTCTCCCGCCGACGATTACACCGTGCGTCTGCTCGACGCGATCGCCGGCCGCGACCTCATCGGAGGACTGTCATGACCACCACCATCGCGCCCGCCACCCTGGCCGAGGCACTCCCCCGCATCCGGTCGATCCTGACCGAGTTCGTCCCGGGCACGGGCGAGCGCGACCTCGCCTTCGAGCACCCCGACGCGCTGATCCAGGCGCTGGCCGACGCGGGCTTCGGCCGATTGCGGGTGCCGGTGGAGTACGGCGGTTTCGATGTCGACCTGCCGACGCTGTTCGGGCTGCTGGCCGAGGCGGGGCAGGCCGATTCCAATATTCCGCAGATCTGGCGCGGGCATTTCACCACCACCGAGATCCTGCGCGCCGAAACCGATCCGGTGGTGCGCGAGCACTGGTTCCGGGCGGTCGGTGCGGGCGCGGTGTTCGGCAACGCGCAGTCCGAGCCCTCGGCACTGGTCGCCGAAGCGGTGGGCGAATCCGCGGGCTGGGGCGTGACCACCACGCGCGCCCGGGTGGGCGAGGACGGCGTGCGCGGGGTCTCGGGCACCAAGTTCTACTCGACGGGCGCGCGATTCGCCGACTACATCCGCGCGGCCGTGGTCGACGACGAGGGCACCCGCGGTTTCGTGGTGATCCCGGCCCGGCACCCCGGCGTCACCCACGCCGACGACTGGGACGGTATCGGTCAGCGTCAAACCGGCAGCGGCACGACCTATTTCGAGGATGTGCCGGTCGAGGAGCACGGCGATATCGGCCGGTACAAGGAGTCCTTGCGCGGTCTGGATTCCTTCGTCCAGATCGTGCACCTGGCGAATCTGACCGGGATCGCGCGGAGCATCGTCGCCGAGACGGCGGAGATCGTGCGCGGTCGCACCCGCACCAGTCTGCACGCGCTCACCCAGCGCGCCACCGAAGATCCCGACGTCCTGTCGGTGATCGGCCTTCTCGAAGCCCGCAGGCTCACCGCCGAAACCCTGTTGCGGCACGCCGCCGAGCAACTCGAGGCCGCGCACGCCGCCGGGGACGAGGCCGCCTACACCCGGGCCTACCTCGATGCCTCCGCCGCGCAGATCGCGGTGATCGAGGCCGTACTCGATGCCGCGACAAGGGCTTTCGACGCGGGCGGGTCCTCCACGATCCGCAACAGCGTGCATCTGGACCGGCATTGGCGCAATGCCCGCACCCTCGCCTCGCACAACCCGGTCATCTACAAGCCGCGCGTGCTCGGCGACTTCCTTGTCAACGGCAACGCGCCGGTGCCGGGCTACTACCGGCAGCGCCCCTCGGTGGTCACACCGGACGCCACCGTCGCCGCGACCAACGGCGAGGCGACCGCGGCAGCCGACGCCGCGCAGAACGGCGCGCGATGACCGCCGTCGACCAATCGGCACCCCTGTTCGAACCCGGCGCGACCGGTTCAGCACCGGCCGCGTCCTCTCTCCCGGTACTCGACGCCGTGCCGGGTATCAGCAGCGGTAGCCTGCCGATCGGCCCGACTCAGGGCACCGCGCCGGATATCGAAATCGCAGAGACACCACAGCGTGCCCCGTCGGCAAGGCCCGACCATCCGCTCACGGTGGCGGGCATCCGA
Organism: Nocardia sp. NPDC055165; assembly: GCF_053606985.1. NCBI lineage: Bacteria > Bacillati > Actinomycetota > Actinomycetes > Mycobacteriales > Nocardiaceae > Nocardia > Nocardia sp. NPDC055165. Next base: position 121,292 of record NZ_JBSGSS010000002.1, read on the forward strand.
GCCGCCGCGGCGCCGATCCTGCGGCAGCTCGCCGAGACGGCGCGGCAACGCGAGATCGACCGCGACTACGCCTTCGCACAGGTGCGCGGGCTCGCCGAGACAGGGATCGCCTTGACCGGCATCGCCACCGCAGAGGGCGGGGCGGGCGGGTCGCTGCGCGAGGTCAGCGACCTGGTGATCGAGATCGCGCGGGCCGATTCCAGTGTGGCGCAGGCATTGCGGAGCAGTTTTCTGACCGCGAACCAGGTGGCGGGCAGACCTGACCTGCCGCACCGGGAGCAGACGCTGCAACGGCTACGCGACCGAGACCTGTTCGCGGGCACCAGCAATGAACGCACGGGCGGTGCCAGCGGGCAGGTCAACGCGACCGCCCGCCCTGACGGCGTGGACTGGGTGATCGACGGCGAGAAGTACTACTCGACCGGTGGGCTGTACGCGAACTGGTTCTCCACGCAGGCACAGACCGAGGACGAGACCGTGCTGCGGTTCACCGTGCCGGTGGATCGCGCGGGGGTGCGACGACTCGACGACTTCGACGCGGTCGGCCAGCGCCTCACCGCCAGCGGGACCACCCGGTTCACCGGGGTGCGAGTGAGCGCCGACGAGATCATCCCGGCGCCGGCGACCGAACCCGACAATCCGTGGCAGGGCTCCTACGCCCAGCTGTATCTGGCCGCCGTGCAGGCGGGTATCGCCGCGCGAGCCCGTGACGACGCCGTCGCCTACGTGCGGGAGAAGGCCCGCCCGATCAAACACAGCACCGCTACCAGCAGCCTCGACGATCCCTATGTCCGCCAGACCGTCGGCGAGATCGCCGCCCGCGCCCAGGCGGCGCGCGCGGTGGTCCTGCTGGCCGCCGAAACCCTCGAGGGCGTCCGCGGGCGCACCGGCGACGATGCCCGCGCTGCGGGTGCGGCGGCGGCGGTCGAGGTGGCCCAGGCGGGCGTGATCGCCATCGAATCCGCGCTCGCCGCAGCCGAACTCGTCTTCGACGTGGGTGGCGGGTCGATCACCGACCGCGCCCTCGGCTTCGACCGGCACTGGCGCAATGCCCGCACCGCCGCCAACCACAACCCCCGCCAATGGAAGCAAGCCGTCGCAGGCGCGTTTCACTTGACGGGCGAACAACCCCCGACCACCGGTCTGTTCTGATCCACCGAGAGAAAGATCCCTGATGAGCTACGGCCCCTTCGACCGCACCTACACCGCCGCGGAAGACCGCTACGAGAAGGTCCCGTACCGGCGAACCGGTACCTCCGGCCTCGACCTGCCCGCCTTCTCCTTCGGGCTGTGGCAGAAGTTCGGCACCGACTACGCCTTCGCCACCCAGCGCGAGATCATCCTGCATGCCTTCGATCTGGGCATCACCCACTTCGACAACGCCGACCGCTACGGTCCCCCGCACCGCGCCGCGCAGAAGAACTTCGGCCGGGTGCTCGCCAAGGACCTCGCGCCGTACCGCGACGAGATCGTGCTGTCCACCAAGGCGGGCAACGCGATCGGGCCGAGCCCGTACCTGCGCGGCGGCTCGCGCAAGTCGATCCTGAACTCCCTCGAGCACAGCCTGCGCGATCTCGGCACCGACTACGTCGACATCTTCTACCACCACAGCCCCGACCTCGACACTCCGCTCGAGGAGACCGTGGGCGCACTGGTCAGCGCGGTACAGCAGGGCAAGGCGCTCTACGTCGGCATCTCCAACTACCTGCCCGACCGTACCCACGAAATCGCCGAGCAGCTGCGCGCCGCCGGTGTCCCGCTGCTGATCCACCAGGCCCGCTACTCGATCTACGATCGCCGCCCCGAGCAGAACGGTCTGCTCGACACCGCGACCCAGGACGGGTTCGGCGTGATCGTCTACTCGCCGCTGGCCCAGGGTCTGCTCACCGACAAGTACCTCGAGACCATCCCCGAGGGTGCTCGCGCGCAGAACAGCACGTTCCTGTCCCCCGATGTCATCGACGAGACCTACCGGCAGCGCACCGCCGAGCTGAACAAGATCGCCGCCGCGCGCGGGCAGTCGCTGGCCCAGCTGGCCCTGCAGTGGGTGCTGCGCCGTCCCGAAGTCACCTCGGCACTGATCGGGGCGAGTTCGGTGGCCCAGCTCGACCACAACACCGCCGCACTGGACTTCCCCGACTTCACCGCCGAGGAACTCGCCCTCATCGAGGAGCACGGTGTCCACGGCACCGGCCTGAAGCTCTGATTCCTACCCGAACACGACGCCGATGACGTGGCCGAGAACCGCTCACGTCATCGGCGTCTCCTGTCTCACCGACCGCACCAGAAGGCACCGACCATGTCCGGATTCCACTTGAACCTGTCCCTGATGACACCGGGACACTTCCGCCAGGCTTGGCGACTCGATCATGCCGACCCGCTCGCCTACCTCGACATCGACTACTTCCAGCGTCTGGCGAAGATCGCCGAGGCCGCCAAGATCGACGCGGTCTTCCTCGGTGACGGTCCTGCCCTGCGCGGGGAGATCGAGGAGGCGCCCGGCACCGGGATCGATCCGCTCGTCCTGCTCGGCAGCGTCGCGGCGGTGACCGAGCATCTCGGTGTCGTGATCACCTCGTCGACCACCTACAACTCCCCCTACAACCTCGCGCGGCGGTTCCAGGCGCTCGATCACGTGACGAAGGGGCGGGCGGCGGTCAATATCGTGACCACCGGAACACCGGCAGCCGCAGCGAATTTCGGCCTGACCGATCATCCGGAGAAGGAGACCAGGTACCGGCGGGCCTGGGAGTTCCTCGACGTAGTCACCCGACTGTGGGACAGCTGGGAGCCGGACTGGCTGATCGCGGACAAGTCGACCGGTCGCTACGCCGACACCGGCAAGATCCATCGCATCGATCACGAGGGCGAGTTCTTCTCGGTCGCCGGGCCGCTGCCGGTGGCTCCGGGCCCGCAGGGTCGACCGGTGGTCGTGCAGGCCGGCGGGTCCGAGGGCGGGCTCAAGTTGGCGGGTGACTTCGCCGATGTCGTGTTCACCGTCGCCCAGACCAAGGCCAAGGCGGTCGCGTTCCGCAACGACATCCGGCAGCGCGCGGCCGCGGCCGGTCGTCATCGCGACGATGTGAAGATCTCGCTCGGCGTGGTGGTGCTGGTCGCGGCGACTGAGGACGAGGCGCGTCGGCGCGAGCAGGAGCTCTACGATCTGCTGCCGATCGAGCGGCTCACTGCCGCACTGCTGGGTAACCTCGGCCTGCCCGCGGACTCTTTCGGCCCCGATGATCCGATCAGCGTCGACGATCTTCCCGACGCCGTTCCGGCCGGTGCGTTCTCGACGGGGTTCAGCATCTCCACCCGCGCGCTCATCGCGGAGGGACCGCGTACTCCGCGCGAGTTGATCCAGCAGGGCGCCGGCGGCTCCGGCCACCGCCTCCTGGTCGGCTCGGCCGAGCAGGTCGCCGACGATCTCGCGTCCTGGTTCGACGCGGGCACCGCCGACGGCTTCACCATCATGCCCGCCGAGACCGCCGTCGACCTGGAGAATTTCGCGACACTGGTGGTGCCGATCCTTCAGGAGCGTGGGCTGTTCCAAAAGGATTACTCCGCACCGACATTGCGCGCCCGCTTCGGTCTCCCCTTCCCGGGGGACCGCGCGGCGGAGAGCCTGCCCGCGTAATCACCACAGTCCAACGGCCGCCCCACTCACCTTCGAGCGGGGCGGCCGTTTCGCCGCCGGTCCGTTACGGGGTCGCGCCGCAGTTGGGTCCGGTGACCGCGTCCTGAGGCGGAACCGGTGGGTGGTCTACCGGCGGTGTGCGCGACAGGGGAATCAGCGCGATCGCGGCGAGAAGGGCGGCGAGTCCGATGACAACCAGGAATCGCCAGTCACCGAGCCAGGTGGCGGCCAAGGGAGCGCCCGCACGCGACAGCGCGATCGGGACCGTCATCACGGCGAGGATCCCGGCGAACTGGGGGACGCCGAAACTGTCGGCGACGATCGACGGGCGCGCGATCACGCTGGTGCCGTAGCCGGTGCTGAAGGCGACGATGCAGGCCAGCGTGAGCGGCAGTGAGGTGCCTGCCAGCGGTAGCGCCAGCAATCCCGCCCCCTGGAGGGCGAAGGAAACCCCTGTCACGCTGGTCATCCCGAAGCGGCGAGCCAACGGGGCCAGGGCCAGGCGGGCGGCGATCTGGGTGACGCCGACAGCAATCGGGAGGGCGGCGGCGGACACGGGCGAATAGCCGATGTCGCGGAAGTAGGTGACCATCATCAGCAGAAAGGCCGAGGTGGATCCGCTCTGGGCGACGAAAGAGACCACCAGCAACCAGAATTTGCGGTCGCGGAGCGCGTCACCGAGGCGGACGCCGGTGCGTTGCGCGACCCGGCTGGTGTGCGCTGCCCGGCCCGGCACCGCCCACAGGTGCGCGGGCACCACGATCACCGCGAAACCGATCGCCAGCACCACCAGTGTTGTGCGCCAACCGAGTTGCGTTTCGAGCCAGCCCGCGAAGAAGTAGTACAGGCTGGTGGCCAGTCCGACGACCGTGGTCACCGCGACGATCGCCGAATCCCGGTGTTCGGGTTCGGTGGCCACCACGAGAACGGCGAACGCGGCCTCGTAGGTGGAGGTGGCCAGTGCCAACCCGATCAGTGTGAACGCCGCGTACAGCTGGGCCAGGCTCTGCGCCTGCGACCACAGCAGAACCGCGCCGACGCCGAGCGCCGAGCCCGCCGTCATCAACGCCCGCCCACCGTAGCGGTCGAGCAGATTGCCCACCGGCACCGCGGCCAACGCCCCGATCAGCGTGGAAATGGTGGCAGCGGCCGCGATTTCGGTGCGTGAGACCGCCAGGGCCTGCGACATCGGGACCAGCAGCACGGTGAACGCCTGGATCATCGCGCCGTAGCCGACGGTCTGGGTCACCGCGAAGACCGCGATGAGCCGGAACCGTCGACTGCGCACCGGGTCGACGGTCAGGACGGCGGCGGCACTCACTCCCCGAGCAACGGCAGCAGCTGGGAACCCTGACGCTCGATCTCGCGAAGGTACGGGGTGTCGGACAGCACGAAGTGGGTGATGCCGAGATCGCGGTATTTGCGCAGCGACTTGGCGACATCCTCGGCGGAACCGACCAACCAGGTGGTACCCGCGCCGCCCCCACCGTATTTGCCCGGCGCGGTGTAGAGATTGTCGTCGAGCACCTCGCCGCGTGCGGCCAGGTCGAGCAGACGCTGTTGACCGACGGCGGTGCGACGGTGCGGATTCGACCCACCCTGGCTGTTCTTCGCCATCTCCGCGACCTTGGCCTCGGCATCGGCCCACGCCTGCTCGGTGGTGTCGCGGACGAAAGTCGTGATGCGCAAGCCGAATTCGAGCGGCGCGTGCTCCCGGCCCAGTTCGGCGCTCAGCGCGCGCAATCGTTCGATGCGCTCACGTACCCCTTCCAGCGGCTCACCCCAGAACAACTGGACATCTGCCTCGGTCGCGGCGACCCGTTCCGCGGCCTCGGAGGCGCCACCGAAGTACAGGGTCGGATGACGGCGGTCGCCTCGCGGCTCGATGCGGGGCACCACCGTGGAGTCGGTGACCTGGAAGTGCTCGCCGCGGTAGGTGACGTTCTCCTCGGTCCACAGCTTGCGGACGAGCTGGAGGAACTCCTTGGTGCGGGCGTAGCGGTCGGCCTGGTCGCCCTCGCTGTCACCGTAGGCGGCCAGGTCGTCCTTACCGGAGACGATGTTCACCCGCACCCGACCACCGGAGAGGTGATCGAGGGTGGCCGCGGCGGAGGCGAAGTTCGCTGGGCGCCAATAGCCGGGCCGGATCGCGATGAGGGGCTCGAAAAACTCGGTTCTGGCCGCCAGCGCGGCGGCGACGGTGAGGGTGTCGGGGCGGCCCCAGCCGGTGCCGAGCAGCGCGCCCTTCCAACCGTGTGCCTCCAGCGCCTTCGCCTGCGTGGTCAGCGTGTCCAGGCTGTTGTGGTCGGCGGCCACAGGCTCGCCGCGGTGACCCGGCGTGACCTGATTGGGGATGTACCAGAGGAATTCGAGACTCATGTTCGGTGGTTCCGTTCGGTGGTGATCAGCGGGCCAGCGCAGCGAGCTGGGCGCGACGGACATCGGTGGTCTGGCCCTGGACCAGGACGAAGAGGACGGAGCGGGCGTGTAGTTGCGCGGTGTCGTCGCCGCTGAGGCCACGGCCGGATCTGGCGATGAGCAGCGCGCGGCTGATCGCCGAGAGTGCCTCTCCGCTGGCGACTTTGGTGGCCAGGCGCTCATCGAGGCGATGCGGTCCGGTGCCCGCGGCCGTGGCTTCGTCAGCGAGCGCGTACGCGGTGGAACGGATTTCGGCGACGCGTGGGCGCCAGGTCGCCGCGACATCGGCGGCCAGCGGCACCGTGCTGCGCTCCAGCTCGGTCAGGATCGTCTCGGCGAGGCCGAAGTGGTGGGCGCGCGCGTCGCTCGCGGTGCCGGTGTCGTCGATGCGCGCTTGGTCGAGACTCTGTGTGGTGAGAACGTTTTCGTCGGGGACGAAGACTTCGTCCAGGTGCACGCGGGCCGTTCGGCTACCCGCGACCGCACCGAGTGCCAGCGGTCCGGTGCTGCGGGTTCGTGGCCCGACCGGAACGAGCGCGGTGACCACGGTTTCGGTGTCGGGTTCCACGGCGGCCACCGTCAGCGCCGAGTTGAGGCCCCACCCGCTGACCCAGGACAGGGTGCCGTCGAAGGTCCAGCCATCGGCAGCCTTACGTGCCACGACATAGTGATCGGGGAACCGCCGCACATCGCTGACTCCGGCACCGAGCAGCAGCTCACCGCGCAGAATCTGTGCGGCCAGCGCCGATACCGGGGCACCTGCCGCGGCGATGCGCCCGGCCAGCGGCGCGTGCTGTGCCCAGACCAGCCAGGTGTTGAAGCAGGCGCCCGCGATGATCTCGTGCACGCGGCGGTCGGTGTCGCGGTCGATCGCGAGACCACCGAATTCGGTGGGCGCGAGATGATTGAGCAGACCGAGGCCGCCCAGTTCGTCGATCCGATCCGCGAGCACCCCGGTGCGGTCCGTCGACAGTGCGGCGGGTCGCAACACCTGCTCGGCGTAGTCGCGCACTCGGACGAGGAATTCGTCGTTCGCGTTGTCGTGCGCTGCGTTCACGTCGAAAGTATCGACCCGCACAGCGAGCGAAAGCCTGTGTCTACCCCGCTGTGTACCGAGCAGCACCGGCCTCTACCTGCGCGGACAGGAGGCAAGCGGAGATAAATTCCCGCAGAGCGAGAAGTCTGTGCGACGCGTCAGCAAACAAGGATCTGCCGGTGGACACCGCCGCGGGCAACGATGCGGCAGTCCTCCATCCTCGCGCGATCGGTGCGCGGCGATCAGCGATCCGCAGGGCGACAGCCTATTTCCTGTCGATCGGGCTGAATTCAATGGTTGACGTCGCCGCAGCGGACCGGTCGTATTCACCCAGCCGCCCCGCTGACCACCGGTGATCGTTGCCGACATCGCTGCGCCCCGTACTGCGACCGCGCCGCTCGGATCCGGCCGACAACCCGGTGCCCGGCATCGGGCGTTGCACCAGGCACCGTTCACCGAACAGAAATGGCAGACGATGGCACCGAACCCACTGCACCTGGGTGTCGCGCTCGACGGCGCGGGCTGGCACCCGGCCGCCTGGCGAGCACCGAACTCGCGGCCCACCGAATTGTTCAGCGCCCGATACTGGGCCGACCTGGTCGGCACCGCCGAGCGTGGTCTGCTCGACTTCGTCACGATCGAGGACAGCCTGCGTGTGCCCGGTCCGCTGCACACCCGCGACGACGATGCCGTAGACCAGGTCCGCGCCCGGCTCGACGCGCATCTCATCGCCGCGACGCTCGCCCCGATCACCCGCCACCTCGGTCTCATCCCCACGGTGACGACCACCCACACCGAGCCGTTCCACGTCTCCACCGCCATCGCCACCCTCGACTACACCTCCCGCGGCCGCGCGGGCTGGCAGGTCCGAGTCTCGGCAGGCGCCGAGGAAGCCCAGCACTTCGGGCGCCGCGAGGTCACCGACCCCACGCCCGCCGAGTTCGCCGACATCATCGCGACCGGCAAGCTCCCCGAACACGCCGAAGCACTGTTCGAAGAGGCCACCGACGCCGTCGAGGTGGTGCGGCGCCTGTGGGACAGCTGGGAGGACGGCGCCGAGATCCGCGACGTCGCCGCCCGCCGCTTCATCGACCGCGACAAACTGCACTACATCGACTTCGAAGGCCGCTTCTTCAGCGTCCGCGGTCCCGCCATCACCCCGCGCCCACCGCAAGGTCAGCCGGTGGTCACAGCACTCGGCCACGCCACCCGCATCTACGAATTCGCCGCCGCGGCAGCCGATCTCGTCTTCGTCACACCCACACGCGAGCACGGACCGGCCGAGATTCTGCGACAGGTCGCGACCGCCGCCGCGACCAGGGTGGGCGAACCGCTGCGGGTCTACGCCGACCTGGTCGTCTTCCTCGACTCCGACGAGGACACCGGCGCGCAACGCCTGGCCCGGCTCAACGACCAGTCCGGTGCCGAATTCTCCTCCGACGCGGCCATTTTCACCGGTAGCGCCGAGGAACTCGCCGATCTGCTCGCCGACTGGGACGCCCAGGGTGTCGACGGGTTCCGGCTGCGTCCCGGTGTCGCGGTCGATGACCTGGCCGCGATCGCGGGCCGACTCGTGCCCGCCCTGCAGCATCGCGGATTGTTCCGCACCAGCTACCCCGAGGGTTCCCTGCGCGGACTGCTCGGCCTGTCGACCACCGTGCCCAACCGTTACGCCAGAGTGTGAGGTCCCACCGATGAGTACACCCCGCAAGCAGGTCATCCTCGGCGCCTACCTCGGCGGCGTCAACCATCACACCGCCTGGTGGCACCCGCAGGCGGGCAGCCAGATCGATTTCAGCTCCTTCGAACACACCGCGCGCACCGCCGAACGCGGCAAGTTCGACTTCTTCTTCCTCGCCGAAGGTCTCATCCTGCGTGAACGTGCGGGCCAGATCTTCGACCAGGACATCATCGGCCGTCCCGACACCTTCGGCGTGCTGGCCGCCATCGCCTCGGTCACCGAGCACCTCGGCCTCGCGGGCACCATCAACGCCACGTTCAACGAGCCCTACGAACTCGCTCGGCAGTTCGCCACTCTCGATCACCTCTCCGGCGGCCGCGCCGCCTGGAACGTGGTCACGTCCTTCGACGCGTTCACCGGGCAGAACTTCCGGCGTGGCGGCTTCCTCGACCCGGCCGACCGGTACGTGCGGGCCGAGGAGACATTGAATGCTGTTCGAGCCCTGTGGGATTCGTGGAACGTCGACGATATCGTCGCCGACAAGGACAGCGGACGATTCCTGGCCCGGCCCGATGTCGGTGCGTTCGAGTTCCGTGGCCGGCAGTTCGACATCTCCGGCCGGTTCACGGTGCCGCGCAGCCCACAGGGCAGGCCGGTGATCCTGCAAGCCGGCGTCTCACCGCAGGGACGCGATTTCGCCGCGGCCAATGCCGACGCCATCTTCTCCCCCTACGGCAAGCTTCCCGAGGCCGCGGACTTCTATCGCGACATCAAGGCTCGCGCGGTAGCGGCCGGGCGCTCGCCCGACGACATCAAGATCCTGCCGTCGGCGAGTTTCGTCCTCGGCGACACCGAAGCCGAGGCGATCGAGAAGTACCACGCCGTCCGCAACGAACAGGTCACCGGACAGACCGCGCTGATCCTGCTCGAACAGATCTGGAACCGGGACCTGTCCGGCTACGACCCGGAGGGCCCGATCCCCGATATCGAGCCCGATCCCGACGCGGCGCCGTTCATCCAGGGCCGCGCCTTCCTGCACCAGGACCGTTTCGCCACGGTCAAACGGTTGCGCGAGGTCTCCGAGGCCAAGAAGCTGACCCTGCGCGAAACGGTGATCGACCAGTTCGAGCGCGGTCCGATCGTCGGAACACCGGCCCGGGTCGCGGAGAAGATCGACGATTTCGTCAGCAGCGATGGCTCCGATGGTTTCATCCTCGGTTCCCACCTCGTCCCGACCGGCCTGGACGAATTCGTCGACCGCGTGGTCCCGCTGCTCCAAGACCGCGGCGCCCTCCGCACCGAGTACACCGGAACCACCCTGCGAGACAACCTCGGCCTGCCCGACCTCCGATCGGCCACCGTATCCGTCGATGCCTGAGTGATGGTGCTGCTGTGGGTATCTCGTTCCGATGCCCACAGCAGACCGTCCCGCACCCGGCCGGAGAGGACTTCGACACAGGCTCTAGGGTGCCGAGCAGGCAGCAGCGTCCAAAGCGCGCGAACCTTCCTGGTAGCGGTCATCCATCAGGTCCTGGTTGAGGGCGATGGTGACGGCACGGCCTGTGGTGAGGACTACGCCGTCATAGGTCACGGTGCCCGACAGACCGCCGGTATGACCCCAGAGCTCGTTGCCGCACGACATCGTGATTCGCGCCAGGCCGAGACCGTAGGCCCATGTGCTGTCCACTCCGGTAGGCCGGACATTCTTCATCTCCGCCAATTGCGCGGACGGGAGCAGCTTTCCGTCCAACAGGGCGAGGAAGAAGCGGTTCAGGTCCGCGCCGGAGGCGACCATCGCACCGGCCGCGCCGGCCCACGAGACGTTCTGGCTGGTGTAGTCGACTTGTACGCCACCGATCTCGGTGTACCCCTTCGGATGGGGGCCGCGGATGTCGACTTCATCAGGACTCGGGTAGTAGGTGCTGCGCAAGCCGAGGGGCTCGATGATGCGATGGGTGACCTCGGTGCCTACCGGGTTTCCGGTGATCTGCTCGATCACCATCCCGGCGATGGCGTAGTTGGTGTTGGAGTATGCCCATTGCGCACCGGGCTCGAAATCGGCTGGCGCGGTGAGCGCGTTGCGGACCACTTGGGCGATATCCGTTATCCCCCAGCGGACTTGCTCGGTGAGGCCCGCGACCTGGCCAGGCTTGGGCGGCGCCCCGAACTCGGCTGCATACTCGGGCAGTCCACTGGTGTGCTGCAACAGGTTTCGGATCGTGATCCGATTGCCGTCGATACCCGGCCCGTGCACCACGCCCGGCAGATACCGTTCCACCGGCGCATCCAGCTCGACCTTGCCCTCGGCCACCAACTGCAGCATCACGGTGGCGACGAACGGCTTGGTATTGCTGGCAATCCGGAGCCGATCATCGTCGGAAAACGACCTGCCGGTGGCCACGTCGGCCACACCTGCGGTGACTGTCCAGGTATGACTTTTGTCGGTGATCACCGCCTGAGCTCCCGGATAGCCCTGGCGCACCGCGCTGTTCAGCGCGGCGGTGATCTCCGCCCGGCCCGCTTCCGTGGCACCGGGCGAAGTGTCCACGCCGCACGACGTGGCTATCGAGACCGTCATCCCCAGCATCGCAAGTTTCATCCGCATCCCATGAAACTAGGGAGAACGCCCTGCCACGAGAAGCCTGCCGACTCCCCGATACCCGGTAGTGCTGACACTACCGACGACGACTATCGGGTGGCGCGCAGATCTCCGAAGACCCCGACGCAGTTACCGCCGGTCGTATCGGTCACTTGAAGCCGTAGGCGCAGCGGCTTGTCGAATTCGAGATGGACCGGCACCGTAGCACCCAGTTTCACCACCACATCGGTGAGCAGCGCTCCGTCGGCGTAGATCTGGAACTGAACAGCGATGTCGCTGGGCGTCGAATCGTCCTGAATGCCCAGCACTCCGTCGAGCCGGGTGAACTTGCGTCCCAGGTCGTACTCGACGAACGCCAGCTGCTCGCGGTAGGGCTCGAGCAGGACAGAGCGACTGTAGGAGGTCCCCGACACCTGGCTCGGCCCGACATCGAGATCCGAGTACTTTCCTCCGGACAGTGCTTTGAAATCCATCACGTACTGCACCGCATCGGTGCTCACATCCGACAGGGCGCCCGAAGTGGAACTCGAGGTCGTCGTCGAAGTCGAAGTGGCCGTAGCAGATCGAGACGAGGTCGGAGCGGCGGCAACGACACTCGGCTGCGACGTGGTCGTGGAAACAGGCGCCGCTACTTCGCTCGTCGTGGCGGACGAGCGCTGCGTGGCCAGTACCACCACCGCGCCGATCAGCAGGACACACGTGATCCCCAACGCGACGGTGGCGACCAGCCACGGGTTGCGTCGGTCGTCCGCGGGCGACGGCAGGTCCGCGAAGATGGCGTCCAGGTCCGCTTGGGTGACCGCGGAGGTGATCTGTTGAGCCCGCAGATCGAATTCCCGGAGATCGATGCGACCGGCCGCCTGATGCTCGTTGAGAAGCGCCAGAGCGCGATCCTTTTCGACTGTTCCGATCCGTGAAGTCATTTTCTCTTCCGATGTACGGAGTGCGGGAAATCCACACTCAGCCGATAGTTTGCTGAAGTAGTAACTTTGACGAAAAGAATTACCTCGCCGACGCCTGCTCAGCGCTTGCGACCGGGTGGCTCAGTGCAGTGCACCCGGGGCTTTCCCCACGCGTTCTTGGCATCCTGGGATCGCCTCGTGTCGAGCAACGTCAGCCGGACGACACCGGAGATGTCGAGGTCGACCTCGCGGGCGGCGTCCGCCATCGACATCTCGCCCGCGAAGGCCTCTCGATCATCGGTCTGCACAACGAAACGGCCCACACCGTCGGACGACGCGGAATCGGCGTCCTTGCCGATCCAGACCGAGAAGCGATCGCACTTGCCGCCCACCGTCCATATCGCGCGGTTCATCGGGTCCGACGTCGTGGACGGGTAGTACCCGACAATGCTGCTCGGGAAGCTCGCCGAACCGATCCGAACAGGATCGACCGGGTCGAATCCGTTGTTCCAGGTAACGGATCGGTACGAGGTCAGCTCGTACCACCCGGCGGAGGGCGCAACCGTCGGGGACACGACTTTCGACGTGGAAGTGACGGACGTGGTGGGCGCCGGCGCGGCGGTGGGGAGCGCGCGATCGTCCGTCGACGTCGGGTCCGGCGATGCCGAGGTCGCCGAGGTGAGTCGCTCCAGAAACGACAACGCGCCTTCGGCATTCGCGAGAGCTGCGACTGCCAAGGCCGACACCGTCGTGGCGGCCAGCCATCGCGATCGCCTCGCTTTGATGAAACTCACGACATGCTCCAGTCCAGATTCATGACAGTGGTGGCGCTGTTCGCGGCAGCGTTGCCGACAGCACACTCACCCGGGTAGATAAATACGTCACTATTTGTTCTGCCGCAACCTGATCGGCGAAATCGGACCGCCCGAATCGATACCGTTCGGAATTGAATTCCGGTCGGTCGGGTCAATCCACCGCGCGAACCAGCTTCTGTTGTTCGGTTTTGAGTTGTCCGTAGGTGTCGCGCACATAGCGCACGTAGGTCGCACCCGGGTGCGGCACCAGGGACCGAACGTGCACGCCGTCGGATTCGGCGGCCAGTTGCACTTCGACGGACGCGACATGCGAACAGAACGTCAGCAGCGGTTCCGGAACTTGGTAATCCGGTACGAGATCGGCGTGTTCGATGATCAGATCACGCATTGCCCGGTTCACCGGCATCAACGCGTGGTCGCGCCACCGACGCCAGTTGTCGGTGGCGAGGTCGGGACGGCGGTGGGACGCGGCGGGCAACTGCGATTCACGCAGCTTCTCCCAGATGCGCTCGTTGATGTCGACCATGACGTGCAGCGGACCGTACAGCTCACGAATCTGCCTGCTGATCCTGAGCAATCGCGCCTGTCGGCGTTCCTGCGCGAGCTGGCCGCGCTGGTTGAGGAGGTAGGCGAGTCCGGCGACCGCGACGGTCGTCACGGCCGTGATGAGAGTGGCGACCATGTTCACGGATTTCACCGTAGTGACGACGAGGCCGAAGCGGGATAGTGCTGCTGTTCAGGCGATTACAGAGTTTTCCAGCCGACTTTCGGCAGGAGTCGCCCCCGCTGAACGAGACTCGAGCTTCTCGGCCCGGGCCGCGATCTCCGCGACCCGAGCAGTGTCACGAACCTGGGTGCACAGATCGATCGCGATGCGCCAGTGCTGTCGCGCAACCGCCGGTTCACCCCGGGCGCCCGCGACCTTCCCGAGCCCGTCGTGGCCACGAGCCTGCTCGACGGCACTGCCCGCCATGCGCCCGAGCGCGACAGCGCGGTCGAAGGCCTCCCACGCGTCCCCGAGATCGTCCAGCGCCAGATAGGCGTCGCCGAGCACATTCGAGGTCATGGCCTCGTCGACGAACAGGTTGAACGTCCGGAACATCTCCGACGCGTTCAGCAGCCTCGGCACGGCGTCGAGAAATCGGCCGAGGTTCACCTCTATGAGGGCGGTATCACGCAACAGGATGGCCCTGTTGCGCGGAGTGCCGTGCACGTCGACGAACGCGAGTGCGCGGAGGCTGAGCTCCAGCGCCTCCGCGAAATCCCGCCTGCGCACGTGCACCCATGCCTGGTGGGCCACAGCGGTGTGTTCGCCGTGCCGATCACCGAGACGCACGAACAGCAGCCGGGCTCGCTCGTACAGCGCCGCAGCGGCCACGTCGTCACCGGCGGTCATCGCGGCGAGACCGAGATTGTTGCAGGTCACAGCTTCCGCGTAGTGATTGCCGGCCCGGACCGCAGCGGCTACGGCCAGCCGATGGGTCTCGGTCCACAGCTCGATGTCCTTGGTGATGAACGCGAACCCACGCACCGCGAAGGCGAGCTGCCAGCACTGCTCGTCGAGCCCGTGCCGGGTCGCGGCACGTGCCACGGCGGCCACGTTGTCGCGTTCGGCGGTCATCGCCTGCATGGCCTCGGGGTAGGTCGACACCGTCGCGTCGACGCAGGGCGAGCTGGGCGCCATCTGCGCGCGGTGCCGAGACGGGGTCAGGATCCGGTCCATGCCATCGGCGAACACGGTGTACCGGTCGACGAGGCGGGTGACGGCTGCCCGCGTGGTGACATCGTCGAAGTACGCGGCGGCGCGACGACGCGCGAAGTCGCGCAACAGATCGTGGAATCGGTATCGCCCGCGCGCGTCGGGTTCGAGCAGACTCACCTCGACCAGCAGGCGCAGGTGCCGCCACATCGCCGAGGGCTCGACGCCCATCAGCGCCGCGCCGCTCCCGAGATCGAAACTCGTTCCCGGGTGCAGGCCGAGCACCGTGAACGCGCGCGCCGAATCCGCTGGCAGGCGAGCCACGGAGTACTCGAACAAAGTCTCGACATCGCGATCGCCGTCGTGCAGCATCTCCAGTTCGACCCGGGGCTCGGCGCCCCCTTCCGCGGATGTCGGCCACATCTCGCTGCGCAAGATCGCCGCGGCGATCCGCACAGCCACCGGCAGGCCGTGGCACTGCCGTGCGATCGTGGCGCTCTGCTGAGGAGTCGGTGTGCGCTCAGCGGGCAGCCCGCCCGTGAGGCGATCGAGCAGCGCTACCGAATCCGCGTCCGCCAGCCGTCCGATCGGCACTCGGTCCACCTCGTCGAGTCCGTTGAGCGTGCCGCGGCTGGTGACCAGGATCGCGGAGGCGCCCGCTCCCGGCAGCAGCGGCGCTACATGGGCCGCGTCCAAGACATTGTCGAGCAGGACGAGATACTGCCCCGCGGCGAGCATCTCCCGCAGCAGCGAGATCCGCGAATCCGGTTGAGCGGGAACCGATTCAGGAGCGAGACCCAGCTGGCGCAGCAGCGCTCCCGCGGCCACTTCCGCTGCCACGACCGGCCCTGCGGCGTAACCGTGCAGGTCGAGAAACAGGCAGCCGTCGGGGAATCGGGGCAGCAAACGTCGGGCTGCGCGAACCGCGAGGGCGGTCTTGCCCACACCTGCGAGACCCGACAGCACACAGACCGCGCTACCGGCACCCGCTATCGCGATCACCTGGTCGAGTTCGCGTTCGCGACCGTGCAGAACCGCGATGTCGCGTGGCAGGTGGGTGTGCTGGTTCACTACCCGTGCCGAGGGCTCGGGCTCGGGCTCGCGACCGTCATCGGCGGCTCTCGTGATATCGCCGGACTCGCCGCGCCGCTCGATCTCGAGCGTGTCGCGCAGATCGGTCAGCCGCTTGGCATCGGCCCCCGAGATGTGCAGCGCCGCCAGCAGTATGTCGAGACGCCCAGTGCTCGGTAGCGTGTTTCCCTTCAGGTAGGCGTACACACTGCTCGTAGAAACGTTGAGCTGCTTGGCTATTCGCGAGCATTCCACTCGACCGTGCGTCTTCTCGGCTCGCAGTGCGGCGGCTTTCAGCTCACCGGCGAATCGTTCCATCTCCGGCGTTCTCTCCCTGCCGCCCATCGTCAGCCTCCTGCTCGGACCGCACAGCACCGCTCAGGGTTTTCGAGAGCTTTCCAGAACCCCAGGCGCCTCGCACCTCGATCGTGCTGGCATGACGGCTCAGTCTACCGAAGGAGACGACCGTGTCCGATGCGATGAGTCGACCGAAATCCCTGGAACACATCCCCTTCGACGACACCACGGCGGGGGCGAGTGCCACTCCGTCCCATCCGTACGGTCTGGTGCTGGACACCGACGGGCGAATTCTGCTAGTGGACAGAACAGAAGAACTCCTCGACCGCCAGTTCTCGCAGGTCACCACCGAGACGTTCGACGCGGCGACCGCGATGGCGCGACATCGACTACCCGTGGACCGCAACAGGTCCCGGCGCGATGTCCACCGGGGCGCGTGAGCGGGGTGTTTCGCCACGTCTCGCTCGTCGACTCCGTCCTCACCTCGATCGACCGGCACGTCGCCGCCCACCCGCCGGAACGGGGAGGCGGACTGCTCGGCCCGTTGGGGCTGCCCCTGATCACGGCGTTCCTTCCGGACCCGGACGCGATCTCGACCGCGACGACCTTCCGCATCTCGCCCGCGTTCCGGCGGGCACTCACCCGAATAGAAAAGACCGAGCCCGACCTCGAACTCAAGGGAATCGTGCACTCGCACGCCAAAGGCGCGGAGCATCCCTCGGTCGACGACCTGGCGGCCTTCACCGATTGCCTCCGCCTGACCCCCTGGCTCGGAAGGTACGTCACTCCGATTGTCACGCACCAGAATCAGCGCACGAGCGACCACCAGGTGCTGCTGCCCAACGGCCTCCTGTCGGTCTTCGTCTCGGTGCCGACCCCGCTGGGGACGGTCGAAGTCCGTCCCGCCCGAGTTCAGATCCTGCCGGTCGGTCGCGACTGCACCAGTCTCGCGACAGCACTCGGCACCTCGGCCTCCACACCGAGGACTGTCGATGTCGAGGGAGTCGTCCATGTCACGGTGGTGATGCGCACGGCGGGACTGGAGTTGACGCTGCTGTTCCCGCTGCTGTATCCGACACAGGCGCCGATTGTGCTAGCCGAGCGCACCGACGAATTCGACAGTGGTAGATCGACATTGCTGGATCGCTTCGGTATCGACCACCGACACCACCGCATACTCCCGCTGCCCCTCACCTGGGACCTGACCGTTCCGGCGGAATCCCGGTTGGCGCGGGCGCTACACGCCGCGCCGGATCCGGTGTGGTGAATTCCTGTCGCGATGCGGCCCGGAACACGGTCCCGGTCGCCTACCATTCTGGGCCGTCACCGGTTTCGGACGGGTGGAGATCGTGGTGTCTGTGAATCGTATT
This sequence comes from Nocardia sp. NPDC055165, assembly GCF_053606985.1. Taxonomy (NCBI): domain Bacteria; kingdom Bacillati; phylum Actinomycetota; class Actinomycetes; order Mycobacteriales; family Nocardiaceae; genus Nocardia; species Nocardia sp. NPDC055165. The sequence continues at coordinate 138,814 of NZ_JBSGSS010000002.1, forward strand.
CCGCTCGGGCAGAACGTATTCGGGACGTCTATCAGAAGGGAAGAAATGAAGAACAGGACAACGATGGCACCGGCACGGGCTGCTGAGCAGCCCACCGCGCTCCAGTGAGTACCGAGCAGGACGCGACCACCCCGGCGGCTTCCGACAACGTGGCTCCCCGGGTGTTCGTCTCCTATTCGCACGACTCACCCCAGCACAAGGAACTGGTGCGCGAGTTCAGCACATTCCTGCGCAGCGAGGCGGGCGTCGACGTCCGGCTCGACGCCTGGGACGACTACGAGCGCCGCGACTGGTCGCTGTGGGCCATCGAGCAACTGACCAACGCGGACTTCGTCCTCGTCATCGCCTCCCCCGCCTACAAACGTCGCGCGGACGGCACCGCCGCCGCGGACGAGGGTCGAGGCGCGCAGTTCGAGGCGGCGATCATCCGCAACGGCCTCACCAGAGATCTGCGCGGGGAAACCCGACGGATCCTGCCGGTCATCCTCCCGGGCCGCTCGGTCGACGAGGTCCCGGTGTTCCTGGCCGCCCATTCCACCACCCACTACGAGATCAGCGAATTCACCACCGAGGGCATCAACGATCTGCTCGCGGCGTTCAGCGGAGTCACCGAACACCCTGCCCCGCGTCGCGGCACGTGGGTCGGCCCGCAGTGGGGTAGTCGCCGCACCGAACCGCAGGGTGCCGACGCACCACGTAAACGCAAGGCACAGCTGCTGACCGACGCTTTCGACCCGATCACGCGAGGCCCGGATCTGCAGATCACCGGAGCCGATCTCAACGGAATCCACTACGGCAACAGCATTGTTCACCGCTGCGCGAACTTCTGTGGCGACCCACGCAGCCCGATCGAGTACAACCTGCGCCGGTCGTTTCGGGAGTTCGAAACCGTGGTCGGCGTCCTCGACGACGCCGTGGACGCGCGGCAGATCGGCTACTTCCAGGTCTTCCTCGACGGCGAGGCGCAGAAACAGGTCGAGGTGGCCCATGGTGAACCGGCGCGGATTCGCTACGACGTGAGCGATGTCCTGCGGTTGCGCCTGGTCGCCTATCGGCCTGACACGGTCGCCAATCCGATGCTGGCAGGCTTGGGTGCCGCTGTCGGGCGCCCCAGCAAACTACCGGCTCTGGCCTGGGGAAACCCCACGCTGTTCGCCTGAGGCCGATCTCTCCTTTTCCAGTGGCGTTCAGCGTTTTTCAGCGTTTCCACGCCACGCGCCGGAACGCCGCCGCGGCCGTGCATCCTCGATTCGGCAACGCCCAAGGCGTCGTCACGAGAAGGCCCGCCGATTCGGGCGCCGGGCGGGGTGCGCTCGAATCGGCGCACCTCCGCCCATCGGAAACGGATAAGAGGATATCGAATGCGATTTGTCAACGCATTGTTCGTAGCGGTTTTCGGAATCATGCTCTGTGTAGCCGGATTCAATTTCTACGGTTCCGGCGCGATCGTGCTGATCGCCCTGGGTCTGCTATCGGTCGGGTACGGCGGATATATCGCGTTCTCGCGTGGCAGCTACTTCATGACGGATTGGTTCTACGCGCTCCCCATCGTCGGTGGGCTCCTCCTCTTCGCCGGCCTCAATCGTTGACAGGGAGCGGACCACACATGACATTCCGACGCATTCTTCCGGTGACCGCAGGCATCCTCTCGGCTCTGACACTCGTCTCGTGCGGGCAGGACCCCAAGGATGTGACCTGTTCGGAGTTCGCCGCGATGAGCTACGAGGACCAGAACGACACCCTCGACGACCTTCTGGCCGACCATGATCTGCAGACTCTGTCCACCGCCAACACCATCGGTGTGCGCAGAGAAGTGGATTCCTACTGCGGCACTTTCGGATTCAGCAAGGACACCGGCGGCAAGGCAGGCCGCAACGGCGCGGAGTCGATCGACGACGCCGTCGACTGGGACTCCGGAACATGGGGCTGAACCCGCCGGCCGCGGACCACCGCGGCCGGATCCGTATTTCGGGAAAGGTGAATACGCAATGACCGTGGAAATTGCCGTCGCCATGTTGATCGCCTGGGCGGTCGGCAAGGCCAACCGGGTCGGGAAACCCATCAATGGACTCACCGACGAAGCGCTGGACCTCGCGGTGAATCGAGTACGCAACGCGGTGGTTGCCAAACTCGGTGGCGACCCGGCCGTCCAGCAGTTGCTGAACGAGGCCCGCGCGACCCGTGGTGCGGTGTCCTCGGCCACGCAGGTCGCCGCCGAACGGTCCCTTTCGGTAGCGGTCGCCGGCGACAGCGGCTTCAGTGCCGAACTCGACCGGCTGACCGCACCGCCGAATCCGCCACCTGCCCCGGCCGGTTCCGGGCCGCGGTACAACAACTCCGGCACTTTCGCCGGTGTGATGGGCGATATCAGCGCCACCGGCCCGGTCACTGTGAAGAGCAAGATCGTGCATCAGGCCAAGCGCCACCCGGTCCTCACGACGTTCGTCGTCGTCGGTGCGGTTGCGCTGCTCGGCTTCTCCGCCGACCGGTTGATGAGCGATCCGAGCTCCGGTCCACAGCCGGGTGGTGGCGCAGAGGCCATGGCAGGCACGTGGACAGCATCCGACGGTACCGGAACAAAAACCTTCGGTTCCGATGGTGGCCGGTGCGACGGATTCTTCTACAACAACGGCGAACCGCTCGACATCGGCGGACCGATGACATGCTCGATCTCCAGCAAACCCGATACGGACGGCCGGTACACGCTGATAGTGACGCAGAGCCCCAATCGAGCGAAATACCGCGTCGAGTTCACAGATGCCGAGCACGCCTCCGTTTTCGATTCGTCCGGGACCGAACTCTACGGCCTCGAGCGTTTCTGACCGGAAGGAACGCACCGCGGCGCTACAGTCGCTGGCCTATGAGCCGATCGCACGAACTCGCCGTACGGTCGTGGCCGCGTCTTCGCTCGGGTGACACCGTTCGCCTGGTCTCACCGGCCAGTTTCCCCGACGAAGCTTCCTCGATCCTGCAACTGACCCAGACCCTGCAGGATCGAGGTCTTCGGGTCGAAGTCGGAGACCACGCGTTGGACCGGCACGGTTATATGGCAGGGCGAGACGCCGACCGACTCGCAGACCTCAACACCGCCTACACCGATCCCGATGTTCGAGCGATCATCACAACGCGAGGCGGGGCAGGCGCCTACCGTCTCCTCGACGGACTCGACTACGACGCTATCCGCGCCGACCCGAAACCCCTTGTCGGATTCAGCGACATCACCTACCTACATCTGGCGATCTGGCAGAACTGCCGCGTCCCAGGCGTCCATGGCTGCCTCGCAGGCCGCCGATCGACCGAAACCGTTCACCATCTATTGACCAGCCCGCGACCATACGTGCTCGAGCGCAACTCGAAACTGATGTCGGTCGCGGTCGAATCAGCCGGGCGCGCGCAGGGATTCGCGATGGGAGGTTCGCTGGCCGCCATGGCAGGCATGGTCGGTGCAGGCCTGCCCGACCTCACCGACTCCATAGTCCTCATCGAAGCCCAACGCCAAATCGGGCTCGGACAGATCGACCGCCAACTCACCCAGCTGATCCGATCCGGAGCCTTCGACGGTATCCGAGCGTTCGCCCTGGGAAGGTTCCACGGGTTCGAGGATTACACCGACCGCGGCTGGAACCTCATCGACGTCCTGCGCGACCGCCTTGTCCCCCTCGGCAAACCGATCCTCGGAGGCCTGGAATTCGGTCACGGACCAGATCCGCACGCGATACCTCTCGGTACTTTCGCCGAACTCGACACCGACAGTGGAACACTCACGCTCAACCCACCTGGCCGCTCGGAACTTGCCAGCCGCTGACTGCTACACCCGCCGAGCAAAACTGACACTGGTTCGCGGAAGGCGCGACAGAGGACAGGTCGCTGGGCTGTTCCGCCGCACGGCGTCGGCCTCGTGTCATACAGAAGTTCCGAAGTCGGATTCGCGACGTCGAGGCCGCCATTGTTACACCGGCAGAACTGATTCGGCCTGGCTGGTTCCAACTGTCCATCTTCGCCGGACTCGACGGGGACAATGCTGGAATGCCCGAGTTGATGTCGGCAGTGGTCGATCCCGCTGCGTTCGCCACCGATCAGCCCACGCTCACCGCGGCCGATGGGCTGACGCTGCGGCCTTGGACCGTCGCCGATGCGCCCACCGTCTACGCGGCATTCCAAGACCCCGCGATCCGGCAGTGGCATGTTCGGACGGCCGAGTCCATCGAGCAGGTTCGCCAATGGATTCACCAATGGCGCTCGGCTTGGTCCAGCGGCAACGGTCAATGGGCCGTCACCAGCAACGGAGAGGTCGCCGGACGCATCGGATTGCGGCAGTCGGACCTCACTGAGGGCGTCACCGAACTCGCCTACTGGACCCTGCCCGCCCGGCGCGGGCACCACATCGCGCCTCGCGCCGCAAACATGCTGACCCGTTGGGCTTTTCACGACGTCGGATTCGACCGGATCGAGCTCACCCACTCGGTCCACAATCTGCCATCGTGCCGGGTCGCAGCCAAATGCGGATTCCCCTTCGAGGGCACACTGCGTGGCGCCGGCCGCCACAGTGACGGCCGCCACGACATGCACCTGCACGCCCGACTCCGCACCGACTGATACCCGGCCCGATCAGTGAGAACACGCGAGTGGTCCGCCACTCGTTCGATCGTCAGCGGCACCCCCGATCCGCGCAGCACCACCAAATCGTCGGACTCGTAACGGATTTCGAAATCCAGCAACGCCCGGTAGAACTGGGCGAGGTGTCGGGCGTCCCGGCTGTCGAGGGCGATCGCACCGAACCTGGCTATCGCGGTCATGGCTCTCCCTACCTGTGACCCCAGCCTGACGCGGGAGTCGACGTCCTGCCATCGATACCATCGTTTGCCGTTCATAGCTCTACGCTGCGGACGTTCGAAGAGAGGCGTCAGTCGCCGGGAGCGGCGGTCTCAGCTACTCAGTCGAGACAGAACTCGTTGCCCTCGACGTCCTGCATCACCAGACACGATTCATTGACGCCATCGGCACGCAGTAGTCGCAGGCGTGCCGCGCCGAGCGGGATCAGCCGTGCGCATTCGGCTTCGAGTGCGGCGACGCGCTCCTCACCCACGAGCCCGGTGCCGACCCGCACGTCGATGTGAAGTCTGTTCTTCACGACCTTCCCCTCGGGCACGCGCTGGAAATACAGGCGCGGGCCCACACCTGAGGGATCGACGCATGCCGAGCCCCTGTGCTCGTACCCCAGCACCTCGGACCAGAAACGAGCAACACGCTCAGGCTCCGCGCAGTCGAAGGTGACCTGGATCTGTTTTACCGACACCATCGATCCACCATAGAGAGCAAGTCTCGAGTCGTCTCCACTTCGGATCGCTACGCACACAACACGGTTTGGGCTGACAACGCCGAGAAGTCGGGCCTGGTGGCCGGCAACGTGCGTGAGACTCGGATACACCATCGGAGAGCAACCAGCACAGAGTGCCTCCAGGACAGCCACCATGACAACTCACGTTGTCAGCCAGGGCGGACTGAACCTACCTTGCCGAAGTCGCGCCGAAGTGACAACTTTAGTTGTCAACGGCCGGGGCGGTCGGCCACCGTTTGCGGGCCGCCTGTCGACTGATCCCGACCAGCCGACCCACATCACCGTAGGACGCGCCTGCGGCAAGCGCGATCCTGGCGCACTCGTCGACCCGTTCAGCAGCGGCCCGGCGCGCCGCATCCGCTTCGGCCAGCGCCGCCAATGCCGTACACGGCTCTTTCGGCTCCGGCGGCACACCGTCCATCACCAGTGGGCGCAGGCACGGTCCGACCAACTCGACCAACCGCTCCGCCGGTGCATCGGACACCCCGGGAATGTGCACCATGTAACGCGCGACCAGCACGCCGAGCACCAGCGTGCCGATCAGCGCGGACCGCCGTTCAGCATCTGGGCCGACCAGCACGCGCGTCCACGGACTCGTCTCCGGATTCACGATCGCGCAGCGCACGGCGTGGGCCGCCTCCGGATGGGTGAGCATCGACCTCAGCACCGGCATCGTTCGGTCGTCCTTGCGGTCCACATCCGCCAAGGCGTGCCGAAGCAGGCGTTCACCGAGTTCCTCCGGCGGGCCTTCCAACGCGTCGTCGAGGGTGATCGGAATGCCCGAGACCGCATCGAACAGCGCGTTCTTGGCGCCGAAATGCTGCATCACCAGCGCCGGATCGACGTCGGCGCGCTGCGCGACGGCCCGAATCGTGGTCTCGAGGTAACCACGCTCGGCGAAGAGCTCGCGCGCCGCGTCCAGGATCACCTGCCGGGTCTGACTGCGCCGCTCGGCCCGGCTGACGGGCGCGGTCGCCGCGTCGAGTTCCTGCCCTGTCATCGCAACCTCGCTCAACATCTGTAGACGAAATAGGCGGCCGTGCCTATGCTGATCTCAGCCTACAAGCGTAGAGCAGACGCGCAGTGCCGCGCAGCAGCTCGACCTCTCCCCCGAATTCTTCGAACGGATGTCGATGACCAGCCGAGATACCCAGCCCGCCACCCGAGCTCACGACGAGACCACGCAGACCGCGGGCAGGCGCAACCGCCGACTGTCGTTCGTGTTGGGCATTATCGTGACCTGCCAGCTCATGGTCGCGGTCGACAGCAATGTCGTCAATATCGCCCTGCCCGAAATCCGGTCCGGACTCGACATGTCCGGACCGGCACTCGCCTGGGTGTTCAGTGCCTACTCACTGGCCTACGGTGGCCTGCTGCTTCTGGGCGGCCGGGCCGGCGACCTTCTCGGCAGGCGCCGGATGTTCATCTGGGGACTCGGCCTTGTCGTCGCCGCCTCGATTCTCGGCGGCGTCGCACCCGACGAGAGCTTGCTGATCGCCGCGCGTGCGCTGCAAGGCGTCGGCTTCGCCTTCGCGAGCCCCGCCGCCCTGTCGATGATCGCCGCCACGTTCGCCGATGGGCCCGAGCGCACGCGTGCGCTCGGGGTGTTCTCCATGGTCACCGGATTCGGTATCACGCTCGGCCTGATCCTCGGCGGCATCCTCACCACCCTGAGTTGGCGTCTGGTGTTCTTCGTCAATGTGCCGATCGGCGTGCTCACCATCGTTCTCGCGCTGCGCTACCTGACCGAAACCGAGCGCCACACAGGCACATTCGATCTCCTCGGGGCGATCTTGTCCACGCTCGGCATGGTCGGCGTCGTCTACGGGCTGACTCGCGGGTCCGAGGGCTGGGCCGAGTCGGCCACCGTGATACCGACCGTTGTCGGCATCGTGCTCATCGCGGCGTTCGTCTGTGTCGAACGGCGCGCCGATCACCCGATCATGCCGTTGCGCCTGCTCGCCGATCCGGTTCGGGCCGGCGCCTACCTCACATTCATCCTGCTGATGGCCGCCATGGCGGGCACCTACATCCTGCTCTCGCTCTACATTCAGGAAGCACTCGGTTTCAGCCCGCTGATCGCCGGAATCGCCTTCCTCCCCCTGGCTTCGGTCCAGTTCGCCATGGCGAAGTCGGCGCCGAGACTGATCGCCCGATTCGGCCGCAAACAGGTATTGCTCACCGGGGTGGTCCTGATGATGCTGGAAGCGATCTGGCTGACCACCACCCATGCGTCGACCAACTACCTCACCGGCGTTCTCGGCCCCTTCATCCTGCTCGGCGCCGGTCTGAGCCTGGCCTTCGTCACATTGAACATGACCGTGCTCGGTGGACTCGAGCCTCGCGACATGGGCGCCGCGTCCGGGCTGCTCCAAGCGACCCAGCAGCTCGGACTTTCATTGGGCGTGGCCATTCTGACCACCATCTATCAGTCGTCGCGCGCCGAGCGGGCCCAGGAGAACACCGGAACCAAGGACATCCTCGCGCACGGCATGGCCAGCGCGGTGATCGCAGCCGTGGTCTTCACGGCAGCGGCCCTGCTGATCAGCCTGTTCATCGTCAAGGTACCCAAGCCGGCGGATGCGGCCTGACGTCTGTTCGGCCCCTGCTGGCGTGGTTCGACAGCGACCGGACGAAGTGCTTGCTCCCCGCGCCTGACCCGCGACCGCAATTGTTGCGAGTGAATGCCGATTGTCGCATCTCGTCGAGCCGCATCTTGTTAAGAGGAATCCGCTCCGGTAAACTCTGAGCAACCCACGGAATGCGGATACTGCACTCCCGCAGACAATTTCGCTGGGCATGCGATCCTCGATGATGCACCGCGACACCGAGCAGAGCAGTCGCGCACCAATAGCCCCCCTCATCGCAATGATAGCCACCACGCGTGGTCCACGGACAGACGATTCGAAAAGTAGAAGTTTCCGACAGGACCTGCTTCCATTCAACGGCGTCGGGTGGGCGGTCCTCAGTATCACCGAGGAGTCGATCATGACCGGCAATCCGTCACCGGTATACAACGTCCCAGAGGAAGAGCCCTTCCAGCGCGAGGCGGTCGCCGAGGGGATATCCATCGCCGCCGCGTTCATGCTTGTCATTTTGGCGGCGGTCTCCATTCTGCAGGGCATCTCCGCGATCGCGGACGACAAGTTGTATGTCGCCGGAATCGAATACGTCTACGAGTTCGACACCACGACGTGGGGCTGGATTCATGTCGTGCTGGGCGCCCTCGCTTTGATCTGTGGCGTCGGCCTCGCGATCGGATCGACGTGGGGCCGGTACGGCGCGATGGGAATCGCCGCACTGGTCATCGTCGCGAACTTCATGTCCCTGCCGTACTACCCGGCATGGTCCATCGTGATCATCGCGCTGAGCGTCGTGATCATCTGGGCTGTCTCCACCTGGCGACCCGAACGCTGAGTCCTCGTCGGATCTCTCCCCGATAGCTCGTCTACCGGTGGGCGCGACGCCGACCAGGAGGAACGATGGCGTCCCTGTCGATCGACCGACGCGATCGGTCACACCGCAACGATCTGCGCGCGTTCACCGTCGGCGTCGAGGAAGAGTTCGTGCTGATCGACCCCGCCACCGGGCGCCCTTGCCTGACCAACACCACCGTCGCGGCAGCCGGAACCGACAGCGCATTGCAGCTGGAACTCTCGCAGTGCCAGATCGAAACCTGCACCCCCGTCTGCGCGAGCATCGAGGCGGTGCACCGCGAGGTTCGACGAGCCAGGGTCACCATCGTTGACGCAGCCGCTCGCTCGGGCTCGCTTCCGCTGGCGGTGGGGGTACCGATCTGGGGGCCGCCCGCCGGTTCCATCACCGACACGCCGAGATACCAGCGCATAGCCGAACACTTCAAGGCACTGGCCGACCAGGTGACCTGCGGTTGCCATGTCCACGTCTGTGTCCCCGAGCGCGACCTCGCGGTGCAGGTCAGCAATCACCTGCGTCGTTGGCTGCCCGCACTGTTGGCGTTGACAGCGAATTCCCCGATCGCCGAGGGCATCGATACGGGGCACGCCAGTTGGCGCCACACGGTGTGGGCGCGGTGGCCCAGTTCGGGCCCACCACCATATTTCCGCTCGGCAGCGCACTACGACGACATCGTCGCGGGACTCGCCGAAGACGGACAGATTCTCGACCCGGCGATGGTCTATTGGGATGTGCGATTGTCGGCTCACCTGCCGACGATCGAGATCCGGATCAGCGACGTGCCCGCGACCGTCGTGGAAACGACACTGTTGGCGAGTCTGGTGCGGGCCCTGGTCATCACCTCGGTCGCCGCCATCGGCCGTGGGCACCTCGCCGATCCGATCACCCGGACGCACCTGCGCTCAGCATGCCGCTACGCCGCCCGCAACGGGATCTCCAGCACTCGATTCCCCACGACCATCGCGGGTCGGCGGGATAGCCGCCACGCCCTGGCCCAATTGCTCTGCCATGTCCGTTCCGCCCTGGAGGAATCCGGTGACTACGAATTCACCCGCGACGCGCTGGCGGCAGTGCTCACCAGCGGTAACGGCGCCGTCCGGCAACGCAGTGCACTACGGGAAGGCGGCCCGGCGAACGTCTTCGCTGTGCTCGCACGACTGACCGTCGAAGGGTGCGAAATCGGCAATTCCCAGCGGAGCAGATGACAACGACCAGCGAGTTATGAGCGAGCAGGCGGGTGGATGATGCGCGACGACAATGAAGCTGTGCAGATCGATCAGGTGATCGAACGCTTGATCGCCCGTTTTCCGGCAGAGCCACCGGCGGGGATAGCGCTCCTGGTTCGCCGTATTCACGAGCGCTTCGCCGACGCCCGTGTCCGCGATTTCGTTCCGCTGCTGGTCGAGAAGGCCGCTGCGCAAACTGTCGGCGCCTACCCGATCGAGGTCACCGGCGAGGACCCGCACAGCGCCGAGGCGATGGCTACGATCTAGCGAGGTTTCACGGATCTCGATCCGCCGACTCAGACCGGTGAAACGGGCTCGAACCCCAGGAGTTCATCCGCCCCGGCCCGCACGATTCCGGCACACGATTCGGGAACTTCGCTCCACGCGCCGGGAAGGTCGCGCAACGGTTCGGAAACCACGAAACGGGTGTGGTCGCCGAGGCGGTGCAGCACTTCCACCTCGGGGTACAGCGCGCGCAGCTGAGCGATCCTCGTCGAGAAGAACAGCGATCTCGACTGACGTTCACTGGAGTAGCGGAAGACCCACAGCGACTGTCCATCGGTCGTCGCTACCGTCATCTGGACCGGATTCTCCACCTGGTGCGCGCGGCCTACGTCTTCGACGAATCCGACCGCGCGGGCGACCGCGCCGAGTGGATCTTCGGTGAGACCGAAGGTCAACGCCAGATAGAACAGGGTTTCCGAATCCGTCGATCCCTCGAGGTCGGGAAACAGTGCCGGATCGATCGCGGTGACCAGGTCGCGCCGGACCTCGCGAAAGCCACGCAGTGCTCCGTTGTGCATCCACAGCCACCGACCGTGCCGAAACGGATGGCAGTTACTGCGCTGTACCGGCGTCCCGGTCGACGCGCGGATATGGGCGAACAACAACGGCGTGCGGATCTGACCGGAGACCTCACGCAGATTTCGGTCGTTCCACGCCGGTTCGATGCTCTTGAACACCGCGGGTTCTGCACCCTCCCCATACCAGCCGATACCGAAACCGTCACCATTGGTCGTCGTGGCTCCGAGTCGGGAATGCAAACTCTGGTCGATCAACGAGTGCCGCGGCGTGAACAACAATTCTTCCGCGAGAATCGGCTCCCCGGCGTACGCCATCCATCTGCACATATATCTATTCAAGCAGACTGGATCGCCGATGTTAAGGAGTCGACCATGCCAGCAGTTTCGATTTCACCGCAATGAATTTCGTTTCCGCCGGTGCCCCGATTGTGGCGGCCGGCGATACCTGAGCTATCGCTGACGTTCGAGGCTGGAGCTCGAAACAAGCGCGGCGGTGACGACACTCTTCTCTGCGGATCGGCGACTTCCGATCGCCGAACAGCGATTGGGCTCCGTCGCCGGGGGTAGGCGCACCCTATGGACCACGCCGTCAACGCGGACGGCTGACTGAGCATCATCGCCCGCGGCTGCCTGCCGGCGCCCCGGGCGACGACCACCACCGTGACAGGAGACCAGCGCCGATGATCGATATGCACCGTGTCGCCGAACTGCCGAACACCGTTGTCCGCACCACCTTTCAGACCGGGGCCCGGTTGCGGCATGCACGGGTGTTCCACCCGCGCGGCGTCCGCCTCGCGGGCCGATTCCGTGCCACCAGCGCCTACGAGCCCTGGTTCGGACCCGGCGACCGAGCGGTCATCGCCCGGCAGTCGAAAGGCATCGGCAGCCCCGGCGGCGTGCCCGACGTACTCGGGCTGGCTTTCCGGGTACTCGATCGCGACGAACGTCCCTGGGACTTCGCGCTGGCGACCACCGGGCGCAGTGCGATGGGCCGGTTCGTCATCACCCCCGCTCGTACCTGGGCATCGGCCCGTTTCGGCACGCTGCTGCCCTACCGATTCGCCGACGCCCCACCGGTCTGGCTTTTCGCCGAACCGCTCGACACCGACGACCTGCCGAATACCGCGTCCCTGCGTGCCCTCGACGATCACCTCGACGACCGGGTGATCCGGTTCTCGATCACCGCCGATGGCATCGGCCGCCCACCCGAAACCGTCGGCGAACTCGACCTACGGCGAGCCGAGCCGGGCGAATACCGCACCGACTTCTTCGATCCGATCCTCAACCATCCTGCCGACGTCACATTGATGCCTCGAGTGGTGAACTGGCTGCGCGAAAACGCCTACACCGGAAGCCGCCGCGGCCGCACCGACGACGGCGCCCAGCCCGCGATCTGATCGGCGAGTTGGTCAGAGCCCCGGTCACGTCAGCTCGGACGTGAATAGAAGTGGATTGTGGCGAACCGAGAGTCCCGAACGATCGTCACCTGGGGGTAGTCGGCTCTGATGTCGCCATAGGGCGAGCTGGCGAACAATTCGATCGCGTTCGCACAATCGAAGTTCCAGTCTGTGCGTTCGGTCGTCGGCTCGAATCCCAGCCGCTTGGTCAGCTCGGCGCAGGTAATCTTCTGCAGCGGTTGGGTATACGTCGAATCGGTGTACATCGCCCGGTAGTCAGGGAAGTGTTCCGCTGGTGCGACATAGCTGCCTGCGTAGCCGCACATACCCGCCAACGGCGGGCACCCGAATCGCCGCATGCTGACCAACTCGAACGAGTCGGGTATCCAGACACTCCGCCGTTCCATGACCCGTCGCGCCTCCTCGGCGGACAGATCCTTGTCCAGTTTCGGCATGACAACGGAGGCGGCGCACCCCCACAAGAGCGCTCCACACGTCACGAGCGTGAGGACGGACCAGAACCACCGCACATTCGGGCTTTTCGACACGACCTTCTCGCTTGTCAGTGGGCACGTAGCCGGTTCGAGGCGGAAAGTACTCGAAGGTGCCCTGGGCGCCGATCGCGACCAGCATACGTCGCAGCGGGGTCGAGCCGGCCGCTCGCAATGGCCTTGCCCGGGTGCGGTGGAGCGCGTTCGTCGATCCGTCCCCTACTCGGTCGCAAACCGGGGTCCACCGGGTGAGCGGTCCGCGACCGACAGCCAAGGAGCCGACCACCCCGCGGGTCGGGATTCAAGCGCATGTTAGAACTGGACATATGCCGCATACGAGTCCTGTTGCCGCCTGGAAGACCCTCCGCGAGGGAAACGATCGCTTCGTCGAAGGACGACTGCAGCATCCCAACCAAGGCGCAGCGAACCGAACCGAACTCACCACCGGGCAGCATCCGTCCGCGATCCTGTTCGGGTGCGGCGACTCCCGAGTCGCCGCCGAGATCATCTTCGACCGCGGCCTCGGCGACATGTTCGTCGTGCGCACAGCCGGCCACGTCGTCGACGGCTCCGTGCTCGGATCGATCGAATACGGTGTCGCGGTCCTGGATGTGCCACTGATCGTCGTCCTGGGGCACGACAGCTGTGGTGCGGTCCGCGCCACGATCGACGCCCTCGATTCCGGCGCCGTGCCCGGCGGATTCATTCGAAGCGTCGTCGAACGGGTCACCCCGTCGATCCTGCTGGGCCGCCGCGAAGGACTGAGCTCCGTCGACGAACTCGAAGCACGGCACGTGGAGGAGACCGGCCTGTTGCTGACGCAACGGTCGAGCACCATCGCCGAGAAGATACAGGCCGGAAAACTCGCCATCGCGTGTGTCACCTACAACCTGTCCGAGGGCAGGGTCCAACTGAACCGGGTGATCGGCAACATCGGCGAACTCGAGTAACCGCAGCGGTCCGCATCGGATCCGGTACGGCGGCAACGTCTCTCAGTCCAGATCAGCCGCCGCTCGCGACCGAGTCAGCCGATGAAGCGGGCCGAAGGCGATGCCCACGATCACGCTCGCGGTCCGAAGAACTCGGCTCGGGCGGCCGCGATACGTGCCTGCGCCTGGGCCGCGCCTTGAAAACTGACCACGGCCGATCCGCCGCCGGCGAGCCCCAAAGCGATGAGGCCACCGATCACCGAGAGAAGATTCGGCTCGGGGAGGATCCCCGTGTCGCTGGTGGGTCGGACCTCGTGGGTGGGAACCGCCGCACCGCCGCCGGGTGTGGGCACGGCGGGTGGATCCCCTGCTCCGGCAGGGGCCGGTGACCGGGGTGACTCTCCGGCGCCATTGGGAGCTGATCCGGTCGGCGGTGCGGCGCCGCCACCGCCCGGCGAGTCGCTGCCCGGTGCACCACCGGGTTCGGCGGTGTCGGGCTGGGCACTCTCGGACTCGGGGGTTGCACGGGGCGCCGGGGCTTCGGGAGCTGATTTCGGGACAAGCGCCTGCGGTTCGGGTGCATTGCCGGGGTTCGGGTTGCTGCCCTGGTTACCGCCACCGTTTCCCTGATTGCCGTTACCGCTGCCGGGATTCTGATTCCCGTTGTTGCCCTGGTTACCGCCACCATTTCCCTGATTGCCGTTACCGCTGCCGGGATTCTGATTCCCGTTGTTGCCCTGGTTACTGCCACCATTTCCCTGGTTACCGTTACCGCCGCCCGGATCCGAATTCCCGTTGTTGCCGCCATTGCCGTGGTCTCCCGGACCCGCGACCAACCGAACAGCGTCGCCGTCGGCGAACCCATCACCGCCGGCAACCTCGGTGGAGCCCAGTCCCTCGGCGACGCTGATTCTGTCCGTGGAGACGACGGTCGGCTGAGCAGCCGCAAGCCCGCCGTAGCCGAGGAGCCCCAGAGCGCCCACGGCCCCTGCCACCACGGCTGTACGCCTCATCCGACCGACTGTCACGCGCCGCCGTCCTGTCCTCGATAGCCCTGCTCCCACCATTGCGGTCGCATCCGGCTCCCCCTGCGTTACGCATCGCCGCGCCCGAGCACCGGCAACCTGCGGATCACACAGTTCGAGGTACCGCGTGAGTCGCGGAGCTTGTGGCCGCGGCGGACGGTTCTGTCGGCCGCGATGGCTCGATTCCCGGCGATCCGTCGATTCGTGGGATTCCGCGGGCCGGTGCCAGGCGTACGATCAGCGAACAACATGAGGCGGGGGCTTCCAGCGTGAGGTGATGTCGCATGTTCGATACCGATGTTCTGATCGTCGGCGCAGGTCCGGTGGGCTCGGCCGCCGCCGTCGAGGTGGTCCGGCGTGGCGTCCGGTGCCGGATCATCGACGCGCAATCCGATCCACCGCAGTACGCGAAAGCGGTCGGCGTCCAGCCCCGCACGCTGGAACTGTTCGAGGCGATGGGCATCCTGCGCGAGGTCCTCGACGCCGCGATCCTGTTGCGCGGCCAGATCGTGTACATCAACGGCGCCGAGGCCGACCGCATGGATCTGGCGCTGCCCTCCGAGATTCCGTTCGGGTTCCTCGGACTCCCCCAGTACGAGACCGAGCGGATCCTGCGACAGCACCTGGAATCGCTGGGCACGCGAGTTGAGCGCGGAGTCCGGCTCGTCGGGTTCACCCAGGACGAGGACGGCGTCGCCGCCGTGCTCGCCGGACCCGAGGGCGAGCGCACGGTGCGGGCACGGTATCTGGTCGGCTGCGACGGTGCGCACAGCACCGTCCGCAAGACGCTGGGCCTGACGTTCGAGGGCGCGGCCTTCGCCGAGCAGTACATGCTCGGCGATGTCGAGCTGGATTGGTCACAACCGCACGGCTACACCGTGCGGTCGATGCACCAGACCAACGGTGTCACCGACGACGTGCTGGTGTGTGTCCCGCTGCCCGGCCACCACCGATACCGGGTGTCGATGCGGGTTCCCCCGGAACTGGCCTCCGACAACTCCGTCGGCGGCGACAGGGTCGAACACGGACTCGGCACCGGGCCCGGACCTGCGCTGGCCGATATTCAGGCGGTGCTCGACCGGCTCGCGCCCTCACCGACGACTGCCTCGCACTTGCGCTGGTCCTCGATGTTCCGGATCAGCCATCGCATCGTCGACTCCTACAGCCGGGGAAGAGTTTTCGTCGCGGGAGATGCCGCCCACATCCACCCGCCCACGGGCGCCCAGGGCATGAACACCGGCATCCAAGACGCCCATAACCTCGCTTGGAAGCTCGCGCTGGCTGTCGCAGAGCTAGCCGCGCCGACGCTGCTGTCCAGCTATGACGCCGAACGCAGACCGATCGGCGAGGAGGTGGTCGGTCGCACCGTCCGCGACGCCCGCGACGGGATCGGTGCCGGCGAATCGGACCCCGAACGCGTGCTGCTCCGCGAGGCACAACTCCTGATCGACTATCGCGACAGCCCTATCGTCACCGAATCCCCCAGCGGCGCGCTGTTTCCCCTCGCGGGCAGCCGCGCTCCGGACGCGATCGGGCTGACCCGGGACGGCGTGACGTCGCCGTTCCGGCTCTTCACCCTGCTCACCGGCCCCGACCACACACTGCTCTGGTACGTCGGCGACACCTGCGACACAGCCACTCTCACCGAAATCGAACGCCATGTCGACCTGCTTCGCAAACTGACCGACGGCCACCTCGACACCTATCTTGTCGCGGGCCCCCGCGCCGCCGTCGACCCGACGATCCTCCCGGTCATCCGTGACAGCGACGGCGACTTCGCGCGGCAGTATCACTGCGCCGCCGGCGCGGCCTACGTTGTCCGCCCCGACGGCTACCTCGGCTGTGCCGCCACCCCTGCCGCCCCGGACGACCTCATTCGACATTTCGAGTCGACCTTCGCCCCGGCCCCCGAAAGTGTTCTGGGCACCGCCTGATTCACCAGCCCAGCAACAACATTCCCTCCCATCAGCAAGGACACACGACTCTTACAGTGGCCCAGACGAGGGCAAACCCATAGTTGCAGTCGAGTACGACGCGAGAAGGTCGGGATCTCGAATGCGCGACCCATCAGCGTCTTCGGGAGCTATGCGGGCGAATCAGCCTGTGCCACCGAGGTTATCCAGAGCCCGATCATGTCGGCGGTCTGATCGATCACCGCATCGCGGTCCATGCCCTCTTCGTCCATCTTGACCGAGCGCAGCGCGGTGGAGAAGCCCGCGTTGAGCACGATATAGGCCATGGTGTCGACGTCGAGGCCGTGGGTCGGACCGAGCGACTGGATCAGGTAGAGCTTGATGAGCATTCGCAACCGCGGTTCGAATTCGGGGATCCCGCTGCCGTAGAACTGAAGGTCGGCCACCAAGGCGCGCACGAGGGGGCCGTTGGCTACGAGGATTTCGACGCCGACACGGATGATCTCGGCAACCGTGTCGCGCCGAGGTTTGTCGGCGACCGACTTGGTGAGCAGCCGAGCGTATTGTTCCTCGGCCTGCACGAACAGGCTGTCGGTGAGTTCCTTGACGATCTCTTCCCGGTCGGTGAAATACCGGTACAGAGTGCCGATGCTCATGCCGGCCTCGGCGGCGATCCGGTTCGTCGAGGTGTTGCCGATACCTCGATCACCGAACAGCTGAGCGGCCACCTCGAGAATCCGCGCTTTGGTCTCCTTCGCGCGATCCTGCTGAGGGCGTTTGCGCTGTTGATCGGCGTGGGTTGGCATCAGGTAGACCTCGAGAGCAGGCGGAACAAGAGAGAGCGAGAACGCACACCGTCATGATCACGAAAACACCGGAATCGGTCAATTGCCACCCGAAGTCCGAGTGCCGCACTCCTGTTTGCGCTTTCAGGCCTCGGGTAGGCCGCCACTGTACGAGTTGCAGCGCCTCGAAGGCGCGCAGCTGCGAACGAATCCAGTCTGTGGCGGCGACGCAGGCAGGCTGGGGAATGGAGTACTCGTGAGCACAGTAGCCGCAACTGTCGATGTAGACGTCCCGATCCGTACCGCCTACAACCAGTGGACGCAGTTCGAGACCTTTCCGCAGTTCATGGAAGGAGTCGAGCAGGTCAGTCAAGTCGGCGACCGGCACACTCACTGGCGCATCCATGTCGGACCGTCGACACGGGAATTCGACGCCACCATCACCGAACAGCACCCGGACGAACGAGTCGCGTGGAGGTCCGACGATGGGCCCAACCACGCCGGGGTGGTGACATTCCACCGTCTCGACGACACCCATACCCGGATCACCGCGCAAATGGATGTCGACCCGGAGGGTTTCGTCGAAACCGCCGCCGACAAGCTGGGCGTGCTCGAACACCGAGTGAACGGCGACATGAAACGCTTCAAGCAGTTCATCGAGACCGAGGGCCGCGCAACCGGAGCTTGGCGTGGCGATATCCCGCGCCCCGATGCCGGGATCTGAACCGCGACGTTTCGGGTGAGGCACTACAGGCCGCTGTGTTGGGCTGTCGCGCACTCCTCGGGGGTTCGACCGGTAGCCGTGAAGATGGTCCGGCGGCGGACTTCCACGGCGTGATCGGCGACCGCTCGCAGTAGCGGCCCAGCAAGGTCACGTCGACATCCACCGCCTGAGTGCCGGGCGGCAAAGAAGGTCGAGTCCTCGGTTCCCGAGCCCGAGGTCAGGTGAGGGCTACCGCGATGCGCCACGGCGGCCGGCGACCAACAGGGATCAGAGCTGTTCGGTGCTCCGCAACGCTTCGGCTACCGCTTCGAGCCGCCACTGCGCCCGGCTGGATAATCCGGCGGCGCACGTACACAGCCTGCGCAGATCCAGGTCTTGGAGTTGGGCGACAAGCTGGTTGTCGTGCGTCACCATCGCCGCAACGGTCTCGATATCACCATTTTCAGGAGTTCTGTCGAGTTGCTGAGCTGGACCAGAAATCGGCATAAGCGGTCTCCTCGTGTCCCGCACGGCAAGGCCACCGGCGCGGCGAAAGTTCTTCTGTTGGGGTGCAGACGGAATTCCCTTCTCCGACAACATCAAACAGCCAGAAATCGACCCACTATCGCAAACTTCGGGCTATTTCCGGGGTGTCACCACACCCTGGTGGGCACCGCCGCGGACTCGTCGTGCGAGCAGCGTCCCCCACCGCACCAGCGACGAACGCCACAGTCACAACGACAGCGGCGACGCCGGGCCGGGCGGCGGAAATACGGGCCGGGTGCGGAGCGCCGAAGCGGTCAGCACGAAGACACGGCGGCCAGCAAATACTTGACTGATTCCAGAAAACGCGGAAAACTGCGGATGTGCCCACGGACGCGGAGTTCCAGCAGATGCTGCGGGGAGTTTCTGTGCGGGTGACAGCACCGCGCGTGGCGGTGCTGAGCGCCGTGCACGCACACCCGCACTCCGACACGGATTCGATCATCCGTGCCGTTCGGTCCCGTTTGTCGGCGGTCTCGCATCAGGCCGTCTACGACACCTTGCGCACGCTCACCACCGCCGGGCTGCTCCGGTGCATCCAACCTCGCGGCCTGCTTGCCCGCTACGAGGCACGAGTAGGTGACAATCACCACCACCTGATCTGCCGAACGTGTGGCGCGATCGCCGACGTCGACTGCGCGGTCGGCGAAGCACCCTGCCTGACTGCCTCCGACGACCTCGGCTTCGTGATCGACGAGGCCGAGGTCATCTACTGGGGCCTGTGCCCCGAATGCGCGGACTCCGCGCTCAGCGAACGCAACTCCGCTCCCAGCCTGTAAGACCCGTCCAGGAAGGAATATCGTGACCTCCGATAGCCGCCCACCCGCTCCTGACGCCGAAACTCTCAGCAACAGCGAGAGCGAGAACCCGGCGATCCCCTCGCCCACCGCGGACACCGACCGTCGCCCCCACTCCAACAAGGACTGGTGGCCCGAACAGATCGACGTCTCGGTCCTGCACGCCCACTCGTCCAAGTCCAACCCACTGGGCGAGGACTTCGACTACGCCACGGCATTCGCCGAGCTCGACGTCGATGCCCTCAAAGCCGATATCGCCGCGGTACTGACCGACTCGCAGGACTGGTGGCCCGCCGACTACGGCAACTACGGTGGCCTGTTCATCCGGATGAGCTGGCACGCGGCCGGCACCTACCGCATCGCCGACGGACGCGGTGGCGGCGGTCAGGGCGCCCAGCGCTTCGCCCCGCTCAACAGCTGGCCCGACAACGCCAACCTCGACAAAGCTCGTCGGCTGCTGTGGCCGGTCAAGCAGAAGTACGGCGACAGCATCTCCTGGGCCGACCTGCTCGTGTTCACCGGCAACGTCGCCCTCGAGTCCATGGGTTTCCAGACGTTCGGCTTCGGCTTCGGCCGACCCGATATCTGGGAGCCCGAGGAAGTGTTCTGGGGCCCGGAGGACACCTGGCTCGGCGACGAACGCTACAGCGGTGACCGTAAACTGTCGGGCCCGCTGGGCGCGGTCCAGATGGGCCTGATCTATGTGAACCCGGAAGGGCCCAACGGCAGGCCTGATCCGGTGGCCGCGGCACGTGACATCCGCGAGACCTTCGCTCGCATGGCGATGAACGATGAGGAGACCGCCGCCCTGATCGTCGGTGGTCACAGCTTCGGCAAGACCCACGGTGCGGGCGATGCGAGTCTGGTCGGCGCCGAGCCCGAGGCCGCGCCGCTCGAGCAGCAAGGTCTGGGCTGGAAGAGCACGCACGGCACGGGCAAGGGCAAGGACGCCATCACCAGCGGCCTGGAGGTCGTGTGGACGGCCACCCCGACCCAGTGGAGCAACGGCTTCTTGCAGAACCTCTACGGGTTCGACTGGGAACTCACCAAGAGCCCGGCCGGTGCCTGGCAGTGGAAGCCGAAAGACGGTGCGGGCGAGGGCCTTATCCCTGATCCGTTCGGTGGGCCCGCGCGCACCCCGACAATGCTGACCACCGACCTGTCCCTGCGCGAAGACCCGATCTACGAGGAGATCACCCGACGCTGGCTCGAGCACCCCGAGGAGCTGGCCGAGGCGTTCGCAAAGGCCTGGTACAAACTCCTGCACCGCGATATGGGTCCGCTCAGCCGCTATCTCGGCCCGTGGGTGCCCGAGGCGCAGCTGTGGCAGGACCCGGTGCCCGCTGTCGACCACGCACTGATCGACGACCAGGACATCGCCGCGCTGAAGAACACGGTGCTCGCGTCCGGTCTGTCGGTCGCGCAACTGGTCAAGACGGCGTGGGCCTCGGCCGCGAGTTTCCGCAGCACCGACAAGCGCGGCGGCGCGAACGGCGCCCGGATCCGGCTCGAACCACAGCGCGACTGGGACGTCAACGAACCCGCCGAGCTGGCGAAGGTGTTGCCGGTTCTCGAGCAGATCCAGCGAGATTTCAACGCCGCTGCTCCCGATGGCAAGGCGGTGTCACTGGCCGACCTGATCATCCTGGGCGGTTCGGCGGCGATCGAGAAGGCAGCCGGCGATGCCGGTCATCAGATCACCGTGCCGTTCTCGCCCGGGCGCACCGACGCCACGCAGGAGAACACCGATGTCGACACCTTCGATGTGCTCGAGCCGCGGGCAGATGGGTTCCGCAACTACGTGCGTCCCGGCGAGAAGGCGCCGCTCGAGCGTCTGCTCCTGGACCGCGCCTACATGCTCGACGTGACAGCGCCGCAGCTGACGGTGCTGATCGGCGGCCTGCGTGCGCTCGGCGCCAACTACGGTGGCAGCGCACACGGTGTCTTCACCGACCGGCCGGGCGTGCTGTCGAACGACTTCTTCGTGAATCTGCTCGACCAGAGCACGGAGTGGAAGGCCTCGGAGTCGGCGGAGAACGTCTATGACGGTGTCGACCGGCGGACCGGCGAGAAGCGATGGACGGCCACCGCCAACGATCTCGTCTTCGGCTCGCACTCGGTGCTTCGCGCGGTGGCCGAGGTGTATGCGCAGAACACAGCGGGAGCGAAGTTCGTGAACGATTTCGTCGACGCGTGGGTCAAGGTGGTCGACAACGATCGGTTCGATCTGCGCTGACCTCTCGACCGCCGATGATTGCACGTCGGCGCCCACGATCGAGCCGACCGGGTGTCCCGGTCGGCTCGATTCGTTTCGAGCGCTTACTTGCCGAACTTCTGCTGCCCCTCGGCCGCGCGGGTCGTCGGTGAAGCGGCTCCGGAGAACGCCCTTCGGCGAACGGCCTTGTGCAGTCAGGAGTTACCGCCCGGCCGCCAAATCTGCCGCAGATTCCCTGGTCGGGGCACGTTATTAAATGTTTCTTGAGAGAGTGCACCGGCTGCAGCGACCATGTCTGCCGCCTGATAGCTTGACGGATACGAATATCGGATTCTGCAAAGACCCTCGCGGCGCCGGTGCGGGACCGTGCGCAGGATCGGAACCCTGCTTGTCCGCTGGGTCGACCCGTTCATGCGGATGTGTGCTTGATCAGGAGCTTGCTTTGTCCGGTGCCAGAAATCTGAATTCCGCAATTCCACAGCAGTGTCCACTCGGGGCAGGCCTGTCCGGTGAGCGCAGGTGAGCGCACCGGATTCGTGGTACCCGGCGCCGGCTCAGCACGGTCCGTTTCTTTCGCCGCAGGAATTGCTTGCCGCGATCAACGGGGGCGCCGATTGTGATCAGCCGCTCGCGCGCTGGGCTCGCACCCTCGGGTCGTTGTATCGGGACTGGCTGGCCGAACCGTCCGCCGTCTGGGTCGGTCGTCAGATCGCGGAAGTCGCGCACACCATCGATGTGTGGATCACCGCGCAGCTTCCGCGGCCACGCCCCGGCGCTCCGCGAGGAATCGACACGGTGGGCGGGGTGATCGGCCGGGTCGCGGAAGCCGCAACCTATGCCCACTGGGCGCTCCACAACGCCGAGGACGCCCAGCGACATCGAGCCTGGCACCATCTGGCCGAGATGCGGGAGGGCTACGAGGACCTGGTGCGGTTGGTCTTGGACGGTTCGGTCAACCTGCCGAAGTCGTGGCCCACCATCAGCTGGCCGGCCGCGGCGACATAGAAATCTGCTGGGTCTCCCCGTTTCGAAGCGACACACCGGGGTATCGCCCGCTTGTAAACCAGAGACCGCCACCGGGGACAGGATGACCGAACTCCTGACCGGTCGGCGGGCGGTTGCCGGGACCAGCGCGTCCCGTTCGGACGCTGCCCCAGACGATGGCCCCGGCAACCGCCAACCACGGCCGGCGAGGCAGGATCCGAGGCCACCGTGTCGATGGGTGCTCACAGCAGCACCGGACCCCGCGACGACAAGAGCTGGTGCCTAGATCGCGGTTGGAGCACCCGTCGCGACTACGGTCGCCACCTCTGACGCGAATGCACCTCCGGCCGGCGACAACGGCCAATCCGTGGCGAGACGAAACCTTGCGCCGATCATCGACACCGCGTTCAGCACCGCGTCGACACCGTCCCACCCTCTCGCGATCGCGCAGGTTTCGCCGTCGACCCGAAACAGACACAGCATGCCGTCCCCGCCGTCGGCCTGTACAGGCCGGCAGATGGCAATCGTGTGCCGGTCGCCTGCGTGGATGATCGTCTGCGTCGCCACAACATCGGCGTCATCCACCGCCTCGGGTCGATCACCAGCGGGTGGTACCGGAAAGCCGAGGTTCGCCGGAACGACAAACCGCGCCGACGCGCCGCGATTCGCCTGCGCGAGCAAGTCGCCGATCTCGAGCAGAGCCCGGTAGAGCGCCGCCAGCGAATCGGGGCCTTCGGTGGTGCGCCGCGTGTCCGCCAGCCGATAGGCGCACTCCACCTTCCCGCCAACCGGTCGCGGCCGACTCACCTCGATGACCACGATCTGGCCGCCTTCGGTGACGCGCCGGGACAAGATCGGTACTTCGACGGACTTTCTCACAACGCCTCCCACTCATGGCATCCACGCGGGCTGCCGCGGATTTTCCTGGTGCAGTAGTACTGAGGCGGATATGACTCAGTCGCGCAGAGATCGGTGCTCGAACCGACGCCAGATCCGGGTGGTCTGCAGCCACATGCGAAGTCCCCACGAACCCAACAGAGCCGAAAGGAACATGTGCAGGCAAAAGGCGATGACGACGAGCTCTGCCCCATAGTCGCGGGTCCACTCCCCCATTGCCGAGGACGCGATGCATCCCGCCGCCACAAGCACGAACGACACAATGACGGCCAGCGGCGCCAACGGCGCCAACTCGTCGCCGCGTTCCTCGGAGATACCGCGCGGACCGTCGCCGTGTTCCTGTAGCGCGAACCGATTATCGAAGTGAGCTCTGATGTAGACCATGAATCCTCCCACCCGGCTACCCCAGCCGGACCATTTCTCTTACGCGCCCGTTCATTCCCCCTATAACGACGAGGAGCTCAGCCGAGATTTGCGGTCGCCGCAATCGGTGCCGCGATCTCGGTGACCCATACAGTGCCAGATGGTGGAAGTCGATGGAAGCAGAAACAGAAATTCCCTCACCTCCCGAAGGGCCGTTATTTGCCGGTGACAATTGGCAGGTTTCCCTGATACGAGGTCACACGCGGCAAGCAGGCACTTCACGCATCGGACAGGCAAGAATTTCACCGGCGTAGTTTATGCAATCGTGACGAATGTGGGCACGACATGACTTCGAGTAACCTGTCGCACCATTTGCTTCCCGCTGGAATCCCTGGCCCGAATCACACTCGGCACTTCCAGCATGAATTCTCATTCACTTGCGTTGCCACTTGCAGACCGGCACACCTCGAACACAATCCACCGACCCGAGGCAGTGATAGCAGCCAGGCATCGACATCTGCGCTGACCCCGAGAGAACAGCACCGAACAAATACGCGCGCGGACGGTCAGTTGCGCCCGGTCGGGGTTTCGACCTCGTCGACATCCTTGTCGAAACGTAGACCTCGCCAACTCGGATGCCGCAACCGGCCGTCGCCGGTCCATTCCGTGAACGCCACTTCCCCGACAAGTTTCGGCTGCACCCACGACACCCCGTCCGGGGTACGGTCGATGCCCGATACCGGCGGATCAGCACGGTGCAGCGGTGCGAGCTGTTCGGAGAGATCGGCGAGCATCGCGGCCGTGAACCCCGTGCCCACACTGCCGGCGTATTCCAGGCTGCCGCGATCATCGGGCACGGCGACCAGCAAGGATCCGATCTGCCCGGCACGGCGACCGGTGCCCTTCTTCCAACCGATCAGCACGACTTCTTGGTGGGTGACATTCTTGACCTTGGTCCAGGCGGGGCTGCGCTGCCCGGGCAGGTACCAGCTGTTACGACGCTTGCAGATGATGCCTTCCAGTCCGAGTTCCTGCGAGATCGCCAGGGCGTCTGCGGCGGGACCGGGGAGCAAGTGCGGGACGCGCCAATGCGGGCGGGTCAACCCGAGATGTTCGAGGAGCTCGCGTCGCTGGGCATAGGGCAATTCGATCAGCGGCCGGTCGCCGATGTGGAGAAGGTCGAAGATCATGTAGGTCGCCGGAGTCGATTGCGCGAGGGCGCGGATAGCGGCTGGGTTGCGCTGGTGCATTCGCGGCGCCAATGCCTGAAACGAGGATCGGCCCGCGTGCTCGATCACGATCTCGCCGTCGACCACGAACCCGGGCTCGGCCGGAGCGAGCCCGGACAGCTCGGGCCAGGCGACGGTGATGTCGTTGCCATTGCGCGACTCGAGCCGCAGTTCGTCATCGATGTAGGCAATGGCCCGGATTCCGTCGTACTTCACTTCGTATGCCCAGCGGTCACCGTCGGCAGGCAGATGACCCGCCGTGGCCAGCATCGCGGCATAGTGCGGCAATCGGGTCATACAGGCCTCACCATCACCTGATCGATCCCCTGGACACCGTCAGCAAACATTCAGCATAGCCCTGGTGCGTTACGCGCCGATGTCGCGAAGACCAACTCGGCCACCGTGTGGCCGTCCCCGGATCCACTGCGCCCCAAGCAGGGCACCGCGCCACCGTCTGTCAGCTCAATCGTTCAGTCAGCTCGACGGTGACTTCGTCGCCATCGGCCTTTCCGATGCGGCGGCGGATCCCGGCGGCGACGGGAAGCTTGTGGGTGCCGTCGCCGAGTGCCATGAACGACGATGTGAACGCGACACCGTCCACCGTTCCCTTCACCTTGACCAGGCCCCGGGTGCCGAAGATCCGCGCGGAGTCGGGCAGTTGCACGCATGTCCACGTGTCACCCGCCCTGACTTTTCCGAGGACAGCGGTGAACGTGATGTCGATCGGTCCCGGTGCGGTGGTCATGAGAGCTCCTGTCGGGGTGCGGGATTCAGACGAACATGCCGAGCACGACACCGCTGACGACCAACTTCAGGACCCAGTCGGTCATATGCACCAGAGCGGTCGGTATCGGCACGTTCTCGTGGACGATGGCGCCGGCGAGGATGGTCACCGGTAGTACCGCCACGATCGCACCTACCGCCGCCCCGGCGGCGATGCCATGCCGATCGCCGGCGACGAGCAGTGCCGCCAGCACCCCCGCGGCCAGCAGCCCCCGCAGCACCACGAACAGCATCTGGACCGGCATGCTGATTCCGGGACGCGGGGTACTCGTCCTCGACACCAGCGCGGCGATCGGCGGTGTCGCGTACAGCACCGCGCTGATGACGAACGAGACGACCGCGGCAACGACGACACCTGTAACTATCATGGCCAGCTCCTTGAGTACGATCCAGTACTTAATCTAGGAGGATGAATAAGTACTGTCAAGTACTAATATGGGGAGCATGACCACTTCTGCTCGACGCCGTGGCCGGCCACCCGGGAAGTCCGGCGCCGAACTACTCACCGTCGCCCGCGAGGTGTTTCTCGAGCGCGGGTTCGCGGGATCGACGATGGACGAGATCGCCGCACGCGCCGGGATCTCCAAAACATCGCTGTATCGCGAACATCCGTCGAAAGAGGGCTTGTTCGCCGCGGTCGTGGAGCACTGGACCGCCGCCGGGCGTGATGCGATGCGACCCGCCCTCACCGAACTCGAGTCCGCCGAGGATGTCCGCGAGGGCTTACTCGTCTGGGCACGAACGCTGCTGGCCGGCGTCCTCTCGCCGACCGTGGTGGAAATGCGCAGGCTGGTCACCGCCGAGGCGGCCCGCCTGCCCGAGGTCGGGGCGACATATCTGCACCAGAGCTGGGTCCGCAATATCGGCGCTCTCGCCACCACGCTGCAGGCACTCGACGCACGCGACGTGCTCGCGATCCCCGACCCCCGGGCCGCAGCCGAACAGCTCACCTGGCTGGTCGTGGGCGCACCGCTGAACGCCCGAATGCTCGATGCCACAGCAATATCGGCGAACCCCCCCGGCGCAGCGATAGATCTCTTCCTGGCCGCTTACCGACCTGCCCTGACCGCATCCGAGCTCGGCGGTCCGTGATGCGGCCACGCCCTCAGGCGAGCGCCTCGTCCGCGAGCGCTCGCGCCGCCTCGTCGGGCGCGTAGCTCGCCAGCGCGAGGACAAGGCTTCGGATCCCGGTCCGCGCGGATGGCGGCAAGTGCGCGTGGCGTGCGACATCGAGCTCGTTGGCGATCGTCAGCACCGCGAAATCATGCAGTTCAGCACCCCCGACCAGCGTGGAAGTGCCGGTGAAGCGGTCGATCACCGACAGCGACTCTCGCCCGAGGCCGCGGTATGTCCGTTCGCGGTCGCACCCGCCGTAGAGATAGACCAGGCCCTCGGCGTCGTGCCCGATCACGGTCGCCAGCCGCGGCCGATCGGTTGTCGGCAGAAGCTCGACAGCGAATCCGTCCGTGCCATAGGACGCGTGGCAGATCGCGGCCAGACGGGTCCGCGGCGTGGCGTTCCATTCGACCACGAGGGCGTGGACCCGGCGCAGGTGAGCGTGCAGAGTTCCGCCGGGATGTTCGATCTCTTCGGCACCGAGAACCCGCTGCAGGTCGAATGCGCTCTGAACAGCGTGGGCGGTAGCGAGCCAGGTGCCTGCGTGCTCCGAGACAATGCGTGCGAGCTCTTCGGGAGCCTCCAGGGCGACGAGATGTCCGGCTTCCGGCACACCGGTAACCGTTACACGACGATCGGCGAGGAACCGATCCACTTCGGCGTCGGTGAGCGGCGACCGTCCGCCGCGCACGAGCAGCATCGGCACTTCCGAACCGACAGCCGTCGCATGCAGCGCAGGCCCCGCCGCGAGGCTGTCTTCCACCAGTTCGGTGCGTTGATCGCGAAGCCCGCTGTCACTGAGCCAGGCGCGTACCCGATCCGGATCGGAATTCGGCACCACATCGACAAGGATCAGACCGGCCACACGACCGGCAGTATCCGGTTCGCCGAGCGCGGCGATAGCAGCGAGCCCGCCGACGGAAGCGCCCACCACCACGAGCGGGGCCGGCTCACGCCGCACCATGTCGGCCACGTCATCGGCAACCGCCCGAAGATCTGTCGCCTCCCCGGTGCTGTCGCCGTGTCCACGCAAATCGAAGGCCACCGCCCGGAATCCGGCCGCGGCGATCTGCGACGCGACCGGTGCCCACACGCCGCGATCCTCGCCTCCCGCATGGAGCAACAGCACCGTCGGGCCCGCGCCGGTCACGGTGCCCCGCAGGGTGACATCACCCAGGGCGATGCTCATGTCGGTCATGAGTGAACCGATCGCCGGCAATCGAGGCCACCGCCGTCCGTGAGCACACCGTTCGGTCGCGGATTGTCCTTGCGCGCAGCAGGTTCGGTCGCATTCATAATGCTCCTCGGCGAACTTCGGGAATGACGCTGTGTGGTTTCGTCGCAGACTTCGGAATTCGGGTCGACACCCGCCCCGCGTCCTGCGTCCCGAACGGGGACGCGTCGATAACGCGGGGCGGGTTGCCGCCCTAAGTCCACGACCATCATCAGCGACAAACCACCAGCGGGTCAATCCTCGGTTTCCCTTGGCCGACCCCGAGATTCAGCCCACCGGCAGTCAGAGCTCAGCCCGCGACGACCTCGCTGCGGTCACCGCTCCACAGAGTGTGGAACTTGCCGTCGGCGTCGATGCGCTCGTAGGTATGCGCGCCGAAGAAGTCACGCTGGCCCTGGGTCAGCGCGGCGGGCAGGCGCTCTGCGCGCAGTGCGTCGTAGTACGACAGCGAGGACGCGAACGCCGGGACCGGGATTCCGAGCAGGGTGGCGGTGGATACCACGCGCCGCCAGCTGTCGATCGCGGTCTCGATGGCCTCGCGGAAGTACGGCGCGAGGATCAAGCTCGGCAGGGCGGGGTCCTGCTCATACGCTTCCTTGATCCGGTTCAGGAACCGAGCCCGGATGATGCAGCCGCCGCGCCAGATCGTCGCCAGATCGCCGGGGTGCAGATCCCAGCTGTACTCGGCGCTGCCCGCGGCGATCTGGTCGAAGCCCTGTGCGTAGGCGACGACCTTGGACGCGTACAGCGCCTGCCGGATGTCCTCGGTGAACTGCTCGACATCGGTGGGCTTGTCGGCGAGTGTGCCAGAGGCGAGACCCACCGCGGCTTTGCGCTGGGCACGCGAACCCGACAGCGCCCTGGCGAAGACCGCCTCCGCGATGCCGGTCACCGGCACACCGAGATCGAGCGCGGACTTGACCGTCCAGCGGCCGGTGCCCTTCTGCTCGGCGGCGTCGACGATGACGTCGACCAGCGGCTTGCCGGTCTTCGCGTCGACCTGCGCGAGCACCTGCGCGGTGATCTCGACCAGATAGCTCTCCAGGTCCCCGGAGTTCCACTGTGTGAACACGTCCGCGATCTGCCCGGCGTCGAAACCGAGCGCGTCACGGAACAGGTGGTACGCCTCACCGATCAGCTGCATATCGGCGTATTCGATGCCGTTGTGCACCATCTTGACGAAGTGTCCGGAACCGTCGGGGCCGATGTGGGTGCAGCACGGCGTGCCGTCGACCTGCGCCGCGATCGACTCGAGCAGCGGGCCGAGCGATTCGTAGGATTCCTTGGGCCCGCCCGGCATGATCGCGGGACCGTTGAGCGCGCCTTCCTCACCACCCGAGATGCCTGCCCCGACGAAATTGAGGCCACGTTCGGCCATGGCGGCCTCGCGGCGAATCGTGTCGGTGTAGAGGGCGTTGCCACCGTCGATGATGATGTCGCCCGGCTCCATCACGGCAGCCAGCTCCTCGATGACGGTGTCGGTCGCCTCGCCCGCCTTGACCATGATCAGCACCCGTCGCGGCTTCTCCAGCGCCGCGACGAACTCCTCCACGGTCTCGGTGCGGACGAAATCGCCGTCACCGCCGTGCTCGGCGAGCAGTGCGTCGGTCTTGGCCACGGAACGGTTGTGCAGCGCGACGGTGTAGCCGTGCTTGGCGAAGTTGCGGGCGATGTTGCTGCCCATCACTGCCAGGCCGGTGACACCGATGTGTGCACGCGCGGTAGAGGTCGACATTGATCAGCTCTCTTCGTTCGGCGATTCGATGGGTGCAGAAGACGAACTCCTTGGCAGGCAAGTTACTGGGTGCCGGTTCGCCGCCGAACACCTACCACCGTGACCGGGGCTACACGGCGAACCGGGCCCGGCCCGCGTGTCGGCGGTCGCTGCTAGTGTCGGTCGAGTTCTGACACGGGGTGTCTCGCGACCGCGAGGCTGAGAACAGACCCGCTGAACCTGTTCAGGTAATGCTGACGAAGGGATGTCACGGTGTTGCACGCCCACACCACAAATGCCGGCCTGTTCACCGATCACCTCTGGGACCGCACCAAGGTCCTGCGGAGCGCGATCGATGAACTGGAATTCCTGCGGCACCTCGGCGAGGGCACCTTGCCGCTCGAGGTGTTCCGGACCTACATCGAGCAGGATTCGCTGTATCTGACCGGGTATTCGAAGGCGCTGGCGATTCTCGCCGCCAAGTCACCGGACCCGCAGACCGCGGCCTTCTGGGCCACCTCGTCCGCGAATGCCGCTGCTGTCGAGTCGGCCATGCACGACCAGATGCTCACCGGCGGAGCGCTGCCCCCGCGGCAGGGCGAGCCGGAGCATTCCCAGACCTGCCTGGCCTACGTCTCCTACCTGATCGCCGCGGCGGCGACCGAGTCCTACGCGGTCGCGGCGGCGGCCGCGCTGCCCTGCTTCTGGATCTACGCCGACGTGGGACGCGGCCTGGCCGAGAGTGCCGCGAAGGTGATCGCCGCCGACGCCGCCCACCCGTATGCCCAGTGGGTCACCACCTACGGCGCGGAAGAGTTCCAGCAGGCCGCGGCCACGGCGCGATCGCTGGTCGACGCCGCCGCCGAGTCGGCGAGTGAGCGTGAGCGGGCGGCGATGGAGAAGGCATTCATCCTCGCCGTGCGCTACGAGCTGATGTTCTGGGACACCGCCCTGCACCCGCAGCCCTGGCCTGCCGGATGAGCGGGCGGCTGCGCCGCGCACTCGCGGTCATGGCAACCACCGTCGCGACCCTGTCGCTGGTCACCGCCTGCGGTTCGGGCGGCGGCTCCGATCAGACCATCCGCTTCGCGCTGGACTGGACGCCCAACACCAACCACTCCGGGTTGTATGTCGCCTTGCAGCGCGGCTACTTCGCCGACGCCGGTCTGGATGTGCAGGTGCTGCCCTACAACAACACCTCGGTCGACACGGTGGTCGATGCGGGGAACGCGGAATTCGGGATCAGTACCCACAATTCGTCGACATTCGCCCGCGCCTCGGGTGCGCGCATCCAGTCGGTGCTCGCACCCCTGCAGCACTGGGCGACCGGGATCGGCGTGCGCGCCGACCGTGCCGACCTCGCAAGCCCGAAGAATCTGGACGGCAAGACCTACGCCGGTTTCGGTGACCCGGGTGAGAAGGAGTCACTCGCACAGGTCATCCGCAACGACGGCGGCACCGGCGAATTCACCTCCGTCATGCTGGGATCGTCGGCGTACGAGGCCGTCTACTCCGGGAAAGCGGACTTCACCGTCTCGTATCTGGCGTGGGAGGGCATCGAGGCCGAACACCACGGCACCCCGATGAAGTACTTCCGCTACACCGATTTCGGATTCCCCGACTCCTACGCCATCGTGATCGACGCCAACGAAGGCTGGCTCGCCGAGAACCCCGACCGCGCGAAGAAGTTCGTCCAAGCCCTGCAACGCGGCTACCAGTTCGCCGCGGACAACCCGAACGCCGCCGCCCAGGACCTCATCGACGCCAACCCGGGCGCGTTCAACGACGAGAAGCTGGTCTTCGACAGTCAGCGCATGCTGGCCGACCAGTTCATGAAAGACCCGAACGGGCGAGTCGGCACCCAGACCGTGGAGCAGTGGTCGGCGAATTCCAGATTCCTGTACCGCAGTGGCCTGCTCAACGGGCCCGACGGTAAACCACTGACCACCGAGCCCGACTGGTCGACATATTTCACCGATGACTACCTCGCCAACCCGTGACGGGTCCGTAGACGCGCAAGTCCTGTCCGGCGACCGGCCCGGTCGCTGGGCCGGGATCCGGTGGGCGGTGCCATCGATCGTCACGGTGGCGGTCCTCGTGGCCGTGTGGCAGATCTATGTCATCACCAGCGGTGTGCGTCCGCAGGTGCTGCCCTCGCCGGTGCGGGTGGTCGAGCAGGGCTGGGCGCATCGCGACGAGATCGCCACCCACGCGGCCGCCACCTTGCAGGTGACGCTGATCGGTTTCGCGGTCTCGCTGAGCGCGGCATGGGTACTGGCGGTGATCGTCGACTTCTCACCCTGGCTGCGACGCGCGTTGGTGCCGTTGTTCGTGGCGTCGCAGACCGTGCCGATCGTCGCGATCGCACCGTTGATGATCATCTGGTTCGGGTTCGGTCTCCTGCCGAAGATCCTGGTGGTCGCGCTGGTCACCTTCTTCCCGATGGCCATCGGCCTGATCGAAGGGTTCGCCGCGGCCGACCGTGACGCGGGCGCGCTGCTGCGCAGTATGGGCGCCTCCCGCGTGCAGGAGTTCCGGTATGTGCGGCTGCCCTCCGCGCTGCCGCGGTTCTTCACCTCGTTGCGGATCGCGATCACCTACGCGGTCGTCGGTGCGGTGTTCGCCGAATATGTCGGCGCCAGTGTCGGTCTCGGCATCTACATGAGCCTGCAGAAGAATTCGTTCCGCACCGATCTGGTGCTGGCGGCGGTCTTGGTGACCGCGCTGCTGAGTATCGCGCTCTACCTGACGACGTTCGCGGTCGAGCGCCTCGTCGCGCCGTGGGCGCGCGCGGAGAACAGGAGCCGGCGTGACTGACACCGAAGGCGACCGGATCGTCGTCGACCGACTCACCAAGTCGTTCCCCCAGCCCGGTCGTGGCAGCCCTGGCCTCGAGGTGTTGGGCGGGGTGTCGTTCGCGGTCCGATCGGGCGAGTTCGTCACGGTCATCGGCCCCAGCGGCTGCGGCAAGAGCACGGTGTTCAACATGCTGGCCGGACTCGAATCCCCCGACTCCGGCAGCGTCGGCTTCCACACGGCCGACGGCGAAGACACCGCGTCGCACTGCGCCTATATGCCGCAGAAAGACCTGCTGTTCCCGTGGCGAACCGTCCTCGACAACACCATTCTCGGTTTGCGTGTGCAGGGTGTCCCGAAAACAGAGGCCAGGCGCCGCGCGCGCGAACTGTTCCCGATATTCGGCCTGTCCGGTTTCGAGGACGCCCGCCCGTCTCAGCTGTCAGGCGGGATGCGACAGCGGGCGGCACTGCTGCGCACCGTCGTCCAGGAGCGCGAGTTGCTGTTGCTCGACGAACCTTTCGGTGCGCTCGACTCCCTGACTCGCACCGAGATGCAGTCGTGGTTGCAGGAGGTCTGGCAGCGCTACCGGTGGATGGTCCTGATGATCACCCACGATGTCCGTGAGGCGGTCTACCTGTCGGACCGTGTGATCGTGCTGTCGGCGCGGCCGGCCACCGTGCGCCGCGAACTGCGCATCGACCTGCCGCGCCCGCGCGGGTTGTCCATGATCACCGCCCCCGAATTCGTCGCGCTGGAGGAAGAACTGCTCGCGATCCTGCACGAGGAGTCGCGTCGCTCACTCGAGCAGTCGCTGGGTCGAGCGACGAAACGCCCAGACGACGACCACTAGCGCCAGCGCCAGCAGCGGTGTACCCATGACGATCTTGGCGGTGGCCAGCCACCCGGCTGCGTCGATGTCGTAGAGCCAGCCCTGAACGAAGTAGCGTGCCGCGAACACCGCGGCGAGGGCGAGGGTGGCGATATCGTGCCCGCGCAGGGACGGGCGGTCCTGCCGCCAGGCGAACTCGTTGCCGTGCAGCATGTTCCACAGCACGCCGGTCAGTGGTCGGCGTGCCAGCAGCGAGACGAGTGCGACAACGGCGCCGGCCAGACTGGCCCAGATGCCGACCAGGAAGAACCCGCCCGCCGAGCCGGTCCACGCGGCGACGCCACCGGCGACGACGACTCCGACGAGCCCACCGCTCGCCTGGACGACCGGCTCACCGCGAACGATCCGACATCCCATGATCACCACCGCGACGGCGACGGCGGACCCGATGGCAATAGGTAGTGCCACCAGCGCATTAGCCACGACGAACGCAATGACCGGTATCGCCGTGTAGATCATTCCCGTGGTGCCGCCGAGTTGGTCGACCAGCCGCTGTGCGGGGTCGGCCGTCGATACACGCGAGGCGGCGGACTCGTCGACGTCGCGGTGGGATTCGGGCTGAATCATCGTGCTCTCCAAGCGGTTGCGCGAAAAGGTGTTGTGCGAGGAACAGCTCCAACGTTCGTCGCCGCGAAGGTCGGAAACCAGTGCGCGCCAACACCTTTTCCGATGACACCCTCACGGATGCGACATGACATCTGTCACGACAACCGGCTCGGGATCACCTGCGGTGCTCAGCGCATGGGTTCCATCAGACTCAGCAACCCGAGATCCTCGGCGAGCGCGCCGTCCTGGCCGAGCGCCGCGAAGTCGGCCTCCACCTCCGACAGGGCGAGCTTGCCCGCGCGCACCGCGCGGTAGCGCACATACGACCAGAGGAAGACGTCGAGGTTGTCGAAGCGGGTCCCGCCCTCGAGAACCTCTTCCTCGTGAAACCACACCGCGACCTGACCGGTGGTGAGCACGACGTAGAGGTTGCCGCCGCCGTCGGCCCCGAGGGAGAACACGTCCTCGTCGGTCAGTTCGGTCGTGTAGTCCACATCGAGAATCCCGCAGCCGTTGCCGGCGAAGTCGAAAGCGTAGGACCAGTCGAAGATGTCGAGGAACTGCGGCAGCCGACCGGAACGGACCCGGCGGTCGAAGGCCGCGAGTGCGGCGGCGCCGACCGCGGGCAATCGTTCGAGAAACGGTTCCACCGAACGAGTTCCGGCGGAGACGACGACAGGTTCGCCGTCACCGAACCAGCGGGCGAGATCGGCGTCGAGGCCACGATCGGTATAGCCGACGAGGTCGGCGAGGGTGAGCGTCACGCCGAAATTGTAGAAACGACCACCGACACGCGCGCGTCTTCCTTCGATCAGGAGAACTCAGCGCCGCTGCGGTCCGAACAAGCGGACCTGGGCCACCGCTCAGCCGACTTCGTATGGGCACGAACCATCGATTCGCGATCCAGCGGCTGGTCCGATCGCATGTCGCGGTCGGGATGTCGGATCACTCAGTGTATTTTCGGGACTCGAGCAAGTGGCCCGCCGACTCGTTGTCGACGTCGTGCTGCTGTATCCGAGTGCGATCCGGTTCGGTCTCACCGGGCCGGTGAGGAACACGATGGACGCCCGCGATGCCGCCAGGTTCATCCGGGTGAGGCACCCGCGTCTCACGGTGCCGGTGAACTACGAAGCCTGGACCCGTTCGATCGAAAGTAAGGGTGACCTGATCATGTCCTCGTCGACCAACGTTGCGAATCCGCGCCGGCGCCGGATGCTGAGCGTCGTGGCAGCGGCGATTGTCGCGCTCGGCCCCTTCGTCCCCGCACTCGCGACCGCCGACCCGGGCGAACCCACCGTGGTTCTGGTGCACGGCGCCTTCGCCGACGCCACCAGCTGGGATGGAGTCGCCGCCGAGCTACGCGAACGCGGCTATCGTGTTGTCGCAGTGGACAACCCGCTGCGCGGGCCGCGCAACGACGCGCAGGCGCTGCAGGGCGTGCTCGACTCCATCGACGGCCCGGTTGTGCTTGTCGGGCACTCCTACGGCGGGTCGGTCATCACCAATACCCACGACCCCAAGGTCAAGGCCAACGTCTACATCGCGGCATTCGCCCCGGCACAGGGTGAGTTCGTGCTGGGACTGATCGACCCCATCCGGTTCCCCGGCAGCCAACTGCTCCCACCCGCACTGCAGGTACGGGTCGTGGACGACCCCACCGGGATCGCGGGCAAGAATGTCGACGGCTACATCGAGGAACCGTATTTTCGCGACATCTTCGCCCAAGACGTCAGCGCCGAGACCGCCGCGAACATGTATGCCCATCAGCACTCGGCGGCACTGAACGCCAATCTGGAGCCCTCCGGCTCACCCTCGTGGGCGAGCACACCCAACTGGTACCTGATCTCGGGTGAGGACCGCGTCATCCCCGCAGCCGCGCAACGGTTCATGGCTGGACGTGCCGCGGCCACCACCCGCGAGATCAGCTCCTCGCATGCCTCGTTGGTCTCCCAGCCGATCGCCGTCGCCGACACCATCTCGGAGGCCGCGGACACGGTTCGATAGCCGAGCCGACCGCGGCACCGGCGACCGGCCGAGCATTCATTTGCGGGCGCGACGGGTGGTGAGAACTCCGGCGATCCAGCCGACGACGAACATCGCCAACAGGATCAGCCACATCGGGGAACTTACCGTGATCAACAGAATCTCGACAGTGACCTTTCCTCTGTTCTCCAACACGAACACGACGGCGAAGATGCTCAACCCGATGGCGACCCATTGGGTTGGTGACACGCGACTCAGCAGGGACCGCTTTCCGGCGGCGTCGTTCATCAGAGTCCTCCTTTCGACGGGGTGGCGTTCACTCGGCGCCACGCAGGATCTCTCGTAAACGCTCGGTGTCGGCGACGGTCCAGTCGGCCGGTGACAGGATCGCGGCCCAGGCATCGGCGATGTCGGCTTGGAAGGTGTGGCCGTGCCCGTCCGGCACATCGACCGCGACTGCCATGTCCGCCGACACCTGCAGAAACGTCACCACCGGGATCCAGCGGGTGCTCGGCAGGACATCGCGACCGCGTTCCTCGCTGAGCCAGTCAGGTTTCTGGAACAGCAGTCGCGGTGTCCACCAGGTGATCGGGTCCGAGGCGTGCTGGAGATAGACCACCTTGGGTGCGATCCACACGGCGCCGGGACGGGCGAGATCCGGCGTGTCAGCGACGAATCGCACCGTGTGGCCGTCCCGGTAGATCGGCAGCCACTGCGGGGAACCCGGGTCTCGTCGTGCGGTGGCATCGCGCCACACCGGGTTGGTGGCGGTAGGACCGACGAACAGGACGCCATCGGTACGGGCCGCCATGTCCTGGATACCGGAGAACGCCGCCTCGCCGCCGAAAGATCCGAGGCTCTCCCCGAAAACCACCAGCTTCGGCCGACGATCGACCGGCAAGAGGTCCCACTCGGCGTGCACCGCCTCGAACAGCGCTTGTCCGGCCTGTCGAGCTCGTTCCTGGTCGACGACGAAGGACAGCCAACTCGGTAGGTAGGAGTACTGCATACTCACCAACGCACTGTCACCGTTGGCCAGATACTCCAACGCCGAGGCAGTCGACTCGTTGATCCACCCGGTTCCGGTGGTGGTCGCGACACCGAGGACCGCTCGTTCGAATCCACCGGCCCGACGCAACTCGGCAACCGCGAGATCTGCTTCGGCTCTGATGCTCTCCGCGGAATCGAGGCCGGTGTAGACGCGAATCGGCTCGCGCGCGGGCTTTGCGCTGAACGCGGTCAGTTCACTCGCGTTGGGACCGTTGGACACGAAGATTCGACCCTGCCTGCCCAGCGAGTCCCAGCTCACCAGCGAGCCGGGACCACCGGACCGCTCCGCGAGAACGGGCTCCTCGGTATCGGGCGAGCTCTCGTCGTTCACGGCCTTGAATGTCTCGTTGAGCATCGACATCGCCACGTCCGCGACCACCCCGTTGACCGCGGCGACAGCCAGTGCGACCACCACCACACCGCCGAGCACCGCCGCGACGCGCGGCGGCATCACCCGCGCCAACAGCCCACCGACCCCTCGCGACAGCGCCCAGCACAACCGCGCTATCGCGATCAATACCGCGAACACGACGGCGGCGATCACCACGATGATCGGATAGGCGTGCCAGGCAAGTCCGCTCACGCCCATGAGCGAACGCAGATCACTTTGCCAATCGGCGTACCAGACCAGCACCGCGACCGATCCGAGGCAGGCCACGATGCCCAACGCCCACCACGCCACCGACGGCGCGGGCCCACGCTGTCGTTGCAGCATCCACCGGATCAGGGCCGCGACCGCGATGCCGAGTCCGTAGCCGAAGGCAGCGGCGGCACCGGTGACGATTCCTTGGAACAGCGGTCCTCTGGGCAGCAGTGACGGCGTCAGCGACAACCACACCAATACCAACGCCCCCACGGCCCCACCGAAATGGAATCTCCGACCGGTCGGCATCGCGGCATCGGATCTGCTGCTCATCAGCCGACCCGATGTCGGTGGTATCTTCGCGTGGAATTCATTTGTTCCCCTGTGATCGGCCAACGACCCACCGGCGCACGGAATTCACTACCGAACCCGGTGCAGCTCTGTCGCGCAATCAAGCCGACACGAGGCCTGGTCCGGGATTCTTTCAGTGGTGTGAACTATACGACCCGGTGATGCCACGACGCGGAATTCGGGCAATCGACACCGATATGTGAGCTGAACGCGGGTCAAACGTGGTAGCCCCATCCAGTACAACCACTGGACAGAACAAAATCCTGAGAAGGCGCCGCACGTCGAGGTCGACGACCGGAGCTTCGGGCCTCGACGGTGGTCGCCAAAGATCGGTCCGCTACACGTTCGATACCCTCGCCATCGGAAGGTCCCGGCGAATCCCGACAAAGGCGCGCAACCAGCCCGGATAATCCACGACATCGACGTCGAACACCTGAACGAAGAGACTGACCGGTCGTGGCGCCCCTGATTCGCGGAGTCGGATCGGCGGCAGCTCCGAGGTGAACGTCACTTCGCCGGCATTCCATATCGAGCAGAACTCCGGGTAGGCACCGAGCTCGTCGAGAAGCTGCTCTGGCCAGTCGGCGTGGCCGAAAGTGCCGATTCGGCCACGTAATCCGCTCACCGTCGCCTGTGCGACGGTGTCCCAGTCCACGAAGACCTGCCGGGCAATCTCGTTCCCGAACAACCAGTGCAGCCCATTTTCCCCGACGCGCAGCCCGGGCAACATCGACTGTGCGGCGCTGTTGAGCGCCAGGATATTGCCGCGGGCGTCGAAATATCCCGCCACTCCGCCGCGCTGCGCTTCGAGTATACGAAGCGCGTCGTCGCTGATTCGGGCGCGCAATTGCTCAACCGTGGGAGTCGACGTGATCGGCAGCCCTGCGAGGTCGAACAGGTGCCGTCGCTCGGTCATCGTCAAAGCACGGGCTCGACCCAGGCAGTCGACCAAGGATTCGACGACCGCACGCGCTGGATGATCCCGGTCACCCCATTCCAGGTGGGTGACATAGCTGGCGCTGACTCCTGCCGACACGGCCAGTCGCTCGCGTGACATTCGGCGTTCGTCACGCAACCACCGCAAGAAGCTGCCGAATGTCGGCAGCGTCAGCAGTTCCGGATCGTGCGACCTGGTCATTTGGTTCACGGCACTCACTCCCGTTCGAGCCTTGCCTACGCCCTGCACGATAGCGACCACAGCACGTTACCGGCCCGGAACACGCAGGTTCGAACCGGTGACAAGGGTGCTTTCCTGTGCGGCGCTACCGCGCGACCTGCCGATCGCGCAGGAGCAGTCGGATCCAGGCATCGGCCAGCCAGTCACGGAAACGCTCTGCCGTCCAATGGCGTTCGCCTACGAGCAGTACCCAGTACTCGGTGGCGTTCATGCTCCAGATGATGTCGGCGACCTCGTCGTCGGACAGATCCTCGCGCAACTGCCCTGTACTGCGCAGGTCTGCAGCGAATTCACGCATGTTCGCTGCGCGGCGCTCGCTGATCTCGGCCCATACGCGCGCGCACGACGCGTCGGTCGTCGCCGCCTCGCGCAGCGCCAGGAAGATCGGCGCGAGGCGTTGCTGGATGATGACCAGCGCGTCGGCATAGATCGCGATCTTGTCCTCGGCCCCGTTCGCCTCTCGGATTGCCCGCACGTACTCGCGCTGCCGAGCCGGAATCGCACGATCGGTCCCGGACAGAGCAGTCTCGACCAACTCTCGGAGCAATACCGGCTTGCGTCCGATCGATGCGTAGACCGTGTCCACGGAGACACCTGCGTGCGTGGCGATCTCAGCCACCGTAGTGGCGGCATAGCCCCGCTCCACGAACAGCGCTCGCGCCGCCGCGAGGATCGCGTGACGCGTATCCGCGGCCTGCGCGGCGCGCCGAGGGGCGTTGTATCGACGCTTGTCTGCCTTGACGTTCTCGCTCATCGGCGCCTATTCTACCAATATTCATCCGATACCTATTCGGGTGAATTCAGAAGGGATCCGGCCATGGTCTACGCCTACATTCAAGATGTCCCTATCGGCGAGGAGCTCTACAACCGGATCATCGAAGGACTGGGCCCGGAACCACTCGACGGCTCGCTACTGCACCTGTGCGTGCGTCGCGACGACGGCGGACTGCGCTATATCGACGTGTGGGAGTCCGAGGCGCATTGCGCTCGCGCCTTCGACGAACGCATCCACCCCGCCGTCGATGCCGCCTTCGCGGGCGCCCGTCCCGGCGAGCCGACGATTCAACACCTCACTGTCGTCCACGCCACCGGCTCGCTCCTGATCGCGAAGGACACCTGACCGTCGACACTGCGCTTCGCGCCCTTCTGCTGCCTGTGCGCTGGCACTAGGCGCACTCGACCCACATTCGGCCACTACGATCCGGGGACACCTCCGCACCCGAATGAGAAGGATTCCCATGGCGCGCAAAATAATTGTCAGCCTTATCGACGACTTCGACGGCACATCCGAAGCCGACGAGACCGTCACATTCGGAATCGACGGAGTCGCCTACGAAATCGACCTGTCCGAGACCAACGCCACCAAACTGCGCGAAACGTTCGACCAGTGGCTTCCCTACGCCCGCCGAATCGGCCGCACCAAGACTTCCACCGGTCGACTCTCCGCGAAAACCGCGGCGAGCACACCGAATCGACGCAATGATCTCACCGCCATTCGTGCGTGGGCCGGCAACAACGGCCACCCGGTGTCGACTCGCGGACGGATCTCCGCAGACGTTATCGCCGCATACGACGCAGCGTCTGCATAAAGCACGACCGTTGTCGTGCTGAACGTTCGCCGGTTGCGACGGGTGACCCGGACACAGTCAAACGTCCGGGTCCAGCACCGCTCCCCGTTCAGATCTCGGCGAGGACCGCAGCATCCACATACCGCGGATCACGGGCGATCGCGGCAAAACTCGACTCACTTTCGGCACCGACCGATTCCTGCACCTCTGCCAACCGGACGAGTAGATCGAAATAGCTCGCCTCAGCCGGCCGCAACTCCGCGATCGTCGCCGTGAGATCGAAATCGGCGGCGAACCGCGCCCGGTCGAGACCCACCAACATCGTCGCCAGCCACCCACCCGAATCCGCCGCGAACATCGACCCGCTGGTTTCGGCCCAGAACAACACCGCGCTCGGTGCCATGTCAGAGCTCAACCGCCCCGCTGCGGCGAGCATCACCAGCGCGGTATAGATGTTCGACTCGCAAAAACCGAAGTGCATCAAATACGCCTCGAGCGCTCCGGCCCGATACCTCAGTACATAGGTCAGCCCGCCGGTGTCCTCCCCGAAGCAGTCGGCGAAGTACTCCCGAGGCGTGATCCCCTCCTCGGCTTGCCGCCAATCCGGCGCCTTGCCGTCCCAGAACCACCCGTCATACATCGCGCCGTGATTCTCGATAGTCTCCGGCCCCGGCGCCGGTGTCGCCAACCACTGCTCGAATGCCTGTCGCTCCATGGGAATTCGAGCAGCAACGACAAACGTGTCCGACACAACCGGCTCCTCATCTCGACGGCACCCACCATCGCGGGCCCACGCGCCATCCTAAGATCTCGCACCCGCTACTTCGGCGGCCTGATCACACCGACGGCGCCCGCGCGGCCCGCTCGGCGCGACGGGACAGCGCCGCGAAGGCATCGCGTAGCGCTGGGGGGCCGATGACCTCGATGTCGGTGTCGAAACGCGCCAGTGCCGCGGCGAGCGCCGCCCAGGACCACGAACCCATCGACAGCCTGGTGCGCCCCTCGCCCAGCGCCTCCACGACTGCTTCACCGGCGAACGGAGCGACCCGGGTGGCGGGAAGATCGAGGATTACCTCACCGTTGCACGGCCAGACATCGTCGCTCCCAGAGCCTTTGAACCGCGCGGAGAGAAACGTGACGACGTCTCCACCTGGTAACTCCCGAGCTGCGAAGCGCGGGCCGTGGGGGATGCGCAAACTCATCCGATCGACGCGAAAGCTCCGCCAGCCCGCGCGCTCGGGATCCCAGCCGATCAGGTACCAACGCCCGTTCCGAACCACGAGATGATGGGGTTGGACGCGGCGCGGCGCGCGCAACTCGGTTGTGTGTGCAGACCCCTGATAGTCGAAGCGCACCTCCGCCGCGGATCGAATCGCGGTGCTCAGTTCCACCAGAATTCGGGTGTCGACTTGGATATCGGCACCGCTCGCGGCGAGCTCGAGCGCGTCGACTCGCGCCCTCAACCTCGCCGGTAGGACTTGTCGCACGGTGGCGAGGGCTCGCGCGGCGCCTTCTTCGATGCCCGCCCCGGTCCCGACCGCGATGCGCAACGCCACCGCGAGCGCGACGGCTTGCTCGTCGTCGAACAACAGCGGCGGTAGTTCACTGCCTGCCTCCAGCCGGTAACCGCCCTCGGGGCCCTTGATCGCCTGGATGGGATAGCCGAGCTCGCGCAGACGGTCGACGTCGCGGCGCACCGTGCGCGCGCTGACGTCGAGCCGCTCGGCCAATAGAGCTCCTGGCCAGTCCCTGCGGACCTGCAGCAAAGACAGCAGCGAGAGCAGGCGGCGCGAAGTCGCCGTCGAGGTCGATGTCGGCACGGTTCCAGATTGCCAGGAGTAGCGGACATTCCCTGTCCGCTACCGGTGACAGTGTGGAATTCGTCGCCCCCCGGCGGCGCACACCACTCGAAGGGACACTGATCAGACATGACGGTCAATACTGTTGCCCACCTGAATTTCCACGGCCAGGCCCGTGCGGCCCTGGAGTTCTACCAGTCGGTTTTCGGTGGCCGGCTGACCCTCGCCACCTACGCCGACTTCGGCATGCCGACCGAACTGCCCGACGCCGCCAAGGTGGTCTTCGGTCAGGTCATTGCCGACAACGGATTCCGGGTCATGGCCTACGACGTGCCCGGCCACGACTCTCCCGCCGCTGCGGCCACGCCCACCACCCGCCGCGACAACGGCACCACCATCACCGAGGAGCGGTTCTTCCTTTCGGTGCGCGGCGAGACCGTCGAGGAGGTCGGCGCGCTGTGGGAACGCCTCGCCGAGGGCGCGACGGTGATCGAGGCATTCGGCCCAGCTCAGTGGGCGCCCGCCTTCGGGATGCTGAGCGATCGCTTCGATGTCACCTGGATTCTCGACGTGGCAGCCGAGTACGTCCCGGCTTGAGCCGTGGTTCGGGGTGCACAGTGATCGGTCAGCGAGGGTCCGCGGTGGGATGGGCGGCGAGCAGTGATTCCAGGTGCGTGCGCGACCAGCCACACAGTTCGTGCACGGTCGTGAGCAGGTCGATCCCGGCCGCGGTGAGCGAATAGTCGACGCGGGGGTTGGCGGAGTGGTGGTCGTAGCGGGCGACGATTCCGTCAGCTTCCAACCCACGTAGCGTCTGGGTGAGCATCTTGTAGCTGATGCCGTCGACCGACCGATGCAACTAGCGCTTGCTAGAGGTAGGTGACAAAGAGTCGGGCGTAGGCCTTGTCATCGCCGGGCCGCAAGACGCGGTCAGCGCATACCGCGACACCATCGGACCGGTGATCGTGGACGACCTCGACGCGGCGAGGCAGTTCGTCACCGACATCGGCGGCGAAATCACCAGCGGACCAATTGTCTCGGCGACAGGTCGGGTGGTGTACGCGCGCCACCCGGACGGCACGAACGTCGAATACGTGCAGTGGGCAGC
Organism: Nocardia sp. NPDC055165; assembly: GCF_053606985.1. Taxonomy (NCBI): domain Bacteria; kingdom Bacillati; phylum Actinomycetota; class Actinomycetes; order Mycobacteriales; family Nocardiaceae; genus Nocardia; species Nocardia sp. NPDC055165. The sequence continues at coordinate 182,587 of NZ_JBSGSS010000002.1, forward strand.
CGGCATCCGCTCGCACGTGCTCGACTGACAGCGGCGGGCCGCTCGACTCCAACTCAGAATCCTGTCGCTACGACAAGTTCTCCGGCGGAAATTCTCCGGAGGATGCAGTGACAGGGGCCGTTCGCCGCATCGATACTTGCTTCGACCCGGGTCGCGGGATGGCACCGGCGCCGCCCCCTCCATGCCCGGGGTCGCGGCGGTAGTGATGGCCGTCGCGATGAAGACGGCGCCGGAGTGCACGTGCGGGGCCCGCGATGAGATGAGGGACGGTGCGAGTACTCGCGCGGACAGCTGTTGGTCGACCGAGGACCGTGATCGCGGTGATCACGCTGTTACTCGTTCTCGCGGGTGCGGGTGGCGCCTCGCTGCAGCAGCGATTGTCCGGCGGCGGGTTCTGGAACGCGGACGCCGAATCCGCGCGCGCCGCGCGGATCTTGGCGGACGAGTACACCACAGGAACACCGAATATCATTGTGCTGGTCGATGTTCCGGCCGCAGGAGGAACCGTCGATACACCCGCGGTCGCCGCCACCGGTCTACGGCTGACCACCGAGCTGGCCGCGGTATCCGGTGTGCGTTCGGTGAGCTCGTACTGGTCCACCGGATCGCCAGAGTTCCTTCGCACTACCGATCGCGGCAAGGCGCTGGTCGCCGTGGATGTTCCCGGTGACGAGATCGTGGTGGACACCGTGGTGTCCAGGCTGATCGACAGCTACCGGGATCGGGACTACGGCGAGCTCCACCTGCGGCTGGGTGGCGCCGCGGTGAGCTATCACGATGTCACCGAACAACTGTCGCATGACATGAAAGTCAGTGAGGCGGTGACGATTCCGATCCTGCTGGTGCTGTTGGTGCTGATCTTCGGCAGTCTGATCGCCGCGGGGCTGCCGCTGGTACTCGGCGTGGTGTCGATCATCGGCACCTTCGGAATCCTGCGTCTGCTCACCGAGATCACCCAGGTTTCCAGCTATGCGCTGAACCTGACCACGGTGCTCGGACTCGGTCTCGGCATCGACTACAGCCTGTTCCTGGTCAGCCGATTCAGAGAAGAGCGCCACGGTGGTCGCGACGTACCGACCGCGGTGCGGGTGACCGTGCTGACCGCCGGGCGCACGGTGCTGTTCTCGGCCGCCACGATCGTCATCGCGATGCTGGCGATGCTGCTGTTCCCGATGCCGTTCCTGCGTTCACTGGCCGCGGCCTGCCTGTCGGTGACACTCTTGGCCGCGCTCGCGACCGTGACCTTGCTGCCTGCCCTGCTCATGTTGTTCGGGCACCGCATCGACTCACTCGACCTGCGTCGAGGCCTACGGCGGCTGCGCGGGCGAGCCGACCCAGCACCGATGCGGCCCGAGAACGGTTTCTGGTATCGCACCGCACGGCGAGTCACCGCGCGCCCCTGGGTATTCGGTGGTGCCGCGCTGCTGGTGGTGGTCTTGCTCGGCGTCCCGTTCGCCGGGTTGCGATTGGGACTGACCGACGACCGAGCATTGCCGGTGACGGTGGAGAGCCGTCAGGTCGGTGACGTGCTGCGCGCCGAATTCCCGGCGACCTCGGCGGGCCGATTCGATGTGGTCGTCGACGGACCGATCAGCGCGGACGAACTGGCCCAGCTGACACAACGCATACAGCACCTCTCGCATGTGCGGCTGGTCCGTGGCCAGCCCGGGCCCGAGGGCGCACATCTGACGGTGATCCCCGACGTCGACCCGTATTCGCCGGCAGCCGAAACCCTGCTCGATGACATCCGGCGGACCGATTCGCCCGCGCCACTGCTGGTCGGCGGCGCCACGGCCGAGAACACCGATACCAAATCCGGATTGGCAGGGCGCCTGCCGCTGGTGGTCGCACTCATCGTGGTCGCGATGCTGGTGTTGCTGTTCGCGTTCACCGGCAGCGTGGTGATCCCGTTGAAGGCGGTGCTGCTCAACACGTTGAGCTTGTCGGCGACCTTCGGTGCGATGGTCTACATCTTCCAGGACGGGCATCTGAAATGGCTGGTCGGCGATTTCACCGAGATCGGCTATCTGGCCGCGCCCGTACCGGTGCTCGTCTTCTGCTTGGCCTTCGGATTGTCGATGGACTACGAGGTGTTCCTGCTGTCACGGATCGCCGAGGAGTACCGGACGCGCGGTGTGACAGCCGACGCGGTCGCGTACGGACTGGAGCGCACCGGCCGCATCGTCACCGCGGCCGCCGCGCTGATGGCGATTGTCTGTGTGGGGCTGGCCTTTTCACAGGTCGCGTTCACCAAGCTGATGGGCGTGGGCTTGACGCTGGCGGTGCTGATGGACGCGACCGTCGTCCGGGGCGTGTTGGTACCTGCCTTCATGCGCCTACTGGGCGCCGCGAACTGGTGGGCACCGCCGTTCCTGCGACGAGTCCATCGTCACATCGCCGTGCGCGAGAACTGACCGATCGCCTGCGCGGCGGTTTGGCTCCCGGTGCAATTCTTCGGCTCCGTATTCGTCTCACAGGACCAAATATCCGGACAATCCGGCGTTTCGCCGACCCATTTCCGCGATAAGTGACTTCCGTTACCGCACAACAACATTGGCTATCGACCAACCCGAATGACACAGTGAAACGAGCGCCGTTTGGGCGCACGGACCACTCGTGAATCGCCCGATCAGCCGGGCGAAGACCGCCACCGGACGGAATTCGGATCGCTGCAGCGCCGCGCGATCGAGCACATTTCAGCTCTTCACCTCAGGGGTATATCCATGTCCGTTTCCATGCGCCATCCACTGACTGCCTATCAGCGCGACATCTGGACGATCGTGGAACATTTTCCCGGTCTGCCCAGCTACCTCTCCAACGTGGTCGGCCGCTTCTCCCTCGCCGTCGACGTCGACGTGATGGTCGCCGCGATCGAGCGGACCTGGGCGCGCAACGACGGCCTGCGGCTGCGGTACCGCGTCCTCGACGGTGTTCCCTACCAGGAGCTCTCGTCCGACCCGATGCCGGAGGTCCAGGTCATCGACGTCGGTGCTGCCCCCGATCCACATGCCGAGGCGCAGCGCCGGATCGAGGTGCTCACCGGTTCGGCGATCGATCTCACCGGGGCGGTGCCCTTCCGGGCGCACATCATCCGCGTCGGCGCGGAGGCCACCTACCTGGTCTTGACCACCCACCACGTCGCCGCCGACGCGACCGGGCTGTTCCATATCGGCGCTCAGATCCTCACCGACTACGCCACGACGATGACCGGGAATCCGATCGAGCTACCGGGATCGTCGTTTCTGGGATGCCTGCCGTTCGAACGTGATTATCGGGCAAGCGATCAGTACCTGCTCGACCGCGACGCTCTGGTCGCCGCGCTGACCACCAGCACCCCCGCACTGTTCGACCGGCCCCGCGCCACCGAGGGGCTGGCACCGGTCACGGCGTACGAGTTCACGCTGGATCGCTTGCTGGTCAACCGGATTCGCGAATCAGGGCTGTCGCTGTACCCGTATTTCTGTGCGATGCTCGGCCTCTATCTGTCGCGCGTCCTGCGCACCGACGAGGTCGCCATCGGCATCCCGTTCGGTAATCGCACCAACCCCACCGAGCAGGCCACCATCGGTCACTTCGCCAACACGCTGCCACTGTCCATCCGGACAGCGGGCCCTCGCACCGTGCGCGAATTGGTGTCCGCGGTGAAAGCCGATGTGCGCCGCATGAAGCAGCACGAGCGTTATCCGCTCGGCGATCTCATGGGTGAGCTGCGCCGCCTCGGCAACCCGGCGAGACAGCTGTTCGACGTGACGGTCGCCTACCCGCGCCTGCCCTCGGCCGCGGGCTTGATCGACGGACTCGAGGAAGTGCAGCAACCCTCCCAGGGGTACAGCCCGCTGGCGATGGCCTGGACGATCTCGGAGATCGATGACAACGGGCCGCTGCTGATCCGCCTCGATCACGCCGCCGACATCTTCGATGCCGACTACCCGATCGAGTCCGTCGCCGAGCATCTGATCGCGTTGCTGCACGCCGGGATCGACGCTGTCGACACCGATCCGTCGCTGCTGCCGATGTTGTCGGCGGCCGAGCACGACCTGCTGGTCGACCGTGCTCGCGCGACGGCGCGCCCCTACGAGGACCAGACCACCGTCATCGCCCGCATCATGGCTCAGGCCGAGCGCACGCCGGACGCGGTGGCGGTCCACACCGCGACCGACGACTCGATCACCTACCGCGAGCTCGCCGACCGTGCCGCCGCCCTGTCCGGTGTGCTCCGCGATTCCGGGGTCGAGGCCGGCGATCTGGTCGCGGTGCTGCTCGAACGCGGTCCGGACATGCTCGTCGCGATCCTGGGCGCTGTGCACGCCGGAGCCGCCTATGTCCCGATCGACCCCGGCTATCCTGCCGACCGCATCGCCTACCTGCTGGCCGACAGTGCCGCCAAGGTGGTGCTGACCGACACCGAGATGTCCGGCGGGCTCGTGCTGTCGCCAGAGAACTGGTCGACGGACACCCCGGCGCGGACTCCGGCCCCGACCGGCACCGACCCGGCCTACGTGATCTACACATCCGGCTCCACCGGTCGTCCCAAAGGTGTGGTGGTCGAGCATCATTCGGTGCTCAACCGGATCGGCTGGATGCAGCGGCAGTATCCGCTGGGCCCCAACGATGTGATCCTGCAGAAGACGCCGTCCTCGTTCGACGTGTCGGTGTGGGAGCTGTTCTGGTGGGCGCTCGAGGGTGCCCAGGTGGCGCTGCTGCGGCCGGGCGGTGAGAAGGATCCCCGTGAACTGCTCGCCGCCGTCGCCGACTTCGGTGTCACGGTCATGCATTTCGTGCCGTCGATGCTGACGCCCTTCCTGGATCTGCTCGAGTCCGACCCGACCGCGGTGGACAAGGCCGCCGGTCTGCGGACGGTGTTCTGCAGTGGTGAGGCGCTGCTCCCCCATCAGGTCAACCGGTGGAATCAGACTTTCGCCGGGCTCGGTGCCCGCGCGCCACGCCTGGTCAACCTGTACGGCCCGACCGAGGCCACCGTGGACGTGTCCTATCACGACTGCCCGGTCGACCCGGCCCGAACGGTGACCCGCGTACCGATCGGCCGACCGATCGACAATACCCGCCTGTACGTGCTCGGCCCGTCCGACCAGCCCCAACCGGTCGGCGTCGCGGGCGAATTGTGCATTGCCGGAGCCGGTCTGGCGCGCGGCTACCGCGATCGCCCGGAATTGACGGCGGAGAAATTCGTCGCCGACCCGTTCCACCCGGGCGAGCGGATGTATCGCACCGGCGATCTGGCTCGCCGCCTCGCCGACGGTGAACTTGAGTACCTGGGACGCATCGACCGGCAGGTGAAGATCCGGGGGAACCGGGTCGAGCTGGGCGAGGTCGAGAACGCACTGGCCGCACTGCCCGGCATCACCGCCGCCACGGTCATCGACCGGGCTGCCCCCGACCGCGCCACCTATCTGGCCGCCTACTGCGTGGCGGCATCCGCACCGGAGCCCGCAGCACTGCGTGCTGCCTTGTCGAAGACATTGCCGGAGTTCATGATTCCGTCGCTGTTCGTTCGCGTCGACGCGATCCCGCTGACCCCGAGCGGCAAGGCCGACCGCGCCGCGCTCGCGGCGATCACCGCCGAGAACTCGACCGTCGAGCACACCGCACCCCGCACACCGGTCGAGGAACAGTTGGCGCTCATCTGGCGCGAGGTGCTCGACCGCGAGTCGGTATCGGTGTTCGACAATTTCTACGACCTCGGTGGCGACTCGATTCTGCTGCTGCGTGTGCGAGCCAGGGCCGAGGCCAGGGGGCTGGTGATCAGCGCTCGTGACATCGCCGAATGCCCCACCATCGCCGAACTGGCCGAGCGGGCGGGCACCGGTGCTGTCGCCGCGACCGCCCTCGCCCCGTTCGAACTGGTGGCCGGGATCGACCGAGCCCGCCTACGGCATGTGGTGGACGCGTACCCGTTGACCAGGTTGCAGCTGGGCATGCTGTTCCACAGCCGCGAACGTGCCGAATCTTCGCTCTACCACGATGTCTTCCGGTATTCGCTGCGGATGCCGTGGGACGAGGCCGCACTGCGTGCCGCGACGTCGCGATCGGTCGCCCGGCATCCGATGCTGCGCACCTCCTTCGAGCTCGCCGGCTACTCCGAGCCGCTACAACTCGTGCACGCCCACCTCGATCCCCCGTTGACGATCGTCGACCTGCGCGCGACCGAAACCGACCAGGCCGAGGCATTGATCCGTGACCATATCGAGCAACGACGCCTGCGCCGGTACGTCTTCGACCAGCCAGGCCTGTTCGATCTCACGGTGTACCGGCTCGCCGACCGGATCGAGCTGGTGCTGGCGTTCCACCACGCCATCCTCGACGGCTGGAGTGTGGCGACGCTGATCTCGGAGCTGCTGGCGGACTATCGGGGCGCGGGCGAGTTCCCCGCCGAGCTTCCGTCGTTCGCCGAATATGTTCGTGCCGAGCGTGATTCGCTCGACGATCCGGCCGATCGGGAGTACTGGGCACGGGAGTTGGACGGTGCGGAGACGATCGGTGTCCCCGGACTGCGCCCCCATGTCCCCGTGGATGCGACACCGACCGCGGGCCCGGCGCAGGCGCGTGTTTCGGTACCGGTTGCGGTCGGCGCCGACTTGCTGGCACGCGCCGACGAAGTGGCCGCCGCCGCGCACATCCCGGTCAAGGCAGTCCTGCTGGCCGCGCACCTGTGCACCGTCGGCCTGTTGTCCGGTCGCACGGATGTGACCACCGGCGTCGTCACCCATGGGCGGCCCGAGCGCATCGATGCCGAGCGCACGGCCGGACTGTTCCTGAACACGATGCCACTGCGGTTGAACTTCAGCGGCCGCAGTGGGCGTGAGGTGCTCACCGGTGTCTTCGAGCGCGAGCGCAACAGTGCACAGCACAAGCGGTTCCCGCTCACCGACATCCAGCGCGAAGTAGGCGTGGTCGTCGACACCGCGTTCAACTATGTCCACTTCCATGCCGCGGGCGCGGCCATGGACGCGCTGGACGTGACTTTGCTCGGCATCGACATTCGCGAGGACACCAACTTCGCGCTGCTGGTGAACGTGATCCGCAACCCGCTCGACGGAACGCTGGCACTGCGCGTCGACGGCGATCCCGCGACCTACACCCGCGACCAGCTGGTCGGCATCGGTGAAACCTACCTGCGGGTCCTCGACCTGCTCACCGGCGATCCCTCGGCCACGGTGGACTTCGGCTCGCTGGCTCCCTCCCCGGAGACGCTGGTCGCCGCACCTGCCTCTGGCACGGTGATCGACCTCTTCGATGCCCGCGCGGCCCGCACACCCGATGCAATTGCCGTCGAATTCGGCAGTCGGGCAATGACATACGCGGAGTTGCTCACCCTATCCAATCGGGTCGCGGCAACACTGGTGGCGCGCGGGGCACGCCGGGGCGACCGCATCGCGGTGGCCGTAGACCGATCACCCGAGCAGATCGCGACAGTTCTGGGAATCGCCAAGGCGGGCGCGGCCTGCGTGCCGCTCGATGTCAGCTATCCGACCTCGCGCCTGCACGCGATGCTGGACCAGGCACAGCCGTTCGCGGTGATCACCGGCGCCGGCCACGAGACTCTGGTGCCACCCCGGTATTCGCGACTCACCCTCGACGAACTGCTCGCTCCCGGAAGTACTGCCGAACTGCCGGCGAGCGATCCCGAGGCCACCGCGTACGTGTTGTTCACGTCGGGCTCCACCGGGACGCCGAAGGGTGTGGCCATGCCGCATCGCGCGCTGGCCAATCTGATCCGCTGGCAGCTGTCGACCGCCAGCGGGACACTCCCCGGTGTCGAACGGGCCCCGGCGACCACACAATTCGCCCCCTTGTCGTTCGATGTGTCATTCCAGGAGATCTATTCGACGCTGTGCGGTGGGGGTCGCCTCATCGTGCTGAGCGAGGAGCAGCGCCGCGATCTACCTGCCCTGGCCCGCGTACTCACCAGCACCGGCACCGAACGGATCTTCCTGCCCTATGTGGCCTTGCAGCAACTGGCCGAGGCCGCGATCCGGCTCGGCACGGCACCGAGCGGGCTGCGGGTGATCATCTCCTCCGGCGAGCAACTCCGCGTCACCGACGAGATCCGGGCGCTGTGCGCGGCAGGGACCGAAGTGCTGCTGGAGAACCAGTACGGCCCCACCGAAACCCATGTCGCCACCCGATACACGATGACCGGCGACCCGGCGCTGTTCCCGGTGCTGCCACCGATCGGCACCGCCATCGACGGCGTGGAGATCCTCGTCCTCGACGACCGGCTGCGCCCGGTTCCCGACCACGTGCCCGGCGAGATCTACCTCGGCGGTGCCGCCCTCGCCGATGGCTACGAGCACCGGCCCGATCTCACCGAAGCCGCCTTCGTTCCGCACCCGTTCGCACCGCCGCGCCGGCTGTACCGGACCGGCGATATCGGTCGCCGGCTGCCCGGCGGCGAGGTGATCAGTGACGGTCGCCGCGGTGGGCAGGTCAAGATCCGCGGTCACCGGGTGGAACCGATGGAAGTCGAGCTGGCGCTGCACCGTGTCACCGCGGAGCTGCCCGGCGTCAGCGAAGTCGCCGTGGTGGCGCACACCACCGTCGCAGGGGCCTCCAGCGCCCACACCGTACTGGTGGCGTTCCTTGTCGGCTCCCGTGCCGGTGCCGACGAGGCGGAGATCGCCGCCGCACTGCGGGAATGGTTGCCGGACTACATGATTCCCAGTCGGCTGGTCTGGCTCGACGCGATGCCACTGACTCCGAGCGGCAAGCGAGCCGACGCGGTCCTGGCCGCAATGGCACTGCCCGCCGCCACCTCGGCGGGCCGGGTTCGCCCGCGCACGCCCGCGGAATCAGGGCTGGCGGCACTGATGGCCGAAGCACTCGGCCTGCCCGAAATCGGCGTGCACGACGACTTCTTCGCTCTCGGCGGTACTTCCCTGACCGCGATGCGCCTGATCGTGTCCATCGAACAGCGCTACGGGGTGTCGCTGCCGGTCTCCACCCTGGCTACCGGCCCCACAGTCGCCGCCCTGGCCGCGCAGCTCGACGAACGTGCCGAGGCAGGTGTCGATCCGCTGGTGCTCCTGCGACCGGATACCGGGACACCGCTGTTCCTCGTGCACCCGATCGGCGGAAATGTGCTCTGCTACATCGAATTGAGCAAACACCTACCCGATGGGCTACCGCTGTACGGCCTGCAGGCCGCGGGTCTCGAGACGGGCAGCACCCCGGCCGAATCCATCGCGGAGATGGCGAGCAACTACATCGCCGCACTGCGCCGCGTCCAACCGGCGGGGCCCTATCATCTGGGCGGCTGGTCACTGGGCGGGATGGTCGCCTTCGAAATGGCGCGCCAACTGTCCGAGGCCGGTCACGAGGTGGGCACCCTGGCGCTGATCGACACCATGACGGTGCGCCACGGCGACGGCATGCCGGTGCCCGAACACGCGCTCTACGAGTTCTTCCTGTGGGAACTGCTGTGGCTGGCGCGCGGCGCCGACACCGCGGTGATCGAGATCCCGCAGGAGCTCGACACCGACGATGCGGTCTTCGACTTCATCCTCGACACCGCCGTCGAAGCGGGCGTGCTGCCGCCGACCGGATCCCGTGCGCTGGTCCGGCGGTTGTTCGAGGTGTTCGTGGCGGGGTGGCGCGCGATCGACGCCTACCGGCCGCAGGCCTATGACGGCGACATCACCCTGTTGCGCGCCGCGCTGCCGCTGCCGCAGGTGCTTCGTCCCGCCCATGATCGGGCGGGCACACTGCACCGAGACCCGACCAACGGCTGGGATGCCTACGCGGCAGGACATCTCGAGGTCGTCGAGGTACCGGGTGACCATCTGACGTTGATCCAGTCCCCGCACGTCGCCGAGGTGGCCGCCCGACTGGCTCGATTGCTCGAACAAGCGGCAGCGACCGCATCATGACTCTGACGAATCCCGCGACACAGCAAGGAAATCCAGTGAACTCACCCGTGAAGTCGGCACTAGTGGTCGGCGCAGGCATCGGCGGTCTCACCGCCGCCGCGGCCCTGCGCCGGGCCGGAATCGATGTCGTGCTGTGCGAGCGCGGCCCGGAACTGCGCGCGGCCGGATTCGGTCTGTCAGTGCAGTCGAACGCGATGAACGCCCTGCGCACCCTCGATCTCGGCATCGACGAGGAACTGCTCCGAGCGGGCGCACAGGCGCGATCGTTCACCTTTCGCCGGCCCGGCGGTTCGGACATGCGACGCATCGACGTGTCCGGCATCGACGCCGAATTGGGCGCTCCCGCGGTCGCACTCGCCCGCAAAGACCTCCACGACGTGCTGCTGGCAGCCTGCGGCGACGACCTGCGGGTAGAGCTCGGCGCCGAGGCGGTCGCGTTCACCGAGACCGCCGACGCGGTGCAGGTCGAGTTCACCGACGGCCGCACCCTGAGCGCCGATGTGCTGATCGGCGCGGACGGAATCAACTCCGCGATCCGCGCCCAGCTGCACGGCGCCGAGGCTCCGCGGCCGGGCAAGTTCGTGTGCTGGCTGGCGCTGGTGCCGTTCGCGCACCCAGCGATCGAGCCCGGCGCCTCGATCCACTACTGGGGCAGGGGCATGCGCTTCGGCATCCACGACATCGGACACGGCAATGTCTACTGGTGGGCCACCCTGACCACCACCGCCGAGCAGGCCGCGGACTGGCCGCACGGCAAAGACGATCTGCTCGCCAGATTCACGGGTTGGGCGCCCGAGATCACCGAGATCATCACCGCCACACCGGAATCGGACATTCTCGCACTGCCCGCTCAGGACCGCCCGCCGCTGACCGCGTGGGGCAGCAGCCGGGTGACCCTGCTCGGCGACGCCGCCCACCCGATGCTGCCCAGCCTGGGCCAGGGCGCGAACTCGGCGATCGAGGACGCGGTGGTGCTCGCGCACGCGCTCGCCACCCACGACGACGCTGCGGCCGGACTGCGGGTCTACGAACAGCGGCGGATTCCGCGCACCACGATGCTCGTCGACGGATCCCGCAAGCTGGGCCGCCTCGAACAGACCCGCAATCGTGCGCTGATCGTCGTTCGCGACGGCTTCATCGTCAAGAGCGCCGAAGCGAAACTGCAGGCCAGTCTCGCCGAACCGATGACGTGGCCCGGGCTGGGCGACCTCGAGCCGGTCGCCGCGCTGCCGCGGCCGTTGTCCACGCTGGAACGCTGGCACTGGACCGTGGATCAGGTGGCGCCGCTGCACATCGTCTCGCGAGTGCGCGTCACCGGCGACCTCGACGCCGATACGGTCCGTGCCGGTCTGGCCGCGCTGACTCGGCGGCATCCGATGCTGCATGCCGAAGTGCGCAGCGATGACGGCCGCAATCCACGCTTCGTCCCGGTCGCGATTGCCCCGATTCCGTTGCGCGAGGTGATATCCGAGGACTGGGTCGCCGAGGTCGACGCCGAATTGCGGACACGATTCGAAGCAGAGGCACCGCTGCTGCGCGCCACCTTGATCACCGTCGCACCGGACGTCCACGACCTCGTGCTGACCTCCACCTACACCATCGCCGACGCGGTGACCGTGCTGTCGTTCGCCCGGCAGGTGCTCGAGCTCGCCGCCGAAACCGGCGGCTGGGTTGCCGAAGTGCCCGCGCCACCCGCGCCGGAAGCGTTGTTCCCCCGGCCTTTCCAAGGCTGGCGAGGCAAGCGCAAGGCCATCGCCCGGCTGGCGGCCGACGGGGTGCGCGATCTGCGGGTCAAGCCGGTGCGAGTCAGCGCGGGCACCGAAGTTGCGCCCACGCAGCGTTTCACCAAGCTGACGCGGCGAGTGGTGGACGGGACCCAGTACCAGGCACTCCTCGACGCCTGCGCCACACGCGACGTACCACTGTCGGGTCTGGTCGCCGCCGCACTCGCGCGCGCCGCCGGAAACGACGCCGGTGCACCGCGAGCCCACTTCCCGGTCGGTGTCTCGGTACTGTTCCGCGAGCAGCTCGAGCGACCGCTCGACGCCACCCACACCGGCGCTTACCAGGCGATGATCGCCCTTCCCACACCGGCGGGACAACCGCTGTGGCAGACGGCCACCGACTTCGCCACCGACTTCGCGAGTCGTATCGAACAGCGCCAGCACCTGGCCAACCTGGGTGGAATCGGATTCATGCTGCCCAAGACACCGGCGCAACCGGACAAGGTGGTCGGCCTGCTGGACGCCCGCGGGCCGGGCAATCTGTGCCTGACCTTCGTCGACACTCGTGACTTCCCTGCCCGTATCGGCAACTGGGAGGTCTCCGGCGCCGAAGTCGTCTCCGGCATGTCGATCAGTGGTCTGATGATGCTGACCGTCGGTCACGGCACCGACGCGTTGTCGCTGAATCTCGGCTACATCGACGGACTCCTGTCGCCCGAACGCGCCGACGCGTTGATCGACACCGTCGTCGACGCTCTGCTCAGCGTGGTTTCCGCACCGGAAGTCGCTGCTGCGCACTGAGTTCCGCCCCCGACCGACCACGACGGCACTTCGGTATCGATCTCGACATCGAAGTGCCGTGGTCGTTCGGATCGACGCGCCGGCACCTAGATCGCCGGAACGCGGTCCCGCGAGATCCACGCGATGAGTTCGTTCTCCACCTCGTCGCGATTGATCTCGTTGAGGATTTCGTGGCGGGCGTTCGGGTACACACGGTAGGTGATGTCGCTGAGCCCCGCGTCGCGGTAACGCCGCACCTGCAGATCACTCAGTCGCGCACCGTCATTGAGCGGGTCACTGCCGCCGACCATGACATACAGCGGCAGGTCGGTCCGGATGCCGCGGGGCCGGGCGAGCCGTTCGTTGCCCAGCTTCGCCAGCGACGCCATATTCACCGCGTCGATCTCGAACCCGCACCACGGATGGGCCAGGTAGGCATCGACCTGGGCCTCGTCGCGGCTGAGCCAGTCGGCGGGCGTGCGGGTCGGCTGGAACTCCCGGTTGAACAGGGCGAGCAGGTCGCCGTCGGCAGCGGCGATCTCGGCGAACAGTTCATCCACCGCGGTGGTACCGCACAGGACCGCGGCATCGACCAGCGCATCGTGATCGAGCAGGTACTGCTGGACCGCGAACGAGCCGAGGCTGTGCCCGAACAACACCACGCGCCGATCGGAATGGATCTCGCGCAGGATCGTGGTGAGCGCCGCCATGTCCTCGACGAGCAGATTCCAGCCGTTGTCGCCGAGGTCACCGGGTGCACCGGCCATGCTGTGTCCGTGTCCGCGATGGTCGGCTGCGTAGACGGCGTAGCCGAGCGCCACGAGACGTTCGGCGAGATGGCTGTAGCGCGCGGCATGTTCTCCCATGCCGTGCGCGATCTGGACCACGCCGGTGACGTCGTCGCCGGCGGGCAGCCAGGGCCGGACGTGGATGGTGGTGCCGTCACTGCTGGGGTAGCTGAACATGGATCACTCCTGTGTGATGTGCGGACAGTGTTGTGCGACAGTGGATTTCACGGACCGGTGATGGCGCGTTTGAGGATCTTGCCGGTCGGCCCGGTCGGCAGGGCGTCGAGTAGCCACACCTGCCGCGGGTATTTGTAGGCCGCGACCCGATCCCGGACGAATTCCTGGATCTGCTCGCCGGTCGTAGTCGAGCCGACGCGTAGGGCGACGGCGGCCACGATCTCCTCGCCCAGATGCGCGTCGGCGATCCCGATGACCGCGGCCTGGGTGATCTCGGGATGCTCGTAGAGCACCTCTTCGATCTCGCGCGGATACACGTTGTAGCCGCCGCGGATGATCATGTCCTTCTTGCGGTCGACGATGTAGAAGTAGCCGTCCTCGTCGCGACGGGCAAGGTCACCGGTGTGAAACCAGCCCTCAGGTATCGCCGTGGCGGTGTCGGCGGGTCGGCGCCAGTACCCCAGCATCACGTTGGGGCCGCGCACCACGATCTCGCCGATTCCGTCGATGCTGTCGACGAGTTCGACCTCGACGTCGCGGATCGGCGTACCGATCGAGCCTGGTTTGCGTGGCTGTCCCACATGGTTGAACGCGACCACCGGACTGGTCTCCGACAACCCGTATCCTTCGAGAATCACACAGCTGAAACGCTGTTCGAAGCCGTGCAACAGCTCCACCGGCAGCGAGGCGCCACCGGAGACGCAGCGGCGCAAGGTCGAGACATCGGCCTCGGCGGCGCCGGGGTCGTGCAGCAGCGCCGAATACATCGTCGGCACACCGGCGAACACCGTCACACCGTCGCGCGCGATCGCCTCGAAGACCGCCGCGGGCTCGAAGCGCGGCACCAGGGTCAGGCAGGCGCCGCTGCGGATCGCCGCGTTCATCGCGCAGGTCTGGCCGAAGGTGTGGAACAGCGGCAGGCAGCCGAGGATCACGTCGTCGGCGCCGATATCGAGCACGGTCGTGGAATAGACGTCGGCGTTGTGAACCAACCCGGAATGCGACAGCGCGGCGCCTTTGGGCGTGCCGGCGGTGCCGGAGGTATAGAGGATCACGGCCGGTTCCTCGGCGGTGATCGAGCGATCGTCGCGGCGGGGGTCGTGCCCGGCGAGCAGTTCGGCCAGGAGGTCGGCGTCGATGGTGAGCGCCGTGGTCCCGGCTTCCTGCGCGCCATGCGGACCTTCACCGGGCCCGTCGACCCAGTCGAACAACAGCGCCGCCATTGAATCCCGCAGGTAATAGGCAACTTCGCGCGATTTGAGCAACGGGTTCATCGGCACGACCACCGCGCCGGATCGCAGGATGCCGTAGTACAGCACGACGAATTCCGGCACGTTCGGCAGCATCAGCGCCACCCGATCCCCTGGCTCGATCCCACGCTCGCGCAGAAAGGCGGCGACCCGAGCAGTGCGCTCCTCGAGTTCCGCGTAGGTCAGCACGGTCGTACCCGAGCGCAGCGCAGGCTGGTTCGGGTGGCGCAGCGCGGAGTGGAGCAGGTTCTCGCTCAGAGCGGGCATCGGCAGATCCTCGGGGACGAAAGCGGTCGACAACGCGAAAATCGTCGCACCGCTGTGACCGCGATCCCATGGATCGCCGGACAACATCGCCGCGAAAGCATTGTCCGCGGGAACAACCGCACCCCCGGTAAGCTGCGGAAATGGTCCGAACATCGCCACCGAGCCCGATCGTCGACGTCGCCGCGGCACTGCTCGCGCGCATCGACGATCTCGGACTACAGCTGGCCCGGCGATTCGTCGACGAACTCGAGACCTACCGCAACGAGAACCAGGTTCCGTTCGCCACGATCCACACCTCCTGCACCCGCAATCTGACGCTGATGGTCCAGCACTTCACCACCGCCGAACCGGTGGATCCCGAGCCGCCGAAGGAAACCGGCAGGCTGCGCGCCCAGCAGGGTGTGCCGCTGGCCGAGACCCTGCACGCCTTCCGGATCGGCTTCGAATTCCTGTGGTCGGAACTGGTCGCCGAGGCCCGACGTCACCCGGCGGTCACCGACGCCGTCCTCGTCGATCTGGCGGCCGAGGTGTGGGCGCTGGCAGGCGAGTACTCCGTCGCCGTCGCGGCCGCCTACCGGGAGATGAGCTCAGAACTCGTGCTGCAACGCGAGCACGAGCGGTCGGTGCTGGTCGAGGCGTTGTTCACCGGCGTCATCGCCGACCCGGCCACTCTCGGCGAGGCCACGCGCGTTCTCGGGCTGCCGCCGCGGGGACGCTACGTGGTGGTCGCCGCGGAGGTCAGCGCCGCGGGCCGGGAGGCGCTGCCCGGCATCGAAACCGAGTTGCGCCGTGCGCAGATCATCTCCGCTTGGCGACTCCGCCCGGATCAGCAGATCGGCGTTCTCGCGCTCCCGGCGAATCAGGAGTCCACCACGCTGGCCACGCTGCGCAAATTTCGAGCACGCGTCGGCATGAGCCCACCGTACGAGTCACTCACCGACACCCCGCAGGCGCTGCATTTCGCCCGGCTCGCGGTGGTCGGCCTCGGCGATCACACCTCCGGCGTCGCCCGATTCGACGACAATCCGCTGGGCATGGTGGTCGCCGCCGCGCCACTGGAGGCTGCGCGCATGGTCGACCTGCGCCTACACGAGGTACTCGCCCTCCCCCACGACGACCGCCACCGCCTCCTGGAAACCCTCGAAACCTGGTTCGCCGCAGGCGGTTCCGCGGCCACCACCGGCGAACGCCTCTACCTGCACGCGAACACAGTGCGCTACCGCCTCCGCCACATCGAGAAACTCACCGGCCGCTCCCTCACCGACCCTGCCGCAGTACGCGATCTCGGTGCGGCACTACAGGCTTGGAAGGTACTGGCCACAGTGCGCGCGGATCAACGCCTGTAACCTGAGGTCCCGGAGTTCGCCCTTACCGGTGCTGGCGATCCATTCCAACCTTCGCGCCACCTGCCGTCCTGCCGCACAAGGGGTTGGCGAGGGTTACGGTCGGCGTTCGAGGGCGCTCAGGAAGCTTTCGGCAGCATCCTGGACCCGGTTCCGGTCGCCGGTAGTGAGTAGGTCGAGCAGCAGTCCGCGAATCGTCGCGATCACCAATGTGGCTGTGCGGGTGGCGGTCTCGGCATCGGTGTCCGGTATTTGCGCCTCGCGTAAAGCGGCCATCCAATCGGTGACGACGTGGTCGAGGAAGTCCGCGAAGTGCCGGGGGGCTTGCAGGGCGCGGCCGTAGGCGGCGAAGAACAGCCGAAACTCCGCCTGCATGCGTGGGTCGGAGGTTCGAGTCCAGACCGCGCGTGCTGCCGTCGCCAGGTCGGGATGCGGACCCGCCGCATCACTGGTGGCGGCGAACATGCGCCGCCGTAACCGCTCGAGGACGACCTGGAGCATCTGCTCCTTGGTGCCGAAGTGGTGCACCAGCGTGGTCGGCGAGACACCGAGGCCGGCGGCGACGGGCCGCCACGACAGCTCGGAGAGCCCGTGCTCGACCATGTAATCCACTACCGCGTCGAGCAATTCGTCCCTGCGCTGATAGTCGACCGGACGTCCTGCCATCACTTGCCTCCCGATCCACCACGATTGACATTCCTAGAACGACTGTACTATCTATATTCATAGTACGACTGTACGAGAAATAGATGAGCGGTCAGGAGCCCCCATGTCACGAGTCGTCGTCTTCGATGCGACCGGCACCCCCGAAGTCCTGCAGATCGTCGACGAACCGGTCGGCGACCCCGGCCCCGGCGAGGTGCGGATCAAGGTCGAAGCCGTCGGTATCAATCGACTCGACCAGATGATCCGCGCGGGCATGTCACCGCGACCGATCCGCCTGCCACACGCCCGCCTCGGCATCGAAGCGACCGGCACGATCGACGCCCTCGGCTCGGGAGTCGCCGGATGGGCCACCGGTGATGCGGTCATCGTCACGGCCGTGCCCGACATGGACACCAACGGGACCTATGCCGAACACCTCGTCCTCCCCGCCGACCGGGTCGTCGCCAGGCCCGCCGGCCTGGACGCCATCAGCGCAGCAGCGTTGTGGGTGGCGTACTCCACCGCCTACGGCGCGCTCGTCGAAAAGGCTGGGATGCAACCCGGCGACCATGTCCTGATCACCGCAGCCTCCAGCGGTGTGGGCCTGGCCGCCATCCAGATCGCCAACCAGATCGGCGCCATCCCCCTGGCCGTCACCCGGAGCGCCGCAAAAGAACGCACCCTGCTGGATGCCGGTGCCGTCGCCGTCATCGTCACCGACCGCGACGATGTCGTCGAGGCCACACACCGACACACCAACGGCATCGGCGCTGACATCGTGTTGGACTCGGTCATGGGTCCCGGCCTGGCCGAACTCGCCGATGCGGCCACGCGATTCAGCGGCAGGCTGATCACCGTCGGCTGGCTGGATCCCCGGCCGGCACCGTATCCGGCCAGCCCCATCACCATGATCCGGTACATGAGCTTCGAGCACACCCTCGACCCGGCGGCCGTGCACCGCATCACCGCATTCCTGACCGCCGGCATCCGCACCGGCGCCCTGCGCCCCATCATCGACACCGTGTTCGCCCTCGACGACATCGTCGCCGCCCACCGCTACCTGGAACAGGGCCACCACACCGGCAAAATCGTTGTCACCATTTGACGCCGACGCCGCCCGGGCGTCCTCGCGCCTACTGTCGTCCCGATCTCGTTGGGCGCGAGGCAGAGACGGTGAACGCGGTGCGGTCATCGGTGGAGTCGGCCCACTGCAGCGTAAGCACTCAGATCCGACGCCGCGCGGTGTCGCGGCGTGGTGGAGAGTGCGCGTACCCCGGTGCCGGGGACGGGTCGCCACCGGTGTGGGGCGACCAGGCCGGGTGTGACGAGTCGGTACCCGGTGAGCATGGCCGTGATCTCGTCGCGCCCGCGTGCGTGGTAGGCGATGCCCGCACTGCGGAAAACTTGAGTGGCTGAGTGGATCTGGTGAGTGTGGACGTCGTCGGTGATGTGGGTGAACACCATCCACGTCCCGGAAGCAAGGCGGTCGGTCAACGCCGTGACCATCGCGGGAGCGTCACTGATCAGTTCCGCGGTCCCCGACACAAACACCGCGATCGGCCTGGCTGTGTCCATCACGGCAATGATGTCGCCGAGGACCGCCGAAGTGTCGGTCAGATCGGTATCGGTAAAGAAGCGGTTCGGTCCGGTCAGCAGGGCACGGCCGTAGGCGGCGACAACGGGGTCGTTGTCGATGCAGAGGATTCGGGTGAGGTCGTCGTTCCGGTCTCCCGCGATTTCGTGGATGTTCGGGGCGTGCGGGTAGCCGCAGCCCAGTTCGACGAACTGGGAAACCCCGTGCTGGTCGATCAGGTACTCGACCGCGCGCAGGATGAAGCGACGTGATTCGGTGATCGCGGGCGTGATCTTGTTCGCCGCCAGGCTGGTGGCCAGCGCGTGGTCAGGCGCGTAGCGGTCCTTCCCACCCAGGATCGCATTGTGCAGTCGGGCGGGGGTGGGCCGGTACGGGTCGGCGGTGGTCATTGCGGGCTCCTGCCGCTTGGGCATCGCAAGTTGTGCCTGTTGTTGCGGTGCAACAGAATTGGTTGAGCTAGCTAGCGAGGCCTTTGGGGATAGGTCATCGCGGCGTCGCCTCCGCGTCGTAGGTCATCAGCACGAGTCGACTCCTGTCGAGTTGTTGCGCCGTTGGAGTTCTTCGACGCCTTCGGCGTGGGAACCCCTTCAACGACTTAGACGCCGCAAAGGTGAATTCGGTTCCCTTGCAATGAATATCGGTCTAGCTCGGCTCCTCCGGCATTGGGTCGCCGGTCGACTTGGTGGCATTCAGGTGGTTCGGAAGCGCATGAGGCAAGGCCGAGGTGCGGCGACATCGCCAGGCCGGAAGGTCAGGGCAGCAGGTTAGGCGAGCACCGCGAAAATTGTTGCGGGCGAGCCGCTCCTACTGCTGAATAGCCTCACGGATCCGATCGGCCAGCACCTGGTTGCCAGCGGCGATGAACTTGCGGCACGTACTCATTGCCTTGTTGATTTCAGGCAGGCTGTACCCCGACGGTTTCCCCGGACCTACCCAGCAAATCTGTCCATCTACCGATTGCGCCGACGATGTGTCTTGCTACTGAGAAGCCGACCAAGCGGCGCGGGGCGCGTACATGATGATCGCGACACCGACCAGGCAGATCACCGCGCCGACTACGTCCCACCGATCGGGACGGAAGCCGTCCAGCGCCATCCCCCACAACAGTGATCCGGCGACGAACACGCCACCATAGGCTGCGAGGATGCGTCCGAAGTTGGCGTCGGGCTGCAACGTTGCGACGAAACCGTAGATCCCCAGGGCGATGACTCCGGCGCCGATCCATGCCCAGCCACGATTCTCACGCACGCCCTGCCAGACCAGCCAAGCCCCGCCGATCTCGGCGATTGCAGCAAGAACGAACAGCAGGATCGAGCGCACCACGGTCATGGGCAGAGCCTAGATATCCGGTTCAGGATGCTGTGATCGTGGTGGCGTACCCGCAGACCGAGCCCGAATACGATGACCGTCCTCGTGATCGATTCAGTAGCCACAGCCGCTGTCTCCCGTACTCGATTTGCGGTTCAGATCGTCCAAAGAGACTGGGCAGGTGGGGCTTTCGCTACATGCGAGCAGGTCATCAAAGCCTGCGGCAAGGGCGGCGCGCAATGTGTCACGTACCGCGGTCAGCTTGGCGAGCTTCGCGTCGATGTCAGCTGATTTCTAGGTGGCGCGGGCCTGTAGCCCAGCGACGCCGCTTTGCCGAACTGGGTTGCCGCGAGCGATCGGCGACTTCAATCCCTAACTGATTTCCTCCGCCGCGCCATGTACTCGATCGCAGCAGTCCGACCGTATTCGGTCATCAAAGTAGTCGCGAGCCCTCCCGCGAGGACACACGCGACCGAGGTCCCGCTGCGGGTTCGCAGCAACCGTCCGCGGACAGGTGCGCGGACCCGGTCGCCGCGTACGAACAGGTCCACCCGCGGTTCGCTCACACAACCAGGTAGCAGCGCACCAGTCGCGGTGCATGCCCCGACTGCCAGGCATCGTGGGTCACTCGCCGGGAAGAGGATCGGTCCTGCTGCCGAGTTGCCCGCTGCCGCGATCACCGCGATCCCGGCGTGCGTCGCTGCCCGCAGCGCGGCGATCAGTCCGGCATGAGCGTCGGGCTGGCCCAGCGGGATCACGATCACGTCTGCACCCGAAGACGTCAGCCATCGAATGGCGGTGGCGACATCATCGGGCCGGATGACGCCGTCCGCTGACGCGGTGCAGGCAACGTTCAGGCGCGCACGTGGCACGGTTCCGCGCAGCCGAAATATGCCCTGTCCGACCAACAGCGATGCGGAGAAGGCCCCGTGTTCGCGGAACCACAGTGGGGCGGTCCGTCCGCCACCGAACCACCGGACGGTGACGCCGGCGCCGTCCAGGTCGGCAACCGACTGATCGAAGCCGCCTTCGATCAGTCCGATCGTGAGGCGCGTCTCCCGTTCCTCGGCCATCGAGCTCGGCCACCACACGACGCGCGGATCTTGCGCCGCGGCTATCCGCGGCCGCAGATAGTCGACCGCATCGATGACGGCCGTGCGCTCCCGCTCCACCGTCGACCTCGAATTGTCGTTGATTCCGCACATCCGGGGCACTTCCTTCGATCTACCCACGGGCTACTGACTGCAGCCGTTCATCACCTCCACAGCAGCATGTGTCGCGAACGCGCCGACCGCATCCGGGCTACCACGGTGCCCTTTTCGGTGTCAGCACCGAAGTGCGCCAAAGAATTCATACATAGTGTCGAGTTCTCATCGAAGTGATGAAACACGAAAGGAAATCGACATGGCCATCAACAGCATCGATTCGCAGCTCGGCGATATCATCGATCCGAAACTGCGCAAAATTGGCGAGCGCGTGGTTCACCAGCTCGAACTGGCGGCAGATAAAGTCGCCGCACACGCTGCCGACGCAGCGCGGTTCCCGCTGCCCACTCAACGAGATTCCGCCGAGAATATTTTGGCGGGCTGGTTCGACACCATGCCCGAAAAGAAGCGGGCCGCCGCCGGAGTCGCCGCTATCCAGCGGGTGAATACCACCGCGATCCGCACGGCGCATCTCGGGGAACTGGCCGGGGTCGATCTGCAGACACGGACTCCGATCGCCGCGCAAGGCTCCGCTTTCGCCATCCCCAACCTGAAGTTCTCCGCCGCGGACCTCGCGAAACTGCAAAATCCGGCGTTCCTCGGCACATTGCGCGGGATGATCCCCCAGCATGCACCCGCTCGAGCGACGCGGTCGGATAGCCTCCTGCTGCGGGTGACCCAGATCCGCTGCGCCAACGAGACCAACAGCCCGTTCGGCGGTCACATCGGCGAAGACGACATGTGGCTCGGTGGTACATCCGTCGATGAAAGCGGTGACACAAAAACAATCAAGCCGATCAAACTCGGGAGTTTCAACAATAAGGAAATCAAGCACTACAATCCCCCGCGAACCTTCACGAATTTCGATATCACAGAGCGCGGAAATTCCTTCCCCAAGGCCTATCTCGTGACACTCGTGCTAGTCGAACGAGACAATGGTAAGGCTATGCAAACATTTCTGGATCGGGTCACGAAGGAGATCAAGAAGCAGGTTCAGGACGCTCTGGTCAAGGTGGGTACGACCATCGGAGGGCCGTTCGGGCTGGTGGTCGGAACCATTTCCGCCTGGGTATTCGGTGAGCTGATCGACTACATTTCCTCGGGATGGCGGGACACTGTATTCCGGCCCCTCACTGTCACTGCCCACATCGGCTCGTACGACAGCGTATGGGTCAGCTCCGGCCGCAAGGACAGCACGGATCGAATGCTGGAGACCAAGGCGCCACAGGCGCGGTATCAGCTCTGGTACGACTGGTTGCTGTACAACTCGACAGCCGGGTTAGGAATCATCTAGTGCCGCATCAGTCGACCTTGGTTGGGTAATTGACCGCCGGATCTTCGCACCGACAGCGAAGTTTCGGGTCGGGCGGGCGTGCTGGTTGTGCCAGCGAATGTTGCCGCCGATCGCCGCATCCTGCACGACAGGGCTGCGGCGATCGGTGCCGTTGAGCGCGAAGCAACGGAACGCCGCGAACTCGCCCGCCTTCGCTGGTCTGCCCCGTTCTATCTTCGGTGCGAAGCGTCCACCGCCTTCTCGTCGAAGTCGTGGATCACTTCTGCACCTACGCTTCCGACATCTAGCCGACCCGCCTCAGCCTCCGACCATGTGCACGCCGCCGGGCGCCCATGGCCGGTCTGACGGCGCAACCATGTCTGATCAAGGTGGGAGACAACATTCACGTCGCCCTTTCGAGCTGCGCACCATGGCCAGACGGCACCCGACGCCGCGCCTCCGGCCATCGGGGGTGTTGAGGTGGTACCACGCGCTGGGGTGAGACGTTTGTTACGCACCCCTGCTCACGTCGGTCGGGTTGGAGCAAAATGGCGGGTGGAGCAGTCTTTCCTGTCCTTTCACAACAGACTTCGATTTCCATGGATGTCGCGACGCAGCAGATTGAAAGTCCGCGTCGCCACAGCGAACTCACGACTCAGTGTGGGTGGTGCCACCCGATCGTGTGGCAGTCCTTGTGATCAGGCTCCCTACCCGGGGAAGTAATGGCCGTTGTCCAAATCGGCGAGCAGGCCGGGCTGAGTGGGTTCCCAGCCGAGGGTCCGGCGGGTGATGAGGTTGGACGCCGGGTAGCTCTGCGTGACTATGTTCGCGAGGAACCCGAAGTATCCCGGCACCATCAGCACGTCCGAGGGAATGCTCACGACAGGCAGGCCCAGTCGGCTGCCGATGGCCTCGGCGATATCCCGGAGTGGGATGGCCCCGTCCCCTACCGCGTGCCAGTATCTGCCGGCCGGCCCCTTCTCCAAAGCCAGGCGGAACACGGGGGCGATATCGCGGACGTGCACGGCGTTCCACAGGTTCGCGCCGTCTCCGGGGTAGCCGACGAAACCCTTCTCCTTCGCCAGCGCGATCAGCTGCACGAGGAACCCGCCACGATCGGTCGTGCTGTGCGCGATGTTGGCAAACCGCACGACCGAAGACCGCACTCCCTGCTCAGCGAGGTCGATTACGGCGGTTTCCACGACGTTGCGAACCCGCAGGGTGCCCTTGTACTCCTCGCCGCCCGGAAGGGCCGGGTCCTCCTCGGTGGCCGGCCGGCCCAGGTTCCCGGCTGAGCCGATGCTCCCCGCCGCGACCAGCGGCTTTCCGGTTCCCGCGAGTGCCTCGCCGTAGGCGAGGATGATCGGGAGTTCCGCGGCGGCCACGGCGTCGAGCCCGCCCGAGGGAAGCAGGTCTTGCCGGTGCGCGACGTGAATGACGCCCTCGGAATCCGCGGCCGCGTCTTTGAGCCCGTCGAGATCCTCCAGGTCGCCGCGACGTACCTTCGCGCCGAGCGCGGACAAGGCGGCCGCGGCCGTGTCCGACCGAGCCAGGCCGGTGACCTCGTGCCCGGCGGTGACGAGTTCGGGGATGATGTACGAACCGGAATGACCGGTCCCGCCAGTGACGAAAACGCGCATGTTATTGCTCCTTGTGCGTGATGCGGCGGAAGAAATGGCGGTGCGCGCCCACTCAGTCGGCGATGTCGACGCTGAGGGCGACGTCGAAGCTCCCCACGCCGTGGCGGGCCAGGCCCATCAGCAGTGGACCGACCCCTTCCAGCCAGCGCGCCATCTCGAGTCCGCCGACATCGAAGGGACGCAGTCCCAGGCTCTCGATGAACGCCGACACGCCGGCCTTGGCCCGCGCGTCATCTCCGGCGAAGAACACGTCCAACGGACGGCCCTGGGCGATGATGTGACCGAAGACGGTGTTGAACGCCTTCACGACGTGCGCGCTCGCGGGGGCGGCCTCGGCAATCTCTTGCGCACCGGACGTACCGTCCGGAGTGACGAGCCCGGTGGCGTCGGCGTTGAAGGTATTGGTGATGTCGATGATGACCTTGCCTGCCAGTGCATCCCCATACCGGGCGACGACCGATACCGCGCTGGTGTACGGCACTGCGAGGACGACGATGTCGCCGGCAGGGACGGTGCCGAATGTCCCGGCCGTGGCACCGCCGCCTAGCGCGGCAGCCAAGCCCTCGGCCTTGGCCGAGTCGCGGCCGAGGATCTCCACAATGTTGCCGCCGGCGACCGCGCGAGTGGCGATGGCGTGGGCCATGGTTCCCAGACCGATGAAACTGATGCTGCTCATGGATGTGTCCGTCCTTCTCTGATCTGAATCGAACTGCTCGGACCGGGGCTCAGCCGGTGAACTCGCCGACGCCGAGGGCGAAATCCCAGTGGCCTACCCCGTTGCCGTGTGGTTCAGATGGCGGTGGTGCCGCCGTCGGAGACCAGTTCCAGACCGTTGACATAGCTGGAGTCGTCGGACGCGAGAAATAGTGCGACGGTGGCGATTTCTTCTGGGCGGCCCATTTTCCCGCGGGGGATGAGCGACTCGAATTCGGCCCTGGTGGCCTCGTCGAACAATTCTTCTTGTTTGGCGGTGGCGACCTGGCCCGGGGTCAGGACGTTGACCCGGATCTTGCGGTCACGCAATTCGTTCAGCCAGACGCGGGCCCAAGCCTGTTGGACGGCTTTGCTTCCGGCGTAGAGGCTCCAGCCGGGGAAGGCGCCGAGGGAGGCGTTGGATCCGGTCATGAAGATCGAGCCGTTGTCGTTGATCAGCGGCAGCGCCTTCTGCACCGTGAACAGGGTGCCGCGCGCATTGAGCCAGAAGGAGCGGTGGAACTGTTCCTCGGTGATCTCGCCGAGGACGGCGGGTTCGCCCATCCCGGCGCTGGCCCACAGCACGTCGATCGAGCCCTTTTCCCGCTTGACGGTGTCGTACAGGCGGTCCAGGTCGTCCAGATCGGACGCATCACCCTGGACGGCGGTGACGCTGCGTCCGATCAGCTCGACGGCGGCGTCCAGTGCTTCCTGCCGCCGGGCCTGGATGAAGACGTGCGCTCCTTCCTCGACGAACAGTTTGGCGCCGGCCAGCGCCATGCCGGTGGATCCGCCGGTGATTACCGCTACCTTGCCATCGAGCTTTCCCACGATAACTCCCTTGAATTGATCGGTATCCGAAACAGTTCGGTTTTTTGTTGCGCTCGTCAATGCCGTCGAATGACGCGATGGAGGGGACCGATCACTGACGTCCGAATTCTGGTTCGATTCCGAATTCGCTTGCGCCCCATGAACGATGCCACTGAGTCGAGTTGGCGTCCAAGACCCATTTCAGCCGTGGTGATACCTTGGAGGCATCACCGGACCAGGAGGCGCCATGGATCTGGATCTGCGCAAGTTGCGCTACTTTGCCGCCGTCGCCGACAGGCTGCACTTCGGCCGCGCCGCCGATGAGCTGCACATCGCGCAGCCGGCGCTCAGTCGGCAGATCCGTGCGCTGGAACACGATCTCGGCGCAGAACTGTTCACCAGAGATCGCCACGGCGTAGCGCTGACCGACGCGGGCCGACAACTGCTGGCCGACGCCGGTCCGCTGCTCGCCTCCGCGCACGCGGTCCGGCGCCGGGTGGCCGTCGCCGCCCGCGGCAGCCATCGGCTGGTGGTCGGCTTTCGGGCCGGCATTCCGGTCATCCCAGCGGCGCGGGCGTTCGAGGCTCAGCATCCGGACGTGGTCGTGGACGTGCAGCGAATGGAATGGGACGACCAGGCCCCGATGCTGCTCGACGGCCGCGTCGACGTCGGCTATGTGCGGCCGCCCATCAACGAGACCGGTCTGCGCCTGACTCAGCTCTACACCGAGCCGCTCATGGTGGTGCTGCCCGCCGATCATCGGTTGGCAGGCAAGGAGGAGGTCTCCGAGGCCGACCTGGCCGGTGAGCCGCTGATCTGGCATGCCGACGCGAGCACGCAGCCCACCACGCGCCCGCTCCCCGACTCAGGGCTTCGGGTGCGCGGCGTGGAGGAGAAGCTCGAACACGTCGCGGCGGGCCGCGGAATCTCGTTCGTGGGGCGTTCGGAGACCGTGTTCTACTCACGTCCGGACATCAGCTACGTGCCCGTCCCGGATCTGGCGCCCGACCAGGTGTACCTCGCGATGGCGGCATCGCGCACCTCACCGCTGGCTGACGACTTCTTCACCGCAGCTCAGGCGACGGCTGAGATCACGGCGGAATGCGGGAACTATGAAATGTGGCGGCGTCAAAGCGGTGCGGTTTCACAGCACGGCTGAGCAGTCGCGTGCGCTCGACAGCTGGTGGTCCGACGGCCCACTTCGCACCCCGCTCCGACGGCCGCAACTGCATCGTCGGCGGCAAACGGAGACTTCGCACCAATCCGATTCTCTGGCGCTGGGTGACCCGACCGAACGCTCCGGGTACGCAGCATCAGCGATCCGCCGGCTCGTCCATGGCTGAGGGTCGCATTGCATCGGCCAGTTCGCCGAGGTTCGCGAATCTCTTGCCCGGCACGGCCATTCGACCGGTCGGTTCGCCGTTGAGCCAGTACACGATCTTCTCGTCGTCAGGCTCGACGCCATACATCCAGCCCACCGCATCCGTGGCGCGCGCGAGCTCGGCGAAAATCCGATGGAACGCGGGGGAACGACTGAACAGGAAGTGCGTCGAGGTCGACCATGAGAAGACGCGTATTCGTGCGCACGAGGGGACGAGCCGACTGGCGAACTGGACCTTCAGTCGCACGTTTACCTGCGTTGTCCCAGTCGTGACGAGGGCGCCCCGCGCGAGTTCTTCCTCGGCGGTGAGTTCGAAGAGGTCCACCATCTCATCGGCGCTCAGATCGTCTCGGTAGCGGTAGAACTTCCCCTCGATCTCAGTGAACATGACCCACTCGAAAAGCTTGTACCGGTGGGCGATCTCCTCGTCGACGTCGACTCGCATCGCCAGCAAGAGATCGAGGTCGTTGCCCCTCCTGCAATCAACGAACGACCGGTCGACGATTCCGCCAACGCGATAGGGCAGGTCCACTTGCCGTCGGTCGGGCAACAACACCTTCGTTGCGACCTGCAGCGGTCGAGCGGCTCGATCGGCCAATATCTGCAGTGCATGCTCGACCTCCGCGGGCCGGACATAGATCTCGTAGTCGACTGCTGTTCCCACCGCACTCCCCCTCGAATCTCCCCGCCCATAATGAATCAGGTTCGACTGACTGTCATCCGAAATGTTCATGGCAGCGACGAGGGGAATCACACATGTCGAGGCACGATTGCGACGACGAACTGGCCCAATTCCTCACGAGCGTCGGCGCAGCCTGGTACACGATCGCGTTGGACGAGATCATGGGGTGGGCGACAGCGATCGGGGGATTTCGCCCAGGCCGTGTCGGCGGCGAAGGCTACATCGTTCGAGGTGACGAGCTCGGGCCGGAGTTCGCCGACTGGATCCAGCACTGTGCGACTCACCCGGACGCACGCGACACCCTGACCATCGTCGTGTCCGATATCTCCCCTGATGTCGTAGCTCGCATCCAGATTCTCGGAGCACGCGCAACGACACAGGTGCCAACGCAGGAGGGGCGGGTGGTCATCGCCTATAACGAGGTGATTATCGAAACGGCGCGCCAGACACCGACGCCATGAGCTCGGAACCGTCGTCGTGGCGAAGTCGACGTTTCGCGAGGACACTGAGGAACGGAGCACCCAACTCGTCCCCAGGAGCAGATGCGATGGCTACCAATGAACCTTTCGGCATCGATCCGCAAGATTTCGAACGCGCGCTGCGTGAGGCAGGAACCGAACTGCGCGACCTGCTCGGAAAAGCTGGTGACTATCTGAGCCACGTCGATCGTGCCGACGTCGGTTCATTGACGTCGCTGTTCGGTCAGTTCTTCCAGCCGGAGCAGCCACGTCCGCCGATGCCAGAGGGCGAGACCACCGGTGACACCGGCAGCGGGGTGTGGGCGATCTTCAGCATCGACGACACCGGTCAGGCCAGCGTCGACCAGGTGTTTCCGACCGAGCTCGAGGCTTTACGCGCACATCGTGACAACACCGACGATCGTCGGCGGGTGCGGTTTCTGCCCTACGGGGTTCCGGCAAGCGTGTTGGACGCGCCCTGAGGGACCGGACAGCTCCACGGCGTCGCGCGACGCCGTGGATGCCGAATCGCGGTGAATTTTCAGGTCGAGACAACGATGCTGGAGTGTGCCGTGGTCACTGCCCCGGTTCGCAGTCGATCCACTCCAGGTAGCCGCTTCCCGTGACCGAACGTCGGCCCTGCCAGGTTCCTCGGTAGGTGTAGGCGCCGACGTAGCCGCGGCCGTGCCCGTAGCGGAGCGGGCTGTCGACTTCGGCGTCGAATGTCAGGACCTCCGCACCCGCCGCATCGCGCACCCGCCAGCGCAGTTGTTGCGGGACGCGCATCGGGCGGCCGCGAGGATCTATCAGCGGTTTCGGCTGATAGGACAGGATCGTCATGGCGACGTCGTCGTACACCCGCGTTGTCCCGTCGACGCACCGCACATGTGCGAGCAGGCACGCGACCGCGCCGGCGGCACGAACCTCGGTGAGCAGCACCTGCGTCGAACTGTCGAGGTTGATGATCTGGTAGGTGAAGAAGTCGACGGGGAGCTTGCGTTGTGTCGGAAGCGCCTGTGCCGTAACCGATTGCGGCGACATGCAACGGGCGTATTCGAACGTGCACAACGTCTGTTCGATGGCGACCGTGCCGGTCTTGTCGGTCAGGGTTCCGGTGGCGGTCGCGAACAGGCTGAGGTGGTCGTAGAAGGGGGTGCGGACGAACCACGAAACCTGGTCCGTCGCTCGGATATCGAGGCTCACGTCGAAATCGTCATACTGACCGCGGACGTGGAAATAGGGATACGCCCCGGTGATGCTCAGCTCGCGGCCCCAATCGAGACGGGAGCCGTCGGCAGCGAAAGAGCAGTCGCGTCCCGTGTCGTAGGCGCGGTAGTGGTGTTGCCCCTCGGCAGCAGTAGACGACAGGACGGTGGCCGTGTCGCGGGCGTCATCGGCGGCGAGATAGTCGTTGTCGAAGGCCAGTGCACCAGTCGCGCCGATGAAGGTCATCGTGTTCAGGTAGCGGTGCGGGCCGGGTAGCTCGGGGAGGAACACTCCGTAGTGCGTCCATGCCCACCGCCGGGACTCGGCGTGCGGTCGCATCATCTCCGGTGTCCTGAACGGCCTGGTCGAATCCAGGACGCGCGAGTCGATTCGTGGCAGGACTGCGTCCAGTATCGGGCGTGCGAGACGATCGAGTACGCGCGATCGACGGTCGGCTGCGGGGTGCTGAGTGAATGCCGTGGGGTGTTCCATGAGCGCCATTGCTCCTTCGCTGGACGGCCGGGCCCGCGCCTGCCGGTGAGAGCCACATGTGTGTGTTACCGATAGTCACAGGTAGAATTGACTGATTGGTAAATTACGCTCGGGATTCCGAACCGTCAAGAGCGACCGAACGCTATCCGTCGGCCTCCCGACCTGGGCTACGCGATGGAGTGGTCGCTTCACGGTGGCCCAACCGACACCTGGACGGCGCCGGGCGCAGACCAACGCCGAACCACACCGCGGACCCCCCGGTATCCCTCGTCGGTCTGATCTCAGCGCCGAGTGCAGAACCTGAACAAACAGCAGGTCAGCTAGGCGATTTGGTTTCCGACGGCGCGTCGGATAATCTTTTGGCACACCAGCAAGTCCGGGTGGCGGAATGGCAGACGCGCTAGCTTGAGGTGCTAGTGCCCGTATTAGGGCGTGGGGGTTCAAGTCCCCCTCCGGACACGCAAAGAAGGCCCCGATCATCTGATCGGGGCCTTCTTCGTCTGCAAAATGTATCGGCGAGAGTCCGCGCGGATCTCGGTTGCGCGAGACACCCGACCAGCTGACCGCCGACAACGACCGGACCGCTCGGGCCGCACAGATCTTCGTCGCCCACCCGCGCGAGGCATCGCCGACCTCACACCAGCAAGTTCGAACTGATGGCGATCAGCAGCGTTGCAGAACTGGACAACAGCCCGGACCCAGACAGAAGTGCTGGCCTACCAGACTCACAGGATTTGAACCTGCGACCACCTGGCGCGCGTTCCAGTTGTCCAGATCGCACCCATTGCTGCCCAATAGCGCTCAGCATCAACATGTTTCGAGAATCGAAATTTCTCAACGATACCCATGAATTCCCACTGATTCCGGTCAAAACTGTGCTGTTTCTGTGGGGCGCAATCAACAGCTTCCAGCGTCCGGCTATTGGTCAACCGTCCGGGCGCCGTGGGCGATCAGCCACTCATCCTTGGCGCGCGAGCAAGCCCTGATGCCGCCATAACCAGTCGATGTCTAGCGCCATCGCAGACCCCGCTTTGGCGCGCGCCGCAGAGCGCCTTCCACTGACAGAAGGTCCGACGCGATCCATCGCCGTTGGCGAGGCAGCGACCGTCCCCAGTGGTCAAACTTGCCGTTGTGTTTGCGGGCCAGTTCGACCAGGGCTGCGAGGACTGGGCGGAACGGGCCAGGGCAGTTGACGGGACACGGATTCCGCTGCCGGTCCCGGCGTTCCCGGCGCCTTGACCGGCAGTAGCGGTTCAATCACTGCCCACAGCCGGTCGTCCACGATCCACGGCGCTGCCACGACGAAACATCGTGCACTACAACAGGACTCGTCGCTACCTGACAGAACCTGTTAGGAGCTCATAGCCCGCCACCCAGGCGCAGATGTGTAGAAGGCGCGACGAAATCCTGACGATCCTCACGATGCGGCTGTTGCTGTGAACCGCATCAATCGTCAGGTTCCACCAGCTGGTTGTCAGGTTCCACTAGCTGGTTATGGAGAGCCCTAATGACATCCTGATACTCGGTCCGGTCTGCGAATCCGGAATGCGCGCAGATTGCTGGCTTTTGATCACGAGGGCCAGTATCGAGCGTTTCTGCATCTGGAATGCGATAGTCCACAAGCTGTATTGCAGCTGCCAAACTGGCGTTGGTGTCGTTGAAGATCCACCCACCGATAGGATCGCTGAAAACCCATATGTTGATCCAGCGAGGTTGCACGGTATGCAGTCGGGTCATCGCCCTCAGGCCGAAGTAGGCCGGGAAGTTTCGGGCGTAGAGCCGCCGCAACGGCGACCCGAAGGTCAGCAAGGCAATCCGCTGCCGGACGTTCTCGGGCAGTTGCAGCATGGTCGCCGCGCCGATGACGGCGCCCTGACTGTGGGTGGCGGCGATGACCCGCTGCGTGACTGAGGCCGCCATGTGCTGGCACAGCTGCAGACGCAGCTCGGGGACTGCACGCTCCGCGTAACAGGGCGGCGTCAACGGGTGGTTGGCGCGGGGCCAGAATGTGGCAACGTCCCATATGATTCCGACGGTCCGACGCGCCTGCCGGTTGCGGTATGCCATCAATGCCAGTCCGACAAGTCCCGCGGCGGCGCCCGAGAAGAGAGCGACGGCGACAGTCGTGCCAGGCAGCGTCCGCTGCAGCGCGGCCTCCCCGTCCACGCAAAACATGACCAACACCGCGGCGAACGCCAGAAGCGCAAGTCCGGTCATCACCGCGAGTATCGTCGGCAGCAGGTCGGCCATAGAAGCAAATGCTCGCTTCTCTGCGATCGCTCGCGCACGTGCCTGGCGGCCTTTCGCCTTTTCGGGCTCAGCAGGTGGAAGGTTGTAGTCTTTCGGTACCTCTTTCAGTGCAGCCGCCGTTCGGGGTTCCAGGATTTTCACCCGCACGACGACCACGATGAAAAGCAGCATCAAGAGGAGACCGAAAAAGATAATGGCTGCCCAGATGTAGGCGGGAGGAATGATTAGAGCTGCATCGGCCGAGGTGGCTTGCACCTGATCCTCGAAGCCCACGCTGGAAGGCCATTTCGAATGCGAGAGCCCTTCACACACCGCTGGCAGATTCGTTTTCCCGGCCACGAGGTCATCGACGATTTGCGTCTCGCACTGCGCTCGTACGGTGGAGGAGACAGGGTTGCCGAGGAACTGGGCAAGGAACAATCCGACGCCGGCACTGAATCCACCCCCGACGAGCCACGCGATGCCGGCAACAAAAAAGGATGCGAACCCCCACAGGGTGGGCCGAAATCCTTTGACGGTGGTCTCTGACGCGTCGGTTGGAGCCGCCGGGGGCGGTGCGGGCCACCATCGCGACACTGCGGTTGAGATGAACAACGAGGCGATAAGCGCTACCTGAACGGCTAGCAGCAGATAGATGGCGCTGTACAGGTAAGGAAGCGACATAGGTTGTGCGACATCGTATTCGACACTCGCGCGACCGACGACGACGAGCGCGACGGTGAGGGCGACGACCGACAGCCATTGCAGCACTCTGAGAGTGACCCCTACCGCGGGGGGTGCGCCCTTGCCGCCGCGGCCGGTGACGCGTGAGCTGAACACCGCCAACGCGGCTAGGACAAATATCGCCGCGTTGAGTACGAGCAAGCACGTCAAAGGACGGCGAACGTCTGCGTCGACTTGCGATCTGGCCCCCAATAGGACCACGCATGCCAAACCGGACAGCCACACCGTGACGTGACACCGCCGCAAGCGGGTTACCGACGCATCCGGCTTCCAGAAGTGGGAATCCTCAAGGGGAACAGCGTCGCTGCGAACCTCAGCTGCAGGCGGAGGAGCGCCGCCGGCTGCAGGATTGCCTCTACCGAACCACAGCAGCAGGCCCACCAACGCCGCGACAGGCAGTGAGGTCCAGAACAAGCGCATGCCCACTGACCGATCGACAAGAAAACGCAGCGGGCCGAGGCCAGCGCCGCAGCGCGGCATAGCTGCGCACTGCCAGCCCACCAGGTCGACCGCCAGAAGGACAGACGCGAGCATCAGAGTGAGCGTTAGCGTTAGTCCAATCAATCGTAAAAGCCGCACGGACGCTCCGGCGGCAGTCGTGGTCGTCCGAGACCCAGCCTTGGCAGGCGGCACCATCCAGTGAGCCAAGTTGATCAGGATGAAGGGCATAAACATCAGCCAGAGCCCTCTACTTGCCTTCCCCGACGTGAGCGCGCCCCACGAATACGCCTCTACGTTGCGGCTCGGATCTGTCGCCGCGTCAGTGGCGGAGTTGTCTCGTCGCCGATAGGTGCCTGCCAAGGAGTCGCCGCTGACCCGGTCGATGAGCTCGGCCGGGTAATGCAGCATCGCTTCGGGCGGAGTTCCCGATACACCGTGGACACGGAGTTGGACTACCGACTCGACCGTCATAGTTGGCCCACTCCCGCGTCAGGTTTACTGCAACTTATTCTGGTGTTCATATGGTTGCGTGCGATCTCCGTCGGAACACGCGTAGCGCACTACCTGATGCCGGAACGACGGAACTCACGGCCGCGCCCTCAAAAAGCCATCTGAGAATGGTGGCCAGGTCGGGCATTTCTCGGTAAGAAGCAGCGGTCTTGTCGTATCAGGTGGCGACTGCCCATTTCTGCATTCGCCGGCGGTCAAATAGCAGACGGTGGAATCCCCGATTCTTGAGGACGAGGCGTTCTCCGGTTGGCGCGCTGGGCGCAGGTCTGTTCCTGTTGACGTACCGAGATCGGCGCTCCGAGTGTGCGAACTACAGCGCGGTCTGGGCGATGAACCCCCCGGGGCGCGCGCCGCGATGCCTTGCATACCGATGGTTCGCGTTCGTCGGCGTGTTACCAGGTTCTGTCGGCGACAGCGTTGTCGGCGCGCGGGCGACGATCCGGTCGATGAGAGTATTGAGCACATCGAGGGTGTGTTTGGGACGCATGCCCAGAGCAAAGCCTCATGGGAGAATGCGGCGTGGCTGATCACATCGGGGTAGTGAGTACTCTTCCCCCAGATAACGAGGGTCGCCGCCTGCTCCTCCTCGATGACGGCCGAGCCGAACGCATCGAGCCGGACCTGACCGATGATGAGATCAAAGCCCGCTTCGACCTGGACCGCGTCGACCGCTCGCCCAAGATCCCCTTCTGTGAAGGTCTCCTGTTGGACGGTCCACTCGCAGGGACGCGCAACTACGCGGTCAACGAGCTCGGAAGCCGCGCCACCTACTACCTGCCTCGTCCACCCGCTGGCGAAGTCCCCAGACCGCTGCCCCAACGCGGTGTTGTCTACGAGGTCGTGGTGCTCGGCGCCGACGGCAAGCCTGCAGAACTCCGCTACGTCACCGATCCCACCCGGACCGGTTGACGACAAGTCGAAATTCCAGCGCCCGCTCGCCCGCGTCGGTACTGATGACGCCGTGGTAGATCAACCAAGGCGCCACGTCGGCCGTTCGGGACCGCACGATCAGCGGGATGAGTGTGCGTTGCTGCTGACTGTCAGACAGTTGGCGCGAAGCGGCAAACACGTATCCAACCTCGGCGTGCTGCTCTATCGAATGGGTGACCTCGACGAAGCCGAAACCTGGTTGCGTAATGCCGCCACCAACGGCCACATCAACGTGCCACAACCTCGGCGGGCTTAGCCGCCCTGCTCGGATGCAGTCACCTTGATTCGAAGTTACACCGCTGTTTGCACAGTCCCCTCGGCACTGAGTGCGCGTTGCCGCGCCTAGTTCTCGTCATAATGGCGGCACCGTTGAGGCGGGCGATGTACGCGTCAACGGCGGCCGCAACGGTTCGGCGTGAGACGGGAGTGGCAGGGCACACCCGAACTTCGACGATACTTCACTCGTCGGAGGTGTCGTTGTGGCCGCTGTCGGTGACTCGGCGGTACCCGTCGGTGCGTTTGCGACGCTGTTTGAGCAGGATGCCGAGCTTGGTCGTCGCGTCCGTGTGGCCTGGCTACCGTCGTCGCTGTCATCAATCTGATTCCGCTGACGAATTGGGGCCGGGTCTTCCTGCTGTCCGGCGCAACGCTCGTCGCGAGTTTCGCCGCCCTCGAGTTCACGGGTCTGCGTCGCCGGGGACCGGTGACGCCGTGACTGACGAAACCGCCATCCTCGCCCTGCTGCGCGAGCAGATGGACGCCTGGGCCGCAGGTGACGGCACCTCTTTCGCCGCCCCGTTCACCCGCGACGCCGATTTCGTATCGGTGATCGGGGAACGCATCCAGGGCCGGACCGAACTCGCCACCGTCATGCAGGAGGGCTTCGACGGGTTCATGAGGCGCACCCGCATGGCCGAACCCGAAACCACCACGCTGCGCTTCCCGGCACCGAATGTCGCCAGGGCCAGCGCACCAGCCTACCTAGCGACTCGATTCACTTGTCAGTGGTGGCTGGGACGCTGGGAAACAGCCAGCGCGGCTACTAGAACAACGAATGGTCGAACGTGGTGGAGGTATGAGAGTTGGGCCCGGCGAAGCCAAGCGTGGTGGACTCGACGGCGCAGGCCAACTCGACGTTGGCTCTGAATCTCTCGCGGTGTTCCTCGGCCCGAGCCTCCTCCACCCGCAGGCGAGCTGCGAGCTGCTCCCGGGTCGGTCGATACTGGACCTACAAGGCATTCCGGTTCGCTAATCGGCTGGCCGACAACGCGATAGCGCAATCGATGCATTGGGTCGGGCACTCCTATGACAACGCGTCGATGGAGGACTTCGTCTCCTCCCCTGAAACCGAACTGGCCCGACCGAAGGAGCTACATCACTGATCGATGCTCGCCCACGATCGGTGCTCGGAATCCCGTAGTCAGCCGTCGGCTCGGGTGTCGAGTTCGCGCTGAAGGTCGGCGTTGATGCGCTGAGCCTCGGCGAGCTGATCTTCGAGGATCACGATCCGGCACGACGACTCGAGTGCGTTGCCCGCATCGACGAGTTCACGCACGCGTGCGGCGATGCGCAGTTGGTAGCGCGAGTAGCGGCGGTGCCCGCCCGCAGAGCGCTGCGGGGTCAGTAGTCGCGCGGCGTCGAGGCCGCGCAGGAACGCCTGGGTGACGCCGAGGATCTCCGCGGCGCGCCCCATGCTGTAGGCGGGGTAGGTGTCGTCATCGAGCTTGTCCGCGGCGCTGGCGCCGTCGGCGGGATGGATGTTCGGGTGCTGCACGAGGCCTCTCGGATTCAAAGCCGGAAGGCCCCGGCGCACTGGGCGCCGGGGCCGTGATTTACGACTGAGGGATTGATTTCACTTGCCTTCACCGGCCGCAGGGGCCGATCTCAGACACCGCATCCGACAACTCCCGGGATGCGGGACATCTAAATGGCTGATCAGTGGCCACCACCTCCTGAATCGTCGGTTCTACCTGCGGTACTTCACTTGCCATGCTTCTTCGCCCCCCTCGGCGGTCCAGCCGACGGCACCGGATTCTCTTCTCCGCCTGAGGGGACGGTCGAACTTGTCGTCCCGGGCAGTTCACCTGCCCGGCCATCTGATTTCTTAGCAGGAACGAGAGCGACTATATACCCTCGAAACCGAGAATGTCTACACTCGACATGACAGATTTACTCCATTAGCAGAAGTCGTTGCCGTCGGTGGCAGTCACGGATCAAGGCGAGACGCCGCCCGTCCTCCCGGGCGAGACAGTCGACCTCACCCGCGCCGGGGTCGACCCAGCCCCTCGATCAGCCAGATCCACAGTGCTCGTCGTTGCTGCCCCGCGATCGGATGTGATCAACAGCGGGCTTCTGAGCCGGTTTTCGTTGTGCGAACTCTGTGTGTGGTGAACCTTGAGCAGCCTGGGCACGGACATCACGGTTCTCGCAGGGTGGCGGCCCGCATCCGCAGGGCCGGCAGTCGAGGACTGCCAGGCACGACATCATCGGGCCGCCACTCAGGGGCGATGTCGAGCGCGGCGCATCCCTTCGAGTCGATCGAGCAGTGCCTCGAGAGACTCTTCGAACTCATCAGCAGCACGGTTGGCTGCCAGGTGGCCCTGCAGGCGATACACATGCGGATAGTCGGCCAGCTCCGATGATTCGTGCTGGCCCGGCTCGGTGCTGATGATCGGACTCAGCTCGACACCTCTTGTTGCCACCTCGAGGAGGAGGTGGCCGAGGAGAAACGTGGCGAAGGATCGGTAGACCTGGACCGCCTGATGGTCATCGAAGCCGTAGTGGAGCATGGTTTCGAGGAAGGATTGCATCCAGTTCAGGCTGCGCAGCGGCGGGCACAGCCAGGGTGCTTGCGGTGGGCTCGAGGCCATCAGCGGAAAGACCTCGGGGTGCTCGATCGCGACGCGGCGCACACCGTGCGCGAGGCGCTGCAGATACCCCTGCCAGCTGCCGCCCACTTCGTCGGGCTCCATCAGGTTCTGCTCGTAGAGCTGGTCGACGAGGTGATCGACCACACCGGCCAGCAGGTCGTCACGCCCGGAAACGTAGCGGTACAGGGCCATGGCTTCCACGCCCAGCCACGAACCCAGACGGCGCATCGTGAGATGGCCCAGGCCTTCCTCATCGATCAGCGCAACCGCCGATTCCAGGATCAGGACCGGTCCAGCCGTGGGGAGCGCCGAGCGCCCCCGTCCTGTGCACCGTTGTCGCGCAGCTCGGCACCCGAGTCGATCGTGTCTTCGCTCAGGGCAGAGCTCCTGTCAAAAGCTTTCGGCCCCGGTAGTCCAGCACGCCGCCATAACCCCGGGCGTGCCGAGGCGGCGAGCAGGGCGATCTCGGTGAGCAAGCCGACCACCACGGCCCCGCCTCGACCTCCAGCTCCTCGGGCAGGCCACAGATCATCGCCGTCGCTCACGGCCGTACCTCGATCGCCACGATGTCACGCTGACCTCAGCGATCCCGGAGCCCGCCGCGAGATCAGCGAGACGATCCCGAACATATTCTCGCGATTCACCGGACCGGTGTGGCTCGGCAGGTTGAACGCCGTCTACAAGATGTAGGTACGTGACGACAGGCCGGAGCTGCCCATGGTGAGCAACGAGATCACCGTGCGTCTCGATGCCGCGTTGAATTTGCTCCAACCGCCGGATGAGAACCTGAGCTTCAGTTCCAGAAGTCCATGAGATCTGGTCGCCATCCCTCCGACTTGGCGGCCACGACTGCCGGATGCTCATGAACCCGCGTGTCGATCCGCTTCGTCACGCGGTGCAACATCTGACGCCAACCGAGATACACCAGCAGCGCGACGATGGGCGCGGCGACGAACCACACAATCGGAAGCTCGTCCAACAGACTAAAACTCGCCAACCACACGACCGCCAGGCCTGAAGACAGCAGCAGCATTGCCCCTTGAACCACCCAGAGCCGGTTCCATCGACGTCGGCACGGCTGGCACCGAGGAATTGTCACAGCGTCGGCCTCGACGTACGGGACGGCGCCACGCCGCAACCCGACTTTGCCCGCCGCCTCCGCGACCGATCGCTGTGTACGGCAGAACCAGCACATATCGTCGCTGGCCCCCGACGCGGGGATGGGGGACAGATCATTCACTGTATCCTCCCGCGTCGCAGGAATTTCAAGTCGTGATCCACGAAGTTGAATTCGACGCGGTTGGCCGCGGTCGTCGCATCCTTGTCGATACGCACGCCGTCTTCTTGGCTGAGGAGGTTCCTGAACACCACACAGGCGACCGCTGCGATGAATATTCCGGCGCATAGTGCCAATCCAGGACCGCTGAACGGATCGGGGAGCACAGCGATGGCGGCAATGAAGAACCCGACAGCGACCGCGACCGATCCAGCGATCAGTGCGCGCCACCGGTTACGCAGTGTCAGCGTGCGTTTCGCATCGAACACGCGGTAGACACCAACCTCGCCGCAAGCACCGCACCTCACTTGCGTCACTGCTTCGCCGCTCGTGGGGCGGGCAATATCGACTGTTGCCCCGTAGCCATGCTGCGTCGCGACCTCGTGCGTTTGAGAAATGTTCGGAGCCGGGCCTACCGGGGGCAACGGCATTGTGTCTCCTGAAGTCGAACGGTCCGGCAGGCAAACTCCATGAGTACGTTCTGCCACCACTGGTTCAACACCACTACGACGCGGCACGCCGGTCGGTGCGTACTTCGGCTGCCATCACAGGAGGCTCGTGCTGCTGGGAGTTCGTGGAGATCGTAACCGACACAACGTATTCGCGATGTCGAATCACCTCGCGAGCACCGCCGTTCAAACTCGAGTTGCCGCCGAGCAGATGACGTGATCAGGTACGAATCCACAGCC
Source organism: Nocardia sp. NPDC055165 (assembly GCF_053606985.1). Lineage (NCBI taxonomy): Bacteria > Bacillati > Actinomycetota > Actinomycetes > Mycobacteriales > Nocardiaceae > Nocardia > Nocardia sp. NPDC055165. The sequence continues at coordinate 221,879 of NZ_JBSGSS010000002.1, forward strand.
CGGCACACGGTCGACAGGGAATATGCCGACCAGGCCTCGGGCCAACTCAGCAGGTGCTCTCGCGCCGATGTGTTCTTCGCCAGGTCGTGGTCGATGAACCGGCACCTCTCGACGCCAACCGCTCCCCTGTTCTCGCACAACAACCTTGGCGGCGCCCTACCAGAAGGCGGTACGGCACACAGACGCCATCGAACTGCTACCACAGACCTCGCCGATCCGTTGCTCTCAACAGTCGACCTGTCTAGCGAGCAGCGTTTTCGTAGTGCGTATCCGCTGAGGGTCACAGAATTGGGCGATAACCCGATCCAGAGGCACGTTTCGCGCAGATAGACCGCCGACTTCGGAAGTGCGCACTCGACTCCACGTAGCCGCCGCCGGTAAGAAGTACTTACCGGTCGACATGCTCTGCGGCCAACGCTCCGGCACGAGCACTCCGCCCGCCGTCCGCTCTCTCCGCTCCAGCCAACCCAACTGACCAACGCCGAACGCCCCGCGCTCGTCCCGAGTGCAGGGCGTTCGTGACTGGGTAATCGGCCGCGCACAGGCTTGATACAAGCTAATGTTTGGCGTTCACAGCGTACCGGCACGGCCCTGCCGTGGGAACCGACCGCGTCAGGCCTCCCCCACCGCATGCGTCAGCCCACCACCAACGACGTCTGCCGGATCAGTTGGTGTGCGCAGTGGTCGAGTCGCCCTCCGGACACGCAAAGAAGGCCCCGATCATTTGATCGGGGCCTTCTTCGTCTGCAAAATGTATCGGCGAGAGTCCGCGCGGATCTCGGTTGCGCGAGACACCCGACCAGCTGACCGCCGACAACGACCGGACCGCTCGGGCCGCACAGATCTTCGTCGCCCACCCGCGCGAGGCATCGCCGACCTTACACCAGCAGATTCGAACTGATGACGCTCAGCAGCGTTGCAGAACTGGACAACAGCCCGGACCCAGACAGAAGTGCTGGCCTACCAGACTCATAGGATTTGAACCTGCGACCACCTGGGGCGGGTTCCAGTTGTCCAGAACCTACTCATCAGTTCCGAATAGTACTCAGTACCAAGGGTTTCCGAGAAACGACTCTTCTCAACGAATCGCATGAATTCCCATTGATTCCGGTCAAAACTGTGGGGTTTCTGTGGAGGCAGCCGCTGAACGTCCGGTCGACCGGCTCATCCCCGCACGAGCGGGGAGCACGGTGAGCAGGCCGGGGCAGACGAGCAGGGCGGTGCTCAGCGCGCCGATGAGTGTGTGTCGCAGCGTCATTGCTGACTTCCTTGTCAGGTCAGAGAGCGGTGTCGGCGTCGCGGCGTACGCAGGCGTCGTAGTCGGCATAGGCGCCGGTGTTGAGGCTGTGCAGCACCCGGTCGCGGGTGAGGTGACCGCGCACGGCCACCGCAACCCGGTCGGGCAGGACCGCGGCGGCCAATTCGTAGACGCGCATCCAACCCGGCACCGCGACCAGGGTGCGCCGGTGGCGACAAGACGCGACCATGGCTTCGGCGATGCGTTCGGGCTTTACGGTTGGCAGCCTCCGCCGAGCTGCACACCGGCGACCAGATCGGTGCGCACGGCCGAGGGCAGGACCGCGGTCACAGTCTCACCGGTGCCTGTGAGTTCGTCACGCACCGATTCGGTGAAACGGATGACCGCGTGCTTGGAGGCGCCAGCTCAACGGGCGACCACGCAAAACGCACGGCTGGGAAACCCCAGCCGAGCGGTTGCATAAACTACTCGCGGCCTGAACAACTGACCACGTGTTGCGACGACCCCTAGAAATCGCCGTTGCGGCGCGCCACACAGGCGCGCGGACGGCCTCGCGTAGATCAGGATGTGTCCTGTGGCCTCACCCGAGTTCGAGGGAAGTGACACCGAAAACCCTGTCCTGGAGATGGTTTCGGACGCCACCGGTGTACATGCGCGCGGTCTCGAACGTGGGTGTGAGGCCTGCCGTCTCGGCCAGTAGCACCGCCGGTTCGTTACCCAGTGGCACATCAACCGCCAGTGACGCGCCGTCCGAGGCTCGCGCGCACGCGGCGAGCAATTGCCGCGCGTCGTCGACCGTGTCGGCGAACAGCGGGCCGACCCGCCAACCGTCGCGGGCGGGGCGGACAGTGCAGAATCCAGTGAGGGTTGCGTCGACGATCCGCAGGAAGGTGCGGTGTGTCGGCTCGGTCAGCCAACGCGCCAGAAACATGGGCCGGGCCGCGGGAACGCAACGCGCATCGTAGGCCAGCACATCACCCACCTCATCGGGCAGCAGGACGCGAACGGTCCCGTCCGGTGCGGGCAAGGCCGCGACACCGCCGAAACGCGCACTACGATAGGCGAGTTCGAATCCGCTGCGGCGATAGTTGTTCTGCTGGTCCACGACCCCGTCGAGCCCGACCACACGGGCACCCGCGTGGGTGAGCCCCTTTCGCCACGTGGCAATCCCGAAGCCACGTCCGCGCAGATCGGGTCGGACCAGGTAGAAGCCGAGGAAGGCATAGGTGTCGCCGTAGTTCACCACCGAGACCGCCGTGGCGGGCTCCCCGTCGACCCGCCCGAGGAAGAATCCGTGCGGATCCTGGGCGAAGAACGCGCCGCGATCAGCCTCCCCCGGATTCCATCCTTCGGCCGCGGCCCATTCGACGACGGTGGCCCACTCGTCCGGCGTGGCCCGGGTGATGACGAGATCTGCGGGGTGCACAGCAGTTGGCATAGCCTCCACGGTAGCTGCGGGCTCGCCCCATATCGGCGCGAGCGCCACCATCGGAGGCGCTCCCGACAGGCAACATCATGGATTCTGTATTCACTTTCGAGGCATCCCCGAGCGACATCGGGAACGCGGCTTCCCGATCGAGAAGCCACATCCAAGTCGCCGTTCCGGACCCGGGTTCAGGGCGAACCAGCCACCGCAAGCCGGTGCGGGAGCATGGCCAGGTGAGCCTGCACAACGACCTCGACCACTCCCTTGAACTGTGGGTACTACCTATGGTCGAGTGGCAGGCCGCAGCGCGTGCGCACCTGGAGCGGCTCGACGGGTTGGTCGGGCAGTATCGCGAGCGGCGTGTGGCGGGCACCGCCCATCCGGTGACGGATTTTCTGTTCACCTAATGGCGTACGGAGTGCCCGCGGTCCGAAGCCTGCGGGCAGATCCGTTGAGCTGTCAGCCCATCATGGTCGACATCGCCCAACGGCGGGCTCACTGCCGCGACAGCGGAGCACTAGGTGGTGTACGGGTGGCGATGCCGCAACCTCGGTGTTCGAGCAGCAGAGCGGCGACGGGTTTGCGCCATCCCAGCCCCGATCTGCCAGGTTGCCCCACGACCGCAGGTCGATCGGCGATTTCTAGGGGTCGTCGCAACACGTGGTCAGTTGTTCAGGCCGCGAGTAGTTTATGCAACCGCTCGGCTGGGGTTTCCCGGCCGAGCGTTTCGCGTGGTCGCCCGTTGAGCTGGGTAGCGACCGCATCCAGACGCGCCGGGTCGTGGACGGAGAGAACGCACGCCAGCAGATCACACAGATCATCGACACCGTCCAGGTCCCCGACTGCCCGAATGTGCCGGTGCTCGAGAACCGCATCGCCGAGCAGTGGCCGGTCGAAGTCGGGATCGTGCACCATATCGTGCGCGACGCCGAACACGCCGTATCGGCCGGGATGACCGGCTCACCGACCCTGCTGATCGACGGCCGCGACCCCTTCGCGACGGCCGGATCAGTGCCCAGTCCGGCGTGTCAGCTCTACCCCGCGAGGATTCGCCGAACGAGGACGCCCACCCACGGTGCCAGAACTAGCCGAAGTTCTTGCCGGGCACGATAATTCACTCGCCGCGGCGATGCGACGGTTGCACGAGTCCGATGTTGTTCGCCTCGACGGCGATAGCGAGGTTGCGCCGGCCTATCCGTTCTTGGGCACGCCGACCCGACACCGGGTCCCGATCCTCAGCGGGCCTGCCGTCTACGCGATGTGAGCAGTCGATGCCGTCGGCCTGGCGGCCATGCCCGACACCGACATCGAGATCGAATCCGCCGACCCCGTTACCGTGCTCGTGGGCCTGAGACCAGGCCCACGGTCGCCGGACCAGGTATGTGTTCAGCAGCCGCTGCATACCCTTCGGCTGAGCCTGTCAGTCGCAACTTTGCCGTCCGGTGATGTTCGACCACATCGGCACTGCCGCGCGGTGACCAAAACGTAGCGCGCACCAGGTCTTTCGAATTTCGGATGGGTTCTTATCACAGGTTCTGCGCGGGTTCCCCTCGGTCGTAATCGATTTGGCGCGCTTGGATTTCGTCGGCATTGGCCACCGTCCAGGCGTACAGCCGGTCGAACGGTTCCCGGAGGGATTCGCCGAGCGGGGTGCGCGAGTACTCGACCCCGACCGGGGACGTCGCCAGCACGCGGCGAACGATCATCCCGTTGCGTTCCAGCCGCCGCAGCGTCTGAGTCAGGACCCGCTGGGTCACACCGTCGAGGCGGCGCTTGATCTCGTTGAACCGACGGGGCTCGTCAAGGATCGCCATTACCATCATCGACCACTTGTCGGCGATCTGATCGAGGATCGGGCGGCTCGGGCAGTCGGATCGGAAGACGACCCCGGGGTCGGAGCTGGTCAAATCGGTATCCTCCGTAATCCTTACGATGCTGAAAGTGCGTTATTGACGCCGGTCTCCCGTCGCCGCAGGGTAAGTATGCATCAGGAACCTAGATGCCTATCGGGTACGAATTGGAGATCTCCATGAACCATGACACCTACACGACCCTGCGAGTGCGCCGTGCGGCAGGCATCGCCTACGTCACGCTCGACAACCCGCCGGTCAACGTGCTGAACGTAGCCCTGATGAGCGACCTGCGGAACCTGCTGGCCGCAGTCCGGGACGACGATTCGATTCGGGTGATCGTGTTCGACAGCGCCGACCCGGAGTTCTTCATCGCGCACGTCGACATGTCGCTGGTCGACACACCCAACGCTTTCGCGGAAATCGCGGCCGATTTGCCTGACGGCGTCAACGTCTTCCAAGCCCTCGGTGAATTGCTCCGGCACCAACCCCAGGTGACCATTGTCAAACTCGCCGGGATCGCGCGCGGCGGCGGAGCGGAATTCGTTGCGGCCGCCGATATGTCGTTCGCGGCGATCGGTCGCGCAGGGATCGGTCAGATCGAAGCGCTCATGGGCATCGTCCCTGGTGGTGGTGGCACCCAGTATCTGGCCGCCCGAGTCGGGCGGCACCGCGCGCTGGAGGCGGTGCTGGGTGCCGAGCTGTTCGACGCCGAGAACGCACAGAGCTACGGCTGGGTCAACCGGGCTGTTCCCGCCGATGAGCTCGACGACCTCGTCGACCGCCTCGCCCGCAACATCGCGGCCCTGCCCGAGGGGGTGATCGCGGCGGCCAAGCGTGCCGTCGCCCCCGAGGACCTCGGCGAGGGCCTGCTGCGCGAGCACCTCGCCTGGGCGGGCACGTTCGCTCGTCCCGCGGCCGAGCGATTGATCCGCGGCGGAATGGCGAACGGCGCCCAGACCCGCGCGGGCGAGCGCGACCTGGAGGGTCTGCTCCGGGGTCTGGCCGGATAGGACCCGGCCGACGCGACCGCGACGGAATGGGTGAGTAATGCGGTTCGGGTTCGTGTGGTCGGTGACGGCGACTCGGCGGGGGGAATCAGGGGGCGATTAGTCCTGGCGTGCAACCGCTCCGGTGTCAGGACGTCATCGGAAGGAACGTCCGCTCACGCCGCGGTGAAGGCGACAGTGGTCGGGCCGAGCGTTGCCGGTGGGGAACAACCGTCCGTGCGATGCTGCCGATGTGGAGATCTGGAGCACGACGGCAATCTGTCGCCGCGATCGCGGCGGAGGGATTGCCTGGCCAGGAGGCAAGGCGGTCACAGGACGAGCGTGAGCTTGCCGCCGGACCGACGGGACTGGCTGAGCTTGGCAGTCTCGTGGATCTGGTCGAGAGTGTAGGTGCGGGCGACCGATACGGCCAGGACGCCTTCGCCGGCCAGCCGGGCGAACTCGTCGAGCAGGTCGTAGCGCATCTCGATGTGGGTTACCCGGGCACCCAGCTCGGCCGCGGCAGCGAAGTCAGAGACGGTGAGGACGCGGCCCACCTCGTCACCCGGGTCGAGACGGCGGCCCCGGACCTCATGCCGTTCGAGGCGCTGCTGACTGCGCTGGGGACCGCCGACCAACGTCTTTCGCTCCCGCGAGTTCCTGCTGCGCCGCGTCGGGGTGATCGCCGCCAACCCGGCACTGGCCGAACGCGACCTGATCAAGCTCGCCGACATCGCCAACGCACTGACGCGAGCACTCGAACGCCGCGGCATCGATTCCGGTGAAGCAAGCTTCATCTCCAACATTGCGATCGCGATCTCCCGACGCGCCACGTCCCGCTGGCTGGCCGACCCGGACGCGACCTTCTCCGAACTCATCGCCCGGACCGCCGCCGAGCTGCGCGAGGCGGTTACGCCGCGAGCCCCGACGGTCCGCTGAGCACGAACGGCTGGGCTCCCCCATCGGCGATCAAGCCCAGTCGGACGGCGCAGCTCGGGCCGGACGTGTGCGCTGCTAAACGCCCCCTCATGCCGCTTATCGCACGGTCACGAACGTCCGCTTCTGCCGACTACCGTGCGGCCAGACGCGCTAGCTGCCCATGAAGCTGTCGAGCTGACGTGCACGCTCAAGAACAGTGACGCTCCATTCGAACCCGCCGCCTTGGCTGGCCAGTGGGCTCGAAGGTACCTGCACGTCATGCATTCCACCCGTTCCACAGGCGCCCAGAGCATCCCAAGACGTGGTGATGCCGGCCCGCTCGGATATGACCAACAATGTGGCGAGAAAGCCGTCAGACAGCGCCTGCACAACAGCGTGGTCGGTACGGCCACGCCAGGCTAGGACGGTCGCCAAAAACACCTCCAGTACAACAGGAGTGACCTCACACACGTCCGATTCCATCGGGCCGATCCCCGAGGGAACACCGAGTTCCTCCTCGAAGAATCCCACATGGTTCAAGAACAGCCGCGAAACGCCGTTCGAGGGATTCCACAGTGTGGTCCCGTCCATCTCGTAGTACTGACTCATCCGACCGCCCGCCTGTCACTGAGCAACTCATGGGCTGCCCAAGCCGAAGCCGCAGCGCGAGGATCTCCAGAACTTGAGCGGTGATGTAGGTACCGAGGATCGACACACTCGGCGAACCAAAACCACCCGAAATGCGGCACCGCCAACAACGGATACCGCGATCGCGCGACATCATCGACCGACATAACGATCCCCACCTCGAACCACCCCCACCCACAACCTACCCGGCAACCGTGCCCATCACGCGCGCCGAGATCCGGGTACCCGGCTTCGAATTCGAATTCGGTCGAGAACCTGGCCGGCCCTCGTCGAAAGACAGGTCGCTTCGAGGCCGAATCGGTGCAGCGATCTTGTTCGTGCAGTTCGCCGGTTGCGGTTCCCACCGTCCACCTCGCGTTCTTCCCACTACTCAGCCAGGATCGGGTTCGAACTCGCCTACGCGGGGCCCCGCGGCATCGCCGTCGGTGCCGTGGCTGAACGCCCACGCAGAACGGCTGACTGCTGGGAAGGAATGTCTATCGGTGGCCAGATCAACCACCGACACCCCGGCCTGGGCATTCGGCCTGCCGGTCGCTATCCGTCCGGCTCGCACAACACGACGTCGAAACCACCCCACCCGTGTCGAGCTCGGGGCAGTCGGAGGCGAGCCCGTTGCGCGAGCCTATGACGCAACGGGCTCGACACTCAGAGCTTCCGCAGGTCGACCACTGTGGATAGCGAATGATCCCCCTCCGGACACGCAAAGAAGGCCTCGATCATCCGATCGGGGCCTTCTTCGTCTGCAAGATGTACCAGCGAGAGGCCGCGCGGATCTCAGTTCTGCGAGACACCCCAACCTGCTGCCCGTCGACAACGACCGGACCGCCGCCGGCGAGTCCCCCGCTTCTCGTTGCCGATGCACTGCCCGCAACCGCACAGATCTTCGTCGCCACCCCGCGCGAGGCATCCCGACCTCACACCAGCAGGTTCGAACTGATGGCGAACAGCAGCGTTGCAGTACAGCACATTGGTGGACAACAGCCCTGACCCGAACAGAAGTGTTGCCCTATCAGACTCACAGGATTTGAATCTGCGGCAACCTGGCGCGGGTTCCAATTGTCCAGAACATACCCATCAGTGCCCAATAGTACTCAGCACCAGGCTTTTTCACGAAACGACCGTTCTCAAGAATTCCCATGGATTCGCGTTGATTCCGGTCAAAAAGTGCGGGGTTTCTGTGGGGCGCTATCCGAGCCCGCACCCATGGCGTGGCATGGACTCGTCGATGTTCAGGCGTGCGCTGGAGCCGCCCAGATCGGTCTTCACCCAGCCCGGCGCTACGAGCAGCAACGTGCGCGGGTCGTCGCCGTGCCGCGCGGCGAAGCTGAGCATCAGCTGCGAGGGGCTCGAGCTGAACGGGCTCTTCGCGGTACTTGTGCTGCGGCGGTTCGCCGACCGCACCCTGCCGGTACCACCCCGAATCGCGGAGCCGCGGTGAGGCTTTCGGCGACCGGCCTTACGGTCGCCAGCGGTGACATCTCGACGATCGCGCCCCGGCAGCTGCGTCGCCCGCTCGGATCGGGGTATTCCACGGAGTGAAGGGCGGTGACGCCGGCTCGCTGTGCACCGTGGCATCACGATCGTCGGTCCGCTCATCGGCTCGACTCGCACGCGGCCGGCGGGCGGGCGGCACCACACGTATACCGGTGTAACCGGATTCGGAGACTGTCATGATTGTTTTCCTCGGCCTGGTCCTGCTCATCGCCGCGGTGGTGATCGGCACGGCGGGCGTGCTGAGCAACAGCGGACCCGCCCACACGCTCAGCGACGACTTCAGCCTGCTCGGCTACCACATCACCGCAACGTCGGGCACGTTGTTCCTGTGGGCAGTCGTGCTCGGAGCCCTCGGCATGCTCGGCCTGGTCCTGCTCACCGCCGGCGCGCACCGTTCGTCGCAGCGCCTGCGTCAGACCAAGGCCGATCTTCGGCTCGCCCGTCGCACCGGCACGAGCGGGCGGACCTTCCGTCCTTCGGCCGAACCGAAGGAGAAGGGGACCGTGCTCGCGAAGACACCGCGTAGTGCGAGCGCACGCCGCACCTGGCGACATCCCTTCGGTGACCGCTCCGCCGACGCCGTGACGCACTGACCCGACCACAGCACGGCGTCGCAGAGGTCGAGGGGGCGTGGACCGATCGAGCCTACGGGTTCCGAGCCTGGCTCGGGCCCCGCCACCGAAGTCAACAGCGTCGAGGTCAACGCCGCCGAACAGTGTCCAGAACAGCGGACCGAGACCGCAAGAGTGAACGTGTTGCGCAGTCCAGAAAGACAGACCTATCTACCCGCCGCTGCCGAGTAGAGCTTCTCGACCGTCGGCGTAGACGAAGCTGCGGGCGAATCGACTCAGCACTACCATTTGTTGACGTGCAGTACCGTGTCGAGCGGGGCGCGTTTGGCGAGCTTGAAGTCGGTGCCCTTCGTGTAGGCAACAGGCAAGAGCACGCCCTGCCGAATACTCGGGGGAACTCCCAGCGCCTCAGCGACCTCTCGTTCGTACTCCAGATGCAGTGAGGTCCACGCAGACCCGAGGCCGCGCTCACGCAGTGCGAGCGCGAAGCTCCAGGCGGCGGGGAGCAGCGAACCCCACAGACCGGCCTGGTTCCCCTCCGGCATCTGCCCACCCGGAACGTGGATCGCACCGATCACCAGCACCGGTACCTGCTCCATCACCTCCGCCAGATAGGTCGCACTCGAAGCCACCTTCTCCGCGGTATCGGCGTCCTTCGGCGGCTTCGCCTGCCGCACGGCCGCACCCGCCGCAGCGTAGGCGGTGTAGGACTTGCAGTAGTACTCCGCCACGATCTTCTTGGGCTCGGGATCGGTCAGCACGATCCAATGCCAGCCTTGCAGGTTACTGCCCGACGGCGCCTGGAGCGCTACCTCCAATGCGTCGGTGACCACCTCCAGCGGCACCGGCCGATCCAGGTCGAGACGTTTGCGCACCGACCGGGTCGTGGTCAGTACCTCGTCCGCGGACAGGTCGAGATGCGGGAACTCGACAGTCATACGTTCTCCCATCTTGCGCTCGGTATCAGGATCGCCCCGTCATATAGTCGACGGTGCGCATATCAAAGTATGCGAAGATCCCTTCACGGGCATCACCATCCCCCAGCACACCACGAATCCGACTGCCCATCCGGTCGCGGGCTCGGCGATCCGGCTGTTATCAGAAATGCGGCCCGAGGGGCAGAGAATGAGCGTGCCCCGCGATCCCCGCTCCCACCCTGCCAGCCCTGGCACGAAGAAATCGCTGTTCACCGATGCGATCAGCTCCGCAGGCCAGATCTTGCCCAAGCCTCGATCCGGCGCACCGCGCCTCCCGCCCGTCAAACCACGCTCAACTCGGCAAGTGCGGACGTTCCACCGATGCAGGCTTTCGAGATCATGTCGTGCTGTTGATCTTTCGTCACGACCTCAGGCCGCGCGGGTCCAGGCATCAGGAGGCATCCGGTCGTGAGTCGATCGCGGCACACATCGCTTGACCGAGCTGCTGGTTCAGTCGAGTGTTACCAGTACGCATTCGTCCAGGTCGGCGGCAAGTCGGTACAATTCGGCATACTGGGCCAGCTGATCGAGATGGTAGTCGCGATCCCACGGTCCTTTATAGACACCGGATGCTTCCATCGCTTCAGCGTCGAACAGATGTGAAGCAGTCGCCAGATTGTTCTCTACATAGTCAGCTATGGTTCGTGCAGTAGTCGGACGCACAAACCGAAGCGGATTCCCTTGCCCCGCAGTCGCACCCGAAGCGAGGGGCTCCGCCCCGAATACTGCGATCTCGGCCAACCCGACTGGATTGCGTTCTTCCTGCTTCCGGCGGTTGGGCGCAAGCAACCAGTACGCCGCGTCCCACGCCCGCGTGGAGAAAGTCCGGTTGAGAATGTCGGGCCGCTGCCTCACGATCTGACGAGCGACCGGGGCCAGCTCCGCCCAGATCGGGTCATTCCAGTACTGCGAATCGGCACCATCGCTGGTAGCCAAGCTGCTGAAAAACTGGATCGCGTTCTCGGCGGCCTCACGATCACGCATCGCGCGTTCGAGCAGCGGTTCGTAAGGAACTGCTTGGTACCGAGCATCGAGGGCCATCCCCAGACCATAGGACTCAGCTCGAGCAGGCCCTACCCGACATTACATAATCGGCATGAGCGCGCGTTCAGTGGAACGGGCCCGCGGATCGTCCGACGGGCCCGCCTGGTCGATGTCAGACGCAGTGCGCGGGCGGGGCCGGGCTCCAGCTGCCGATGCAGCCCGCCGCGATGTACGCGAGTAGATCGATTACGGCCGAGCCGGTCTGCAGGACGACCGGTTCGGCTGCGTCGGTGTGGCTGATGGTGGGCTGCGTCGGCGTTTCGGGCACGGCGATGGCGAGTCCGGTGGAGGCGGCGCCGAACGCGGCGACCGCGATGGCAAGGGCAGCAAAGCGTTTCACGAGCATGCGAGCGAGCCTAGTGTGAAACACAAGTATTTAGACATGGATCGAAACCCCCTGATTTCGGGGGGTTGCCCGTGACGCCCACATCATCGCTGATGCCGCCCGCACCATGCCGCACACGTTGCGCCAGGTCGATACCGGCGATGAAACCCCGACCGAGCTCGGTGGTTCTTCTCATCTGACCTGTGCACTCAGGGCTCCAGCGAAATCGCCCGAACTCGAAAGCATCTAGCAATCGGCGGCGCCCGTAGAGGAGACCAGCTCTGCACGATCGCCCCGGCGATTCAGGCCGACGCCTCGGCGATTTCCTTGCGTGCCCTTTCGGCGACCCCGGTCGGCATCGGCTCGTGCCGCAAATACCCGCGGGCGAACGACCCCGCCCCGTGGGTGAGCGATCGCAGGTCGATGACATACCGGCTCAGTTCGAGTTCGGGTACCTCGGCCCGGATATGGGTGAAGCCGGTATCGGCCTGCTCGGTGCCGAGAATGCGTCCGCGCCGGGTGGACAGGTCGCCGAGGACGGCGCCCAGCTGGTCGTCGGGGACCGTGACCCGCACCGCGGCAACCGGTTCGAGCAGCAGGGTCCCAGACGCGTTCGCCGCGTCACGAAGGGCGAGCGCACCCGAGGTCTGGAAGGCGGCGTCGGAGGAGTCCACCGAGTGCGCTTTCCCGTCCATCAGTGTCACTCGCACATCCACCAGCGGATATCCGGGAGTGACCCCGCGCGCGGCCTGCGCCCGTGCCCCTTTCTCCACCGACCCGATGAACTGCCGCGGCACTACCCCACCGACCACCCGGTCGACGAACTCGAATCCCGCCCCCGCAGGCAGCGGTTCCACCTGGATGCGGCACACCGCGTACTGCCCGTGCCCGCCGGACTGCTTGACCAATTTGCCGTGCCCCTCGGCTTCCGCGGCGAGCGTCTCCCGTAACGCCACCCGATACGGTTCCACTTCCACTCGCACCCCGAACCGCCCGCGCAACCGTTCCAGGGCGACGTCCCGGTGGGATTCCCCCAGACACCACAGCACCAGCTGATGGGTGTGTTCGTTGTTTTCCAGCCGCAGGGTCGGATCCTCGGCAACGAGCCGGGTCAGACCCTGCGAGAGCTTGTCCTCATCGGCCCTGCCCTGCGCCCGAACAGCCACAGGCAGTAACGGTTCCGGCAGCTGCCACGGCTCGATCAGCAGGGGTTTCCCGGTGCCGGAGAGGGTGTCGCCGGTTTCCGCGTGGCCGAGTTTGCTCACGAACGCGATATCGCCGGCGACGGCCTCGGTCAGTGTCTGCTGTTGCTTCCCCAACGGCGCGGTGACCCCGCCGACCCGGTCGTCGGCATCGTGCTCGGGTCCGCAGACGCGGACGGTGTCCTCGCTGTGCAGCGTGCCGGAAAACACCCGCACCAGCGATACCCGTCCCACGTACGGGTCCGACGAGGTCCGGATGACCTCCGCGGCGAGTTCGGCCGCCGGATCGCAGTCCAATGCGATGGGCGCGGTGCCGTCGCCGCGCGGCGCGGCCGACAGCGGGTGTTCGATCGGTGTCGGGAACCCTGCTGTGATCAGTTCCAGCAGTTCGAGCACGCCCAAGCCCTGCTCCGCTTCCTCAGCTGCCGGTGCCGCGAACAGCACTGGATGGAAGCTTCCGCGCGCCACGGCTCGTTCCAGGTCGCCGATCAGGGTGTCGACTTCGACGGGTTCGCCGTCGAGGTAGAGGTCCATGAGCGTTTCGTCTTCGCTCTCGGCGATGATCGCCTCGATCAACCGATCGCGGGCCGGGTCGATCACCGCGAGTTGTTCCGCGGAAGGTTCGGTGCGCACCCGTTTCCCGCTGCGATAGTCGGCAACACGTCGCTCGAGCAGTTCCAGCAGTCCGATCGCGGGCCGGTGCCCATCGGGAGTCTTCTGCCCGTAGACCGGCAGGTGCAGGGGAAGGATTGTGTCGCTCGCTCCCCCGGTCAGCAGTGCCTGACACGTCTGCACCAGTTCCGCGTACTCCGCCCGCGCCGTGTCCAGATGTGTCATCACGATCGCCCGCGGCATCCCCACCCGCGCGCATTCGGCCCACAGTTCCCGCGTAGGCCCCGCTACACCCTGCACTCCGTCGGCCGCCGACACCAGGAAGAGGGCCGCGTCCGCCGCCCGCAACCCGGCCCGCAGTTCGCCGACAAAATCCGGGCATCCCGGAGTATCGATCAGATTGACCTTCACCTCGCCCCACGTCACCGGGACCACCGACACCTGCACAGATCTGTGCTGTCGCCGTTCGACCTCGTCGTAGTCCGACAGTGATGTTCCGTCCTCCACGCGGCCTGCGCGGTTCACCGTCCCGGTCGCCAACGCCAGCGCCTCCACCAGCGTCGTCTTGCCCGCACCACTGCTGCCGACCAACGCCACGTTCCGGATGCTCTCCGGTCGCTGCGCCGCGTTTGTCCGGTCCACCATGTCGCTGCTCCCTCGGGTCGGGATCCGGCTCCTTCGAGCTTCCCACCGCAGGTAGGGACACGTCCACGATTTCCGGGATCGATGCTGCAGCGCTCGATTCAGCGTGTGCTGACGCAGCCCACCCAGCGGCGCTGGTCGTGGACGACACCGCGACAGCCCGCCGTGCCGACGTTGATGTCTGCGGTGTCGTGCCGGATCGCGAGCACACGGACTCGGCCGGGCACGTCGACGCCGTGGCGCCTCATTGTCGCCGCTGAAACCGTCCACACCACAATCGAAACCGGGCAGGACACCGCCTTCTACACCGGCAAGGTCGCAGTGGCTTCGTTGTTCACCACCTCCGTACTCCCCACCTCACCGCCGACTCGGCAGTGGTCTCGGGCACGGACCTGCCGATTCGCGGCTGGTGTTGCATGCGTCGCGATTCGAGGTCTGCACACGGCCGGAAAGCGACCCGCGGCCCGCCCGCGCCGTATCCGCCTGCTGCGCGTTTGGCGATCATGTCCACGTCCGGCGCGCCCGTCACTTCTGGTTGAGCTCGGCGCGCTCCGGCAGTCCGGCCGCCCACAGCGCCGCGGCGATCAGCGCGGGCTGACCGAACAAGCGGAGCAGGCGTTTGGCGTCCGTGTCGAGGCCGAACGCGGTGGTGCCCTCGACGTATTGGGCGATATTGCCCGGGAAGATGGCGATAAAGAACGCGGCAAGTGCGATCCCGGTTATTCGCCGCTTGCGTGGCAGGCCCAACAGCGCGAGGCCGAATCCGATCTCGGCCACACCGGAGCCGAGCACCGTGAGGTCGGCGTCGAGGGGGAACCAGTCGGGCACCTGCGCTTGGAAATCACTGCGCGCGAATGTCAGGTGCGAGACGCCGGCAACCGACATGACACCGCCGAGTGCAAGCCGGGTGAAGCGCTGTGAGGCGGGCTCGGACGAAGGGCTGGTGAGTGAGAACATTGGTCCTTCCGATTTGGGATCGCGCCTGACGGCCCATCGAGCGCGCCACTTGTGGCTTTACGACTACCCAGGCGGATCAGTTCAGTGCGCCGTTGTAGTCCGGGAACTTGAAGGTGCGCTCGGCATGCCCGCCGGACAGGTCCGAGGGGCTGTTGCCGAAATTGGCGACGATCGTGTAGCCCTTGCTCTCGATGTCGGCCCGGCTCGCGGTCTTGTACTCGGCCAAGCCGGAATTGCCCGCCGACAGTGTGGTCGGCGCGCTGCCGTACAGCGCGTCGACCGGGTAGCCGACCGAGGTCAGGTTCGCCTGCGAATAAGTGTTTACCAAGGCAGGCCTGCCGGTGACGAAGATGATCGCGGCGCCGTTCTGTTTCGCCCAGGTCGCCAGGCCGAGCACCGGCTGGATCGCCGGGATGATCAGGCCGGTGTTGTAGGAGGTTTCCAGCGTCGTGTTGTCGATGTCGAAGACGATCGCGGGCCGTATCGCGCCGGGCAGCCGACCGGCAAGGTAGGTCTTCGCCTCGGCCACGACGGGGGTGATCTCGCCGATCCACTGCGCGTACGGCGGCAATTCGGACTGATTGCCTGACAACGAGGACGAACCGCCGCCGGACAAAGACGACGAACCGGTGTCGGCGTCCGCGGCGGGCAATGGCGCTAGGAGCGCGGCCGCGACACCGACGACGAGCGATGCAGTAACACGTTTCATCTCTCGCACGCTAACAGCGGACTGAACCACGCAGCTTCGAAGTCTCGCGCAGTGGGACTGCTACGCGGGCGCGCCCGCTTGGTCGGCCTCGACGCGCAAAAGGCTGGTCGGCACGTCGCGCTGAGATCATGCGTCCCGCTACCACCCGGAGCATCGTGGTCGTGCTGAGCAGAACGTGATCGTCATGCGGCGGAACTTACGTCGGCGGCCGGTAGGTAACGTCCCTAGCTATCGCTTCGTCGATCTGCTCGGGGCTGAGCAGACCCACTGTGTGCGACACGGCGGCACCAGCGGCCGCAGTTCGAATCGCGAGCGCTGCGGCGGAGACATCGTCCGGGACATCACCGATGACGAACAAGTCGTCCTCGCCGAACGCGAAATAACAAGCTTCTACCCGACCACCCACGCTCTCCACCATCTCCGTGATGGCCGCGCGGCGCGCACTACCGCCCTGTGCCAATAGACCTTGTGCCCCCTCTTGGAGATAGCTGACTCGCCACAAGTACTTGGGCATACCCACCAGCCTCCTCAGCTCCAGACGATCTCGGCGACACCGACCCTACGGGTCCGCCGCCCCACAAACCGTCCAGGACGAACGCCGTCGTCGCAACGATGCGGCAACGTAACTGAGGCGATATCGGAAATCCAGAGCGCAACAGCTCTCGCCGAGGCGGACGAGGGATCCGCGGTGGATGGTCGTTCGGCTGATCCCGAGCTCGGTAGCCACCGCATGCAATTCGACCCGTCGATGCTCTCTATCGCAGAGCGGCACGCGCGGTGTCGGCCATCCGACGATTGGTCACCCGTAGTTGCCGTGCGGTGCTGGTGGCCAATGCCCGCGTCTGATCGGAATCGAGGCGGCCACACACGCGCCCCCAATGCACGGCGACTTGGTCACCGACGGCCACCTCCGTCGCGAGGTGATCGTCATCCACCTCGGCGCGCCGTAGCGCTGGACCGGACAACCGCAGCAGCGGACCGTCCGAGACCAACCGCCGACAGCGGACGGAAGCAGCCCCGCCTTCGCGAGCCACCACGGTGCCCCAGGTGATACGGCAACTGTCCAGGATGCGGATCGGGTGCTCGTCGGCGCCACGTCCCAGCAGGCGGGTCCACGGATACACGCCGAACACGTGGAATCCGTGGTTGGCGGCGGCTTCCTCGGCGAGATCGGCGTTCAGATACGACCAGTAGTGTCCGGCCATCGGCGCGATGATCGCGAGCAGTTCGGTGGTGAACGCGCCGGCGTCGAGGTCGGCGCCGATCCCGCCACCGAGCCAATAGGACTCGACGAGGCGCGCGTCGAGCGGATCGGCGATGCCGGTCAGTCTCGACATCGCCCGCAGGTAGGGCCAGGCTCCGGAGAACTGGCGGGCCAGCGCGCGGATATCGGCGGCCGAGCCGTTGTGCAGCGCCCGCGCGTCGGCGGGACCGCAGTAGCCGAGCCGGTTGGGCGCGTAGGCGTAGCGGGCGAACATCTCGGTCCCGTCGATGATCGCGCCTCCTGTCAGCAGATCCGCGGCAGTTGTTCTCCGGCAGGCAGATCCACCACCCGGGTACCGCCGAGGGCGGTGCGGGCGACCACCATGCCCGGATGGTCCTCGACGCACACACCGATGGCTTCGGCACGAGCACCCAGCGGATGCGCGCGCATCGCCGCGAGCACCCGGTCGGCGTCCTTGGAGGCGACGAAGGCGACCAGCTTGCCCTCGTTGGCGACATACATCGGATCGAGCCCGAGCAGCCCACACGCATCCCGGACCGCGTGCGGGACGGGCAGCTTCCGTTCGTCCAGTGCCACACCGACTTTCGCGACGCCCGCGATCTCGTTGAGCGTCGCCGCGACCCCGCCGCGGGTCGGGTCACGCAGCACGTGCACATCGGCGCCGGTGGCCAGCATCGCGGCGACCAGGCCGTTGAGCGGGGCGGTGTCGCTGCAGACGGTGGTGCCGAATTCGAGGCCCTCACGGCAGCTCATCACGGCGACGCCGTGCACCCCGATATCACCGCTGACGATCACGACGTCACCGGGACGGGCGCGCTGCGGGCGGATGTCGACGCCGGCGTCGATGATGCCGATGCCCGCGGTGTTGATGAAGATGCCGTCGCCGTGGCCGGAGTCGACGACCTTGGTGTCGCCGGTGACCAGCTTGACCCCGGCCGCGAGCGCGGCAGTACCGACAGCCTCGGCGACCCTGGCGATCTCGGCGAGTGCGGTGCCTTCTTCGAGGATGAACGCCGTGGACAGCACCATCGGCCGCGCGCCTGCCATGGACAGATCGTTGACGGTGCCGTTGACGGCCAGGTCCCCGATCGACCCGCCGGGGAAAGCGAGCGGTTTGACGACGAAGGAGTCGGTCGAGAACGCCAACCGCACGCCGTCGAGGGTGAGCACCGCCGAATCACCCATGCCGGCTTCGGCGGCGGAGCCGAACGCGGGCAGGAACAGGTGCTCGATCAGCTCGCCCGACATCGCTCCCCCGCCACCGTGGCCCATCACGATGGTCGGTGAGTCGCGCAGCGGCATCGGGCACACCCAGCTGTCCATGTCGAGGCCGGTCGCCGCGTTGTCCTCACGCATGAGCCACCTCCGCGGGCAGGTCGAGGCGTCGGTACAGGTAGTAGGCCGCGCAGGCACCTTCGGAGGAGACCATCGTGGCTCCCAAGGGGTTTCGTGGGGTGCACTGTTTGCCGAAAGCGGCGCATTCGTGCGGCTTGATCAGTCCCTGGAGGACCTCGCCGGAGCGGCAGATCGAGGACTCGGCGGTGTGCAGGTCGGTGACCGCGAACCGGTGCTCGGCGTCGTAGGCGCGGTAGCGTTCCGAGAGCCGCCAGCCGCTGTCGGGGATCACGCCGATGCCGCGCCAAGCGCGGTCGGTGACTTCGAAGACGTCGGTGAGCATCGTCTTCGCGGCCGGGTTGCCTTCGGCGCGGACCGCTCGGGGATAGGCGTTCTCGAGCTGGTGTCTGCCGTCCTCGAGCTGGGTCACGGTGCGCCGGATACCTTCCAGGATGTCGAGGGGCTCGAAGCCGGTGACCACCATCGGCACTCCGTATTTGTCGGCCAGCGGCGGGTACTCCTCGGTGCCCATGACACTGCAGACATGTCCGGCGGCCAGGAAGCCCTGGACCCGGCACTTCGGCGATTCCATGATCGCGGCGATGGCGGGCGGAACGAGCACGTGCGAGACCAACAGCGAGAAGTTCTCGATGCCCAGCCGTTTGGCCTGATAGACGGTCATCGCGTTGGCCGGTGCGGTGGTTTCGAAGCCGATGCCGAAGAACACCACCTGCCGATCGGGGTTCTGCCTGGCGATGGTGAGCGCGTCCAGTGGCGAGTACACCACTCGCACATCGCCGCCTTCGCTCTTGACCCGGAACAGATCGCGTTCGCTTCCCGGCACCCGGAGCATGTCGCCGAAGGAGCAGAAGATCACCCCGGGCTGCGCGGCGATCTCGAGCGCCTTGTCGATCACCTCGAGCGGGGTGACGCACACGGGGCAGCCGGGGCCGTGGATCATCTCGATCTCGTCGGGCAGCAGTTGGTCGATGCCGTGGCGGATGATCGAATGAGTCTGTCCACCGCAGACTTCCATGATGGCCCACCGCTGGGAGGTGGCCCCGCGGATCTGATCGAGCAACTTCTTCGCCAGGTCGGGATCACTGAATTCGTCGAGATACTTCATGACGTCACCTCCGTGTCGTCGCCGGCGCCGGAGTCGGTCGCTGCCGGTTCTGCCGTGGGATCGGGGAGCCCGGATTGTCTGGCGGCGAGGGCGAACCCGTCGCCGAACTCCTCGTTGAGCACACCGAGGTGCTCGAATTCGGCCAGTGTGCGCAATGCCGATTCCTCGTCGAGGCGCTGGATGGCGAAACCGACATGGACCACTACGTAGTCGCCGATCGCCGCGTCCGGAATGTACTCCAGGCACACGTCTTTGTGCACGCCGCCGAAGTCGACGACCGACATCATGGTGCCGTCGCGTTCGTGCAGGCTGAGCACCTTTCCCGGGACTGCCAGGCACATCGCTGCTCTCCTTTCGCTCAACCCGCACCGGCGGCGAGTAGTTGTCCGAACGCGAGACCACCGTCGTTGGGCGGCAGTCGGCGATGGGTGATGACGTGGAATCCGTTGTCGCGCAGCGCGGTGCGTGCTGCCGAGAGCAGCAACGCGTTCTGGAACACCCCACCTGAGAGCGCGACGGTCGTCGGGTGGGGTGCGAAATCCAGAGCCAGGTCCAGGACCAGCGCCGCCACGGCGTGATGGAAGCGCGCGGCGATCACGGCGGCCGGGACGCCGTGAACGGCGTCGGTGACCACTGCCGCCACGACCGGGGCCGGGTCGATCACCGCCGGGTCCGCGGTGTGATCGAGGCCGAACCGGTAGGTGCGCGAGCCGGGATCCGCGGCGCGCGCGAGGGCCTCCAGTTCGATCGCGGCCTGGGCTTCGTAGTCGACGGTGTGGCGAACCCCGGCCAGCGAGGATACGGCGTCGAAGAGCCGTCCCATGCTCGACGTCGGGGTACACCCGAAGCCGGAGCCGAATTGGTGTGCCAGCACCGCGCGTTCGTCGGCGGGACAGGCGGCGACCGAGGCGATCGTGTCCGACCAGTCCAGTCCGGCCGACCACAGGTGCGCCAGCGCCATCCGGTAGGGCCGGTGCACACTGACGTCCCCACCCGCGAGCGGCACGTATTTCAGGTGTGCGAGCCGTCGGTAGCCCTTGTAGCCGGCGGCCAGGACTTCACCACCCCAGATGGCGCCGTCGGGTCCGAATCCGGTGCCGTCGAACGCGATCCCGGTGACCGTGTCCGAGGCGCCGAGTCCGTGTTCGCCCATGACCGCGGCGATGTGCGCGTGGTGGTGCTGGACGGTGTGGACCGGACGGCCTTCGGCGTGGGTGCGCGCCCAGGTGGTGGAGCGGTAGCGCGGGTGCGCGTCGGTGACGAGCTGGGTGGGCGCTACCCCGGTCAGTTCGGCGAGATGCTCGGCGGCGAAGCCGAAGGCACGCAGGGTGGCCAGGTCGTCCATGTCGCCGATGTGCTGGCTGAGCCAGGCGTAGCGGCCCTCGCCGACCGCGCAGGTGTTCTTGAGGTCCGCGCCGACGGCCAGCGTCGGCGGCACCGGGACCGGCAGGGTCAGCGGGAGCGGCGCATACCCGCGGGAGCGGCGCAGCGGCAGCTCGACACCGTCGACCACGCGCACGACCGAATCGTCACAGGGCGTCAGGATGCGGCGGTCGTGCGACAGCCAGCCGTCAGCGAGGGCGGCCAGGCGGGTGCGGGCGTCCTCGTCGTCGAAACAGATCGGTTCGCCACCGAGATTGCCGGAGGTCATCACGAGCACCCGCGGGACGGGCCGGTCGCCCGACAAGCCGAACAGCAGCAGGTGCAGCGGTGTATAGGCGAGCAGGACGCCCAGGTCGGGGTTGCGGGGCGCGACCGAAGGGGCCAGTTCGATGGTGTCGCGATCGAGCATGTCGTGCGAGTCGGCATCGGATGCCGCTTCGGCGGGGATGCGGACGGGGGCCCTGCGGGCGAGCAGGACGATCGGGCGTTGGGGGCCCGTGAGCAGTAACGCGGCGGTGTCGTCGACCTCCGCGATCGTGCGCGCGGTGCCGAGGTCGGGAACCATGACGGCGAAAGGCTTGTCGCCTCGCCGCTTTCGGCCCCGCAAGGTGGCCACGGCGCGCTCGTTCGTGGCATCGCAGGCGAGGTGGTAACCGCCGATGCCTTTGACCGCGAGAATCCCGCCCTCGCGCAACAGGTTTCGCGCCGAGTCCAGCGGCCCCTCGGCCGATGAGCCGGAAGGACCGAGGTAGGACAGACGCGGGCCGCAGTCCGGGCACGCGATGGGCTGGGCGTGGAAGCGGCGGTCGGCGGGGTCGGTGTATTCGGCGGCGCAGTGGGCACACATCGGAAAGTCGGCCATCGACGTGCGGGACCGGTCGTAGGGCAGTTCGGCGATGATGGTGAATCGGGGTCCGCAGTTGGTGCAGTTGATGAAGGGGTGGCGATAGCGCCGGTCGGTGGGATCGGCCAGTTCGGTGGCGCAGTCCGCGCAGATCGCGACATCGGGTGAAGCCAGGGTGCGGCCGCCACCGTCGCGGGTGGTGTCGGCGATACGGAATCCGGTGCCGCCGCGCAACGCGACGATGCTCTGGTCGACCGATTCGACGACGGCCAACGGCGGTGGGCGCTCGCGCAGGCGTCGCGCGAACTCGTCCAGATCGGCGGGGGCGCCTTCGATCTCGATGATCACCCCGGCGCTGTCGTTGGCCACCGACCCGGACAGGGACAGTTCCGCGGCGGTCGTGTAGACGAAGGGCCGGAAGCCGACGCCCTGCACCACCCCGCGAACCACGAGGCGCCGACGTTGCCGGTCGGCGGTCATGACTGTTCGCCTCGTCCGAGCAGATTCAGCCCGGCCAGTGCGGTGGCGGCGCCGGCCTGGTCGGTCTTCTCGACCGCCAGACCCATGTGGATGATCACCCAGTCCCCGGGATGCACCGGATCCTCTTCCAGCAGACCGATGTTCACCTTGCGGTTCTCGCCGGAGACCGTGACCAGGGCGAGTTGCCCGTGGTATCCGTCGAGGATCTCCACGACCTGTCCGGGGATACCGAGGCACATGGTTCACCCCTCCGATCGGTTCGACGGCGCGACGGGCCCGTTCGAGTCGGCGACCATCGCGGTCGGATCGGCGACCAATCGCGCCAGAACCGCTGCGACCGCCTCGACGGCAGGATCGACCGCGGCACCTACCGGGCCGGACAGGCCGATGCCTTCCTCTACCGAGTCGACCTGGCAGCCGACGACGACGGTCGGTGGCAGGGTTCCGCCCAGCGCGCGAACGCTCGCGAACACGGCGTCGGGGTTCATGGCGTGCGCGTCGAGCTGCGCCGCGCCCGCTGGGCCGGGTTCGGCGTGGAAGACCGCGAGAGTACCGGGTGCGCCGCGGTCGGGGACGGCGTCGACGAGCACCAGCGCGTCCCACGGATCGAGCAGGTCGTAGGCCAGGTGCATGCCACGGATGCCGTAGTCGACCACGCGCACGGTCTCGCCGTGCGGCGGTAGTCGCCGCACCACTTCGGGTCCGAAACCGTCGTCGCCGAGGAAGATGTTGCCGATCCCCGCCACGAGCACTCGCGCCGTCATCTCACATCCGGCGGATCTTCAGATAGCGCTGGACATCCGGTATCGAACGCACGCCGAGCACTGCGGCGGCCACAGCCACCACGGCGGCCAACGCCACCGCGAACATTCCTATCGTCGTCATGATCGACCTCTTCTCTCATTCTCGTGGGCTGTCGAGCGGTTCGATCTCCTCCGGGGCGAAATACAGGTACCGGCCGTACCATTCGTGCAGGTCGGCGGCGGGGTCGTCCTCGATGACCACGCCGACGTGGGATTGCCCGTCGACATCGGCGTGCACCGAGACGACCTTGGCGGTGCGCCCGTCGTAGAACAGGTCGTGGGCATCGGCGCGCCGAGACGGATGCAAGCGCACCCTTGTCCCGTTGCGGACCCGGACCGCGCCGACCATGATCGCGTCGGCATCGGGGCGAACAGCATTGTCGGCCAACGGGTCCCACCAGTCGACACCGTCGGGTACCTCAGGGATCAGCGCGGCCTGCTCGGCGTGCGGGTTCCGCAGGACACCGTGCAGCTGCTGCAATGTCTCCGGTGTCATCGCGTCGCAGCGGTCGATGATCTGCGCCGCCCGCTCGTCGGTCGCGCGGGCCTGGGCCTTCTCCTCGTCGGTCATGGTCATCACGCGCAAGGTGAGGATCTCGTCGATCTCGGTGGAGTCGAACAGCGGTCCCTCACTCTGCTCGGCGATCTCGGGGTGGTCGTAGAGAATGATGGGCGAGATCAGCACGATGCTGTGGTCACCGGGTGGCCCGGCCAGCACCGGGAAACACCGGTGCTGCGAGCATCGGGCGACGGCCGCTTCGGCGTCGGGCGGCGGTTCGAGCAGGGAAACGAACCGGGCGCCTTCGATTTCGGCGATGACGTGCGCGCCGATCAGGGAGCGGGCGATGGCGTCGTGCTGGTCGGTCGCGGGGGTGCCGGTGTTGCGGAGGGTGACACTGAGGCGCAGAAAGCGCTCGTCACGGTCCACGGTCAACTCGACTTCCCCGTCGAGGTGCGCGCGGTGTCGGACCAGTCGTCCGGCCGGTGCACCGTCGGGGCCGGGAATCGCCTCGTGGTCGGTGCCGGCCGGAATCGTCAGCCGCGCAGTCCAATCGGTCAGCGGCAGCGGACCGATCACCTGTTCGCACTCGACCGCCTCGTCCCAGCTGATCCACGATCGGCCTTCGGCGACGAGCTCGGCGACCGGTGTGTGCCCGGCATCCTCGACGGTCCGGCGCTGCAACTGCAGAAACCGTACGGTCAGCGTGACCGAGGCGGACTCCCCCGCGTCGAGCAGACATTGCGCCGACAGTTGCGGTTCCTCGCCGAGTCCGGTCGCGGCCGCCCCGGTGGGGCCGAGGACACCGAACTGCCAGCGCGACTGGTTCTTTCGCGAGTTCGCCCGGTAGGGGTACAGCAGGTAGCCCTCGTACAGCACCGCGTCGGCGACCGCGCGCGCCCTGGCCTGCGACCTGGTCAGCTCGATGCTCATGGGTCCTCCTCGGCGGTGTCGAGCAGGCGCAGTACCGCGTCGTCGAAGCCGAGCATCCCGTGGCTGGATTTGTACGCGGCGAGCGCGTCCAGAGTCTCGCGGTGCAACCGCACCCACCCTGAGTTCGGAAAGTTCGTGGCCATCAGGTCGTCCCAGACCGAGACCGGCATCGCGAACTTGTCCTCCCGGTCCCAGGGAATCTGCTGCACCGCGAAACCCGTGGCGCCCCGGATGAAGACAGTGCCGCTGAACAGGAAGATCAGCGGCACTGTTCCCTCCCGTAGGGCGTGCAGGTATTTGGCGCCGCTCACCTCGAAGTCGTAGGTGCACGGCATCGGCAGGTCCACTTGGGCACCGCCGTGGAAGCCGGGAACCATGGTGGCGCAGTGCATCCAGAGGAAGGAGCGCTGGGTGTCGCGCCAGCGTTCG
Source organism: Nocardia sp. NPDC055165 (assembly GCF_053606985.1). Taxonomy (NCBI): domain Bacteria; kingdom Bacillati; phylum Actinomycetota; class Actinomycetes; order Mycobacteriales; family Nocardiaceae; genus Nocardia; species Nocardia sp. NPDC055165. The sequence goes on from NZ_JBSGSS010000002.1 coordinate 246,559, forward strand.
CGTGGGCCGAACAGGTCGACCAGGCCCGCGCTCTCCTCGTCGGTATAGCTACGGCGGTGCGGTTCGATCCGCACCTGTGCGCGCAGGGCGATGGCATGCACCGGTTCCTCACCGAGCACCGCGATGCCGATCCGGGCCGACAGCGTCGGTGTCGCGGCGTAGGGCTCCGGCGCGATGTCGAGCACCGCGAAAGTCGTCGAGTAGGCCGGGCACATCACGCACCACCTGGTCGCGCACGCGCCGAGACCGTGGCGAAGAACTCGTCGAGATACCGGTGCACATCCTGACCGCCGTCGAATCCGCGCCACAGCATCCGCATCCGGCCGACGAATTCGTAGCAGGTGTCGATGGGCAGCAGCAGGCACGCCGCCTCGGCGGTGCCCCGCTCGGGGACCCGGATCATCAGTGCTTCGACGTCGGGGACCGCGACATCGATCTCGGGGTGCCGGTCGAGCAGGGTGCGCCACTGGTCGAGGGGCAGCTCGGATTCGGTGGCGCCCGCCGGTCCCGGATAGAACGCGACGGTGCGGCCCAGCGCCGAGTTCTCGAAGAAGAACGCCAGGCCCACCGGGATCTCGAGCGCGTCCCATTCACCGTGGCCGATGGTGAAGGTCGGGAAGCGCAGGTAGCGGTCGGGCACCGCGCGGTACCGCAGGACCGCGTTCTGGTCGGTGAACAGCAGGTAGCAGCCCCGGCACACGCACAACAGTTGGCGCCCTTCGACATTCACCACGTGCTGATGCTCTTCGGCGATGGCCTCGGCGCACATCTCACACCGCTCGCCCGCCGGGACGGCGGGTTTGCGGTCGACGGTGAGGCGGCGCAGCACTCCCAGCCCAGAACTCATCCGGCCACTCCCACGGGCACGGCCACCGAGAGCTCCCCGGCGCGTACGAGCACGGGCAGTGGTTCCAGGTGTCCTTCGCCGTCGACTCTGGCACCGGCGTGGACGGCGTCGTAGTGCGCCCGGCAGGTCGGGCAGCGCAGTACGGCGTCACCGACCGGGAAACCCATCCGACGATGCAGTGCCGCGCCGGCGAGCGAGTGGTCGCAGGCGGGGCAGTGATCGCGGTAGACGAACAGGTCATCACCGACCCGGCAGGCGAGCACGGTCTGCCCGCCGATGACGAAGCCGCCGACCTCGCCCGCACCGAGTTCCCCCAGCTCCGGAACCGCTATCCAGCTCCCGTGCTGCGACTCGACCGGATGGGCGTCGGCGTGCACCCGGGCGAACAACGAATCGGCGGAGATCAAGGCATCCGCCGATTCCGGTTGCGCGGCAGCCACTTCGATCGACGCGATTTCCGGCGCGGCGGCACGCACCGCGTCCTCCACCGCCAGTTCCAGCGTCACCGACGACGAGGGGCAGGTGCGGCAACTGCCCGACAGTTCGAGCCGGACGGCGCCGTCGGCCACGCCGAGCAGTTCCACGTCACCACCATGGGAGCCCAGGTAGGGGCGCACGCTGTCGAGAGCAGCGCGGACGCGAGTGTCGACGTCGTGCGGATGCAGGCCGTGCACCAGCAGCAGACTCGCAACCAGATCGTCGGCGACGAGCTGCTCACGAACGTCACCATCGACCAGTTCGAGCACGCGTGCCAGCCCGGCACCGTAGAGGTCGGCGACCTCACGCACCAGCTGCTCGGCGCGCTCGCGAGCGACGACGCCACCCGCCGAACTCGCGTCCAGCAGGGTCTCGATCCGGTCGCCTGCGCCGCGCCACCGGTCTGGGTCGAACGCCGCCTCGTCGTGCTCCCCCGGACGATCCGGCATCACCGTTACTCCCCGGTGAGTGTCTGGGTCGGCGAGTGGAGTTTCTCCAGCGACTTGCCGTTGCCGAGGTACATGTGCACACCACACGGCAGGCAGGGATCGAAGCTGCGCACGGTGCGCATGATGTCGATGCCCTTGAAGTGCTCGCGGTCGTTCTCCTCGAAGATCGGCTGGCCCTGCACCGCGTCCTCGTAGGGTCCCGGCGTGCCGAAACTGTCGCGGGGGTTGGCATTCCACGGCGTCGGCGGATACGGGTGGTAGTTCGCGATCTTGCCGTCCCTGATCACCATGTGATGGGACAGGACCCCGCGCACCGCCTCGGTGAACCCACAGCCGATGCTCTCGTCCGGTACCTCGAAGTGCTCCCACGTCTTGGTCCGTCCCGCCCGGATCTCCACGAGCGCCTGCTCCGCGAAGTGCAGCGCACTGGCCGCGGCGTAGGCCTGGAAGTAGGTGCGGGCGCGGTTGCGTTCGATGGTGTTGCTGCCGAACGCGGGGATCTTCCATTCGAAGCTGACCGGGCCCTTCAACGCGGTCTTGGGCAGGTTGATCTGCACACTGTGTCCGGTCGACTTCACGTAGCCGATGTCGACGAGCCCGGCCAGCGCCGTCGACCACAGCCGGGCCAGCGGGCCGCCGCCGGTGTCGAGGGCCAGATGGTCGGTGCCGTCGAACCAGCGCGGCGACATCACCCAGCTGTACTTGTCGTCCATGTCGCGCTTCTGCGGCTTGGGGTTGGTGTGCTGGTTCCAGGGGTGACGCCGGTCGACCGGATTGCCGAGCGGGTCGGTCTTCACGAACATCTCCTGGTCGTTCCAGTCGTCGTAATACGAACTGCCCAAAAGGATTCGGATGCCGAGATTGATGTCGACCAGGGACGTCGTGACCAGTTTCCCGTCGACGACCACGCCGGGGGTGACGAACATCCGCCGACCCCACTCCTCCATGTCCTTGTACTCGAAATTGCACACCTCGGGGTCCTGGAACGAGCCCCAGCAACCCAGCAGGGTGCGCCGCAATCCGACCTGTTCGTAGCCCGGCAGCGCCTCGTAGAAGAAGTCGAAGAGATCGTCGTGCATCGGCACGACCTTCTTCATGAATTCGACGTAGCGCATCAGGCGCGTCATGTAGTCGGTCATCAGCTGGATCGTCGCGACGGTTCCCACACCGCCGGGATACAGCGTCGACGGGTGCACGTGCCTGCCCTCCATCAGGCAGAACATCTCACGGGTGTAGCGGCTGACGTGCAGCGCCTCCCGGTAGAACTCGCCGGTGAACGGATTGAGCGCGCGCATGATGTCGGCGATGGTGCGATAGCCGTGTGCGTCCGAATGCGGCGCGAGCGTGGTCTCGGCCTGCGCGAGGACGCCGGGGTTGGTCTCGGCGACCATCTTCTCGCAGAAATCCACACCGACCAGATTCTCTTGAAAGATGTTGTGGTCGAACATGTATTCGGCGGCCTCACCGAGATTGACGATCCACTCGCCCAGGTGCGGCGGTTTCACCCCGTAGGCCATGTTCTGGGTGTAGCACGAGCAGGTGGCGTGATTGTCGCCGCAGATCCCGCAGATGCGGCTGGTGATGAAATGCGCGTCGCGGGGATCCTTGCCCCGCATGAAGATCGAGTAGCCGCGGAAGATGGACGAGGTGCTGTGACACTCGACCACTTCACGGTTCTCGAAATCGATCTTGGTATAGATTCCCAGGCTGCCGACGATGCGGGTGATCGGGTCCCAGGCCATTTCGACCAGGCTGTCGGGATCGATCCGCTTGTGTGACGGCTCGGGGATGATGGCAGTCATTCCAATCGCCTCCTACCAGGTGCGGGTGGCGCCGGATTCCAGCTTCTCGCCCCTGTGCCGCCATCGCGGCTCCTTGTCCACCGTGCGTCCGGTGATATGGCGCAGACTGCGGATCACCGACCCGTACAGCCCTGATGCCGTCGAGGAGATCTTGCCGCCGGGCGGCTCGTCCATGAACGGCATGAATTTGTCCGGGAATCCCGGCATGGTGCAGCCGATGCAGATGCCGCCCACGTTCGGGCAGCCACCGACGCCGTTGATCCAGCCCCGCTTGGGGACGTTGCATTTGACCACCGGGCCCCAACATCCCAGTTTCACAATGCATTTCGGGGAGCCGTACTCGTCGGCGAAGTCGCCTTCCTCGTAGTAACCCGCTCGATCACAGCCTTCGTGGACGGTGGCGCCGAACAACCATTTCGGGCGCAGCGCCTCGTCGAGGGGAATCATCGGGGCCTGTCCGGTGGCCATGTAGAGCAGGTAGGTCAGCGTTTCGGACATGTTGTCCGGATGGACCGGGCAACCGGGCACGCACACGATCGGGATCCCGGCCTTGGATTTCCAGTCCCAGCCGAGGTAGTCGGGCACACCCATCGCGCCGGTGGGGTTACCCGCCATGGCGTGGATGCCGCCGTAGGTGGCACAGGTGCCGACCGCGACCACCGCGGTGGCCTTCGGGGCCAGCCGATCGAGCCATTCACTGGTCGTCATCGGCTGTCCGGTGGCGGGATCGTTGCCGAAGCCGCACCAGTAGCCCTCCTCGTGGAGTTGCTCGTTCGGGATGGAGCCTTCCACCACGAGCACGAACGGTTCGAGTTCACCCCGGTCGGCTTTGAAGAACCATTCGAGGAAATCGTCGGCGCCGCCGGTGGGACCGCATTCGAAATCGATCAGCGGCCAGTGCACCGCGATCTGCGGGAGCCCGGGAAGAGCGCCGAGCGCGATCTCCTCGATACTGGGCTGCGTCGCGGCGGTCAGCGCGACCGAATCACCGTCACAACTGAGGCCGGCGTTGATCCACAGCACGTGAATCAGGGCCTGTTCTGCTTTGATTGCTTCCTGGGTAGGCATGGGCTGCGCCACTTTCTGAAGCGGGGCATCGCAGGCTCGCGGGAACCTACGGTGTGATCCTGATCACGCAAGTCTATGTCGCTGGTGAGTGATCCTCAATAGTTGCTGACCGCTGCCGCCGGAGCCAGTCGTACCACTGCGCCATGCCGGAACCGCTGGTCACCGAGAGGGGCAGGATCTGCGCGTGCGGGTTGATCGACGCCGCGTATTCCCGGCATTTGTCCAGGTCGAAGTCCACATAGGGCAGCAGATCGATCTTGTTGACGAGGACCAGAGACGCCGCGGCGAACATGTGCGGATACTTCAGCGGCTTGTCGGTGCCCTCGGTCACCGAGATCACCACGACTTTGCCGCGTTCACCGAGGTCGAACAGGGCCGGGCACACCAGGTTGCCGACGTTCTCGATGAACAGCAGGGTGCCGGGGGCGGGATCGAGGGACTCGAGCGCGCGGTAGGTCATCTCGGCGTCGAGATGACAGCCCGCGCCGGTGTTGATCTGCACGACCCGACAGCCCGTCGCCCCGATCCGCTCGGCGTCGAGCAGGGTCGCCTGGTCGCCCTCGATCACCGCGATCGGTATCTCGGTGGACTCGCGGATCGTGCGCTCGAGCAGGGTGGTCTTGCCCGCGCCGGGTGAGCTGGTCATGTTCAGCGCCAAGATGTCGCGGGCGGCGAGCCAGTCCCGGTTTCGCTGGGCCAACAGGTCGTTCTTGGCCAGAACCTTTTGCTCGAGGGTGATGGTCTCGGTGACCGGCAGATGCACGTGATCATCACCGTGACCATGGCTGTGCCGGTGCGGCTCGTGCTCGTGGCCGTGGCCGTGCTCGTGCTCGTGGCCGTGCTCGTGCTCGTGCTCGTGCTCGTGCTCGTGCTCGTGCTCGTGCGGGAGGGTGATCACCGCGGCGTCGTCGTCGCCACATCCACAGGTTGCGCACATTCTCGGCTCACTTCCATCGAGCGGATTCGGAGTTCGTGCCCGGCTCTGATCTCGACATCGGCGCTGCCGCACTCGCACAGGGCGATCGGCTCGAGCACGGTGAACTCGGCGCCACAGCTTCGACAGCCCGCCCGGCCGGGCACCACGTCGATCTCGAGGCTCGCGCCCTCGGCCAGGGTTTCCTCGGCGGCGAGCTCGAAGCAGAACTGCATCGCCTCCGGAACGACCGCGCACAGCACGCCCACTTCCAGCAGCACGCTGTGCACCCGTGCTCCCGCCGCGTGTTCGCACACGGCGTCGATGACACTCTGGGTGATCGCCATTTCGTGCATCGCAGTCTCGGTTCGTCGAGGGAGGAACCCACCGCTCAGGTTACTCCTGGGCAACCCTCCGACGCGATGGCCGGCCGACGGATGAACGCTCAGCTGAGTCGGTGTTCGGCGAGCAGCGCGGCATCGCCGAGGATGTCGGCGGTGGGGCCGTCGGCGACAACTTCACCGGCGTCGAGGATGACGACCCGCTCGCAGATCCGTTGCGCGTAGGGCAGATCGTGGGTCACCACGAGCATGGTGGTGGGCAGCGACAGCAGGATCTCGGCCAGCTCGCGACGTGCCACCGGATCGAGGTTGGCGGCCGGTTCGTCGAGAACGAGGACCTCCGGTCGGCACGACAGCACCGTGGCCAGCGCGGCGCGGCGGCGTTCCCCGAGCGACAGGTGCGCCGGTGAACGCCCGGCCCTGTCGGTCATCCCTACCGCGGCGAGCGCCTCGCGGACGTGTTCGGCGAGGGCTTCGCCGCGGACACCGAAGTTGGCGGGACCGAACGCGACATCCTGTTCCACGGTCGGCATGAACAGTTGGTCGTCGGGGTCCTGGAACACGACCCCGACCCGCTGCCGGATGGCGCGAACACTGTTGCGGTCCAGCCGCACACCGCCGATGTGCACCTGCCCCGATGTGGCGGTGAGCACCCCGTTCAGGTGCAGCATCAAGGTGGATTTGCCCGCGCCGTTGGGCCCGAGGACGGCCACCCGCTCCCCCGGCGCGATCTGCAGATTCACCCCGTTCAGTGCGCCGGTCCCGTCGGGATAGGCGAAGGTCAGCTCGACCACACGCACCGCCGGCGCCGTCGGTTCGGTCACCGCACCATCCAAGCACCTGCGCAGACAGCGATCGCGGCGGCCGCGGGCAGGCAGCCGAGCAGCCACTGCCTGCCGGTGGCGGGCGGGGTGCCGACATCGGGCACGGTGCCGTCGAATCCGCGCGACAGCATCGCCAGGTGGACCCGTTCGCCGCGTTCGTAGGATCGCAGGAACAGGGTGCCCGCGCCGCGTGCGGTCGCACCGGCTTGGCGCAGGGTGCGTGGGTCGTCGCCGCGGGAGATGCGGGCCAGCCGCATCCGCGCCGCCTCGGCGACCAGCACGTCGACATAGCGCAGCATCAGGACCACGATCATGACGATCGTGCCGGGCACGTGCAGCCGCGTCAGCCCCTCGGGCAAGGAGCGCACGCTCGTCGTCGCGGCCAAGGTCAGTGAGATGCCCACGCCGATAGTGCCTTTCGCGATGATGCCCCACGCTGCGTAGAGGCCGGTCACCGACAGCGACAGCCCGAAGATGTCGGTGCGGGGTTCCCCGGCGGCGAAAGGCAGCAGGACCGCCAACACGACGAACGGCAACTCGATGAGCAGACGCGGCCCGATCCAGCGCAACCCGATTCCCCACCACCGCCACAGCGCCACCAAGCCCAGGGCATAACAGCCGAACGGCCACAACAACTCTCGTGGTGTCGCCACGACCGCGAACACCGCAACCACCGCGCACACGATCTTGACCTCGGTCGGTGCCCGATGCGCCGGTGAATTCCCCGCCAGATACAGCCGGTGGACCGCGGCGCTCACCTACTCCGGCTCCGCATCCGACCGCGCCGCGACATCATCGCGCCGACCCCCGGAGCGCGATCCGCTTCGGCCGATCCGGACCACCGCGAACAGCACGGCGAAGGCGACCCCGACGCCGACCACGCCTGCCGGACCGGCCAGATCACTGTTGCCGTCGATCGCGTAGTCCGCCAGCGGAGAACCGGCGAACCGGTGTTCCTCGGCGCTGCGCGCGATGCACTCACCGTGCAGTTCCTCAACCCCGTTCACCTCGACCGTGGTGCACCCGCGTCGGGTGGTGGCGTCGAGCCCGTCGGGCTGTGAACTCGCGGCATAGGACAGCCCGCCGGCGACGAGTACCGCGGCCGCGGCGAACACCCACAGGAAACCGGTGAAGGACACCCGCAGACGAACGGGAGACGCCGACGTGGACACCGGCCCAGCGGCACGCAGAACATAGACCAGATCCGGTCGTGCGCTCACCACCGCCACCACGGTGATCGCGGTGATGATGCCTTCACCGATCCCGATCAACGCGTGGGTGAAGAACATGTACCCTGCGACCGCCCCGACCGTGGAACCCGCGGCCCCGCCGATTGCGTACTCGAGGACGAAACCCATCGCGGCACACAGGGTTCCGACGAACGCGGCGGCGAATGCCACGACACCCACCCCCGTGTCGCTGCGCCGCCGCAGCAACGCTGTCCCGGCCCGAGCGACGAGGTATCCCGCGCCGACACCGATCAGGGCCATGTTCGTGATGTTGGTGCCGAGTGCGGTCAGCCCGCCGTCGGCGAACAGCAGCGCCTGCACGACCAGCACCACCGCCACACACAACGCCCCGAGGTAGGGCCCGACCAGAATCGCGGCCAGCGCCCCACCCAGCAGGTGCCCACTCACACCGGGCAGGATCGGAAAGTTCACCATCTGGACCGCGAAGATGAATGCGGCCACCAGCCCGGCCATCGGCGCCGCGCGCTCGTCGAGTTCGGCGCGCGCCCGCCAGCTCGCGAGCCCGAGCCCCACCGCCGCGATCCCCGCGAAGATCAGCGACGTCGGCGCATCGACGATCCCGTCGCTCATATGCATTGCCACGGTGCTGCCGTTCACCTATCAGAACACTACGCCCTTTATCTGTCCAAGTGAACAGATAAAGGAATGTCCGACCGCGATATCAGTCCGGCTGCGACAGGGGGTGGATGCGACTAGAATTCGATGATGGAGCGCCGCAGCGAAGCCGCGCGCAGCCGTGGCGGGGGTGACCGCCGTTCGCCCTTCGACCGGTTCGTCGAACAGGCGGAACTGCGCGTGAGTCAGGCTCCGTTCTTCTTCATCTGCGCTGGAATCGTCACGGCGTGGCTGATCAGCTTGCCGTGGTGGACGGACCTCAAGACGTGGCAGGTTGCCATTCACACCGTTGCGAGCGTTTTCACGCTGCTGTTGGTGGTGCTGCTCGAAAACGCCGGCCGCCGCGCGAGCGAGGCCGCGCAAGAGAAACTCAATGTCATCGCCGAGGCATTGGCCGCGCTCCTGGATTCCTCCGCGTCCGCTGATCCCGAACTCCGGGCGGCCGCGGATCGGCTACGCGAAGCTGTCGGGCTCGAAGAGCGCCACTGACTGGAGGAACCCTCGACACCCCCTCGAAAGGAAGCGCGCCATGACCTCAGCCACCGAATTCGTCGGCGTCCGCTATCTCGTCGATGACGTAGAAGCCGCCATCGCGTTCTATACCGGTCATCTCGGTTTCACCGTGCACATCAACGCCGCACCCGCCTTCGCCGACGTCATCCGAGGATCATTGCGCCTCTTGCTGTCCGGACCGGCAAGTTCCGGTGCGCGTGTCACCCCCGCCGACATCGCCACTCCCGGCGCCAATCGCATCCACCTCGTCGTCGAAGACCTCGACGCCGAGATCACCCGCCTCAGGAACGACGGCGTCGAATTCCGCACCGAGACCGTCACCGGTCCCGGCGGAAGCCAGATCCTGCTCGCCGACCCCGCCGGCAACCTGATCGAGTTGTTCCAACCCGCCGAGCACCGGCCCACGGCGCCAGAACAGCATTGATGATCTGGGCCTCGCGGTCGTGGTCCTCGAGGCGCTCGTTTACCTCGCCCGCCGCACGCTGATGCCCAGCGATCTAGATAGAAGTCGAACACTCGAACTGCGCGAGCTCAGCCGATGCGGTCGACACTGCGAAATCGGTTCAGTGCCAGCGCGCCGAGGACCAGCGCGACCAATCCGAACACCATGGCGGCCCAGGCCCCGACTATCCCGTTGCCGGTGCCTGGGCCGCCCTCGGCGGTGGCCGCGAACCAGCTCCCCAGAGCCAGGCTGATCAGCCCTGAGACCAGCGTCAGCACTGCCTGGTTCCGGATGTTGCCGGGACCGTTTCGGCCGACCCGAGCCAACACACGGACGCCGAATACCACGGCGATCAGTCCTAGCAGCGCAGTCGAGGTGGGTCCGAGTCGACCGGAGGTCAGTCCGGTGGTGGCGGCACTGTGGTGGATCGAAGCTGTGGCTGGTGCGGCAACCGCGATACTCGCGAACAGCGCTGTTGCAACGACGGCAGGGAGATGGCGGGCGGACATCGGGTGCTCCTTCAAACGTTCGGTGGCTCGATTCCGCTTCATCATGTCCGCCTATCGCATCGCCGATCATCGTGCAGGCGTGGACAATTCGCGCTGCCATCGGTGCGGCAGCCGACTGCCGCATCTGCCGTAGCCGCTGCGGAATTACTGCGTTCGTAGTAGACGATTGATCGTCTGTCCGCCGGATTTGCTGCCATGCGATTGCGGCTAGGGTGCACCCATGAGCAGGGCGCGGATCGACATCGCGGACGGGGCGGTCGCCGTCGCGGTCACGGCCGTGCTGCTGGGCACCGGGCTGAGTGCACACCGTGACCCTGCCGATCTCGACGTGCTGGGCTATGCGCTGTTGACGATCGCCGGGCTCTCGCTCGCGATGGCCCGCCAGGCTCCTGTCACCGTTCTGGCGATGTCGGGTGCGGCGGTGTTGGGTTATCAGGCCACCGGTTTCGATGTCCCCGCGATCGGGTTCCTGGTCGCGGTGTACGCCACAGTCCGGGCCGGGCAGCGACTGGTCGCGGTGGCGGGTTCGATACTGCTCGTGCTCACGCTGCCTTTCGCAATGCTGCTCGCCCACCCCGACTGGGCTGTGGGCGAGGCATTCACCCACGCACGCGATGTGCTGCAACTGGCCTGGCTGGTCGCTGCCGGCGCGGCCGGCGAGGCGTTGCGCCAAGCCGAGCGGCGCGCCGAGGAAGCCGAACGCACCCGCGAGGAGACCGCACGACGCCGCGCGGACGAGGAGCGGTTGCATATCGCACGGGAACTGCACGACTCGCTCACTCACCAGATCTCGGTCATCAAGATCCAGTCCGAGGCCGCGGTACACGTCGCCCACAAGAAAGGCGAACACGTGCCCGAGACACTGCTGGCGATCCGGGAAGCCGGCCGGGAAGCGGCCCGGGAACTTCGCGCGACATTGGAAGCCTTGCGCGAGGACGTCAACGTATCTCGGCACGGACTCGGCCACGTTCCGGAACTGGTGGAACGTGCTCGCGCAACGGGTTTGGACGCCACGTTGACCATCACAGGAGAAAACCCGACGTTACCGGCCGCGCTGGACCGCACCGTCTACCGAATCGTGCAGGAATCGCTGACCAACATCTCCCGGCACGCACACGCCGTGACGGCCTCGGTCCGCATCGACTACCGCCCCGACGCGGTGATCGTGCGCGTCGATGACGACGGTGGACTGCGGCCGGGCAGCGGTGCGGTACACGGTGTCGGCCTACTCGGAATGCAGGAACGCGTCACAGCTCTCGGCGGGCGCCTGCACGCCGGGCCCCAGCCAGAACGCGGCTTCTCCGTCCACGCCGAACTGCCCGTTGATCCCTCATGATCCGTGTCCTGCTCGTCGACGACCAGCCATTGATTCGCAGCGGATTCCGGGCTCTGCTCGACCTCGAAGACGACATCACAGTGGTGGCCGAGGCCGCCGACGGAAGCGAGGCCCTGGCTCTGGCTCGCCAGTACCTACCCGACATCGCGCTCATCGATATCCAGATGCCCGTCCTCGACGGTATCGAGGCGACACGGCAGATCGCGGCAGACCCCGCATTGGTCGAGGTGCACGTTGTCATCCTCACCAACTACGGCCTGGACGAGTACGTCTTCCACGCTCTGCGGGCAGGCGCCGCCGGATTCCTCGTCAAAGACATTCTGCCGGAGGACTTTCTGCATGCCGTTCGCGTCGCTGCCCGCGGTGATGCTCTGCTCGCACCCTCGATCACCCGTCGGTTGATCAACCGGTACGTCTCTCAGCCGCTGAGCACCGGCAATGCGACGAAGCTGAACGAACTGACCGGCCGTGAACGCGAGGCCGTCACTCTCGTTGCCCAAGGCATGTCCAACGAGGAGATCGCCGACCGTATGGTCATCAGCCCGCTCACCGCGAAAACCCATATCAACCGGGCCATGACCAAACTCCACGCCCGCGACCGCGCCCAACTCGTCGTCTTGGCCTACGAATCAGGGCTGGTCGCTCCGCGCAATCTCTGAGGTAGGGCGCCAACCGCGATGCGCGATAGTTCGGCATTACCGGATGCTGGCGGACACAACCGCCGAGTGCCACATTGCGTCCTGTCGAAGTTTGTCTGCACTTATCAAGTTGCTCGCGATGTGGGTACCGATGTCGGCCAGGGCATGACGGTCAATTCGGGCCACTGTTGGAGCCAGCGACTGGCCTTGGCCTCGTAGACGGTGCGCGGCGCGAGGACCGGATTGGGGCGGACGATGAGGTTGAACACGTCCGACAGCCCGTGTGGGGCGTACACACGCCAACGCCCGCCAGGTTGTTCGAGGCGAACTCCCAGACAGCAAGTGGTGGCAGCGAAGGAGTCGATCGCATCCTCGGTGGACCGGTGGGCAGGACATGGCGTCCCGAATTTCTGCTCGTACCAGAGATGAACACGTGCCTCGTTGCGGATCTCCACCTCGGCGGGGATATCGGCGAAGACCTGCTTCGCCGACTGGATTACCGCGTCTTCGGCCTCCCAGGACAAATCAGCGGAGTCGAAGTAAAACAGGTCGTAGTCCTTGATGCCTTCGCCGGGGCCCCGGCCGGTGACTGTGTTCCAGACGGTCTGGAACAGGCATCCCGCCGTGAGATACCAGCCGGGCAGTTCCAGCGATGCCGACAAGGTCAGCACCTCCGTCAGTACTTCGTTGTGCGAGAGTGCCTCTCGGAATGCGTCGAGTTGTTCGTCGACAGGCAGCTGGCCGATCATCACCTATGCCTACCACCCGCACCGGGACGCCACGCACAGTTCTTCGTTGTCCCCATGAGCATTCTCTCCCTTACCAATAGTCAACCGCCCCAATACAGCTCGATCCTCCGATAAGTTCGACTTGATGCATAGGCATCAACTCCACAAAACGCCCGCCGCGGCCGAGTTCACCATCGAGCGCTCCACTTTGCACGGCCACGATCCACTACACCCGGTGCCATGGACCGAGAAGTCCATGTCGGCTTCAATCGCAGCCTCGCCCTGAGCGTGCACGCCGACTGCATTCACCGCTGCGAAGGGCCGGGGCCTGCGTGCCGGTCGAGAGTCTCGAGTGCGGCTGCCAAGCGGGCCGCGGCGTCCGCGGCGACCGGGCGCAGTCGCGCGTCGCTGGTGACCTCGACCATGAGCTCGGGGTTCATGGCTTCGACGTGGATCAGCTCGGTGTCGTGCGGGTCGCGGCGCACGACGACATTGCAAGGCAGCAGCAGCCCGATCTGGCGGTTGATGCCGACCGCCTGGTGCGCCAGAGGCGGGTTGCAGGCGCCGAGGATGCGGTAGTCCTCCATATCGTGGCCGAGTTTGGCCTTGATCGTGGCCGCCATGTCAATGTCGGTGAGGATGCCGAATCCTTGCTCGGCCAGAGCTTCCCGGACCGCGTCCACGGCGCGGTCGAAGCCGGTGTGCAATGTGGTCGACAGGGCGATGTCCATCACGTAATCACCTTCCTTGCGTAAGATTGGAGAGTTCGGGTGAGCAGACGCCCGAGGTGATCCCCGCGCGGCGCATGAGCAGCGTGGCCGGGCACCAGCCCACCGCGCTGTAGAGCAGCAGGTTGGCTCCCACCAGCGCCGGCACGATCAGCCACCACGCCGATATCGTCGCGGCCGCCGCGGTGCCGACCAGGACCAGGGTCCCGGCCAGCAACGGCACCAGCCGGGCAATGGTCCAGCTTCTGCCGGTCAGCGGTGAGGTCGACATGGATCTCCCTTTCTCGGATCCGCCCTCGCCCAGGATGGTTCCCGGGTCAGGCCAGGGCGAGGAACAGTTTTTCGAGTTCGGCGACGGTCAACGGGTCACCGGACTCTTTCGATTCATCGAGGCATTCACGTAGCCCGGTAGCCAGGATCTTGAACCCCGCCCGATCCAGGGCGCGTGAGACCGCGGCAAGCTGGGTGACCACGTCTTTGCAGTCACGGCCCTGCTCGATCATGGTGATCACCCCGGCGAGCTGTCCGTGTGCCCGGCGCAGCCGGTTGAGAACCTGGGCAATGCTGTCTTCGTCGCCGACCACGGCATTCTCCTTCATATCCGTCCGACCACCCACAATACCCCCGGGGGTATTACTCCAGGTGTGTCAGTGATGAGCGAAACTGATTCGCGGAAGCACCCGACGCATCCAGGCCGGTGACCACCAGGCCGCGCGCCCGGTGAGCCGCAGGATGACCGGCAGCAGGACCAGCCGGACGATAAGGGCATCCAGCAGGACCGCGACACCGAGGATGATGCCCATTTCCTTCGGCGGCAGCGGCTCGGCGAGGGCGAAGGTGAAGAACACCGCGACCATGACCGCCGCCGCAGCGAAGATGACCCGCCCGGAATGGGCCAGCCCTTCCACCGCCGCGGTCCGGGCATCCCCGGTGCGTTCGAACTGTTCTTTGGCGCTTGCCAGCAGGAACACGGTGTAGTCCATCGCGATCGCGAAGATCATGGCGAAGAAGAACACCGGACCCCACCCGTCGAGGAACCCTTGCGGGGTGAATCCCAGCAGCCCGGCGCCGTGGCCGTCCTGGAAGATCAGCTTCGCCACCCCGAACGCCGCGGCCGTGGAGCCGAGGCTGACCAGGGTCCCCAGGAGGGCGATCAGCGGGGCCTGCAACGCGACCAGCAGCAACACGAACCCCAGCACCAGAATCACCGAGACAACGATCGGCAGATAGCCGTTCAGGGCCTGCTGCAGATCCAGGTTCTCCGCGGGCGCGCCGCCGACCAGGGCTTGGTCGGGCAAGCGATCCCGCAACTGCTCCAGCACTGTTCCCATGCGCTCGTCGGAGGGATCCATGTCGGGCAGAGCCTGCATCATGACCCACCCGGAATCGTCGGCGGCGGGTTGCGCGGGCGTCACCATCGCGATTCCGGCGCCGGCCGCCGCCTTGACGGTGCTGTCGGCCTGATCGGCGGGGGTGATGATCTGTAGCGCGCCGGGCGCACCGGCACCGAGCTGGCGCTGGACCAGCTCATAACCCTGGCGCACCGGTGCCTCGTCGGGTACCACCTGGATCGAGGGCATCGCGACCTTCAACCCGAGCACCGGCAGCGCCAGCACGATCAGCACACCTGCCCCGGCGATCGCGAACGGCCACGGACGCTCGTGCAGCAAACGGCCCCACCGGGCGAACCATGGCGAGCGGTGCTGCTGACGGGTCGCATACGGCAACGCCGCCGCATTGATCCGGCCCCCGAGCGCGCCGAGCGCGGCAGGCAGCAACGTCAGTGTCGCGGCCAGCACGAGCGCGACCGCGAGCATGATCCCCACCGCCATCGTGCGCACCGCAGGCGCCGGCACCAGCAGCACCGCCGAAAGGCTCACCAGCACAGTCAAACCCGACAACACCACCGCCTTGCCCGCGGTGGCCATCGTCTCGGCGACCGCCCGCCGCGCATCAGTGGTCCGGCTCAGCGCATCACGGAACCGGGCCACCATGAACAGCGCATAGTCGATACCCAGCGCGAGGGCGAACATCATCGCGAAATTCATCGCCCACACCGAAATCGGGGTCACCTGGTTCAGCAACACCAGCCCACCAGCCGAGGCCACCAACCCGGCCACCGTCAGCAACAGTGGCAAACCCGCCGCGACCAGCGAACCGAATGCGAGCACCATGATCAGGAGCGTGACCGGCCATGAAAACAGCTCTGCCTGGATCATCGCGTCGTGATTGGCCTTGTTGAAATCGCTCCACAACGCCGAGGCTCCCGTCGGATATACCTCGATGCCGTCACCTGAGAGCGCGGTCAACGCTGCCTTGTGCTCGTCGACAGCCCGCACCATGTCATCGGTCGACGCGTTCGCCCCCGCGATCAGAATCCCGGTGTGCCCGTCCGGGCTGATCGTCATCCCCGGTTGCGGGTCGATGATCGCTCCGAACCGGGAATCACCGGCGATTACCGCAGCCACCTCGCCCAGTGTTGTCTGCATCTGCAGATCGGAGACCCGCGCGGTATCGGAATGCACTACGACCTGCAGCGCCGCCGAGGAATTACCACCGAAATGCTCCTGAGCCAACTCCCTGGCCTGCACTGATTCCGAACCGTTGGCCTGCCATCCTGCACCGGCCAACGAACTGAACACACTCGGCGCCGCAGAGCCCAGCGCGATGAGCGCCACCAGCCATATCCCGAACACGACCCGAGCGCGACCGGCCATCACGGACCCCAGACGTGCCAGCACCCCTGCACTCGTCTGCCCGGGCCCAGCCATGCTCGGCGGCCGCGCTGTCTTCGTCTCCGTCATGTTCCTTCACCTCTCGAGCACTAGGTCTTGTCCGAAGCCGAACCTATACCCCGGGGGGTATAGGTTTTCCCGGTCCACGTTATACCCCCCGGGGTATATAAATCGATGAGCTGTCCACCACACCCGATGCCCAGCCCTGGAACAGCCGATCCGGATCTCCGAGTTCGCCCGGCGGTCTACGAGCACGTTCGCCGACTGTCCCGCGATTCCCTCTTAGCTGCAGCCACCTGCTATTGGTCGGCGGCGCAGCCTCGACGGCCGTCGAACTCGCCGAAGGCCTGGTGGTCGACGCCGAACGAACGCACAGACCCGACAGGCAGGGAACCGCGACACGAGAGTCGGTGCCAGAATCTGGCGGCTGGACCGTGTCGAGAACCCAGCGGACCACAGATTCGGGTAAGCGACTACTCGTTCTTTCGGTCCCTGTGCGGAGAAGGCTCGGTGGTGCGGTTCGTCCTGGTGGTTCGGACCCTCCGGACCCAGGCACCCGAGCCGCCCGCACAGGAGGTGCGTGATGGCCCTCAACGATCTGATCCGGCGCAATGTCGCTGAAATTTCCGAGAATGAGCGCAACCGATTACGTGATGCGTTCATAGCGCTCAGCGCGTCGAAGCGATACCCCGATGGTGTGTCTTACTGGGACAAGCAGAATGCGATTCACCAAGCTACCCACGTGCATGGCACCCCGGCATTCCTGGCGTGGCATCGTGAGCTGTGTAATCGGCTCGAACGACTGCTCCGGGAGGTTGATCCCTCGCTGTCGCTGCACTACTGGGACTGGACAACCGATCCGACCTCGAATGCCGACGGAGCCAGACTCTTCACCGCCGAGTTCATGGGCAGCGCGAACGGTGATGCGGGACGTCCTTTCCAAGACTTCGAAAGCACCGAGGGCAACGGTCACAAGCGGGTCTGGCGTGCCGTGCGGTCCGGGTTGCCAGCGGTCCCGGCTACCCCAAAAACATCTCCGAATGGGGCTGGCCGGCCGATTTCCGAGACTCTTGGGTATAGCCAGCCTTGTCGAAACGAAACGACGGTGTCTTGTCCGTATTGCCAGCATTGATCAACGCGTTCGAGGAATGACGTCAAATATGAACCGGTCCTCTGATCGCGACGTACTTGAAGTAGTTGGGCCAGCCGCGCAGAATCTGGTTGAGACCCACGATCACGTAAGGATCAGCAGGCCGTCATCGGTGACCGGAGGATGCGTGGACTACATCTGCTACATTTCGCGAACCAAAGTGGACAGTCTGCACGGGCAACTCGATCCGGAGCGCAGTAGCGAGTTTACCGAGCAGGTTATCTCCGAACAGTCGGGTGTTCGAGATCTCCGCATGGGTTTGTCCCTCGGCCATATTGTCAGCCTGTTCAACGGCAGCATGACTTACGGGCGGAAGAACGTGATCCAGCGGGAACGCAGGGTGAAGCTTGCCTATTTCGAGAAGCTCAGGGACGTACTGTTGACCATAGCTGCGGACCACGGCGACGTGCCCGACATCAGAGAAGCCATCTCTTCGGGACAGAGCGGGACATACTACTTTTACGATGGCCCCTTCCGGATTGAGATACCGGTTGAGAACCCCACTGCGGCGGACATTGTGACAATTCGTTCGTCGTTCGGCGGCCGCGACCTGCTCTTGGACTGCTCGCTGCGCTTCTTCAGCGAAGGTCCTGAGCCGGACGGAACCTTCCTGCTGCATTCGGGCAACTACCGCTTCTTCGGCGGCCAGGTGCAAATGAGGATGTCCACCGTCTTCGCACTACTTGGTGTAGATGGAACAGACGTCGTCGGAACTCCGCTCTACCTCCAGCTGTCGGGCGCTGATTTATCGCCCGGAGCGGCGCTGTAGGCGTGGTGTGTCGTGGAGATGCTTGATGTGCGCAAGCACGATCCCGAGGAGTACGAAGGGAAGGGGATAACCATCCGCGGCTGTCTGTATCGGATCGGTCCCCAGCTCGGCTCGGGTTATTCGAAGTTCGTCCATGTGCTGCGCAACGCCAGATCGGGTCTGCACCTGAATGTGCTCGCGATCTATCGTGACGCCGACTCGGGCCGACAGGAGCTGGGCCGTGAGCTGGCTGTCAAAGCTCTCGACGACCTTATGGAGGGACAAGGAGTGGTGCCCAGTCTCATGGAGGTCGATCTGCCGGGCGGAGTCGCGTACATCCAGGACTACATAGGCCCCTATGAACCCGCGCCGAGTCAGGACATCATGTCTGCCGAGCGACTCATGGTGGCCGGTGAATGGTTTGAGGCCGCCGACATGTTCTCGCGTGTTCTCGAGACGCGGCCGGACCACACCGTCGCACTGTTCAACCGCGCGTCAGTCCTCAACTCCATGGGTCGCCCGGACCTGGCGGCAAACCTGATGGCGCGGGTTATCGGCATCGAGCCGAACTACCGTGCCTATTTGCACGACTACGTGAAATACTGCTCGGCCGCCGAAATGCCGATCGAGGTCATGGACGGGTGGAGGGCCATCACCGAGCGCTACCCGCACGACACCAGCTGTCGACAGTACGTCGACAAGGTGCCGCGACAGGCCGCCACGCTGCACAACAGGGGAGTCCAACTGGCGACCGAAGGCCAGTGGAATGAAGCGGTAACGTCGACAGAACGGGCGATCGAGTCATACGTTCGGCTGGCCGAATTCGATCACAAGAAATTCGATCAGGAGCTGGCAGAGAGCTTGTTGAACTATGGGATATTCACAACAGCGGGCGGCAACATAGTTGGCGGCATTCAACCGCTACTTCAGACCATGCGCATCGCCCATGAGTACGGGCGTCACGATCTGTATGACCTTGCCGCACACGAGATGCGGCAAGCATTGGCGCTCGACCGGCAGACTGTGGCGGAGGAACTCGAGCGGTTGACCGGAGGCCCGGTACCACCATGGTTCGGCAATCCGAGCTAGCGTGCGGCGGCGCATGTACGCGCGGATTCAGATACGCACGTCTGCAGGAGAATTGGTGGCTTCGGTGGATGCGCAGGGCCTGATGCGAGCGCACGGACACTCCTCGAGAACCCACCACTGAGTGGGTGACCAGCGCTCGAGGTGGATGAACGTCGAGCGGGCACGGAGTTGCGGGCAGAGATTCGGCACAGGCAGCAGCTGCGCAATCGGATCGCCCAGCAAAAGGCGGTCGATGACTGCGTCACCGCCGGAATCGGGAATGGTCACGACGCGATTGTCACCCCGCTCGATCACCTGGCGCCATGACACCGCCGTCGAAGAATTCGAGTAGTGGATTACGCGCGTGATCATCGCCCCTGGTTACGACAATCAGAGTCTCGAACAGTGGCCAGCCCGTTGTACCGACGAAGCGAGGAGGCTTCCATGACTACCAGGCCAGTGCACAGCACATTCCGGATTTCGTCGGGCTTTCGAACGCCGGAGCGACCTGACCATGACGGTATCGATTTCGCCGCACCGGCAGGCACACCGATCTTCGCACCGGTGGACGGTGTGGTCGTCGAGGGTGCGGAACGCCCACCGGGGTCGGTGTCGGGGTTCGGAAACTGGGTGTGGCTGGATGCACAGGACAGCCGCGGTGTTGATCTGATCTTCGGACACATGCGGCATGCGAGCATTCTGGTGAAGCAAGGCGATCGGGTCCGGGAGGGCGAACAGATCGCGAGTGTGGGGTCGGAGGGCCAATCCACCGGTCCGCATCTGCATTTCGAGGTGTGGGGCCCGCCCGGGCGCATCGGCGGTGAACCGAGGAATCCGCAGCCTTTCCTCGAGGGTGCGGTCGACCCCGGCACGCAACCCGACCCCGGTACCGACGGGTCGAGCCCAGAGGCCTTCCCACTGCCGCGAGGGTTCTTCTACGGACCGCTGGAGGGTCCCGCCTCGTCGATCTCCGGGCGTCACGGCAGCGAACGGCCCGAGTGGATTGCGGGCTTGAAGCGCTGGCAGCAGGCGCGGGGCCTGCCACAGACCGGTGTCTACGACCAGACAACCGCCGACGCGGCGCGTTCGGTTCAGTTCGCGAATGGGTTCACCCCTGATGGACTGATCGGCCCGGCGACCTGGCGGGCGGGATTCACCAGCACCTCGTCCGGGGAGCGTCCATCGAGGATGCAGCTGGTCGATCACGCCGCGGCGCGCCCCGGGGCGCAGGCAGTGAAGGCCGACGGATACCACGGGGCTGTTCGCTACCTGGTGGACTCACCTGAACGCGGCCTGATCAACAAGAAACTCACTCCTGAGGAAGCCGCAGGGTATCTCGATCTGAAGATGCCCCTTGTCAGCAATTGGCAAAAGGGAAAGAACGCCACTGCCGATTGGCGCCGCGGGTTCGACGGCGGTGTCGCCGACGCCCAGGCCGCCGACGCGTGGCACCGGCACTGCGGCGGCCCGGCCGAGGCTCCGATCTTCTTCTCCATCGACGACGATCTGTCGCTGTCCGAGTGGAACAGCATGGCCACCCACTATCTGCGCGGCGCGGCGTCGGTGCTGGGCAAGGAGCGCGTCGGCGCGTATTGCAAATACCTGGCGTGCGATTGGGCAGTCGAGGACGACGTCGTCGGCACGTGCCGCGACGGCAGCGGAAAACGGTTCCTGTGGCAACCCAACACCTGGCTGGGCGGTAGGCCGCTCGGCACGATCTCCGCGCACGCCTGCCTGTTCCAGCGGCTCATTCACCCGCGCGACAACATCAAGGTCGCTGGGATCAACATCGACGTCAACGACACCCTCACCGCCGACTTCGGGCAATGGCAATACGCCGCCCAGCCCATTACCCCAGAACCGATCGTCGTTCCCGACCCGATTTCGGTGCGCGAACCCGACGGCTACGACATCGCCTGGCACGCCGGGCCGGGCTCCCGCTCCGGGCATGGCCCATACAAGCGGATCTACCTGCACACTACAGAGAATCAGGACTGGATCAGCCGCGCCGAAAACGTCGCCGACGGTCAAGCGGCCAGGCAGGACGGGTCATATCACTACATCGTCGACGACAACCACATCATCCAGACGGTCTCAACGAAGAACGCCTCCTGGAGCGTTCCGGTGCGCGGCGTCAACGACGAGAACCAGGATTCGGTGCATATCGCCCTCGTCGGGACCTCCGGCGCGATTCCACGGTGGACCACCAGTCCGAGCCCCAATGTCGAATCGAACCCGAAGCAGCGCTCCGTGTGGCTCGAGCACGACAAGATGCTCGACATGGTGGCCTTCACCATCGCCAAAATATCCGAGGAACACCACATCCCGATCGAGCGGGTCGACATCGCCGGTGTCGGAAACGATATGCACGGCGTCTCCAGCCACAACAACTACACCTACGGTTCCGTGAAACTGAGGGGCTTCAAGGACGGCACCCACTGGGACGTCCCCGACACCTTTCCCTACGATGTCGTCCTCGCCGCGGCAAAGCAATACGCGGGCATCCCCGACGACCCCGACCGTTTCCCACTGCCGAACGGGCACTACTGGGGTCCCTTGTCCGGGCCGCAGGAGTCGTGGTCGAACAGGTTCGGCAACGAGCCGCAAGCATCGAAGGACGGCTTGCGACGCTGGCAGGCCGCCCTCGGAATCGCACAGACCAGCGTGTACGACGACGCCACCCGCGACGCTGCGACCGCGATGCAGAAGGCACAGGGCTGGCCGGTCACCGGCCATGTCTACGCCGGTGAGTGGTACGGCGTCATCAAGGACGGCTGGCGGTTGCCTGCCCCCGCTGCCGTCCCCACCGGCACACGCAAGATCACCGACGCGACCGGCCCCGGCCGGACCGACCAGTTCGGTATGGCCGCAACCGATCTCGGGGTGATGACCCGTACACCCTCGGGCCGGATTCTCGCCGTCTTCGGCGATACCTTCCGCGACCCGATGGTCGGCAGTGACGACTGGCGCTCGCCGGTCGCGTTGTACTCCGACACAACGAATTTGGACAACGGAATCGTGTGGCACGAAGCCGCGGGACCGGTTCCGAACTACGCCCAGCAACTGTGGTCCTACGACCACGCGGGCGGGACGACGGCGCTGCCCTCCGACATCATCACCATCGGCCAGGACATCTACCTGCACGTGATGATCAACCAGGGCCTCGGCAACGTGGTGCGCACCGAGATCTGGACGTCGAGCGACGACGGAAAGTCCTGGCGGCACACCGGTGCCCAGTTCGACGCCGGCCTGCACAACGGGTTCGCGCAGCTGTGGACCTGGGAACGCGACGACGACGGGTGGGTGTACGTCTTCTCCACCGGATTCCAACGCGACAAGGGGGTCATCCTGCGCCGCGTCCGCCAGGACCGGATCACCGACCCCGGCGCCTACATCGGCTGGGGTTGGCGCGACGGCAGCTGGAACTGGGGAAACCCACCGACACCGGTACTCGAAAGCCAGCCCTCCGCGGAAAAGTTCGGCGAGATGTGCCTGCGCAGAATTCAGAACAAATGGGCTCTGGTCAACTTCGACGCCTCCACCACCGGTGGCTACGATATCGACCTGCGTCTGCTCGACACTCCCACCGACAACCTCTACCAGGTGCCGAAGACGACACCCATTCGCGGGTCGGCATGGGGAGAAGAGGGCAATGACAGGGTCGCGCAACTCTACGGCCCGTGCATCATCCCCGGATCCACCCTCGACGCCGGCCTACACCTGTTGGTGTCGCAGTGGAAGACCACCGACGGATGGCCTTACCGCGCAATGCACTTCAAGATTCCCGTCCGATAGCTGGCGGGATCGGCGAGTATTTTTACCAGGTTATGAGCAGGTCTGACTTCAGCTAGTCGGGCGACGTGATGTCGCGGAGGACTTGCTCGGCGCGCTCGATTCCGGTGTGGCCGTCGAAGTCCGGCCAATCGTGATAGTGAACATGCGGATTACGGATCAGGAACTCGGAGACGACCTGCATGGTTCGGACGGCCTTGACGAAGTCGACGCCACCGAGTCCCGTCGGCACGGTCATTCGGCCGACATTGCCGAGCGGGCCACCGAGACCGCCACCGAGGATGTTCGATTGCAGGAACTGCAACACCGCAACCGCAAACGGCACCGTCAGCTCCGCCTGGACGAGTAGGTCGTAGAACTGCTCGAGCAGCGTGTCGTCAGTCGTCGTCGCATACATGTCACCGTCGAGCACGAAATCGAAGGTGCGGTCGCGGAATTCCTGGGGCGTGTAGTCGCCGGAGATTCCGGCCCCCGGCGGGTTGTTACCCAGCAGCGTGCGTCCCGGCGGACGGCACGGCGACCCGAAGGTGATCACGCGCCGCAGATCGTCCGCGCGGTGCGCGAGCGGCCCGCCGTCTGTCATGAGCATCATCAGCCGCACCACGACTTCCGCGCCTTGGCTGTATCCCGCGAGGATGAAAGGGCCGGGATTCAGCAGGATCAGCCTGATCCCCTCCCCGACGCCGAGCGCGACCGACTCCCGGTAGCTGGTGTGCGGGTCCGGATTGAGAAATCCACTGGCGGGGTACGCGACCGGTTGATTGCGGACCCGGCGCTCGCCTTCGAGCGCCGAGCCGACGTCGAACGGTGGTCCCTGACTCCAATGGCCCCACGTGCCGGCGAAACTGTAGTACAACGGCCGGGTCCCGGCTGGTGGAAGCCGGTCGAAGTTCAGTCCGAGCCTGCGCAATGTCGTGGTGTCGGCCGTGCCGGGTTCGGCCACATCGAGTCCCGCCCGGCGCTGAAACTCCGCGACGACCGTGGTCGTGGCTGGGCCGTATTCCCCGTCTACGACCAATCTGGAGTAGAGGGGGTAGTCACGGTTCAGCGTCGCCTGGAGCACCCCGACGAGGTCTCCACGATCGCCGGGCCTGAGTACCACGGTCATCGGACCAGCCCGCCGACTCTCAGTGGCAACACCCCGCCGTTGTTGCGCTCGAAACCTGTCACCCTGATCTCCTTCATCATGGCGCACGCCCCACACACCCGGATCAGATCTCCGGAGAACTTGTCGACGCAGCACATTTCCTGTGTGCGTAGCGGTCCGGTCACGACCTTTCGCCATCGCTTGATCGCCACGATCGGAGTACCTTTCCATCCTGATGTCGCAAGGAAGCCGACTCTGGAACCTGATCGGCTCACGCGCAGAACTCACGAAATCGAACGAAGGAATGTGACTGGCACGCCCTCTGTAAGGGCAGTCCGCACCTCAGGGGAGGGACCAGAAAAGTTGGGCGGAGATCGAGAGCTAGCCTCTCGGCCATCATCCACCCAAGTTCGACTAGTGGATAGAGGTCGAGACCGATTTGTTGCCATGAACTAACTTGCCTGCGGCACAGTGTGATCAACGTTGCCGCTGACATGCGAACTCGCGACACTCACACCTAGGACCAGTGGATCTTCTCCGCTCAGCCCAGCGGACGCTCCGATCATCGGGTCGGAGACACCGGATGGGATTTCGACACAGGCCTAGGGTGCCGAGCAGGCGGCAGCGTCCAAGGCTCGGGCGCCTGCGTGGTAGCGGTCGTCTATCAGTTCTTAATTGAGGGCGATGGCTATGGAGTGGACAGCACATGGGCATACGGCCTCGGCCTGGCACGAATCACCTCTCGCGCCCATTGCGCATCGGGCTCGAAATCGGCGAGCACGGAGAGCGCGTTGCGGATCGCTTCGGCGATATCCGTTGTCCCCCAACGCACTTGCTCAGTGAGGCCGGCGAGTTGGCCCGGCAGGGGTGGCGCCCCGAATTCGGCCGCGTATTCGGGGCGTCCGCTGGTGCCCTTCTTTTGTTCAAAGGCTTCGACCGCCTGCGCGACTTCGGACCAGCGGGGATGTCCCGCTCACCGGCCGAGCGAGATCCAGCCGGTGCAGGCGCACCAGCCCGACCAGATCAACCACGTCCTGCGAGGCCGATGGAAGTCGCCGAGCAGCTTTGGCCGGCGAAGCTGAAATGCGTAATCAGCGCGTGCATTCAATGCGCCAATCGGGCGGCCATCGTGGTCAGGTTGTCGGCAAACGTCAGCACGAATTCGACGCACAGGTTGATCAGTTCGTCGCGGCTGATGTCCATACCGCCGTCGAGCCAGGCCAGGACCAATTCGGCGGCGCCGCCGGTGATCATCAGAGAGACCGCACTGACCAGGGTTTCGCTGCCGGCAGGCGGGTCCAACAGTGCGCGTTCCTGTTCGGCGACGACGTCGGCGATAGTGCGCATGGCGGCGGCGCGGCGTCGCATCAGGATTTCGCTGCCGTGCGCCTCGGCGAAAGCGATGCGGGCGCGGCGGGGGTCGTCCACGACGGAATTGAGGATGGCGGTGACGGCTGCCCGCGTTTTGGCTGCGATGTCCTCCGGTGCGGCGGCGAGTGCGTCCAGTGAGCTGCGGATCGCGGTGTCGATGATCTCGTCGTGTACGGCGGCGGCGAGCGCGTCGAGGTCGTCGAAGCTCTCGTAGAAGAACCGCGGACCGACCTTGGCCTGTTCGCAGACTCCGCGCACGGTGGTCGCGGCCCAGCCCTGGGTGCCGATGATGTCGAGGGCGGCGTCCATCAGCCGCTGGCGGCGTTCGTCGCGTCGCTGTTCGGCCGAGGTGCCGCGATAGATGCCGGTCGCTGCCCGTGTCACACACCTCAGTATGCCGCAACAGAAATAGGAATCAATCGTTTACGGAAACGGTTGATTCCTGTATGGTCCAGATCACACCACATCGCAACGGTGCGAGAGGACCACGAACATGATGTCCACCCTGGGCCGACGGGCCAAATCCGCCGTATCCGCTCTTGCCGAGCGATATCCCTCGCAGACCCGCGCGCTGGCAGACCCGCTGCCCGACAGCGGATTACGGCCGATCATGGGCGATTACGGTGTCCCAGTCATCGGGCACGCCATACCCGCGATGAGCGACAGTCTCGATTTCGCCCGCCGCCGCTTCGACAAATACGGGCCGGTGCACTGGGTCGGGATTGCCGGGCGACGCGTCGTCATGGTCGCCGGACCAGAAGCCACCGAAGAGGTACTCGCCGACCGCGACAAAGTGTATTCCGCGCAACGCGGCTACACCTTCTTCATCGGCCCGTTCTTCCACGGCGGCATCCTGCTGCGCGACTTCGAGGAACACCGCTATCACCGTCGGATTTTGCAGCAGGCCTTTACCCGGCCGCGGTTGGTCGGCTATCTCGATATCACCAGTCCGGCCATTGCGCGCGGTATGCGCGGATGGACACCGAATCGCGATTTCCAGCTCTATCCGGCGGCCAAACGCCTGCTGCTCAGCTTGTCCTCGGAAGTGTTCATGGGGGCGAATCTCGGGTCGGAGGCCGCCGGGCTGGAGCGGGCGTTCATCGATGCGGTGCGGGGCGGCCAGGCGCTGGTGCGCACGAATCTGCCCGGCGGTCTGTGGGCACGCGGACTGCGCGGGCGCGCGGTGCTGGAGGATTATTGTCGTCGCGAGCTGCCTGCCAAACGCGCGGGAAATGGCGAGGATCTGTTCAGCGTGCTGTGCCGCACCGCGTCCGAGGAGGGCCATACGTTCACCGACCAGGATATCGTCGACCATCTGATCTTCGTCCTGCTCGGCGCGCACGACACCAGCACGATCGCGGTGTCGATGATGGGGTATCAGCTCGGATTGCATCCCGAATGGCAGGACCGGCTGCGCTCCGAATCGCAGGCGTTGGGCAAGGAGTCACTCGACTATGCCGATCTGGACCGGCTGCCGACCCTGGAGCTGGTCTTCAAAGAGATTCTGCGGATGTACTCCCCTGTCGGGCAGCAGATCCGCGAAACCGTGCGGGATACCGCGATTCAGGGTCAGTTCGTCCCCGCTGACACCTTGGTGATGATCGGCTCGTACTCGGCCATGCGCCAGGCCCGCTGGTGGAACGACCCCGACGTGTTCGATCCCGAACGGTTCACGACCGAACGGCACGAGGACAAGGCTCACCGCTATACCTGGGCCCCTTTCGGTGGTGGCGCACACAAATGCATCGGACTCTATTTCGGCGGTATGACAGTCAAGGCGATCATGCACCGCATGCTGTTGAACTACCGCTGGACCGTGCCCGCCGACTACATTCCCCCGATGGGCTGGGCGACCGGCCCTATCCCCCTCGATGGCCTACCCATCCGACTCGAACATCTCGGCGCCTCGGGGTCCGCATGAAGATCGCCGCCGACCGCACCCGTTGCGAGGGCCACGGCATGTGCGAAGCATTGCTGCCCGACATCTTTCGGGTCGACGACGAAGGCAACGTGACGGTGCTGACGGAACAGGTAGCCGAAGCCGAACTCGACGACGTGCGGCTGGCGGTCGACAGCTGCCCGGTGGAGGCTCTGCGCCTGTTCGACTGAAGCACACTCGCGTCGGCCCTGGCCACGGGTAGGGACGCTTATCTGTGGTACAGGCGACGTGCCATGATCGATAAGTTGAAGAATGTGGGCGATTCGGCATTCGATCGAGCCGAGTTCGATCGGCTCCTCGGCTTGCCGCACGCGGAGTTGCACATACACTGCTCTCGGCTTTTCGGCTCGGCGCACCACACCGATGACGCCTGACAGCAGGCATTGCTGCCGATGCAGCTCGTAAGCGAGCTCAGTCCCGGTCGCCCACGAATGGGCGGCCACCATCGACTGCGGCAGGATCGAC
This sequence comes from Nocardia sp. NPDC055165, assembly GCF_053606985.1. Classification (NCBI taxonomy): domain Bacteria; kingdom Bacillati; phylum Actinomycetota; class Actinomycetes; order Mycobacteriales; family Nocardiaceae; genus Nocardia; species Nocardia sp. NPDC055165. The sequence goes on from NZ_JBSGSS010000002.1 coordinate 274,394, forward strand.
GAAATAGGCCGGATCGCGAAGAAAACCAACACCCCGTTGCCCCCCCGAGGAGAAACTCAATGCGCGCACGTCGCTTGCCGCGTCGTTTCCTGACCGCGGCGGCCGCGGTCCTGCTCACAGTGACCGGGTGCGTCTCCACAGCGTCGGCCTCGCCGGCGACCGGAGACCGGCGGCCGAATGTGGTGATGATCCTGGCCGACGACCTGGACGCGGCAACCACCCCGGTGTGGCAAGCGATGCCGCGCACCGCGGCACTGATCCGTGACCGTGGTGTGGAGTTCACCGACGGCTTCGCGCCGATGCCGATCTGCTGCGCGGCCCGCGCTTCCATCCTGACCGGCGAATACGGGCACAACACCGGTGTCCTCACCAACGCCGGCGAGGTCGGTGGCTTCGACACCTTCCGCGCGCGCGGCAACGAATCCCACACCATCGCCACCACCCTGCACGACGCCGGATACCGCACCGGCATGGCCGGGAAATATCTCAACGGCCTCGAACACGACCCCGGCCACATCCCGCCCGGATGGGACGACTGGAACGCCGGAGTCGACAACTTCCTGTACTCCGGCTACAACTACACCCTCAACGAAAACGGGACCCGCGTGAAATACGGTGTGGCACCGGCTGATTACCAAACCGACGTGATCCGCGCCAAGTCCGAGCGGTTCCTCACAGACGCCGCCGCCTCCGGGCAACCGTTCTTCTGGTACGCCGCCTCCACCTCCCCCCACTTCCCGATCCCGCCCGCACCTCGCCACCTGCCCAGCACCCAGCCCACCCTCGCCCCGCGGTCACCGAACTATCAAGAACCCGACGTGTCCGACAAACCCTCATGGCTGATCGACACCGCCGACGCGAGGGCCGCGACGATCGCCGCGACCAACGACATCGACTACACCAACCGCCTCGGCGCTCTCAAATCACTCGACGACATGGTCGCGGGAATCGTCGAAACCCTCGAACGAACCGGCGAACTCGACAACACCTACCTGATCTTCACCTCCGATAACGGCTACAGCCTCGGCGCCCACCGCCTCACCCAGAAAATGGCCCCCTACGAAGAATCCATGCGAGTGCCCCTCGCGATCAGCGGCCCCGGCATCCGCCCCGGACGCAGCGACGCCATGGCCCTGTCGATCGACCTCGCACCCACCCTCTACGACTGGGCGAACATCCCCATCCCTGACCAGGTCGACGGCCGGCCCCTGACCCCCGTACTGTCCGGCGACACCATCGGCTGGCGCACCGATTTCGCCGCCGAATACGGTGGCAACGGCGACAGTGGCCGCAACGGAATCGCCCAGGAACAAATCCCCGGCACCGACACCCCCGTCATGTACGCACTCGACATGCCGTCCTGGAGCGCCGTGCGCAACCACCGGTACCTCTACGTACGCTGGTACGAACGAGAACGCCCCCTCGACCAGCGCGAATACGAACTCTACGACCTGCAGGCCGACCCCTACCAACTCACCAACCTCATCAAGACCGCCCAAGGCCGCGCGGCCCACGCCGACATCGTCACCGACCTCGACCACCGGCTCGGTGAACTGACCACCTGCACCGGACGCTCCTGCCGGTGACAACCCATCGGGTATCGGTCTCGTCGTTCACCGCGCTGCGCGGCACGCGCCGGTCGATAACCACCTACGCCACGAGCAAGGCAGGGGTGGCCCCCCTTGCCCCGCCCGAGGGGGTTCAGTAGGCCCGGGAGAAGATCACCCGTTTGCCGTAGGAGGCCGGTGCGTCACAACGAACGCACTGGCCGCTTTCCGCGTCTCCGGCCAGCGGCACACACCGCGGCGTCGCCGCCGTGAGGGCCTTGATGTCGATCTCACACTGCGGTTTACCGCAGTGCAGGGCCAACGCCCAGCCCGTCGCGACGGCCGCCTCGAACGCCGCCCAATCGTCGACAGCGCTGGTGTTTTCGGCACGGAACGCGGTCGCGCGAGCGAGTAGATACGCCTGGAAATCGTCGAGGATCCCGGGCATGAGGTCGGGCAGGGTCGCCAAGTCGACCGACTGCTTGCCCTCCTCCCCCAAGCGCCGAACCATCACCGCTGTCCCGGCAGCGAGATCGCGCGGGCCGAGCTCGACGCGCACAGGGACACCGCGCATCTCCCACTCGTTGAACTTCCAGCCCGGTGTCTGGTCCCGATCATCGACGTAAACGCGGACCCCAGCGAACCGAAGCTTGCCCGCCAGTTCATCGGCGGCCGCGCCGACAGCGGCCGCGGTATCACCGCGCATGATCGGCACGATGACGACCTGGTGCGGCGCCAGGCGCGGCGGCAGCACCAGGCCGCGGTCATCGCCGTGGGTCATCACGATGCCGCCGAGCATCCGGGTGCTCATTCCCCAGGATGTCGTGTGACAGAATGCGTCTCGCCCATCAGAGGCGGCGTACCGGATTCCGAATGCCTGCGCGAAGTTGGTGCCCATGTAGTGCGAGGTCCCGGCCTGCAACGCCTTGCCGTCCCGCATCATCGACTCGATCGTGATCGTCTCGACAGCTCCCGCGAAGCGTTCACCGGGGGTCTTCTCACCCGGCACGACCGGCATCGCCGCCAGCTCCCGGGCAACGGTCTCGTAGATCCCGAGCGCCAACTCCATCTCGACACGAGCCTCCGCCTCGTCGGCGTGCGCGGTATGGCCTTCCTGCCACAGGAATTCCGTCGTGCGCAGAAACATTCGCGGGCGCATCTCCCACCGAACAACATTGGCCCACTGGTTGAGCAACAACGGCAGATCGCGATGGGAGCTGATCCACTTCGCCATCATCTCGCCGATGATCGTCTCGCTAGTAGGTCGCACGACAAGTGGTTCTTCGAGCTCCTTACCGCCCGCGTGCGTGACCACCGCAAGTTCAGGCGAGAACCCCTCGACGTGGTCGGCTTCGCGTTCGAGGTACGACTGGGGAATCAGGAGCGGAAAGTAGGCGTTCTCGTGACCGGTCTGTTTGATACGCCGATCGAGCTCGGCCTGTAGCAGTTCCCAGATCCTGTACCCGTACGGTCGAATGACCATGGTGCCTTTGGCCGGTCCGCGATCGACGAGGGCAGCCTTCACGACGACCTCGTTGTACCAGTTGGAGAAATCTTCGCTCTGGGCGGTAACTCCGCGCTCATCCCGTGCCATACCGACAAGGCTATCGACCCCCACCAGCGAATTTGCTGGTCCGGACACCTGCGGATCTCCGGATTCCGCGAAAAGCGATTGCGGCCGCGCGAGGATAAAAGGGCTCGCAGCGAGGTTCTGCGGGGCCGCGCAGTGGCATTCGGAACGTGGACTTCCACCGACCTGCTCTACGTGAACGACGTCCGCGACGTTCCTGCACCGACTCCGCGCGGCCCCCGCCGACATCCTCCAGCGCGCGGGCGTCGGCGAGGAGCGTCGGCCAATGCCTGAAGCGCCGGTCGAGTGCGAGGATGAAGAGTTCGATGCCGAACCTGCAAACACTTCATCAACGAAACCACCAACAACCCGTCGATCCAGGCCGAGTTCGCGGACCTGACAGTGCAAAGACTGTAGCCAGATGTTCCTGCGCTGCAGATCCGCGATCACCTTTGTCCGCCAGCTGGTTTCATGAAGGACCACCGATACAACTTGGCGCGCAACAGGGATGGGGAAACGGTATGCCGGAGAGCAAATCAGGGAGCGAGTCGATCGACTACCTCGAGGATCCGATCGGCGCCGCCCGGCAAGGCACCAACCCGACCGTGATCGGCCGACTGCGCAGTGGGTGGGCTGTCATCGGCAGCACACAGCACCTGCCCGGGTACTGCGTGCTCATCCACGACGGAAACGCTGACCAACTCACCGAACTGCCGCGGGCGGACCGCGTCACATTCATGCACGACATGGTGCTGCTCGGTGAAGCGGTCGAACGCGCATGCCGTGCCGCGGACCCGGAATTTCTGCGCATCAACTACGAGGTCCTCGGCAACTTGTGGCCATACCTGCACGGCCACGTCCTCCCCCGCTACCAGTGGGAACCCGACCACCTCCGAGTAGGCCAGGTCGCCCTCTACGGATCTGACCGAGACGCTCCCGAACACCGGCTCGGTGCCCGGCATGACCCGTTGCGGGCCGCCATTTCGGCTGCACTGCAGGAAGTAGCCATCGAGGGCTGAAACCGTAAGCGTCGCTTGCCAACTGTCCAGACGGCGCGCGCGTCGATGCCCTCGGAAGAACGAATCCGCCCCTGGGCGGCACGCCGGAGCGGATCGGCCCGTTCATCGGAAGGGCTGCCGCCGCGGTCGAGGCGATCGGCGAACAAGCCCAACCGTTCGACGAAGCTTTGCTCGAAGACCTCGTTCTCGAATATCAGCTGCTCGACCGTGCCCGCTACGTCAAAGCACTCGCGACCACCGTTCAGAACGCCGGAGCGGCCACCGACAACGGCCGCGATTCCTGCTTCCGGCGCATCGTGAACACCGAGTGCGCCCGCGGCGATAGCACAGCCGCAGCGGTAGTCGCTGCCGATGAGCACACGCTTGCAATACAGGTCGGGCTGCTGACACACACTTCTACCGTCGCGAGCAATGCGCTCGGCCACCTGGCGCACAGGTGCGCGGCTGCCGCCCGCGAATTCGCGGCGCAGCACCCCGAACTGACCGAGGCGCTGCGCTCACGAGGCACGGTGATCTCGCAAGGCCAGTGGCCTTCACCCCGCTCCAACCTTCAGTTAAGCTGAAGGTTATGGAGCCTCTGCCACTGTGTCGCCTCAGTATCGTGCCGGGCGCCTTCCGTCTCGTACGAGGAGAAGGGTGCTGCGCGTGAGCTTCCGTCATTACCTACGCCGACCCCCAGCTATCAGCGCCGCCGAGGCGGTGCGCCTGGTCACGGAGGGTGCGATCGTCGTGGACGTCCGTCGTGACTTCGAGTGGAATCGAGTACACATCCCAGGTGCTGTGCACATGCCGCTCGAGGTGCTCCAAGCGCGCTGCATGGAACTGCCCGAGGACCGTCTGCTCATTACCTTCTGCACCGGCGGCCTTCGCTCCGCGGGCGCGGCGAACCTCCTGGTCGAGAACGGCTTCGAAGCGGTCAATATGAGCCGTGGCCTGATCGATTGGCGCGCCGCCGGTGGGCCGCTCACCCCGTGAGAAGGGCGCCCCGACCAGGCCGAAGCCCGAGCTCGGGCGTTCAGAGGTGGCGGTTCAGGACCACGTCCCGGTTTCTGTAGCACTCACAACCCTGCGACGCTTCAATGGAAGGTAACGTTCGGTCGCCGGATTCGGTGATCAAGGCTCCTGGGCACTCGAGGACCCAGCGCCCTCGTCGCCGACGTCGGCCCCGCGCCCCGGAATACTGAGTCTCGTCGATGGGACCCGGTACGACGCCGCCCCATAACCGCTCGGGCAAACACCTGGAGCGGCGTCAAGACCTCCGTGCTCCGACCATACGGAGGGCGAGTTCGACATATCCCGCAGCGATGACATCCGCGTCGGAGTAGGACTTGGAAGGAAACCATCGGCTGACATCGACCCCGAGTGAGGTGATTGCCAACGTGGCAACCCCGACATCGACGGGAGCGAACTCGCCTGCCGCAGAACCATTTTCGATGATCTCGGAGAATATGCGAGACGTCGACCGGCGGATTTCAGCGATGACGGTGAAGTGCTCGGGCGACAGCGAGCGTAGTTCGTATTGTGCAACGCGCGCGCCGGTGTGGTTGTCGGCGTGCCACATGACGTAGGCGTTCACCGTCGATACCAGCCGATCGGTTGCCGAAGCCCCGGCGTGGTCGGCATCGTTGACCGCATCCAGGACAGAACTGTGCCCTTCCAGGCTGATGGCGTAGAGAAGCGCTTCTTTGGTCTTGTAGTGCGGGTACACCGCTCCGGGACTCATGCCGATACTGGCGGCGATCTCGCGGGTACCGGCCGCACCGTATCCCTTGGCAGCGAAGACCTCGATAGCCGCGGCGCGTATCCGCGCGGCCGCCTTGGAAGTACCTAGTTCATCGCGAACCGCTGATCGTGATACGTCCACAGGACTCCGCCTCTCGGTCCTTGGGGTTGACATGTCGCCCTCCTCCACGCAGGATATGCGATCGTATAGAAACTATGCAATCGCATAGCTAATCGTTTGCTTCATCGCACAGCACCGCGACTAGGTGACCTCACCCTGTCCCGTCCGGCACACACTGAGGAAATGTCATGTCCACACCCATGTCCCGCCGCGATCTGGAGTTCCTGCTCTACGAGTGGCTCGAGGTCGACTCACTGACCAGTCGCGAACGCTTTTCAGACCACTCACGCGAGACGTTCGACGCGGTACTGGATTTGAGCGCGAACATCGCCCAGAAATGTTTCGCGCCGGTCAACAAAAAGGGCGACAGGAACCCGCCGTACATCGGTGCAGCGGGCCAGGTGGTACTGCCGAGCGAGATCAGCGACGGCCTCGAGCAGTTCCGCAGCGCAGGCCTCATTGCGGGGTCGTTCGACGAAGCTTTGGGTGGCATGCAATTGCCGACTGTCGTCAACCGCGCGGCGATGACCTGGTTCCAAGCCACCAACGCGGCGATGTCGTCCTACTATTTCCTCACTGCCGCCAATGCGAGTCTGCTGGCGGAGTACGGCACCGCCGAGCAGATCGATACCTGGGTCCGGCCGATGCTCGACGGTCGTTTCACCGGCACGATGTGTCTGTCCGAGCCGCAGGCCGGGTCGTCACTGGCCGACATCACCACCAAGGCCGTCGCGATGCCGGACGGCACCTATCGGATCACCGGCACCAAGATGTGGATCTCGGGCGGTGACCACGAGCTGACCGACAACATCGTTCACCTGGTCTTGGCCAAAGTCCCCGGTGGCGGCGCTGGGGTGAAGGGCATTTCGCTGTTCATCGTGCCCAAGTATCTCTCCGATGGGACGCGCAACGACGTCGCGCTGGTCGGCCTCAACCACAAGATGGGCAACCGCGCCACCACGAACGCACTGCTCAACTTCGGAGACGGAACCTTCGACCCCACTCCGGAATCCGGCGCGGTCGGCTACCTCGTCGGCACCGAGCACCGTGGGTTGTCCTACATGTTCCACATGATGAACGAAGCCCGCATCGGTGTGGGACTGCTGGCCACAGCGCTGGGGTACGCCGGCTACCTCGACTCCTTGGAGTACGCCCGCACTCGCGTCCAGGGTCGAGCGATCGATGACGCTGCCTCGGCCGCGGACAGCAAGCCCGTCGCCATCATCGAACACACCGACGTCAAACGGATGCTCTTGGCCCAGAAGTCCTACGTCGAAGGCGCACTGGCGCTCGGGCTCTACTGCAGCAAACTCGTCGACGAAGCCGCCACAACGACCGGGCCCGATCGCGATCGAGCGAACCTTCTCCTCGATGTCCTCACTCCCATCGCGAAAAGCTGGCCGTCACAGTGGTGCCTGGAAGCGAACAGTCTCGCAATCCAGGTCCACGGCGGCTATGGCTACACCACAGAGTTCGATGTCGAGCAGCACTACCGCGACAACCGGCTGAATCCCATTCACGAAGGGACGCACGGTATCCAGGGCCTGGATCTGCTGGGCCGCAAGGTCACGATGCACGACGGTGCGGGCCTGGCCCTGCTCTCCGACACCATCAGCGACACCATCGACCGCGCCTCCACCGCGCCGGCGCTGTCCACCTACGCCGATGATCTGGGCAAGGCGCTGAACCAACTGGTCGCGGTCACCGCACAGATCTGGTCGGTCGACGACCGCGCCGCCTCGCTGGCCAACGCGAGCATCTACCTCGAAGCCGCCGGGCACATCGTGATCGCCTGGATCTGGCTCGACCAACTGCTCGCTGTCGGCAACCGGGACGGGGCCTTCTACGACGGCAAACGCGTCGCGGCGCAGTACTTCTTCCGGTATGAACTGCCCAAGGTCGCCGCGCAGCTGACACTGCTGGCGCAGCTCGACCGAACCACCCTCGATACCGACCCGACCTGGCTGTGAGCCTCGTTCACCGCACCACCTCGACAATGTCCCAGGAGAACTCGATGTCCCTACTCGAAATGTTCGACATGACCGGCAAGGTCGTCATCGTCACGGGCGCATCGTCCGGACTCGGAGTGTCGTTCGCTCAGGGGTTCGCCGAGGCGGGCGCCGACCTCGTTCTCGCGGCCCGCCGTGCCGACAAGCTCACCGAGACAGCGGAATCCGTGCGCGCGGCCGGTCGACGAGCTGTCGTCGTTCCCGCCGACGTCTCGGTACCCGAACAGTGCCAGGCAGTCGTCGATGCGGCCATCTCGGAGTTCGGGCGCGTCGATGTCCTGATCAACAACGCCGGCGTCGCCTCCGCCCACCCGGCGACCCGGGAGACCCCCGACCAGTTCCGCGCGGTCATCGACGTCAACCTCCACGGCTCCTACTGGATGGCGCAAGCTTGCGGCCGCGTCATGCCGGCCGGCGGCTCGATCATCAACATCTCGAGCATTCTCGGACTCACCACCGCGGGCTTGCCACAGGCCGCCTACAGCGCCAGCAAGGCCGCCATCATCGGACTGACCCGCGATCTGGCCCAGCAATGGGGATCCCGCAAGGGAATTCGCGTCAACGCGCTGGCCCCCGGGTTCTTCCGTAGCGAGATGACCGACACCTACGACGACGGCTACGCCGCGTCCCTGATGCCCCGGGTCGTTCTCGGACGGTACGGCCACGGCGAGGAAATCGCGGCAACCGCGGTATGGCTCGCCTCTGCCGCCGGCGGCTACGTCACGGGGCAGACCATCGCTGTCGACGGCGGCGTCACCATCACCTGAGCTCGCCGACCGCACCGACCATCGCACTCTCTCCCCGAGCCAGATCGCTGCGCGGTGGCAGGCAACAACCCATCCTCTCCACTCCCTGCCATCGGCAGGTCGACCCGGCAGGATCGGCTTCGGCAGATCCGTCACGAACGCCGCAGTTCGTGACGGTCTTTGCCGCGACCCCAAGACTTTTGGGGCGACCTCACGTCCATGCGCTGCGGTATCTTCCATGCGATCGCCGCACCTGGTCGGCGCGCAGAGGAAGCACACACCACATGTTCAACAAGTCCATTGCGGCCGCCACGCTCTCGGTGAGCGCCGCTGCCGTCCTCGCGGCACCGCCCGCCGCCGCCGACCCGGCCAACTGGGGCGCCGTTTCCCTCAGCGTGTGGGGCAACGTCTACGCGTTTTCGGTCAACCACCCGACGGAGGCCGACGCCATTCAAGCCGCCGACCGAGCGTGCAAGGGTCAAGGCATCATCGACTGCCGGATGGTGGTGACGTTCGCGAACGGCTGCGGTGCAGTCGTGACGAGTCCGCTCGCGATCGTCGCAGGGTTCCCGATCGTGGGCTTCGGTAAAGGGGCGACCCCAGGGGAGGCATACGCAGACGCCACCCGCAACCTCCCCACCGGTACCGGAAGCGCCGGCTCGTTCAATCGCGACCACGCCTGCACCCGGCCTTGATCTAGGTCCCGCACGGTCCTCGACAAAATGTCGGGCTGACACCCCTCCTCAGCTCATTGGTCGAGTACTCGGCTTATAGCGAAAGGTCGTCAGCTCAATCCTGACATGGGCTCAATGAGAAAGGCTCTGGCCCTGGTCAGAGCCTCTTTCACGCGCTGGCCACCGCCTTGAATCCGGCGTTTGGCCGCACTTTGGACGCACTCTGTTCCCGCCGTTCGGCCACGGCGTCCAGATCGTCATCGAACAGATCGGCGTAGATGACCCGCCCAAGACACCACCACAGACTTCCCCATCTGGTGGACGGACGAGCGGCCCCAAATACGCCTTGTTCCGGCCGATGCCCGTTACCGCCGCGAGGACTTCGACACCTGGTGCCTTACCAATACCCCCACCGGGGATCCACGGATTGTCGAACACTTTCGGTTCGATCCGTCAGGCGCTGCGGCAGATTGAAACCCTTCGTCATCCCGCCCGGCATCGAGGCTGCCCAATAGCGCTCACGCCTGTTCACACCGCGCCGGACTTCGTCCGTCGACGCCGCAGATCTGCTTCCACGCGCGCGACATGCGGTACAACCCTGGTCCGGTCAGGCGAGGCCTGTGGGGACCTACAAAGTCGTGGGCATCACCAAGCGGGCGAGCCGGGCCGCGACCGCCCAGTGGAAGCCCCGGCGGCGTGCAGGGTGGACGATCCAGGCCGACGCGAAACATGTTCTCCCATCAATTCCCACCGCCGCCGTCAGGGCCGCCGAGGACGTGGCGGCCGCGGACCAACGCCACCCGCCGTGGCAGTCCGACGGCTCAACCGGCCGTCGGCGCCACGGCCGTCGGCGGCACCGACGGTGGCTGTCAGGGGACTTCTCAGTTCAGCCCACTCACTTCTCGGGCGATCGACGAGACACGCGTCTGCGCGGCCGAAACGACACCCTGGCGCGCCTTGTGCGCCTCCTCGTAGGCGAGGATCATCCGGACTGCGGCGGGATCGGCGAGTTCCTTGACCGCTGCCACCGCCTGGGCGACATTCAAGTCGTCATAGCCACTGATGGGCAGCTCTCTGGGATCGAGAAGGCCGGTGGCGGTGCGCAGTGAATGCGTTGCCTCGGCGGTGGAATCCGCGCCTTCACGCCGCGAGACCTGCTCAGTGGTTTCGAGAACAGCATCGCGCGAGGCCGCGAGCGTCTTCACGGCGACATCGCCCGCGTGCGCACCCCTGGCGAGCAACTCGCCCAGTGCGGGCGGGGCAGCACGGAATGTGTCCAACGCGCGGTCGATGCTGCGAGCAGACCACGTAACAGGGATATTGATCAGCTTCACCGCGGTCCCCGTAACCGCCTGAATCGGTGTTCGGCGCAAAGCCGCGGGCCCGCCGAGCGCGTCCTCGGCGAGTACGGTCGTCAACCATGTGACGGTGGCCGTATGGGCGGTGATCAACCGCTGCGCCACTGCTACTACATCGGCGTTCTGAACGGTGGTCGCGAGTGCTTTGACGTAGCGGGCGCGGTCGAGCAGCTGATGTTCGAGGACGAGGTCTCCCAGCAAAGCTTCGTCGAACGGCTGGGCTTGTTCGCCGATCGCCTTGACTGCGGCGGCAGCCCTTCCGATGAACGGGCCGATCCGCTCCGGCGCGCCGCCCAGTTCACGGATCGCGGCCTCGATGGCTTCCGCGCGAGCGCGGGCGTTGTGGGCGTTCTCAGCCAGCTCACGGCGTACAGCCTCAGTGCGAGCCTGTGCGATTCGAGTCTCGGCGATTCGGATTTCGGTCTCCGTCAACTCGCGGATAACGCGCAGTTGCGCGAGCAGGGTCGTCACGGTGTTGCGTGTGCTCATGAAGTCTTTCCTTCGATGTCGACGTCAGGGAGGCGCAACGCTGCACTACTCTGTCGACTACCCCGCACTCATGGTTCAAACATTGCACCGCAACAGTTGTCGATCGTGTCCCGGGTGAGATCTTGCAGAATTCGGGGTGAGCCCGGTGGGTAGCACAGCACCCAGATCAGCGTTGTTCAGCTGACCTTTGATCAGCAGCCGGAGCTATCGGCGGTGTGTTCCAGTGATGTGGTCGAACGGTGGGCAAATGTCGTCGAGTGACTACTTCATTCACCGCCGTCGCCCAGTCGATACTCGACCAAGCCGTCGATCACCGCCGACAGTGGCTAACAGGATGATTCGCGAATCGGGGTTCGTCTCGAAGAACGACGCACTGAACAAGTCATACGCCACTTCGTCCTTCGCCTGCGGGAAGGTCGCGGAGCAGCCAACACGCCTTTGAGAGCCGTTGCCGATCGGCCGGGTGACAAGATATGAACCATCGCGGCGTGCCCGGTGATGAAGGACGGCGACAGGTCGTCCTCGACCACTGGCGTGCCGTGATAGCGCTGCGAGAGCGGCGATTTGGCTGTGTCGGCCGAGCATGGAGAAGCCAGTGAGGATCATCGCGATGTCGCGGCGGGGGCGACCTGTTCCAGCAAGGTCACCGCGGCGGCGAGGGCGGTGGTCATCGCCCGCGATCACGACCGGGTGATCGGCCGGTGGCGCCTGGTCGATTTCACGCCCGGCCAGGGCTTGGGTGGTACGAACTCCGGCCAGGACCTCGCGGACTTTCGCGCCGGTGGTCGGGTCGAGATGGCCCGCGTCGTGGTGCTTGTCAGCGATCGCGGCGATCCACACCGCCAGCGGCGACGCCGAATGGTCTTTGCGCACGGCGCCGAGGGCGATATACCGCTCGACGGCGGCCGAGAGCGACGCCAGACCAACTGTGCCGCACCAGGTATGGAATGCCTCCAATACTTCGGAGTGGGCGCGGGCGTGATGCCGGGGGTCGCGGCCGCGGCGTCATGAGTGCGCGCGGCGTCGGCGGCGATCAGGTCGGGGTGATCGCCGCCAGTCGCGACCGCGAGGGCTCGAAAGATACTCGGAGTCAACAGGATTCAGTTCTTCGAATGCTGACCGAAGGGGTACGACCGCGGATATTCTCGACAGATGGATACCCCGGTTGCCATCCAGCGCCCGCCAGTAGCTGTGTTCCGGACGGTGCCCGACGGGGGAACCATCGCGTGCTTGAGCGCTGCGGTCCGGTCCGCGGCGACGCGGGCCGCGGCCGTGCTGGCACAGGTACCGACCCACTCCGGTCCGGTCGAGCGCACCGCAGCGTTGCGGCAGGGGGTGGCCGCTGTCGGCGAGCTGGTCGAGGCTCTGACCTCGCAGACCCTGCCGATCGTTGGTGAGGATCTGCCCGCGGAGTCGGTGAGCCAGTCGTTCTTCCGGGTCCGTGAGGTGGAGTTGTCCGATCAACAGGCGGCGCTGCACGGTGTTCTGGTCATCCATCGCGGTGTGGCGGACCTGTGCAGGGCCCCGCTGTCGGGTGCGGACTTGGCGATGGAAGTCGCGGGGATGCGGCAGGCTGCGCTCGACCTGACCGGCGCCGCGGAGACCGACGAGGCGACCGAACCGTTCCCCGTTCCCGCTGTAGCTGAGAACATTTCGTTGGAGAGCGAGTGGACGGCGCGGTGGCTCGTCGGGCACCAGGTCCACGTCCTGTTCAATATCTGCGCGGCGGTCGCGGTGACCGATGCCGCCCACCATCTCCGCCACGGCGCGGCCGACGCCGCGCTGGAGCGGCTCGAACACGCGACCACGTATGTGCGTGGCTTCCCAGCGGCGATGATCCATGCCAGCACGATCCCGGTGGACTACTACATGGCCGCCGTTCGCCCCAGCATGCAGCCCCCGGAGGTGTCGACCCCGTTGAGTGGCCGACAGCATCGCGGCTACAAAACTTTTCGCAGCGCGATGAAGGATCTACTCACCGTGGTTCCGGATTCCTACGATGCGCTCGCTGCCCGCGATCCCGAACTTGCCGCCGCCCGTGATGCCCTGCTCGAAGCGGACCTCGTCGACAGCGAACGTCACGTCACACTCGCCTATTCGATGGTGCGCCTTCGCCGTTCCATCGCGCAGTTGCCCACCGGCCCGGACAACGCCGTCGGCGAGCTCCGGCTGATGCGCCATCGGCGGGCCGCCCAGTACGCACCGCTGATCCGGTTCGGCGATCACTACATCGCCAACGCCGTGTCAGCCCTGCGGAATGGCTGAGCAGACGAACACTTGCCCTGCTGCTGACGTACTGAACGGAGAGCGTCGATGCATGAAATCGCGGAGACCGTCGATATCGCAGACCTCGAGTTGCCCCCGACGGAGACCACGGAGATCGACCGCCTCGCGCAGGCACTGTGCGGGGGCGAGCAGGACCGGGTGGACGACCCAACCTGGGTCGCGCGCGCCCGGAACTCCTGGGATGCGCTACCGCTGTCGCTGCGGCGCGGCGTTCGGCAGTTCCGGCGACATTCCGGACTGCGCGGATCGTTGGTCATCCACGGCCTGCCGGTCGACGAGATGAGACTGCCCGACACTCCTTCGACAGCGGATTCTGTGCAGCGTGCGGCAGTCGTCTCCGCTGCCGTCCTCACCATGATCGCCTGCGGGCTCGGCGACCCGACCGCATATCTGGCTGAAAAATCCGGCGCCCTCGTCCAGGACGTCGTCCCCGTGCGGGGCAGGGAATCCTTCTCCGGAAACGCCGGTTCGGTGTTGCTGACCTTCCACAACGAGAACGCCTTCCACCTGCACGAACCCGACTACGTGCTGCTGCTGTGCCTCCGCGGCGACCACGACCGGATCGCAGGTCTGCGGACCGCTTGTCTGCGTCAAGCGCTGCCCTTGCTCAGCCAATCGGCCCGGGAAACGCTGTTCGCACCAGAATTCATCACCGCGCCCCCACCGTCGTTCCCCACCGACAACGCCGTCCGCCCACCGCAACCACTGTTATCGGGTGCAGTCGACGATCCCGACATCAGGATGGCCACGATCGCGACCACCGCGCTGACGCCGCGCGCCGAGGCAGCGCTGATCGAATTCGGCCGAGCTTGCGATTCGGTCGCCCGCACCACGGTGCTCACCCCGGGCGACCTGGCCATTATCGACAATCGGGTCACTGTCCACGGCCGCACCGCCTTCCGGCCGCGCTACGACGGCACGGACCGCTGGGTACAACGCACTTTCGCCGTCGCCGACTTGCGCCGCTCCCGTGACCACCGACCAGACGACGGGTACGTCCTCACCCGATGATCCGGGATCCTCGCGGGTCACCGCCGTCGTCTGGCACGACCCGAGGGCTCATCCCCGCTCATGCGGGGAGCACACAAATGTGAAGGATTCCTGCATCTGATGCGAGCATCTCGAGTCTCACCCGCTCAGCAACAGCGCTTACCGCCGGATCTCGCAGGCTTGGGCCCCCACAGACCGGACTGGTCCGCGGCGGACTCCAAAGATCAGCCGGCGACCAAGCAGAACGGGTGACCGGCCGGATCCAGCAGCACCCGCCACCGGTCGCCGCCCGGCTGGTGGTCCGGGCTGACCGCGCCGAGCCTCAGCGCCGACTTCTCCGCAGCGTCGAGATCCTCGACGCCGAGGTCCAGGTGGAGCTGCTGCGGCACGTCCTGACCGGGCCACCGCGGAGCCCGGTATCCCTCGACCCGTTGGAAGCCCAGGTCGCAGCCCGAACCATCGGTCAGGCCGACGAACTCGTCAGTGTCAAAGCCGAGCTGCATGCCTGTCAGCTCTTGGTAAAACCGGGCCAGAGCCCGGGGATCGGCGCAGTCCAGAGTCACGCCTCGCAGCATGGCGATCGGCATCGTCCACTCCTCGGTCATCCGTGTTCGCGGGCCGCGGGGCGGCACCCGCAGGTAGTCATCCAACCGCACTGTGGTGGCTCGGCTCCACTCCTTTTCGGGCAGCGGACAGCGCTCTTCTCGGGCTCGGTCGTGTGCGTCGTTGCACCACCGATTCGGGCCGGTGACGGCGAGCGGGACGCGCGTGGTGGGGTGCGGAGCCGAGACTGCGGAAGCTCCGCGTTCCGGCGAGTTCGGCTGACCTGTTGTTGTGGATATTACAAATGCTGGGTGCGTGAGCCCGTTGGTGTTCGGAGGTCCATTCACGGGAGTAGTGGAACTCCTCGGCCAGAATCCGGGTTGTCGCGCAACAACGAATCCAGGTCGACCACCGGGTCCGGCTACGCGGCCACCGCGCGATCATTGCCAGTGACCGCGGGCGCCCAATCCCGCGCACTGGCTCGCGCCGACCGCCCCAACTGGCGATCGTCGGCCCGATCGCGCCGAGCGGCGATCGCCTCGACCGCTCACTCGCGTTCAACATCAGCGCGCCGACGTCTGGTCATGTGCACGACACCGCGCTGGCCGCCCGAAAAGGCATTGACCTACGCCGCAGTTCGGCGTTGATATCCTTGGTGCAGCTCAGGATTGCTACGACTCTGTATTTAAGGATGGATATAGAGTTCAAGGCGCTCTGGGCCAGTACCTCTCCTCACCACGATCTCGGCCTGCATCCAGGCTGAACTTGTCGGCGGCTGGTCGTAGCGTTGATGGAATGAACTGGAGACCGTGGTTGGAGCTGTGGAGCGAGGAATGGATCGCCAGCAGAGATCCTGATGAATTGGATCCCGAGGTGGTGCAGCAGCGCTGGCTCGGGTACGCCCCCGCAACCGAGGCCGACATCGCCGCGGTCGAGCAGCGCCTCGGCCTGCGGTTGCCACCCTCCTATCGCAGCTTCCTGCTGACCACCGATGGATGGCGCCATGCCGGGGAATTCGTGCGGAAGATGCGGGACACCACCAATCTGGGATGGCTGCGTGACCTCGAACCAACCTGGGAGTCCTGGGCCGACCTGACCACCGAACCACCAGTCGACGCGCCGGGTAACCCGTTCAGCCGCGGACTACTGATCTCGCTGCACGCCGACGTCGGAGTCCTGTTCCTCGACCCGGCCGACCGCGACGACAACGGCGAATGGGCCGCCTACAGCGTGTTTTCCTGGGGGGAGTTCCCGCGGCGGTATCCCTCGTTCACCGCCCTCATGGAATCGGAGTACCAAAGCCTTCATCAAATACGTCGGCCGGCGGGCAAAACCCGTGACAACTGGGATCTGGTGGCCGAACAGGCACGAGGCGAAGCCCTTTCCGGGGACATCGACACCGCCATGGCGGCCCTGGAGAAAGCCCAGCATTTCGGCCAGTCACGCGCCACGGTCTTACAAACCCAGCTCCAGATGTTCCTCAGCACCTCTTCCCCCTACGATGCCTCCCGGATCCTTACGCGTGTCCTACCGCTGGCACCCGTTCCGGATGGATTCTTCACCGGTCCACTGTTCACCGACGAGTTCATGCCGTGCATGTTCCTGCAACACGCACACAAAGAACCCTGGTATGCCTCCGCGCTCGACGTTGCCCAGATCGTCAACGACCCCGGGGGCGAGATCACACGTGCCATCGACGGGCACCGGGCACGGGTAGCGCGGCCCGGCTACCAGCTCTCCTACGGCAACCAAGCATTCGACACCGCGGTACGAAATGCGCTCGCGCAACACCACTCCGACCCGGCAGCGCTGTGGCATGCGCTCGAGGTCGCGATGGCGCATTGGCAGCCCCGCACGCCAGATCACATCGCCCCGGTCGCGTTGCTCGCCGACCCGGTGCTGGCCTACAGCCTCACCCCGGAACGCGGGCGCGCGCTGTTGAGTCAACCGCGCAGCGGCCGCTGACCCGGCGAGGCTGACCGATCGGTTCCTTCATCGGTTGCGTGCGTCTGGGGCGACAACTCGGTCCTCACCGCACATCCGGCCCTTCGGATCATCTGCACCCAGCAAGCCGCACGGCGCGCCGAACCGCGCAACGCACAGCCGAGGACAGTGGCCGCGCAGTGTCGGGCGCCTACCTCAGCGAGGTCCGCGCGGCGGGTGAGAATCGGATGCTCGCCCGCCGCGTCCTCGAACCCGAGAAACCCGATACCGCGTTCGCAATCGGCCTGAAGTTCGTGCTGGACAGTCTGATCGCTGACGGGTCACTACGGGCGTTCCGCGCCCCCCGGATCGAGGTCGACCACGCCTTTGCCGCTCGCAATGTCGAGTGGCACCGAGACCTGGTCGTGTGCGATCAACCAGGTGCCGGCGATCTTCCGCATTCCGTAGGTGACCCGGACCCATATACCGCTCGTTGCCTCGCCGTTCTTCAGCGTGCCGTGCAGACGTGCGAAGGCGTGCCCGAATGCCACACCATCGCCGACACTGAGCGTCAGATCGCGCACGTCATAGGTCGCACTCTCGAAGAACAGGAACACTCTCGCCCAGTTCTCGAGTTTCGCCGCCATCCCGACGTGTCGGTGCGGCGGCTCGAGGTCGAACGACACGATGTCGCTTGTGTACAGCAATTTCAGGACCTCGAGATCCTTGGCTCGCACTCCTTCGATCGCCTTGTCGATTTGGCGCCGAATCTCGACTTCATCCGCCTCGATGCGGTCAGCGCCTGACTGGAACTCGTTGGATGCGGTCATGATTCACTCCCCGAGAACTGCCTCTGCATCGCCCGCAGCGGCGCGAGGGCAGTGCTCCAGGCGATGACCTGATCCAACGTTTTGTTCAGGGCGGCGACATGGTGGTCGCCCGGTGTGAAGGTGAGGTGGTTCTCGAAATCGGTGAGCAGGGAAATCTCTACCGGGCGGCTCACATCCGCCATACCGAGCCCGCTGCAGACCACCCGCAGTTGCGCCACGGCACGGGCGCCGCCGCTCACCCCGTAGGAGACGAATCCGACCGCCTTGTCGGTCCATTCCGCGAACAGATGGTCGATTGCGTTCTTCAGTACTCCGGGGATGCCGCCGTTGTACTCCGGGGTCACCATCACGAAGCCGTCGAACGGGCCGATCCGCTCGGCCCAGGCGCGGGTGTGCGCGTGTGCCGACGGGCCGAACATCGGCGGTGCGGGCTCGTCCAGATGCGGTAGCGGGTGATCGCGTAGGTCGATCAGGTCGAATTCGGCGTCGCCACGCCGCGATGCCGCATCCAGAACCCACTCGGCGATCTGGGGGCCACTGCGGTTCGACCGGGTGCTGCCGAGGATGATGCCGATCTTGGTCATTTCTGGAACTCCTGCTCTGCTGAAAGCGTTACTACCTTCCGACGACGTAGCCGGGCGAAATGTCAGGCCTCACAAATCGGGTCGCTGTTTCGTCGGGTAAGTGAGTGCCGTCGACACGAGGAGCCGCACGCCATGACCGATCCGCAACTGCGCGCGGTGATCGACGAACGCCGTCAGCTGATCAATCTCGCTTACCGGCTGATCGGCTCGCTGTCCGAAGCCGAGGATGTGGTGCAGGAGACCTACGTGCGGTGGTACGCGCTCTCCGAGCGACAGCGGCAAGACGTGGTGACGCCTGGTGCGTGGTTGACGACAGTCGCCAGCCGCATCTGCCTCGACCTGCTCGGCTCGGCGCGTGCCAGGCGGGAACAGTATGTGGGCGAGTGGATTCCAGAGCCGATACCCAACCACTCCGAGTGGTTGGGTGGTCCCGCGCCTGGAGACCCCGCCGACCGGGTCACCCTGGACGAGTCGATCGGCATGGCCTTCCTGGTCGTGCTCGATTCCATGACACCGGCCGAGCGAGTGGCGTTCGTCCTGCACGACGTCTTCCGCTACTCCTTCGCCGAGATCGTCGACATCGTCGGCCGCACCCCCGCGGCATGCCGCCAGCTCGCCTCCAGCGCCCGCCGCCGCATCGATACCTCGCAGCGCCCATCGAGCGCCCAGCGCGCCGATGTGGTCAGGGACTTCAAACGGGCTTGGGAAACAAGCGATATGGAGGCCCTGATCGGACTGCTCGACCCGACCGCAATCGCGACCGCGGACAGCGGCGGTCTCGCTCCGGCCTTCCGCGAGCCGATCACCGGCAGCGAACACATCGCCAGCGCCTGGATCGAAATCGCCACCCGCGGCCCCCAGGTAGCTCTGCTCGAGCGCACAGTAAACGGTCAGCCCGGCCTGGTCGCCCAGTTCCGCAACGCCGTCATCTCCGTCTACGCCTTCGATATCGTCGGCACCCGCATCACCCGCATCTGGGCAATCCGCAACCCGGAGAAACTGCGTCTCTGGACAACCAGCTGAACTGTGGCTGCGGAACATGGCGGCCAGAAGCCACCGACACCCGTTGACCGAACGCACGGTATTCGGCAGATGCGGACGTTCGCGACCGTGCGATCCCGGGATCCGAGCATGCACTCCACCACCAAGTAGGGGCCTTCACCTTCTTCGTAGTCGTATTCGTCGTCACTGTGCCAAACTTATAAGAGTCAATTGCTATGACCCGGGGAGACTGTTCAGGAGGTTGATCATGTGCCTGCCCGGTTTCAGCGCTGAATCATCGATGTCGTCTACCACCGCGAGGCGATTGTGGTCGTCGCGGCCGGGAATGCCAGGCGCATCGCGGGATCTCCCCCGGTCAGTCGCAGATCGGTGATTCCACTCGCGTCCTACACATCCGGTCGACCGATGCCGAGTTCGAATCTCGGCGAGGGCGGGTCGTAGATGGCCGACTGGGACGGCGCAGGCTACGCCCACATCAGTGGACTCCAGCGCGCGCTGGCGACGGACGCTGTGGAGTCCGTGGCGCTCGCGGGTGCCGAGCACATCCTCGACGTGGGTTGTGGCGACGGCTATGTGACTCGCCTGATCGCGGCGCGAGTGCCCGCTGGTTCCGTGCTCGGCATCGACCCGTCGCCGCGGATGATCGAGGCCGCCCGCACGGCCGACGACCAGCTCACGAACATCGAGTTCGGAGTCGGCGATGTCACGACCATGACCTTCCCCCGCGACTTCGACCTCGTTGTCTCGTTCAACGCACTGCACTGGGTGCTCGACCAGGAGACGGCCTACCGGCACATCGCCGCGGCACTGAAACCCAGCGGACGGGTGCTCGTGCAATATGTCTGCGCTGGACCTCGCCCGAGCATCGAGAACGTCGCGATGGCTGTCACCGACGATGTGCGCTGGTCGACAGCGTTCGCCGGGTTCGCGCGCCCCTTCGTGCATATCGACCCCGACGCGCTGCCCTCGATCGCGGGGAGTGCCGACCTCGAGGTCACCGCACACTCCGTGACCGACCGGGAATGGGACTTCGGCTCACGCGAGGCCTTCGCCCAGTGGTGCACGGTCGGGTTCGCTGACTGGACAGCTCACATTCCCCCCGCCGACATCCCGGCCTTCATCGACGAGGTCGTCGACCGCTACGAAGGCGTCGCCGGCCGGCCAGGACTATTCCGATTCCTGCAGTTACGGGCCGAGCTGTCGCGGCGGACAGCCTTCCTGGAACCCAGGTAGCAAAGCGCCACTTGAACGGTCTGCGCACTAGCGACGGTGACGAATGCCTAGAAATCCAGAACTTCTCGCGACGAAACCGCGATAGCCCCCGGACCACAGACGTCGATCATCAAAGTCGCTGAACCAGCGACGACGTTCACGGGTCGCGGCCGAGGGGCCGAGGGGCCGAATTAGTAGACAGCAGACCAGTATTCGTTCACCGTCCATGTCACCGCACGGAATTCGGGGTGTTTCGGATCGTCGGTGACGGTGATCGTCGCACGCGCCAGGTCGATCTTCATGCCATCGGCCACGAACTGCTGACTATTGGCGGTGAAAGTGAAGAAGGCTCCGTCGAAGGGGTCCGGCCGTAGCGCCGGCGCCGCCGCCCGCATGATCCGGGTGCCAGCCTGGTCCTCGCACACGACGAATCGCTGGTCGCCGCCCACTCGGCTGCCCTGAAAGGTGGTCACCGGACGCCCAGTGGTCTGGCTGACCAGCAGCACCAGCCGTTCCGTGCCCTGACATCGGGCGAACGAATCGCGATAGCCGTAGGTGTCGGTGCCGTCGGGCAATGTGCCATCGGTCTGCGTCGGTTCGGCCGTCGTGCTGGTGCGCGGCGCTGACGGGCTGGGCGAGATCGCGGCCCTGTTCTCGCCGGAACACGCCACCATCGAACAGATCAACGCGGCCCCCGTCAGCGCCGGAAAACCTTTCCGTGCTGAAATCATCAACGGAGACTAACAATTCAGACAGAACGCCGTTCTGCCGCACTGCCGCGAACACGCGGACTTCCAGTTCGACGCCCGGCGCGAGCCCCCGGGGTTACCGTGGAGTGAGGTGTCTAGGAGAGGACCGTCGCCATGTACCCGCCCGGCCCCCGACTACCCGCGATCGCGCAGACGATCCGGTATGTGCAAGCGCGGGAGCGGTTCATGACCGCCACCGCTCTCCGTTACGGCGACACCTTCACCCTGCGCATGGTGCCGCCATACGCCCGACATCTGGTTGTCTTCACTCGCCCCGAGCACGTCCGCGAGATCTTCGCCGCCTCCCCCACCGACCTGCACGCCGGCGAGAGCAACGGCATCCTGCGTCCGCTGCTCGGCGATCATTCGGTGCTCATCACCGACGAGGCCGAGCACGCTCGGGCCCGCCGCCTGCTGATGCCCGCCTTCACCGGGCCCGCTCTGACCGGTTACCGCAAGATGATCGAGCAGATCGCCGCTGGCCACGTGGAGACCTGGCGGGCTGGGTCGACGATCCGCGGCCTGGACGCGATGACCGGGATCACCCTCGATGTCATCGGCGAGGTGGTGCTCGGTGTCGCCGATCCGCGCCGCCGCGACCTACTCGGTCCACCCATGCGCCGGATTACCGACATCGCCCCGCTCACCCTGCTCGGTTCCCGCTACCCGGCCCTACAAAACCGCGGCCCCTGGAAGCGGTTCCACCGCGACCGGGCCAGTCTGGACGCCCACCTCTACGCCGAGATCGAGCAGCGCCGCACCGGCAGCAACGCCACGGGCGCAGATGTGCTGTCGCGGCTGATGTCAGCGGGCAGCGGCAACGACACCCCGCTCACCCCGGACGAACTCCGCGATCAGTTGGTCACCCTGCTCGCCGCCGGGCACGAGACGACCTCGGCCGCACTGTCATGGGCGCTACGCGAACTGGCCGCCAACCCCGCACAGCAGGACCTCGCCCGCCAGGCCGCGCTCGACGGCGACACCGTTTACCTCGAAGCGGTGATGAAGGAAGCACTGCGCTACCACTGGGTCATCGGAGGGATCGTGCGAAAGCTCACCCGCGACATGATGATCGGCGGCTACGACCTGCCCGCTGAAACCGTCGTCGCGACCTCGATCCTGCTCGCACACCAGCGCCCCGAGGCTTTCCCGGACGCGGTGTTCCGGCCCGGCCGCTTCCTCGACGGCAGCGTGGCGCCGAATACCTGGCTGCCGTTCGGCGGCGGAGTGCGCCGGTGCATCGGGGCGGGTTTCGCGCTGATGGAAGGCGCGGCGGTGCTCCAAGAGATCCTGCGCCGCCACGTCCTGTCCCTGCCCGCGGCCGCGACGACGCGGGGCCGGGTCCGCAACATCACGAATGTGCCGTCCGACGGTGCACCGATTCTGGTCAACTGAAAAGCGCACCATCATTGGTGGATGCTCTGTTTCGCGCGACGCCGGATCGAGTTTCAGACGCCCTCTGACGCACAGGACGAATTCGGGCGACAGGACCATCAATCCGTCGTGCTGGCGTGTGCTGCGATGATCCGCCAGCCGTGCGTATCGTCGTGCAACCAGGAACGCGTGTAACGCATCCTGGCTCCGAAAGGCTCGCCGTTGACGGCCCCCTCGATGGTCCCGAGAAACCAGGTCACCCCGGTACGCCCGTCGGTGAGTACGTTCAGCTCTTCCTCGACCATGGCCGTCACCACCTGCATCCGGGTGCGGTGAAGCTCCAGGTCATCGGTCTTGGTGTAGACGTCTGCGCCGAAGGTGAAGATCAACCGGTCATCGAGCAGACGATCCAGCGCCTGCACATCCCCGGCAAGTTGCGCGGCCTGCAACCGCCGCTCAGCATCCCGTAAGTTCTCCATGCGCCTCACCTTGCCAGCCGATGTCGCACCCACGCCACGATGTTCGCGTTCAGCTGAGGCTGTCAGGTGATGCCGACCGGCGCGCGAAGGGCGTGGGTGGCCACATAGTTTCTCTATGGAACGCCCTGGGGCACCAGCAGATTCGGACTGATGGCGATCAGCAGCGTTGCAGTACTTGGACACCGATCCCAAGGCCCGTCGCATAGAGTCGCCTGTCGCGATCCACGAGTCGACCCGACAGCGGGCGTCAGCGGGTGCCGATGGGCTGACCGAGGAAGGCCGCCAGCTCACCGCCGATGATCGAGACCCACTCCCCCCATGTGCGCGAGTCCAGCGCCATGGAGCCGACTTCATCGAGTTGGCAACCGTTCTCGACCGGCACCCCGGCGAAGCGATCTCGCATCCACATCATCGCGCTCGGCAGGCCGATGCCCTCCAGGCTCAGATGCTCGCTGAAGTGATCACGGGTATAGGTCACCTGCGCGTTCGGATCCTGACAGTAAGTGCCGTAGAGCTTGTTGACCGGCCCGACGGGCACCAGCCAATCCATGTTCGCCTGGTACAGGAACACCGGCATGTCCGGCACGCTCTTACCCATCCGGGTGCGCTCGATCACCGCCTGGGCAGCCGGTGCCGCGAGGGGATCTCCGGGTGTATTGAACAGCCCCTTGATATCCATGAACGGGAACAGTGCCGCCTGAAAGCCCACACACAGCTGATCCTTCGCGGTCAACAGCGCCTGCCCCAGCGGGTTGTTCGTTTCACGCAGGAAGGCGGCGAACTCCGGCTCTTCATGCGCCAGGCCGATGATGCCCGCGTACACCAGACCGGAGGCCGCGTTGTTGTTCGCCAGATTCACCAGCTCGCCCAGGTCGGCATCTGTTCCGCCGGAGACCGCGCCGACGATATTCAATTCCGGAGCATAGGTTTTGCGCATTTCGGCCGCCCACATCGTAGGGACCGAACCACCGGAGTAGCCCATCATCCCGACCTTGGTCGCCGCCCCGTCCAGCCCCATCGGCGCGAAGTTCTCGGCTGCGCGAATGCCGTCGAGCGCGATCCGCCCGGCCAAGGGGCCGTGCGCGAAGGCCGCGTTCGGCCCCTGGTGATCGGGCACCACCACGGCCCAGCCCTGTTGCAACGCAACCTGGACCTCGAGGAAGCCGATCGGCGCGACCAGCTGCCCGGTGAGGAAGCCGGGCAGCGCCCACTGCTGGATCGAATACGACGAGGCGCAGTACTTACCCGTCGAGTCCTCGGCCATGTGGTACGAGAGCAGGTTGCGCGACCCGCGTGGCACTTCTCCGCGCGGCTTCAGCACCGTCGCGACAGCGCCTATCGGTTCGTCGCGACTGTTGTTCGACCGATACGACAGCTGCCAGGCATCGACGTTGAGCGGTAGCACGTTGTAGGTCGCGACGTTCACCTGCCGCGCGGCGATGATCTCGCCGGGCTGTTTGGCTGCGACGACGTCCGCGGGCGGGCGGTAGAAGGAATCGAACTCCGGTATCGCCGGTGAACTCACGAACGGCGGCGCGGGCTGCACGACTCCGTCGAACGGCAGTGCTGAGGCCGGCGCGGCGACGACCGTGGCGGTCCCCGCGACCATCATCACGGCGAAGGCGAGCGAACGGGCCCGCACCCGCCACCTTGTCCGGCTGTGGCGGTCTCTCACCGGCGGGCGCCAGTTCACTGCGGCCATATCGAGCACTCCCAGCATCATTGTTGGACGCGAATATCTAAGATGTGGGGCACATTACCCATCCAGCGAGAGATGAGGCAAGTCACAGTTGGCTCCACGAATGGGTCCATCCAGCCTCAGAGTTGCAACGTTGATGACCAACTGACCCAGACACTCAGACCTATCGCCTTCGCCACCCAAGCGCATCGATTTCATTGCGTATAGACCGAAATGATCCAGCTACCAGCGCAGTGAGCAGTGGGCCAACGGTGACTGATCGAGATTGGACATACATAGACAATGACGTCTAATGTTTCGCTGCGACTTGGAACACACAGCGTCTGAGTCAGTGCAGTGGCACACTCGAGAGGTTGGGGAAGATGAACTTTCGTCCAGGAGCGGCTAGCCGCCGTCTGATGGGGCTGGCGGCGGGGGCGATGGCAATCGCGATGATCGCCGGCGCTGCCCCCAGCACGGCCGAGCCGACTGTGGTTCAGCCCGCTACTCCGATTCCGGCCCCGCCGGAGCTCGATCCCGCCTTTTACCGACCAGCCGCCGACGTCGTTGCGGCGAAAGCACCCGGTGAGATCATCGCCGCGCGCCAGGTGAACGTCGCCAACGTCGGGGTCATCCCGCTCAATGTCGATGCGTGGCAGGTGTCCTACCGGTCGAACAACAGCCGCGACGAGGCCGTCCCGGCCGTCGCGACGGTACTCAAGCCGCGGAATTCGACACCGTCGAAGCTGGTGTCGATGCAGATCGCCGAGGATTCGCTGGCCGGGTATTGCGCGCCGTCCTATGCCGTGCAGCAATGGTCGCCTGCCATTCTGGCCGGCCAGATCGTCGCTCCGGCAGAGTTCGTGATCGCGCAAGCGGCGGTGCAACAGGGCTGGGCCGTCGTGATCCCCGACCATCAGGGGCCCGACAGCGCGTACGCGGCCGGGCCACTGGCCGGTCGCATCACCCTCGACGGCATTCGGGCCGCCCGGAGTTTCGAGCCGCTACGAGTCACGCCGGACGCGCGCATCGGCATGTACGGATACTCCGGTGGCGCGATCGCCACGGGCCACGCGGCCGAGCTGAAACAAAGCTACGCACCCGAGATCGATATCGTGGGTGCCGCCGAGGGCGGTGTTCCCGCCGATCTCGGCGCAGTGCTCAGCAACGGCAACAACGGGGCGTGGGCCGGGATCATCTACGCCGCGGTACTCGGCCTTTCGCGTGAGTATCCGGAGTTCGCGGAGATGTTGAACCGCGACCTCGACCCGCTGGGCAAAGGTCTGGCGACGGTAAAGGGCGGGCTGTGCGTGCAGTACAACACCGCGCTGGTGCCCTTCCTGAATATCTCGGGCATGCTGCGCGTCCCGGGCGGCGACCCACTGCGCGACCCCGTTGTCATGGCGACCCTGGACAAGACCCGCATGGGCAAGTCTGTTCCCGACATGCCGATGTATATCTGGAACGCGAACCCGGACGAACTCATCCCGGTCGGTCCGGTGAACACGTTGGTGAACACGTACTGCGAAAACCCCACGGCGACAGTGCAATACACGCGCGAGCACTTTGCCGAGCACATCACAACGGAGATCTCCGGGGCCGCGCCGGCGCTGCTGTGGTTGAAGGATCGACTCGACGGAGTTCCCGCTCAGCCGGGGTGCAGCATCACCGATGCGGGCTGGCTAGCCCTGAATCCGGACGGAATGACCCTGTTCGCGTCCATCTTCGGCGAGACGATCGCGTCGTTCTTCGGCAAACCGATCGGAGTCAAATAGTCGAGCCAGCTCGGAGTGGACCACCGAATCATCGGCTTCTTCCGAACTGTCCATCGGCTGCCGCGAACCGGCCGCGCTCGGGCCACTAGAGTTGACGGCGTGATTGCGAGCGGGTCCCCACGCATCTACGACGGTCGCCCGGTCGAGGATCGCCGGGCCGAACGGCGGGAGCAGTTCATCGCAGCCGGTCTCGCCGTGTTCGGCGAGCAGGGATATCAAGGCGCATCCATCACGATGGTGTGCAAGGCCGCTGGCTTGGCCCGCGCGCAGTTCTATGAGCATTTCGGCAACCGCGAGCAACTACTGCTGGCGGTCTACGACCTGGTTCAGACTGATGCGCGCCGGGCGGTGGTCGAGGCGCTGAGCGAGGCCGGCGAGGTGGACGCGCCCGCGCGGGCGCGCATCGCTGTGCGTGCCTACGCCGAATCGATCGGGATGAACCCCCATCGTGCGCGGGTATCTTTCGTCGAAATCGTCGGCGTGAGCGCCGATGTCGAGAAGCATCGGGTCGACCAGCGTGAGATCTGGGTACAGTTCTTCACGGCAGAACTGAAGCAGGCGCGAGACCCGGACTTCGTTCCCGCCGGCGGTTTCCGTGCCGCAGCAACAGGTTTCATCGGAGCGCTCATGGCGCTGGTTCATCAGTGGAGCGTCGAGGGAACCTCCGCCGAACTCGAGGACCTGGTCGAGGTTCTGACGCGTTTCCTCATCAGCGTGATGTGAAGCCGGCTGTCGGCCGCGGCGGACTGATTGCCGGAGACCGCGCTGTCCCGGGCAATCAGTCACCGGTGGTATCAGTCAGCCAAAGGGATATCGATACCCGCGGCACCGTGGAAGGCGGACAGCGTCACCACGGCGCCAGGTTCGGTCTCGCCGGCGTACAAGGGGTCCTCGGTGGCGAGGATGACGGCAAGCCGGTGGCCGGCGGGGACCCGATAGTCAGTGGCCTGCAAGCGCAGTTCGACTGCGGTGGGATGTTCCGGTACGGCGTTGCTCACGGTGGTCGCGGCATGGGTGATGATCTTCAGATTGCCGGTGACCACGTCCAGGTCGAAGAGGTAGGCGACGACGGTGGCGGTCTTGGTGGTGGGCGTCACCGTCACACGAATTCGCGGGATGCCCGCGATGTGGTGCGGCGCCGGGAGCGGAGCGCTCGTCCACACCGCTGCGGCGGATCGGTCGACCTCGGCGAGCTTGTGACGCACGGGCATGAGCAACCGCTCGCGGAAGCCATCCAGGACCAGTTGATTCACGGCGCGGACATTCGGGGCACCGGACCGGATATTCCGGCTGAACTCCGATGGCGGGTCGAGAACCAGCGCACCATCGCCGGATCCGCTCGCAGGTGCGGCGAGATAGTAGGTGCGGATCGGATTGGATGACCAGCCTTCCACACCGGCGAAGGAGGAGACGGTGAAGCTGTGCATAGTCTCGGTGTGCACGGCACCGTCGTCATCGATGCCGTTGTCGACACCGTTGAGATAGTGGTCGAGCCAGTCGTATGCGGCCTCGGTGGTGCGGGTGTACACACCGAGCAGCAAGCCCGGGATCTCCACTGCCCCATGATCTCCGATTGCCAGATCCAGGCGCTTGGGGCCGGGGAACTCGGCGAAGTAGCTCAGCAGCTGGTTCTGGGGAAAAATGGTCTCGTGCCAGTAGCTGGTGAAGAAGGTCGGCACGGGGCGGCGCTGATCCGGGATGTGGGCGGGTGACCGCCGTCGCGCGTACTTCAGCACGCCTTCGATGTCGGTGTTCGTCCGGAAGTCCTCGAGCACCTTCACCAGTTCGGCGCTGGGCTTCTCACTGATCGCGGCCAGCGCTTCAGCGGCGAGGATGTGACGGGTCCCGTTGTCGTACAACGCTTCGCCGAGGTCAGCCCATGTGCTCAGGGCGACAACCGCTTTCACGCGCGGATCGGACTGAGCGACGAGCTGGCCGATGCCTGAGCCGTAGGAGATGCCGGCCATGCCGATACGCTCCGGGTCTACCTCGATTTCCGGGTGATCGAGCGCCCAGCTGATCACCAGCGACCCGTCCGCGACGTCTTCGGGACCGGCCACCGTCAGCTCGCCACCGGAACCGGGCAAGCCGCGCTCGGTATAGGCAACGACGGCGTAGCCGCGCATGAGCAGCCTTATCAGCGCCCCGGAGTACATTTTCCAGCCCGCCGGGTCCAAACCGGCGGGAAGCACGACGAGCGGATGCGGGCCTCCGCTGGTCGGCCAGGCGGCCATCGCGTCGAGCAGATCGCCGTCGTAGCCGGGAATCTGGACCTGAGCGAACCGGCACCGCCCGCGGACGGCGGCGATGTCATCGACCAAGTAGTCGGGGACGCCGGCCGCGTTCCCGGTGAGCAGATCGGCAACGACGGCGAACGCGGCGGCTTCCTGATCGGGGGCAAGTAGACGCAGGCGGTCCGGGCGAGCTTCTGGCATGGCGATCTCCTGTCGAATTGGTGTATTTCACGGCAGCAGAACAGTTTCGCGACAAGCAAGGGAGCCACTGCGGGATCAGATCCGAGCCCCCCGCTCAGCAGTTATGCTACATCGACATCAATCATCTGCGTGTCCTGTTGCCGCAGTTGCCATCCGAATTCCCTCCCCCGCGCTCGTTGACTGATCATGTTCTGCCCCAACGCTTCACAGCGTCGATCCGGAGACGGGGCGAACCGGGCGGCCCTCGAAGTTCCCGGCACACCGATGCCCACCGCGATCGCCCCTCGGTCGTCGCATATCCGAGGAAGCCGCACGCCCGGCACCGGCCCACTTCTCACAGAAGGGCCGTAGAGCGCGTCGGCGCCGATCGTCCCGACCGGGTTCGCCTGCCGTTCCCGCCGTTGTTGTCGCAGCCGTCGCACCAAGCCGCACATGCCTCCATGCCAGCTAGTTGATTAGCACAAGTAATGTAATGTATAGTTGCATTCTGCAAGTAAATATTCTCGTCTGGGAGTAGTCATGGCAGTGTCACCCGATACGGCTCAGAGCCTGATCAGAGAGCTCTATTTCATGGGCCGGACCATCCGCGCTGCCCTCTCCCATCCCGACGAAGGGGACCTGCTTCCAGGCGGCATCGGCGTGCTGGGCTCGCTCGAGGCCAGGGGTCCGTGCCGGCAGGTGGATCTCGCTGTGGACTTGTGTATCAGCCCGTCGACACTGAGCAGGCATGTTGCCGAGCTGGTGCGCTCCGGCAACATCGCCCGCCACGCCGATCCCAGCGATGGCCGGGCCACTCTCATCCAGATCACCGACGAAGGACGCGATCTGCTGCGGCGAGTCCGAATATCGCGAGCACAGGGATTGCAGATCGCTCTCGCCGATTGGAGCGAGGACGAAGCCGAACAGGCCACCTCGGTCGTTCGCAAACTCAGGAATTCACTGGCCGCAGTCGTGCCCCACACCGCGGTGGGCGCGCGTCGGCCGGTTTCGACAGAAAGTCAGGAAGCGGATGTCTGATCCAGTCGAGTCGGGGACGCGGCGGGCCCCGGTCGCGATGACCCATCGTCAAATCCTGGAAGCCATGACCGGGCTGCTGGCGGCGCTGTTCACAGCACTGCTCAGCACCACGATCGTGGCGACCGCGCTGCCCACCATCATCGGCGACCTGGAGGGGTCGCAGACCGCATACGCCTGGGTCATCACCACAGCACTGCTGGCCAACGCCGCGTCCACCCCGATCTGGGGCAAGTTCGCCGATCTGTTCAACAAGAAGCTGCTGGTCCAGTCGGCCATCGTCATCTTCGTCATCGGTTCGGTGATCGCGGGCGTCGCGGGCAATGTACCCATGCTGTTGGCGGCACGAGTCATCCAGGGCATCGGCATGGGCGGCTTGACCGCACTCGTCGTCGCGATCATCGGTTCCATCGTCTCGCCGCGTGAACGCGGGCGCTATTCCGGCTACATGGGTGCGGTGATGGCGGTGTCGATGTCGGGTGGACCCATCCTCGGCGGTGTCATCGTCGACAGTCCGCTCGGCTGGCGCTGGTGCTTCTTCGTCTGTGTGCCCCTGGCCGTGATCGCCCTGGTGCTGCTGCAGCGGACCCTGCGGC
Organism: Nocardia sp. NPDC055165; assembly: GCF_053606985.1. Lineage (NCBI taxonomy): Bacteria > Bacillati > Actinomycetota > Actinomycetes > Mycobacteriales > Nocardiaceae > Nocardia > Nocardia sp. NPDC055165. The sequence goes on from NZ_JBSGSS010000002.1 coordinate 305,119, forward strand.
TGCCGACCGAACGCAAGGCTGGGGTGTCGATCGACTGGCTCGGCGCCGCCCTGATGACGGCCGGTGTGTCGGTGCTGCTCATCTGGGTGTCGTTCGCGGGGAAGGCGGACTACTACGCGTGGTTCTCCCGCGAATCGGCCCTGTACGTCGGCGTGGGCGTAGTGCTGCTGCTCGCGACCCTGCTGGTCGAATCCCGAGCCAAGTCGCCGATCATCCCGCTGTCGATCGTCACCGAGCGCACCACCGGTCTGGCGATCATCGCCTCGATCGCGGTCGGAATCGGGATGTTCGGAGCGACCACCTTCCTCGGCCAGTACTTCCAGACCGCGCGCGGATACTCACCGACGGTGGCCGGTGTGCTGACCATCCCGATGGTCGCGGGCATGCTCGTCGCGTCGACCGGTTCGGGCCAGCTGATCACCCGGTTCGGGAAATGGAAGTCGTTCGTCGTCACCGGCGGTGCGCTGCTGGTGGTCGGGTTCGGGCTGCTCTCGACGATCGATCACGCCACCAACCTGTGGTTGGTCGGCACCTACATCGCCGTTGTCGGGCTCGGTGTCGGCATGATGATGCAGAACCTGGTGCTGGCCGTGCAGAACACCGTGAGCGTGCACAATATCGGCGCGGCATCGAGCAGCGTCGCGTTCTTCCGCACGTTCGGTGGCGCGATCGGTGTCTCGGTGCTGGGGTCGGTCCTGGCTACCCGTGTGAGCGAGCTGTCGACAGAGGGTTTCGCGAAGATCGGTGTGACAACCAGTTCCTCCGGCGGCAGCAATCTGAACCTGCACGGCCTACCCGCACCGATAGCGACGATCGTGCGCGCCTCCTACGGCGATGCGACCGGCCGGATCTTCCTCATCGCCGCCGGGGCAGCGGTCGTCGCCTTCCTCGCGACCATGTGGCTTCCGAATCGTCCGCTGCGCAGCACGATCGACATCGATCCGGCGCTCGACCCGACCGTGAAAGAGTCTGCGTCGCAGGATAATCCGACCGATGCCGACAGAATGGCAGCGCTGGACGCCGAATTGGCCGTACTCGCGGACCCGAGGTGGGAAGAAGACCCGGTCTGGGAAGGCGCCGAGCGAGTGTTGTCCGAGTCGGAGCTGGTGCCGACTGCTTCGGCCGGACGGCACGCGCCGGTAGCTCAGAACGGTCATCGGGCCTACCAGGCCGACGCGTCGTCGCAGTCCGCTCCGTCCACCGGCGAGTTGTCCGGCTCGGGCATCGGCGGTGGAGCGGTGGACGGTCATGTCCGCCGCGAGAATGGTCAGCCGTTACCGGGTGCGGTGTTGACGTTGATCGATCAGGGTGGCCGTCAGGTCGCGCGGGCGTGCAGTGCCGCTGATGGTGGCTATGCGATCAGTGCGCCGGAGTCGGGGGGTCATGTGTTGATCGTGTCGGCGATGGGGCACCAACCGGCCGCGGTCAATGTTTCGGTCGGCCGGCGGCCCCTGCGCATGGATCTGACCTTGGTGGGTTCCGGTGAGTTGTCAGGTGTCGTCCGTACCGCGGCGCACGGCTCGCCGTTGTCGGGTGCGACCGTCACCTTGACCGATATGCGTGGCGAGGTGGTCGGGGCCGCAGTCACGGGCGGCGACGGCACCTACCTGTGCCACGGCGTGGTGTCGGGTGTCTACACCTTGGTCGCGGCGGCTGAGCACATGCGTCCCAGCGCAATCACATTGACGGTGCCCGACAGTGGCGTCATGCGTCATGACATCGAGTTGACCGCGATGGCGGTGCTCACCGGATCGGCGCGGGCCGACGGCGAGCGGGCGGCGCCGGACGTGCTGGTCACTGTGCTCGACGCCGCGGGTGAGGTGACCGCGACGACGCGCACCGACGAGAACGGCCGCTACGTCGTGACCGATCTCGTCGAAGGGCAGTACACCGTGGTCGCTCGTGGCTATCCGCCGGTGACCGGGCAGGTCACCGTGACCGGTAGCGAAGCCGCCTACGACCTGCGGCTCGGTTACGACCTCGGGGATCGTTGATGAGCGGGCTGACCGGTCGTGTTCGCACCGCGGAGGGGTGGCCGGTGCCGGACGCGGTGTTGACGGTGACGGATATGACGGGCAGCCAGATCGCCCGTGGGGTTGCCGACGAAACCGGAGCGGTGAGCACCGGCCTGATGCCCGCGGGTACTCACACCGCGGTGCTCACCGCTGTCGGGTTCGAGCCGGTGGCACGGATCGCGCAGATCTCTTCCACAGGGACGGGCGCGCTCGGTGAGGTGGTCCTGGTGCCGGCGATGGGGGCAGTGGCGCTGCCCCCGACTGGGCCGTGGATGATCGATCCGGCGCATTCGACAGTGATCGCCACCGCGCGTCATCTGGGAATCGCGAGTATCAAAGCCCGATTCGCCGAGGTGAGTGGGCGACTCGATATCGCTGAGCCGTTCGAGCGATCCACCGGGTACGCGGAGATCAAAGCGGCGGGTATCGATACCGGAATCTCGATGCGTGACAATCACCTGCGCTCGCCGGAGTTCCTGGACGTCGACAGGTATCCGATGATCACTTTCACCGGTCACGGGTTACGTCGTACCGGGGGTGACACCTGGGTGATGCCGGGTGAGCTGGTCATGCACGGGCAGCGCCGCTCGGTCGATCTCGAGGTGGCCTTCGGTGGGTTCGGATCAGATCCGTGGGGTGGGGTACGCGCCGCGTTCCACGCCGAAACACTATTGCACCGCAACGATTTCGCGATCGACTACAACGCGATTGTGCGCACGGGCGTGGCCGCCGTCGGGACCACCGTCAAAATTGAACTCGACATCGAAGTCGTACAAGGCGAGCAGCTACCCGCAATCTAGCGATCACCCACACCTTGTCGCCGCGGATTGTCGAGTCGGAAAGCGAGTCTGGCGCGATCAGCGCGGGCGGGCATCGAGCACACAGTCCGGCGCGGCGGTGGGCACCGTCCGCAGCAGGGTGAAACCGCCGCGCGCGAGCAGCTCGCGGAACTGTGCCTCGGTGCGTTCGTGGCCGCCGTCGGTGTTGACCAGCATCTCCAGGTCGATGAACTTGCCCGGGTGCGGGCGCTGATGATCGGGCAGCACCAGTTCGATCACCAGCAGCCGGGCAGACGGATCCATCGCGGCGTGGATCGTGCGCAGGATCTGCTCGGCCTTGGCGTCGGACCAGTCGTGCAGGATGTGTTTGAGCAGGTAGACGTCACCACCTGCCGGGACCTCGTCGAAGAACGACCCCTCCCGCGCCGCGCAGCGCCCCGCCAGCCCGTGCGCCGTGAGTTCGCTGTCCAGGTTCGCGACCACGTCGGGAAGGTCGAACACGATGCCCTCGGCGTCCGGGTAGCGGTCGAGGATCTCCACCAGCAGGCTGCCACGCCCGCCGCCGACATCCACCAGGGTGCCGAACTGGCCGAAATCGTAAGCCGCCAGCAACGGTTCGATGGACAGCGTGCTGATGCTGGTCATCGCGCGGTCGAACAGGTCGCCGATCTCGCGGTGCGTCGCGGCGTACTCGAAGAAGCTCGCACCGTCGAGAGCGGGGCCGACGGCTTCGCCGGTGCGTACCGCGTCGGTCAGGTGGGTCCAGTGGTTGCGGTGAAACGGCGAACCGAAGAACAGGGATGTGTCGCGCAGCGTCACCTCGCCGTCGGAGCGCAGCGACTCACCCATCCTGGTGAGCCCGTAGGAACCGTCGCGATGCTGGGCGAACACCCCGAAACTCACCAGCAGACGCATCAGCCTGCGCACGCCGTCCTCGTGGGCGCCCACCGCCGCGGCCAGCTCCGCCGCCCCGCGCCGCCCACGGGCCAGTTCGTCGGCGATACCCAGCTCGGCCGCGGCACTGATCGCCTGCGAGAGGAATCCGGCGATCTGTAGTTCCAGTAGCGCGATATGGCCGGGAACCAGTCGGCGATGCAGCGCCGAGAGCGCGTCGCGCACTCGCTCGACGGCTCGCAGAACCGGTGTGGGTGGCGGCTTCTTCAGTGCTGTGGACGTCATGAGACTCCATCGTCGGCCGGTTGACCTGCACGTACGCGACGAAGCTTACGGGAACCGCGCGCGTCGGGATACAGGAATCGGGGTCAGGTCGGAGTCGCCGGTGCGAACGGCAGAACCGCGTCGGCTGCGCTGGTGCGCAGGGCGTGCGCGGCGACATGGCATTCTCGAGACGACCCAGGTCCGCTGAATCGAGCTCCCGACCCAACTACTGATCGCGCGCCCGCGAGATCGTTGACAACAATAACGAGCTCGACAACCCCGGCGGAGAAAGATGTTGAGGCTCAGCAACTTTCATTGCCGGACAACGCTGACCGCGAGTATTCGATAGCGCCGATCCGGAGTGACAACGACTGCGAATGACTGATGCCCGGTCGTTGGCTGCGCAGCGACCGGGTGGTGGCCGGTCGACGTGGCTACAGCGAAGCGGAGGCGCCTCGTGCCACGTCGACCCGGCAACCCGATCCGATCACTCAGTCGGGTAGGTACCGAATAGGCACCGCGCGCTCGATACCGGCGGCCCTCGAGATCAGCCAGCGTGAACACCAACTGCGCACGCTCGCCCAGCATTCCGGTCAGCAACAGGTCCAACAGCGCCCGATGCTGAGACCGCGCCGATCGCGCCATTTCGCACCGCCCAGGCCGGTACAGACCAGCCACCACCGGTTCTGTCCTCATGACCAGCCCGCGAGGCACCTCGCATGTCAACGTCACGTTTCGCCGATACCACCCGGATCTCAACGTCGTCGCCCCACAGACGCTATTCCGTCGATCAGGTCACGGATGACAACCGATCACCCGTTCGATCGCACGGACGACGAAACATGGTGCACCGCAAGTCGGCCCGGCGTCAGAAGCCGCGAAACACCCCGTCCGGGTCCACCGCTGATGCGAAGTCCTCGAAGTCCATGTTCGCAAGCGTGAGGTTGACTTCGGCCGGCCCTACTTCTCTTGGCAAGATCCGGAAAGTCGGCAGGCCTGCGGCGGGTTCACCGCCGCCGCTGTTGTCGACTGCCAGGATCGGGTGCTCTGGATCGCGGATGGTCTGTTCGTCGACGATGTAGATGTAGTACTGCGATGTGAGCAGCTTCTCGAGGTCGCCGGCCGTCACTTCCCGGAAGTCAGGGGTGTCGATAACGGTCAGCCCGTACTCGACGTCTTCGCTTTCATAGAACCGATTCACCGCGTCGAGTGTCTCGCGCCAGGCCGCATCGTCGTTGAAATCTGTTCGCAGCAGTAGTGATTCACCCTCGGGCAGCATTCGATTCACAGGGTTATCGTGCACGACGTTCGCACCCGGGTCGTCGTCGCAGCCCACCGTTGCCGACACGATCACCAGCGCCGTCAGCGCCGCGCGGATCACCCTCGTCATCGCACCCTTTCTCAGCCTTGCCCCATACTCGGTGCCTGCACCGAAATACCGCCTCACAGTAGTTCGACAGGCCCGCTATTTGGATTCCAGCCGTCCCAGGGGGTGGGCGGGCGCGAGTACGGCCTGGGCGATAGTCCAGCCGCGGTGATCGATATCGGCGACGTGACGGAGGTAGGCGAGGGTGACCTGCTGTATCAGCGCGACCCGGTCGGGGTTCTCGTCGGTGGTCTCGCTGACGTGTTCGCCGGAAATACCGCCCAGGAAGTGCTGGCCGCCGAACACAGTGAGCAAGCTCTTGTTCGCCCGGCTCAGCGTGTAAGGATCGGTCGTCCAGGCCGGCCCGCGGGTGGACAGCGGGAGGTTGTCATCGTCCCCAGCGATCACCAGACCTGGGGCGTTGATGTGCGAGAAGTCCTGGTCGCGCAGCCACGGGAGATGTTCGCGAGCGAAGGCCGTGAGTTCTGTGCCGCCGCGTCCCGCGGTGGCGAGTTGGATACTGGCCATGACGCGCCGGTCGGACAGGTCTTCCGCGATCCCGGTTTCCGGGTCGGTGACGCGCAAACCGACCAGGATTCCCGCGGTCTGCCCACCGAAGGAATGTCCCGCGGCGATGATCCGGTCGTGGTCGACCCGACCGCGCAAACCAGGCACCGATGCCGCCAATACGGAAAGTTCGTCGAGAATGCTCGTCATGTCCTGCACCCGGTGACGCCACAGTCGCGGCTTACGCGGATCCTCGGTTGCCAAGGCGATCCGCTTCGAGTCCAAATGCGTAGCCTGAATGACCACGAATCCGTGCGAGCTCCAATAGTCGACCAGCGGCCCGTAGGCGTCGAAGTTCGAGCCGAACCCGTGTGCGAAAAGCACGACCGGTAGGTTGTCGCCGGTGACCGGGGCGGAAACCCTCACTTGGAGGTCTTCGGCACGGCCGGACCTGCGCACCCTGAGTGGTTTGACGGTGACGGTCGGCGCGGGCGCGGGGTCGGCCAGGCCGGTGACGGGGTGAATGACCATGAGTGAAATATTCTTTCGGTTCGCTGCCAGGACTTCCGACGCGGATGGGTACCTCGACTACGCTAGAAGTTGACGTCGATGTCAGAGGCAAGCGTTTGTGGCATGGATCACGCGAAGGGCCGGAATGCGTATTGGTGAATTGGCTCGCCGGACCGGGGTTTCAGCCCGGGCCCTGCGGTACTACGAACAGCAGAACCTGCTACATGCCGAGCGCAGTTCCAGCGGTCAGCGCCATTACGCCGACACCGCCGTGGATCAGGTACTGCTGATTCAGCAGCTGTATGCAGCGGGCCTGTCCAGCCGGACCATCGGCGAGCTCACGCCACATCTGATCAACGGCCGCGCCACCCCTGCCCTACTCGGCCGCCTCGAGGTGGAGCGTGATCACTTGCGCCAGAACATCATCGAACTGGCGCGCACCGAACAACACCTGGACGCGGTCATCTCGGCAGTCTCGGCCAATGTGAGCACCGGCGCGGTATGCGTTCGAGAAACCCGCGCATAAGGGTGGAACGTAACTCGCCGATCCCGCCAGCTGTCCAGACAAGCCGATCCGAATAGGTCGTCCGTCGGTGTGGGTGGCTTGGTCAGACCGTGTGGCTGTCCACCACATCTTTTCTTACCAGGAGTTTGTCCATCGGATCATCATGACGAACAGATCGGCGGGATGGTGCGGTGGTCGTCGAGCGTGATGAGATCGCCTGTGCGGTGACGTTCTTGGCGCAGCAGGGTGTTGTCGTGGTGGAGCGCGGCGATCGTCGTGGCAACCGCGTCGAGTTGTGTTGAAGGGTTGTCGAACTTTGCATATTCGCCGCCATCACAGGGTTTCAGAACCGCCATCGGCCTCCTCACGCCCGGCGTAGAAGTGTTCGCGCCGCGCGCAGTTCGGGAATACCGATGACATGGGCGGCGAGCACAAACACCAGTACGGCAGCGATGGCACCGGCCGCGGTGGCCGCGAGTTGTTCGACTGCGCCCGCGCTGATCGAGGTGCGGGTCAGCGCGACGGCACCGAGTCCCGCCAGCCCGGCGAGAACGGTGGCCGCCGCGACCCGGGCGACGGTGGTTGCGACAGTGGAGAACCCGAGCAACCCGTGTCTGCGCCGCAACAGGATATGACCGGCGACAGCGCCGGCGACGTAGGCCAACGAGCTCGCGACGCTGAGCATGACGATGACGGCTCGGTCTGCCAGCACCGTGGCGGCCAGGACGAGGATGCTGACCTTCGTGGTGACCATGACAAGGTTGAGCACGGCTGGAGTGCGAGTGTCGTTGTAGGCGTAGAACACCCGCATCCGCAGCATCACCAAAGCAAACGGCGCCAGCCCGAATGCGGAACAGGCGACTGCGGTGCCGATCAGGGTGGCGGCCTCGACATCGACACGGCCGGTGAACACCACCGTCGTGAACCCGGGGCCGAGAAGACTCATGGCCATCGTCATCGGAATCAGTGCCACCGACAGATATCGGGCACCGCGGGCGAGATCGGCCACGACCGCGGTCCGGTCACCGAGGGCGGCCGCGCGAGAGATACGCGGCATCAGCACGGTCAGTACGGACGCGGCCAGAATGCCGTAGGGGACCTGGAACAGCAATTCGGCGTAGGTGTAGACCGATACACCGCCGTGGTCGAAGGCGATTCGCATCGTGATCGCGACGCCGATCTGGCTGATCACCGCGTAGACCAGCAGCCAGCCCATCACCGGCAGACCGGACCGGACCGGGCGCCAGGTGTAGGGCAAAGGCCGCACCCGCCAGCTCCAGGTGAACCCGTCTCGGCGCAACGCCACCACGACCCAGACTGCCTGCCCGGCGATCCCGGCTGTGGTGCCGATACCGAGGGTCAGGATCTGCGCGGTGGTCATCGATGCCGGAGTGAGCGTGACCGGGCCGGGAAGGGCCACGAACACAGCACAGGTCGCCAGCAGGATCACATTGTTGACGACCGGCGCCCACGCTGCGGTGGCGAAGCTGTCACGGACGTTGAGTACCGCGCCCACGACGACGGCGATGCCGTAGAAGAAGATCTGCGGCAGTAGCAGATACGCCAGCCAGATCGCCAGGCGCCGCTGCTCGGCATCAGCGACGAACCCGCGAACGATCCACGGCGCACACGCCACCGCGACGGCCGTGACCACGGCCAGGGCGATCATGGTCGCGACCATCAGTCGCTGAGTGAACTCGCGTGAACGTTTACGGCCCCGACGACGGGCCCGGGTCAGCACCGGAATGACCGCACTGGCCAGCACGCTGCCCAGCAGCAACTCGTAGACCATGTTCGGCAGATTGTTGGCACCGTTGTAGGCGTCCCCGACCGCCGCGGTCCCCAGCACCGCCGCCACCACGAGCGTGCGCACGAACCCGGTCACGCGACTCACCACGCCAGCAACCGCGACATAGCCACCCGACCGCACCAACCCGGAAGACCCTGAGCCCCCGTGACCACGCACGCCTTTCAACGGCACCGGCGCGACAGCACGTGGAGTGCTGTACTGCACCGGCAACGGTTGGGTAGCGAAACTGCCGTAGTCGTTCAACCTGCCCCCTCCGCTGAGAACCTCGTGATCACTCAGCCTACGGATGCTGATCCGACTTGCCCCGCCACTTCGGGACTGAGGTAGCGCCGGACGAGGAGCGGCGAGAGTCTTCCCGGCTCGACGCCGCGGGGCCACCGACTCCGGGCGAGACGTGTACTGATGCCTTCCCATGGGACAGGTACTTCAATCCTGAAGTACGAAACTGCCTCCGTATCAACATCATCGACCGGTTCCGGTTTATTCGCCTCCACGGCGGTCAACCCTTTGCTCATGACCACCTCACGTAATCGGGTACCGAGTACGCCGAGCATGGATCTGACCAGCACCACCATCGTGTTGGCGACCAGTGTGTTCTTTCTGTTGGGCCTGGCCGCCTTGACCGGGTCGCCGACCGTCGCCTTCTTCGACGCCGTCGGCCTGGGTGCGGCGATGACGATGTCCTCCAAAATGCTGGGCCTCAACAGCCTCTAGTTCACCTCCTCCCCGCCGTTGAGCATGTCGCAGACCAGGAGCTGATCCGCATGTCCACCACCGCCGCCCGCCCCACCTACGAACACGCCGAGCCCTTGTTCGCGCACCTGGCACTGACCGACCCGCGCAGCCCTGAACACGATGCTCTGCGCGAGGAGATCATCGAGGTCTGCCTCCCGCTCGCCGAGCACATCGCTCGCAAATACGCCGGTCGCGGTGAAGTGTTCGAGGATCTGCTCCAGACCGCGCGGCTGGGCGTGGTCATGGCAGTCGACCGCTACGACGTGACCACCGGATCACCGTTCCTGGGTTTCGCGGTCCCCACCATCATGGGTGAAGTGCGCAGACACTTCCGCGACCACATCTGGCCGTTGCATGTGCCGCGTCGCGAAAAGGAGCTACAGGGCAAAGTCAGGATGGCGACCGACGAGTTGACCCGTCGATTCCACCGCTCCCCCACCGCGCAAGAAATCGCGACCGAACTCGATGTTCCGGTTACCGATATCGCCCGTACTCTGGTGGCGGCCAACGCGTTCCAGACGCGCAGCCTCGATACCCCCGCACGTGATACCGACGGCGATCCCAGCATGACCATCGCCGACACCTTCGGCGATGAAGACCCTCGCTACCAACTGGCTGAAGACACGATCACCGTCGCGCCCTTGCTGGCACAGCTGCCGCCGGAAGACCGCCAGCTGCTGATCTGGCGGTTCTACGACACACTCACCCAAGGTGAGATCGCCGAGCGCCTCGGCGTCTCTCAGATGAGCGTGTCTCGCAAGCTCACCAGACTGCTGGGTGATCTGCGTGCGCAGACCACCGACGACCGAGTCCCGCTCGCGATCTGAACTCCCGGCTCGCCTGCGCCGTGTACCCGCTTCGCAGCCGCCTTCAGCTGTTCCTCAGATCGACGTCCGACCGACCGGAGTCGGAGTCATCCAAAGGGGTCCGGCCGTCGAATTCCTGGGTGAAGGGCCGGTTTCCGTAGCGCTCACAACCTGCGACGGCCCTTCCGAGGAAGGCAACGCTCGGTCGCTGGCCGGATCGATCAGCGACCGAGCGTTCCGTTGGTCGCTGCCACTGCGGTGAACGACACGGCCGCGAATATCAAGCGTCCAGCTTTCCCAGCGGATATTTTGCCCGTATGAGCCGTCCTGAAGCTGCGCTATCGGCTACCCCGACCGGCCGCCGACGCCTGTCCTATCCAGCGTTCGCGCTGGTCGTGATCGCGTATCTGGCGATCATCCAGCTCGGTGGTCTGCTGATGACCGAGCTGACCGGCGAGGACGACTTCCTGTCCACGCGCGCGGTGTTCTACGGCATGATCATCCCGCTCGGTGTCGCCTTGGCGTTCACCTACGGTGTCATCGCCTACCTCGGCTGGATGCGGCCGGTCCTGCACGACGATCGCCCGACCCGGCCGTGGGTGCGGGTCGTGCCGATCGTGTTCCTCGTCGCGATCGTCTTCGGTATCAACTACAGCGCGCTGGGCGACAAGGGTCTGCTGTACACCCTGATGCTGCTGATCGCGACCCAGTTCGTCGGCTGGGGCGAGGAGGGCATGTTCCGCGGGATCGGTGTCGTGGTGCTGCGCGATCACGGGCTGACCGAGGGCAAAGTCGCGTTATGGTCGAGCATCGTGTTCGGCGCGGTGCATCTGACCAACGGCATCACCCACGGCGCGAGCGCGCTGCCGCAGGCGGTCATGGTCAGCCTGGCCGGCTACTTCTTCTACCTGACCCGGAGAGTGACGCGTGGCAACACGGCCAACTCGGTGCTGCACGGTTTGTTCGACTTCACCCTGCTCACCGGCACGTCGATCCTGATCGATCAGACCTTCTATCTCGGCACCCTCCTACCGATCCTGCTCTACCCGGTGCTGGCGATCGTGCTGCTGGTGAAGCGGCGCAGTATCGAGCCCGCGCCGGCGACGAGCCCATGATCGAATCCTTTCGCTCGCAGATCGCCGTCTCTGGGTGACTACAGCGACACCCGCGCGGTAACAGCACGACGTCCGATTCCTCGGGCCGGACACGGCCGTGGTCACCGGGCGCGCGGCGAATCCTGCAAAGGCGACCGCCCCAAGAAGCTGAGCAAGATGCAGACCCCCCCGGTACAGGCACACCTCGGGAGCGCCGAGCGCACCCGGTTATCGAGTTTGCTCGAGTGCGGCGAGAATGGCTGCCGTTTCTTCGAAGAGGGAAAATCGGGCGATTCTGTGGTCATGCACTTCCAGGAGGGCGACCTCGTGACCGTGGATGATCGTCCTGGTTCCGCGGACTGTCCCTTCGAACCATGCGATCACGACGATTCGGTTGCCCGCCTGGAAGGTTCGCTCGATAGTCAGGTGGGTGTCGAGTCGAGTGTGCCGAAGTCCGAAGAACTCGAAGAAGCCGTCCGGACCGTCGTATTGTCCACGCCACGGCAACGACCTGACCGGGTAGTCCAACACGAACTCCGGTGCGATCAGCGCCCTGACCCGGTCCATGTCGTGTCGGGCCAGGGCCGAGTAGAACCCTTCGACCACGGCAATTTCGTTGGCGGACAACGGCCTTTCGACTCCTCGAATCATCGGCGGTGTGAAGTGCGCGGCATCACCGCACGTTTCGGTCAGTGTCGGACGTCGATTCGGCCAGGTTGCGCAGTGCTGCGATATCTCGATCCAGGTTGCGTTGCAGCATGCGAGCCAGCAGCCACCCGAACGGCCGTTGTATGCCGTGCGGAACGACGCGCAGCTCGAGGCGGACGCGGCATCGGTCTCGGCCCAGCGGGGTTACGGTGCGCGAGCCTTCGGCGTCGGCCCCGGTGAGCGTGCGCCAGGTGATGCGGGTGCCTGGTTCGACAGTGACGACTTCACCGTTGTTGTGCCAGGTCCGGCCCGCGAACCGGAGCTGTTCGACGGTGCGAGCGCCGGGAGTGGCAGGCCCGGGCGGGGAGGCGGACATGGCGACGACGCCGGTGCGCCATGCCGTGTCGGTGGCGTAGTCGGCCAGTAGCGCCCACACGCTGGCGGCCGCCCGTTCGACTGTCGTTTCCGCAGCCAGGTCGAAGCCGGTCATCGCGTCTGCGCCTGCCGTAGGGCGGCCAGCATGGCCGGGGTGTCGATATAGGCGTCGAAGCCGACGATCCGCCCCTGACGCAGGTGCCAGATGTGCACCTCGGGAAGGTCGAATTCGACGCCACCGGGGACGGTCGTCCCGACCGTGCGGCCGACCTGCACCACGTCCTCGCCTGCGGCGAACATGTGCTCGGAGATCACCTTGCTGTCGATGTGCGCGAGCAGCGTGGTGAAGAAGCCGACCGCGCCCGCATGCCCGTGATGGCGGCCGCCCCAGGGCAAATCGGCGGCCTGGTCGATGTCGATGTCGGGGTCGAAAAGGCGTTCGATCATGCCGAAGTCGCGGCTGTCGAAGGCCCGATAGACCTCCGCGATGATGTCGAGAGTGGGGTGTGACATAGGACTGTCCTCGCAGACGTAGCGATGAGTGCTTGGCACGAACGCCGGTATGTGCCGGCTCGTCGCAACGATCGCGCGCAGGTGTTTCAATACCGCTACAACGACCGTCGAGACTCGCGCACCGACGAAGCCGCCGAACATCGGCCTCTCAGTCTGCTGAGATGCCCTCGACCGAGTCACGGACCAGAGCGACCATGGCCGTCCAGCTCATCTGCCTGCCCAGCTGCTCGGCCGCGCGTTGTTCGCCGGCGGGCAGCAGCCGTTCCATCCGATCCAGCACTACGGGGTGGGCGAATTGTGTGTAGCGCCGCGGATCAGCCCCGATCCGCTCGGAATGCTGAATCGCTGCCGCCCGCAGCCCGACAGCGGACTCGGGCGACGACAGCGCCATCAGCGCGTAGGCGGCAATGTAGACCGCACCCAGCGCGTCGGAAATATTCGATTGCTCGCCGAACGCGCGCAGCGCGCGGTCGATGGCGGTCAGGGCCGACGCGGCCGTGTCGGCGTCCGCGGCCGGAGTGAGCAACGAACAGGCGAGCACCACGTCGGCCATGCCTTGGCACCACAGGTGACCGCATTCGGCGCTGAGTTCCCGCGCCGAGGCCAACCAGCCGATCGCGTCGGCGAGATTGCCCTCCAGCAGTAGTGCGATGCCCTGCCCGAACTGTGCGCAGCCACGGATCCAGTCCGCTGTCGGGAGCCGGTCGACTTCGGCGATCAGCCGGTCGATCGCGCTCCGGGTCGAGGCCCGATCGCCGAGCGCGGTGAGCGCGAGCGCACGGAACATCAGCGCGTGCAGCCACAGGTCTCGGTCGGGCTCGGGGTCGGCGAGTAGTTCCATGGCTGCCTCCGCCCGCCCCAGCGCCTCGCGGGCGTCACCAGCATGGAACGACACAATCGACAAGGCCAGCAGTCCGCGCGCGCGATCCTCGGTGCCGGCGTCGGCGGCGGTGTCGAGCGCGGTCCGGATGACATCGCGGCCGTCGACCAGCACGCCGAGGACCGGCCATGCGAATTGCAGCGCCGCCGCGCTTCGGAGCGCGTGCACGGGATGGTGTGCGAGGTCGTAGTCGATTCCCGCGCGGATATTGGGCAGTTCGGCGGCGAGCGAACGGTAGGCCGCGCCGGCACGGTGCCCGGTCAGCAGCGCGGCCTGGTCGGCGACGAATCCGCGGGCCCAGGCGGCGTGTGCGGCGCGGGTGGCAGGTGGGTCAGGGTCGGTGTCGCGGCAGTAGCGGCGGATGGTCCCGAGCAGGCGATAGCGTGTCCCCCCGGAGGTGACGTCGGCGGCGATCACCGAGCGGTCGAGCAGCGATGCCAGGGTGGCGAGCACACCGGCATCAGTTCCCACGGGTCGCACAGCTTCAGCACCCTGCCAGGTGAACCCGCCTTCGAACGGCCACAGCCGCAACAACATTGCGCGATCAGCGGGGGTGAGATGCTCGACGCTCCAGCCGATTGCGGCCTCCAGGCTCGCATGCCGCGACAGTGAACCGCGTGGCGTGGTTCCTAACACGTCGAGCCGGTCGCGCAGGTGAGCGGCGATACCGTGCAGGCCGAACGCGCGTTCCCGGGCCGCCGCCAGCTCGATCGCCAGCGGCAACCCGTCCAGGCTCGTGCATATCGCGCGTCCGGTTTCCCGGTCGCTGTCAGTCGGTTGCCAGCCGGGCCGACCAGCGCGCACCCGCTCGATCAGCAACTGCACCGCGGCACCGTCGCCGCCGGCTGCGCCGAACACGGGCAGGGGTTCGACGACCAGTACCTGTTCGCCGTCGATCCCGAGCGGCTGCCGGCTGGTCGCCAGAATCCGCAGGTCCGGAGAGGCGGCGAGCAGCATCATGGTCACCTCGGCCACGGGCTCGATCAGATGCTCACAGTTGTCGAGTACCAACTGCCCCGGTCGCAGGGTCAGGGCACGCCGCACCAGGTCCACGGGATCGCCGGTGATCTGGACCAGACCCAGCGCGGTAGCGATGGCGGTCACGACACCGTCACCGTGGTGGACATCGCCGAGCCGTACGATCCAGCGATCCGCCGAATCCGCTCCCCCGGCACAGTATTCGACGGCGAGTCTGGTCTTGCCGACTCCGGCCGGACCCACCAGGCTGACCATGCGCCGCTCGGCAAGCAATACGGACAGCAGGCTCAGTTCGCGATCACGACCCACAAACGACGACAACACGCGCCCGATCGGTCGCTGTGGCGTACGGGGCGAGGTCTCCGTGCGCATCCCGCGCGGTCGCGGGGATTCCACGAGCAACAGCCCGGGGTCGTGGTCGAGCATTCGCTGCTCGAGAGTGCGCAGCGCCGGCCCGGGATCCACTCCGAGCTCCTCGACGAGAAGTTCACGCACCCGCCGGATTTCGGCCAACGCCTGGGCCTGACGGCCGCTGCGGTACAGGCCGAGTGCCAACAGTTCCCAGCGCCGCTCCCGAAACGGCGCCGCCGACACCGCCTCGCTCAGATCGGCCACCGCCATCGCGGTCTCACCACACGCCAATCGAGCCGCCTGCAGTTCCTCGACCGCTGTCGCACGCAGCTCCGTCAACCGGGCCCGCTCGGCGGGCAGGTCCGGCGCTTGATCCAGCTCCGGCCACGGATCCCCTCGCCACAGCACGAGCGCATTCTCGAACAACCGCGCGGCCGACCCGGCATCCCCAGCCGCGAGCACACGCACCCCATCGGTGATCATGCCGGCGAACCGGCCATGATCGATCCCTTCCGGGTGCACCGTCAGCGTATAGCCGAATGCGCTGCGCTGCAGGCACTCTCGGGCCGACGGCCCCAACGCCGAACGCAGCCGCGAGGCAAGGACTCGCAGGGTCGCGGCCGCCTGCCGCGGACGATCCTCGCCCCACACCAGTTCGGTGAGCACACCGTCCGATACCGGGGTTCCCACCGTCAGTGACAGCGCTGCCAGGAATCGGCGCGGCACCGGGCCGCCCAGGTCGACGGGCCGGCCGTCCACCTCGACAGCGATCGGGCCCAGCACCCGAACGAACAGCACCAGCAGAGCCTAATCAGCAACGGCCTCGCCGACTCGGTGACAACGCCGTTCTTCGCACTTTTATCGCCCCGCGAGACGACTGCCCAGCTTTCCTCGCGATCGCTTCGACCCGCGACCGGCACGCCGAACTCGGCCGGGCATCGTATTGACGCGAGTGCGGTCCCCGTCGTAGTGCGCCAGGACGCGGTGATCCATTGTGCGCCGCCACAGCACCGGCACCGACGCGACGACGATCATGGTGGCATAGCCCGCGGGCAGCTGCGGTGCCTCGGACGCGCTGCGCAGGGTCTGATACCGGCGCCCGGGATTGGTGTGATGATCGCTGTGCCGCTGCAGGTGGAACAGGAAGATGTTGGTGACAAGGCGGTCGGAGTTCCAGCTGTCGGCCGGCGAGCAGCGCGCCCAGCGACCGTTGGGCAATCGACTTCGCAGCAGGCCGTAGTGCTCGACATAGTTCACCGTCTCGAGCAGCCAGACGCCTATCACCGCCTGCACGACGAGATAGGGCAGGACACCGGACCCGAACGTCGCGACGAGCCCGCCGAACAGCACCACCGTCATCGCCCACGACTGCAGAATATTGTTGCGCGGGCACCACCACGAACGTTGCTGGCGTCGCAGCCGGTCCCGCTCCAGTTCGAGCGATGACCGGAACCCCCCGATCACGCTGCGGGGCAAGAATTTCCACAACGACTCACCGAACCGCGCGCTGGCCGGGTCCTGCGGCGTGGCGACCCGAGCATGGTGGCCCCGATTGTGCTCGACGTAGAAATGCCCGTACCCGGATTGTGCCAGCGCCGCCTTCGCCAGCCACCGCTCGAGCCGCTCGACCCGGTGACCGAGTTCGTGCGCGGCGTTGATACCGATCCCCGCCAAGAAACCGACTGTCACAGCCAACCCCAGCTTGTCGACGAATCGAAGTTGCGAATCGGTCCACAGGTAGCACGCGATCACCAGGGCAGCGACCTGTACCGGAAGGAACAGGTAAGTACACCACCGGTAGTAGCGGTTGGCACCGAGTTCTTCGTAATCCTCGTCGCTGGGATTGTGGCCGTCTTCACCGACAAGGCGATCCAGCACCGGAATCACCAACAGCACGATAATCGGTTCGATCCACCAGAAGATCGCCAGTCCGGTACGCATCACCAGCTGTGAGGGCAGCAACGCGCAAACCGGCGCCACCAATCCGAATGCCCAGAGATATCGCTTCGGATCCGCCGTCGGCGCCAAGTACCGCTCGAGCAGGTGCCGCGGCCGCGGCACCCGCATCGACATCCTCATCGAAAATTTGGGGTCACGGCAGCCTCGCGCAGTTCGTCGGTGCGGGCTGACCCGCGAGCCTGTCGGTCATCCACCGCTGCGACGCGTCCAACGCCGCCGATGCGGGGATCATTTCCGGCTGCCCTGTCGCTGACAGGGCCAGATGCGCGGGCTCCGTCCGGATGACCGCCCCCGCCGCCACATCGGGCGGCGTGCTGTAGAAGTCGCCGACGGCTGCTACCTCAGCGGTCGGCACCGACGATGCTACCGGCGCCGATACCAGCCCGGCGCCGACCGCGACGACCGCTCCTGACAGAGCTGCCGGTCGCCCGCATACCCGCCTCCTCAACACTGAACCTCCCCTGTGACGTGTCGCACTCCGCTGCTGACTGGGATAGACCGTACACACAGGGTTCAGCGCAGGAGATCCCAGGTATCTACATTGGCGATGAGCTGGTATTTCATCCCAAAAATCCTATTTCTGGATGAATACGCCGAAGCACTCCGCATCCACGGAAGGCGCGCCATAGTTCGTAACTTATATAGCGCTAATCTATGAATCCTTCCTAGATGACAGCTGTCCTCGATAAGAGCGTGCCTCATGTCGACAGTTGGCCGGCCGGGCCGCAGCGCGCGCTCGGGCAGCCGATCACGCCGTCAAGCCAGGTGCCGCACGTGGATGCGCAGGGCGTTCGCGGCGAACTCCGCGGCCGCCGGGGCTGCCGAAGGTCTGGTGGAAGTCGGGGTTGGTCTCGTAGAGGTCGGCCATGCCTCGCACCATCCGATCGCGACCACAGGCGATATCGTCACGGCAGCGCCATCCATCGGGTGCTCGCCACGGAAGGACAACCTGTGACCGAAACACCCACCCACGCCACCTCGACCCCGCCCGGACAGGGGACAGGTCGCGAGGTCGTGCGCCTTGCCGCGATCGTCGCGGCACTGGGCGTGGTGTTCGGCGATATCGGCACCAGCCCGATCTACACCCTGCAGACGGTGTTCAATCCGGCCGACCCGCACCCGGTGCCGGTGAGCCAGGACAACGTGTTCGGGATCGTCTCGCTGATCTTCTGGTCGGTCACGGTGATCGTGACGATCACCTATGTGACGCTGGCGATGCGCGCCGACAACGACGGCGAGGGCGGCATCATGGCGCTCATCACGCTGCTGCGGCGCTGGAGCGCGCCGGGCGGCAAGCGGACGGCGACTTTCCTTGCGGCACTAGGGATCTTCGGTGCTTCGTTGTTCTTCGGCGACTCGATGATCACCCCGGCGATCTCGGTGCTCTCGGCTGTCGAAGGATTGAAGATCGTCGAGCCGTCGCTCGAGGAGTTCATCATCCCGATCACCGCGGTGATCATCGTGGTCCTGTTCCTGGTGCAGCGCAAGGGAACCGCGGTCGTCGGGCGCGTATTCGGGCCGGTGATGATCGCGTGGTTCACCGCGATCGGGGTGGCCGGGATCGCGGGCATCAGCGACAACCCGGAAATCTTGAAGGCGATCTCACCGACCTACGCGCTGGGATTCCTGTTCGGCCACTTCCACATCGCGTTCTTCGCGCTTGCCGCCGTGGTCCTCGCGGTGACCGGCGCCGAAGCCCTCTACGCCGACATGGGTCACTTCGGGCGTCGCCCGATCGCCCGAGGCTGGCTGCTTCTGGTGTTCCCGGCATGCATGCTCAGCTACATGGGCCAGGGCGCGCTGATCCTGTCCGACCCGGCCAACATCACCAGCCCGTTCTTCCTGCTCGTCCCGGGCTGGGGTCGGCTCCCGATGGTGCTGCTGGCCACCGCCGCGACGGTGATCGCTGCTCAGGCCGTGATCACCGGCGCGTTCTCCGTCGCCTCCCAAGCCGCTCAGCTCGGCTACCTGCCGCGACTGCGGATCGTGCACACCTCCGAATCCACCATCGGTCAGATCTATGTCCCGTGGATCAACTGGCTGCTCATGGTTTCGGTGCTGACCTTGGTCTTCGCGTTCCGCAGCTCCCACGCCCTCGCCTACGCGTTCGGGATGGCGGTCACGGGCACCATCACCATCACCACGCTGCTGTTCTTCTATGTAGCCCGCGCCCGATGGCGTACCCCGTACTGGCTGCTCGCGCTCGGTGCGGTGCCGCTGCTCGGTATCGATCTGCTGTTCCTCGGTGCGAACCTCACCAAAATCGTGCACGGTGCGTGGCTACCGTTGCTGATCGGCGTCATCGCGTTCACGGTCATGACCACCTGGGAACGCGGTCGCGACATCGTCACCGCAGCGCGCGAACAGCGTGAAGGCCCACTGCAGGAATTCGTCGACGAAGGGCGACCGAGGATCTTCGAGGTTCCCGGCACGGCGATCTTCCTCAATCGGGGCAAGAAAACTACTCCGCTGGCGATGCGCGCCAATGTCGAGAACAACCACGTCCGCCACCAGCACGTCGCGATCGTGAGCATCGCCACCGACCCGGTGCCCCGTGTCCCGTTCGCGGAACGGCTCACCGTCGACCCACTCGGCCACGGCGACGACGGCATCATTCACGTCACCGCCCGCTACGGCTACGCCGAACGTCCCGATATCCCCGCGGCGTTGCGGCATCTCGATGCCACGGCGACAGAGGGAAGGCTCGACCTCGATCGCGCCTCCTACTTCGTCTCCAAGATCGAACTCCGCCGCGGTGACCAGCCGACCATGGCGACGTGGCGCAAACGACTGTTCATCGCGACCTCCCACATCACCGCCGACGCCGCCGACTACTTCGGCCTGCCCCGCGACCGCACCGTCATCATGGGCTCCCACATCGACGTCTGAATCTCTGATCATCGGCCGCGAGACGGACGCTTCACCGACCCGAATTCGGGACTGTCGGTGGCGTTAGAATCGAGGGGGGTGCGAGGAGCAGAACGATGAGTACCACCAGTGTGATTGTGATCATCGTCGTCGCGGTCGTTGTTGTTGTCGCGCTCGTGGCCGGCGCCTTGATGTTGATGCGTAAACAGCGTGCACACCAGCGGGCAGAGGCCGAGGATATCCGTGCCCGCGCGACGGAACAGGAGTTCGAGGTCGGTCAGCGAGAGGCGCGGGCCGACGAGATCGCCGCCCGCAGCCGCGCCGCCAAGGCCGAAGCCGAGGCCAAGTCCGCACAGGCCGAGCAGCTTGCCCAGCAGGCACATGTGCATCGCGATGATGCCGCGGATTCGCGAGCCGACCTGGACAAGGAATGGGAGCGCGCGGACAAGGTCGATCCGGACACGAAGTCGGGTCACGCATCCGAGTGATCTGGACCGGTCGGCCCCGCGCCGCCCCGATCGACCTTCGCCGGCAGCCACATATCGGGATCGGGATCGGTTGTGGTGCTTCACCTTCGGGGACGACGAACCCGCTGCCGGGTTCGAACGCGACAATGCCCTGCACACCGGGGTTCTTGATCGCGGTCTGCCGGTCGGGGCCGCCGCCCTGGGGAGTGAGTGAACAAGATCCCGCCGAACAGGGCGTCGATGTTGTCGGTGATCACGGTGGCGTCGTAGTACTCCTCGTCGATCAGGGCCTGCCCGCGCCCGCCATGCGTGGGCGCGGGCAGTGCAGATCAGTTGTGGCTGCGGCCGGACAGGCGGCGCACGGCCTCGGGATCACGGTGGTCGAAGAACAGGGACTCGCCGGTGTCGAGGCCGGCGATCGCGGTCATCTCGGCGTCGGTGAGGGTGAAGTCGAGGCTGTCGAAGTTCTCGGCCATGCGTTCGGGGCGCACCGATTTCGGGATCGCGATGACGCCGCGTTCGGTGAGCCAGCGCAGCACCACCTGGCCCACGGACTTGCCGTGCGCGTCGGCGATCGCGGTCAGGGTCGGGTCGGTGAACAGGTTGTTGCGGCCCTCGGCGAACGGCCCCCACGACTGGATCTGCACACCGAGCTCGGCCATCTCGGTCTGGTATTCGGCGCGCTGGAAGAACGGGTGGGTCTCGATCTGATTCACCGCGGGGGTGATCTCGTTGTGCTCGATGAGGTCGACGAGCCGGTCGGGGTAGAAGTTGGCCACCCCGATCGCGCGGATCAGGCCCTGGCGGTACAGGTCGGTCATGGCGCGCCATTCGCCGTAGTAGTCGCCGAAGGGCTGGTGGATCAGATACAGGTCCAGATAGTCCAAGCCCAGGCGATTCAGCGAGTCCTCGAAGGAGCGTTTCGTCGCGTCCTCCGCAGACCCGTCACGCGAGTCCTGGATCCACAGTTTCGTGGTGACGAACAGATCCTCCCGCGCCACGCCGGACGCGGCGATCGCGGCGCCGACGGCTTCTTCGTTGCCGTAGCTGACAGCGGTGTCGAGCAGCCGGTAGCCGGTGGCGATCGCCTCGGTGACAACTTTTTCGGTATCGGCATCGGGGATCTGGAAGACCCCGAAACCCAGGATCGGCATCTCGACACCGTTGTTGAGGGTCACAGTCTGCACAGCAGTACTCCTTTCGATGGAGGAAACAGGGTCGAACAGGTGGATCAGCTGGGGTGCGCGGCAACAGTGCGGGTACGCGCGTGTTCGGCGGGACGGACGAGCACCACGACGGAGATCAGCGCCACCGCCAGCATCGCCGCCCCACCCGGGTAGGCGGCGCTGACACGCCCCGCCGGCCCGGCCGAACCCGAGCCCGACCGCGAGCAGGCAGGCCGGTGAGGATCGTGTCGGTCATGCACCCATTGCACGCCGACTCGACCATGGCTGGAAGTGACCGCTGTTCCGTGTACTAGCAGTCACTGCTTCCCGACCGACCTGCGGTTTACCGTGGACGTCATGGACAACCAGAGCGAGGTGCGTGAGTTCCTGCGGACCCGGCGAGCCCGCATCACCCCTGCTCGAGCCGGCCTACCCACCGGCACCGGACATCGCCGCGTGCCCGGGCTGCGCCGGGAAGAAGTCGCCCTGCTGGCCGGGATCAGCGTCGACTACTACGCGCGCATGGAACGCGGCAACCTCACCGGCGTCTCCGACGAGATCGTCCACGCCCTTGCCCGGGCGCTGCAACTCGACGACGCCGAAACCCAGCACCTCCAAGACCTCACCCGCGCTGCCAAACCGGCCCCCGCCACCACCCGACGACCCAAACGCACCTCCGACCAAACCGTGCGTCCGACCCTGCAACGGTTCCTCGACGCCATCACCGGCACGCCCACCTGGGTCCGCAACCGGCGCATGGACTACATCGTCGGCAACGCCCTTGCTCGCGAACTGCTGTCCCCGCTGCTGACCGACCCCTCCAACGAAGCCAACAATGCCCGCTTCGTCTTCCTCAACCCCGCCGCCCGCCTGTACTACCCGGAATGGGAACGCGGCGCCGACGACATCGTGGCCACCCTGCGCACTTACGCCACGCAGAACCCCCTCGACAAAGGACTCACCGACCTCATCGGCGAACTCGTCACCCGCAGCGACGCCTTCCGCCACCGCTGGTCGGCCCACAACGTCCGCTTCCACCGCACCGGCATCAAACGAATCCATCACCCCGACGTCGGCGACCTCGAATTCGCCTACGAAGCAATGGAACTGCCCGACACCCCGGGCTGGACCATGTTCGGATTCACCACCGAACCCGGCTCCCCCACCGAAGAACGCGTGAAACTGCTCGGCAGCCTCGCCGCCACCAACACGAGCCAGGATTCGACGTAGTCACCGAAGTGGTCGGCTGGTCGACCACGAGCGGCCGTCACCAGATCGCATCGAGACCGGCCTGTTCGGCGGCGACCAGCGGGTCGCCGGTGTCGACGTCGGCCCGGAACGGAGGCCACCCGGCTCAGCCCGCTCTCCAGATCGAGCCGGTCGAGATCTCTCGCCGGGTGAGGATTGTGCCTGGATCGGGACACGCTGTTCGCAGATCGTCGGCCGTAACCGTGACTCCGCAGGTGTGGCGCCCGAGAACGCTGGGGTCGTCCCGCGATGGCACGACCGGCGACAGCTCAGATCAGATCCAGTCGACTGAAATCGGTGCTGTACTTGCGGATTAGCGCGGCTGACATGTGGGGAAGGTCGAGTTCGGCGGACTGAACGGCGGCACGGAAGCGGTCGGTGGGGAATTCGGGGCGGACGAGGGTTTCGCGAGTGTTGCCGAACGCCTGGAGCAGCGGCAGCAGTGAGTGTCGTCGCCGGCTCTCCGGCATGGCGCGGACAGCGGTTTCGAAGCGGGTGAACCACTCGTCGTAGTCGTCGATTCGCGCGATGGGGTGACCGGCATCGATGAGCCAGTCGACGACCACGTCGAGTGAGACGCTGCGCGGATCGAGGACGTTGTAGGTGCGATAGCCCGTCACGGCGTGCTCACTGAGTGCGGCGATGGCCGCGGCGGTGAAGTCGACGGGAAGGCCACCGTGGTGGGCGCGCCCTGCGTCTTCGGTCGGATAGAACGATCGCGGCGCGATACCGGTGAAGATCAGACTGAGCAGCAGGCGGGTGAAGACATCGGGCACGTTCAGCTGCCCCGAGTATCTGCTGTGCGCGAGGATCATGTCCGACCGGAACACCGAAACCGGCAGACCGCACCGTTCGTGTGCCGCACGCAGGAGCACCTCGCTCGCCCATTTGCTCGTCGAGTAGCCGTTGGCGTAGGTCCCGTCGAGTTCGCGAACCGGGCTGGCGAGCCGGATATCGGCGTCCTCGTCGGCGGACGCTGTTCCCGTGGCGACCACCCCCATGGTCGAGACGTGGCTGACTCGTTTGATCCGCGCGGTGAGTGCCATCCGGATCAGCTCGGCGGTGCCGATGACGTTGGGGCCGAACAGCTCCGGATAAGGCAGAACGTGGTTGACCAGTGCGGCCGGGTGGACGATCGAGTCGACGGTGTCGGCCAGCCGGTGCCATGTCGGCTCGTCCAGGCCGAGGCCGGGTGCGCTGACATCGCCCGCGAGGACCTCGAGACGGCCTGCGGCCAGATCGTTGAAGCGGCGGACCAGGTCGGGGTCGCCCCGATCGAAGGCCGCAGCGAGCCGCAGGCGTGCGGTGGCGGCCGTTTCGCCACGGACCAGACAGATCACGGTGCCGCTCGTGCGTGTCAGCAACTCCAGGCACAAGAACCGGCCCAGGTAGCCGTTCGCGCCGGTGAGCAGCACGGTGTTCGTCGCGCCGCTCGGTGGCGGTAGGGCCCGTGCCGCGTCGAGGGTCGCGGTGTCGATGAACTTGTCCAACGTGAGGTCACTGGCCCGGACTCGGGTGCTGCCGGTGCCGTGCACTGCCGCGAACGTCGGCTGTCGCGGCCCGCCGGCCACAACCGTCTCGATGTGTCGCGCCAGTTGTCGAAGGTTGTTCGCGGGGTTGAGGACGACGCTCACCGGCACCTCGATATCGAAGATCTCCCCGAGTAGGCCGGCCAAGGACAGCGCCGACAGGGAGTCGCCGCCCAGGTCGGTGAAACGCTCCTCGCCGAGCAATTCGCCGCTCTCACCACCCAGCAACGCCTGAGCGGCCCGCAGGACGGCGTCGGCCACCGGCTGGTTCCGGCCGCCGCGACGCAGTGCGCTCAGCTCACCGGTCTCCCGTTCCGCCAGCTCGGTGTACATCCGCTCCAGGCGCTCGCCGTAGTGGTCTTTCATCTTGGGGCGCAATGGTTTACGGACGTCGGAGAGCAGGCCGTTCGCCGTGCTGAACGGCTCGGTCTCGATCAGGAAGTCGCGCGGGATCTCGTAGCGCGGCAGGTCCGCGTTCTTCGCCACTTCCCGCAACGATTCGCCGATCAGCGGTTTCAGGTCCGCTACGGCCGCGCCGACGCGGTCGAGCGCCGCCGAGGTCGGCACCACGACCGCGAGCGGATACGCGCGCTCGCTGTTGCCGTACACGAAGATCTGCCCGACCAGCGGGCTGTTGACGAACAGCGCCTCCAACCGGGCGATGGCCACGAACTCGCCGTTGGACAGCTTGAGCACGTTCGTGCGGCGATCGAGGTAGACCAGCTCGTCCGGCCCGATCTCGGCCATGACGTCGCCGGTCCTGTAATAGCCGTCGCGGTCGAAGATCTCCGCGGTGGCCTCGGGACGCTTGTAGTACCCGGGAATGATGGCATCGGTCTTGACCAGCAACTCCCCGCGCGGATACGGCGAGTCGGTGCGCGAATAGCCCAGTTCGGGTACGTCGACCAGCTTGTAGTCACGCACCGGCGGTCGGCACACCTTCCCGTTGACCATGATTCGACCCGCTTCGGTCGAGCCGAAGCCGTCCTGCAGCGGAAGGTCGAGACAGGATTCGACGAAGGCGGCCATCTCCGGCGACATCGGCGCCGACCCGGTGCCGGCCCACACCACGCGGCCGCCGAGGAACCGTTCACGTAGTTCCTCGCGCACCCGCGCCGCGGCCGCGACCCGGTCGCCGCTCGCGTATCGGTCCAGTTCGCTGTGGTACCGCTGGAACAGCATGTCGCAGACGCGCGGAACCAGCCGCAGTGTCGTCGGCCGGACCAGGGCGATGTCCTCGAACAGCGTGGACAGGTCGCTCGTCGCTGTGAAGTATCCAATGCCGCCTGCCGCGAGGGTGCCGGAGAACGCGGCCCGTCCCGACACGTGACTCATGGGCAGGCAGTGCACGCCGATAATCGGCAGTTCATCTGTCCCCGGCCAGAACCCGCGCCATGCCGGGATGACCATGCGGTCGGTGTACATGGCGCCCTTGGGTGCCCCGGTGCTGCCCGATGTGTAGATGAGCATGGCCAGTCGGTCACTCGCCGGATCGGCCTCGAACAGTGGTATCGGCGGCAGGGTCGCTCCGCGCGCGAGCACGTCGGCCAGTGTGTCGAGCGCGATCGGGCTGTCGGCCAGGCGTCGGCACGCTGCCTCGACCAGCTCGCGGTGCTCATCGACGGCCGCCTGATAGTCGAAGACCAGCAGGCGTCGCACCGACGTGCTCGCCAGTGCGCACTCGACGGCAGTGGTCAGCTGTTCGAGGCTGGTGGCCAGCACGCGTGGCCCGGTCTCGGCGATGAGAGGCGTCAGCTGGTCAGCGGCGGCGCCGGCCGGTAACGGCACCGACACCGCGCCGAGCCGGACACAACCCAGCTCGATGGTGGTGTAGTCGGTACTGGTGAAACCGACGACGGCGACGAACTCGCCCGCGCGTAACGGCGACCCGGGATGGTGGTGCCATTCGGTCGCCACAGCGCCCGCCCGCGACCAGAGTTCGCGATAGCTGATGGTCTCGAAGGACGGCAGCAGGCGAAGTGTCGTACGGCCGGTCGCCGGGTCGATGCTCGTCTCCCGCGCGCGTTCTCCAACGGCGGGCCGATCCGCGTAGCCCTCCATGATCGTGGCCACGATCCGCCCCAGCGACAGCCCCGGCTTCCGGATCGCCGCGGTGACTGCCGCGTTCGGCACGGTATCGCGGAACTGTCGGTCGGCGGCGTGTACCTCGGCGATACGGCGTGCGCGCCGAGCGTCGAGATCGCTGGTCTCCGAGCGCGAAACCGTCACCACTGCCAGCCTCCGTAAGCAATTTCCGTGTTCGCACACGCGACCCCGGGATTGGGACTATACGGCGATCAACTGATGCACATTCAGTGGTGAAAGTCGATAAATCGCTTTCCTATCGACCGATTCGTATACGCGACCGGACCACACGAGATCGGCTCTCTTCCTTAAGGTTTCGAATCAATAGAGGACGAATCAAAGGATTTGACGTGAATGAACTCGGAGCAGTGGAGGAACTGGAGGCGGCGGCCGCCGGTCTCACCGGGCTCACCGACTTCGGTCCGTCGGAGTACCGGGAAGGGCTCGGGGTGCTCCTGTCCTCCTATCGGGAGGAGGCCGACCTGAGCCCGCAGGGCATCCAGGCGGTTCAGGGCGAGCTGACCGGCATCCTCGCGTCCCGCCTGATCAGTCAGGCCCAGTGGGCGGCGCGGCCCGAATACGCCGAGGTCGCGATCGAGCGGCCGGTGTTCATCGTCGGCATGCCGCGCACCGGGACGACGACTCTGCACCGGATGCTGACCGCCGACCCAGCGCACCAGGGCCTGCAAATGTGGCTCGGCTATGCGCCACAGCCCCGGCCGGCGCGCGCGGACTGGGCGGCCGACCCGGTCTTCCAGATGGTGCAGAGGGGCATCGACGGATTCGTCGAACAGGTTCCCGGCTATCTGGGCATTCACAACCGCAGAGCCGACGAGGTCGAGGAATGCTGGCTGTTGACCCGGCAGTCGATGCTCTCGGCGTATTTCGAGTTCACCGGGAACCTGCCGTCGTATTCCGCGTGGCTGGCTGAGCAGGATTTCACCGAAACCTACCAGCGGTACCGTCGCAACCTGCAATTGATCGGGCTGCCCGACGCAGGCAAACGCTGGGTGCTCAAGTCGTCGAGCCATCTCGTCTGCCTGGACGCGCTGCTGGCCACGTTCCCGGACGCGCTGGTGATCCAGACCCATCGTCGGCCCGCCAGCGTGGTGCTCGGCTCGGCGTGCAGCATGGTGAACAAGATGGTCGCGGGCCGGTCGGCCGGCTTCCAGGACGAGGCGATCGGCCCCATCCTGCTCGAGTTCGCCGTTCGCTCGCTCGAGCGCTACGCCACGGACCGGGCCGAATACGACCAAGCCCTTTTTCACGACGTCGAGTTCGACGAGTTCACGGCCGACCCGCTGGCCGTCGTCACCGACATCTACCGGCGACTCGGGCGCGAGATCACCGACGAGGTCCGCACCGCGATGCTCGCGGTGGTCGCCGAGGACGACCGCCTTCGCTCGCACACCTACGACCTGACCGACTACGGCATCACCGCCGACGAGGTCGACGCCCGACTCAGCACGCTGATCTGAGGGGAACGACCATGGCGACGCAGTCCTCGGTCTCGGTATTGGATCGCTGGGGCTTTTCCACCTGGCTCGAAAGCGCTCGCGGGAGCGGCGAATTCATCACGCTGCCCGAGCTCGACGGCAGCAACGACGCCGTCGTGAGCATCGACGGCAACAAGCTGGTCAACTTCTCCGGCATCGGTATCCTGGGCTGGCAGCACGATCCGCAGGTGCGCGAGGTCTTCGCCGAGACAGCGACGGACTACGGCCTTGTCGTCGGTGGCTCGCGGATCATCCAAGGCGTCTCCCGGCCGCACCTCGAGCTGGAGACGCTCGTCGCCGAGATCACCGGCAAGGAGCGCGCGCTCACCTTCGCCACCGGAATGCTGGCCAATCTCGGTTTCGTGAACGCGATGAGTTCCCGGTTCTCGTTCAACAACAACCACGGCGTCGACAACACCGACACCGTGCTCGTGCTGGACCGGGAATGCCACTGGAGCATGTGGAAGGCCGCCGAACGATTCAAGTTCGGCCGCAACCTGATCATGTTCGACCACAACGACACCGCCAGTCTTCGACGCGAGCTGGAGCAGCTGGCGGGACGCAAGATCATCGTCGGATTCGAGGCCGTGTACTCCGCCGACGGGTCGCTCGCCCCGGTCGGCGAGATCCTCGATCTGTGCGAGGAATTCGGCGCGATCAGCTTCGTCGACGACGCCAACGGGTTCATGGTCTACGGCAACGGCGGTCACCGGTTCGCCGCCGAGTACGCGGCGCTGCGCCGGGCAACCTTCCTGATGGTGTCCTTCGGCAAGGGCGTCGGGCTCAGCGGCGGCGCGCTCGCCGGACCGGCCGACGCCTTGGATGCGTTCCGGTTCCTCTCCGGCACAACAGTTTTCACCACCAACATTCAGCCGCCGACCGTCGGCGCCATCGTGCACGTGCTGCGCCGGATGCGACGTGACCCGTCGATCATGGAGAACTATCTCGACCGGGTCGACCGGTTGCGGGAGCGGCTGCTCCAGATCGGTTGCACGATCAACCCGACACCCACATACGTGACCTCGATCCTGGTGGGCGCGAACGACACCGCCGTGCGTGTGCGACAAGAGTTCATCGATCGCGGCTACCTGGTCCCGATGTTCGGCTACCCGGCGGTGCCGAAGGACCGCGCGGTGATCCGCCTACTGATGAACAACCGAATCTCCGACGAGCAGCTCGACGGGTTCATCGACACCCTCGCCGAACTCCGAGAGAAGTACAGGTTCTGATCATGACCGCCACACCGGCGATCTCACTGCCGCCGGGTTCTCGACTACCCCGCTCGGCCCAGGGACTTCTCTACCTCAGCGGTCGCCGCCGGATGATGCGGCGCTCACGCCGCCGGTTCGGCCCGGTGTTCACGCTGGATCTGCCGGTGATCGGACCGTCGATCTTCGTCGGCGACCCGGCGCTGGCCCGTCAGGTGTTCACAGCCGGCCCCTCGGTCGCGGGGAAGGCCGAACCAAACCTCGGTGCGTTGCTCGGCCCCGGGTCGGTATTCAGTCTCGACGACGATCCCCACCGCCGACGTCGCCGGCTGCTGTCCCCGCTCTTTCACGGCAAACGGATGCGCGAGTACGAGGCGCTCATCGAACGGGAGTATGCGGCCGAGGCGGCGACGTGGTCGGAGAACACCGAATTCCCGATCCTGCCCGCGACCGTACGCATCACGCTCAACATCATTCTGCGCGCGGTGTTCGGCGCGGAGGGCGAGGAGCTCGCCGCATTGCGCCGGCTGATGCCGGCCCTCGGCGACGTCGGCTCGCGGGTGGCGACCGGCCGTGGGATCGGGTTCGGTCGTGGTCGCTCCGCACGGACTCGACTCGATGAGCACCGCGCCGAATACGACGCGCTGATCGCAAAGCTGATCAGCCGCGCACTCGCTGATCCGTGTCTGCCCGACCGCGAGGACATCCTCGCGCTGCTGCTGCGCAACCACTACGAAGACGCAGAACCCATGTCGCACAGTGACATCGCCGACGAGTTGGCGACCTTGCTCACCGCCGGCAACGAGACCTCCGCCAACACCCTGGCCTGGACGCTGGAACGCCTGCGCCGGCACCCGGCCGCGCTGGCCCGGCTGGTAACCGACCTGGACGCCGGAAGAGACGAGGTGCTCCAGCGGACGATCTGGGAGGTGCAGCGCGTTCGACCGGTGATCGGCACGGTTTCCCGGCAGGTGAAGGCGCCGAGCTTGGAGTTGGGCGAGTGGGTGATCCCGCGCGGCCATCGGGTCATCGTCTCGATGGCCCTCATCCACGGCGACGAAGCGGTCTATCCCGACCCTGAGGTCTTCGATCCCGACCGATTTCGTGGAAGCCGACCCGACCTCATGTCATGGCTTCCCTACGGTGGCGGGAATCGCCGCTGTGTCGGTTCCGACTTCGCCGATACCGAGATGAAGGTCGTCCTCCGTAGCCTGCTCCGGGATTTCGAGCTCTTGCCGACAACCGCGGCCGGGGAGCGGATGCGCGATCGCGGCATCGCCTACATGCCGGGGAAAGGCGGCCGGGTGGCCTTGCGCCGGCGACAGTTCAGTCGAGCGAGCGGCACTGCTCGATGAATCCGACCAGTTCGTCGAGCCGGTCCGAGCGCACGTCGACCGCGCGGTCGACCACCTTCACCAGGTGCGCGTAAGCGGCGGTGTGGTCGTAGTCGGCGACGTCGGCGATGCGCAGGGCCCAGCGCCAGTAGCCACGCATGGTGTCGGCCAACGGCATCCGGAATCCCTCGATGACCTCACGGATCGGTTCGACCACCGCGTCGCCGTGCACCCGCAGGTACCGGCTCACGACGTCGGCCATGAAGGTGAAATGCCTGGCCTCGTCACGGGAAAGGCGAGTCAGCACGGCGCCGAGGACCGGATCGGCGACCACATCGCGTAGCTGCTGGTAGTAGATCTGGGTCGCCTTCTCCTGCACCAGCGCGTAGGCGAAGAACTGCACCGGATGCCGGTAGGGCAGGTCGAACGGCTTGCGACCCTCGACCGCGAGATCGGTACGCAGCCCCGCGCGGTCGGCCATCCCGGCGGCCTCCTGATAGCGCGCGAGCGCCCGCGCGTGGGTGTCCTCCTCTGCCGCCCAGCGCACGGTGAAGTGATACAGCTCGCGATTGTGGACGAAGGTCGCGGCGTCGACCGAGTCGTCCACGGGGAAGTACCGGTGATAGACGTCGAAGTAGCCGGGCAGGTGATCCTCGATATAGGTGATGAACTGCACGGCCGATCGCTGGCCCTCGGTGAGTCGGCCCGCGTCGGCGCGGGCCCAGTCGAAGCCGGTTTCCACGTCCCAGGCGCGCGCGGCCGGGGAGGCGGCGAAGAATCCGTCGACGGCGGCGGCGATATCGCCGGCCGGGATCATCTCGGCTCCGACGCGCGGGCGTTCGGTCGAAAGGTGCTTGGGCATACGCTTCTCGGACATGGGGGCTCCTCGCGGTCAGCGGGCATTGCGGCAGGTCAGGGCGTAGTGCTTGGTGGTGTAACCCCAGCCGGCGTTGGCGATTTCCAGATACCGCCGCAGCTGGGCCGCCAGTCCTGGCCTGTGCGTGTCGATCCGCTCGGCGGCCGCGTCCACGTTGGCGATCCAGTCGTCGATGGTGCGGCGGTAGTCGTCGGTGAGATCGTCGATCGAGTCGATGGCGAATCCGGCGTTCTCGGCACCGGCCACCAGCTCGGACAGCGGGCGCAGCTCGCCGAATCCGAAGATGTCGGAGCGGATGAACCGGGTGCCGGTTCGATCGTCGAACGCGGTTCGCGCCCGGGCGCTGCGAAAGCAGCTCTCCGACACGTAGAGCATGCCGCCGCGTCGCAGCGTGCGCCGGGCGCGGGTGAACGCGGCGTCCAGGTCGGGCATGTGCACGATCGACCCGAGCATCGTCACCGCGTCGAATGTGCGAGCGGGCAGTTCCAGCTGCTCGAAGTGCGCGACGTGGGTCCGCACACGGTCGGTCAGGCCGCGGGCAGCGGCCTGACCGGCGATGTATTCGTGCTGGCGCGGCGCGGGGCTGACGCCGACCGTCTGACAGGCGAATTCCTCGGCCATGAACAGGACCAGCGACCCCCAACCGCAGCCGGCGTCGAGCACCCGCTCACCGCCCGAGAGCCGAAGCCGCCCCGCGACGAAACGCAACTTGTGCCGCTGTGCCTGTTCGAGGGTGTCGGTATCGGTCAAGTACCGGCCGGAGCTGTATTTGCGTAGCGGGTCGAGGAATTCGCCGAAGACCTCGGGATCGAGATCGTAATGCTGGTTGGTGTCGGCGACCTCGGTCACGCGGGCACCTCCGCCAACGCCGTGTGCACCACGGCCGCCACGTCGGCGAGAGTGGACATGCCGAACACGTCCTGGTCGTCGAGCTCGATGTCGTAGACGCGCTCGATGCGGGCCACCATGCGCAGCACGCGGACCGAGTCGACGCCTGCCACACCGCGCAGGTCGATGTCGGACCCCAATTCGGCGGCGGGCACGCCGATCTCGGCGGTGGCTATCTCGGTGACAGTGCGCAGGATGTCGGCGACGGCAGGGGTGCTCATGGATGAACTCCGTTCTGGGTTGACATGGCGTGCTCGAGCCGAGCGACGTCGGCGTCGTCAAGGGTGAGCAGGTGGCGGACCTCGCCCAGGGCGAACGGCCGGTAGGTGGCCGAGGCGGACGCGCAGAGCTCGTCGTCCACGTCGTGAATCTCCGCGCTCGCCGTGATGACGGCGGAGTCCGTGCGGGAGATGGTCGCGGTGCAGTGGTAGTCGTGGTCGATCCGCAGCGGCGTCAGGTAGCGGGTGCGCATCGAGACGGTGAAGGCCGGCATCCCACGCTCGAACATGATCACGTTGGCCATCACCTCGTCGCAGATCACGCCGACCAGGCCACCGTGCAGGACACCGGGATACGACTCGAAGGACCGAGTCGGCCGGAATCCGGCTCGCAGACCGCCGGGGTGGGCGGTGAAGCGCAGCCCGAGACCCGCCGGGTTGTGCGGCGAGCAGCCGAAGCAGTGGTAGTCCGGCACCGCCTCCCAGGGCAGCCGGACCGCGAGGTCGGGGGTGTCCGCGCGGGCAGGCTCAGGGGTGCGCATCCGGCTCAGGCGATCGCGTCGGCCAGGGCGCGCCGCACCCGGGCGTTGGTGGACAGGTCGAGTCCGGTGATGCCGGCGAACGTGCGCCGAACCTTGTCGTGCAGTACCTCGAGCTCGCCTTCAGCGGCGATCTGTTCCAAGAACAGCTCGAAGCCGGTGTCGATGGTCTCGTGCTCGCCGAGTTCGGTGAGGCCGGATTTGAAAGTACTCACCGGATGCTTGATCTTGGCCTCGGAACTGTAGACGTACAGCGTTTCCAGCACCGACGGCAACTCCTCGGGGCGCTGGGTGAGACGCTGGGTGGTGTAGTGGATGAATTCCCGAGCGTGGCCTGCCTCGTCGCGGCTCGCGTTCAACAGCAGCCCCTTGAGTACCGGCTCCCCCACCCACTGCGACACCGCGCGGTAGACGTGGTTGACGGTGAGCTCGGAGATGATGTTGGTGGCCAGAGTCGCCGACGGCGTCGTGCCCGGCGCGTACGGCTGACGCATCGCCCCGACCGCCGTGTCGTCGACGCTCTCGCCGACCGCGGCCAGCCACGCCCGGAAGGCGTAGTGGTGCTGCACCTCCTGGTATCCCCACACCACGGCGAAGGTGGAGAAGTCGTAGTCGTCGAATTCGTTGAGGAATCCGTGCACGGCGGCGATGACATTGGATTCGCCCATCGTCGCGCTCTTGGCGAGAGTCACGTACTCGGGCCGGACCAGTGCGGGGTCGATGGTGTCGAGGTCGAGGTCGGCCAGCCGCCAGTGCTGGCGCTCGTAGTGGCGGAAGACGTCGTAGCTGTGCATGGTTGCTCCGAATCTGTTTCGGTGGCGATCAGTTCCCTGGCGGCCAGCCGCCGCAGTTTGCCGCTGCTGGTTCGGGGGATGCTGCGCGGCGCGACCAGATACACCCGCACAGCGGCCAGGCCGAGCCGGGCGGTGATCCGTCCGGCTATGGCGGCGGTGAGCTCGTCGCCGGCGCTGTCTGCGAGTTCGGTTTCGGCGATGACCGCAATGGTGTCGCCGCCGTCGGGGTCGGCTGCGGCGGTGCAGCGGCCCTTGTAGACGCCGTCGAGATCGCGCACGACAGCCTCGACGTCGTGCGCGTAGTAGTTGACTCCGCGCACGGTGATCATGTCCTTGCTGCGGCCGGTCACATACAGCTCGCCGTCGCGCTGGTAGCCCAGATCGCCGGTCCGCAACCAGCCCTCGCTGAACAGCTCGGCGGCGGCCTCGGGATCGGCGGTGAGATAACCGCCGGTCACCGACTCGCCGCGAATGAGGATCTCGCCGACCTCACCGTCGGGCACGGTCATGCGCGAGTCGGGATCGACCACGCGCAGCCGCAGGCCGGCGACCGCCGTGCCGACGCCCGCGATCGCACGGGCCCCCTCGGCTTCGGGGGAAACCCGCTGTGCTCTAGCGGAATCCGACAGCGTCACGCGGTCGACCCAGTCGAAGACGGGCTCGCGGCCGAGCGGCGGGAAGGTGACCGCGAGGGTGGCCTCGGCCATCCCGTAGACCGCGAACATGGCCGCTGGGTCGAATCCGGCCGGCCGGAAACGCGCGCAGAACTCGCGCACCACGTTGTGGGCAATGGGTTCCGCCCCGTTGAAGGCGATCCGCCAGTGTCGCAGGTCGTAATCGGCCGCGCGGTCCGGCGGCACGGCGGCCAGCAGGGCCTCGTAGCCGAAGTTCGGCATCGCGGAGATGGTCGACCCGCTGGCGGCGAACTCGCGCAACCAACGCTCGGGGTCCTTGACGAACGCCGTCGGCGACCACAGATGCGACGGGATTCCGCGCAGGATCGCCGATAGCGTGCCGATCAAGCCCATATCGTGGAACAGCGGCAGCCAGAACCCGCCCTGGTCAGCCGGACCCAGGTCGATCCCGGTGCGGATGGCAGCAAGCCCGGCCAGCACCTGCCGGTGGGTGAGACGCACGCCTTTCGGTGCGGCGGTGCTTCCCGAGGTGAACTGCACGACCGCGACATCGTCCGGATCGACCCGGGGCAGCCCCGTCGCCACCGGTTCGGCGAACAGGGTTGCGGTATCGAGGAATTCGATGTCCATGGCCGCCCGCAATGGTTCGACGATGGCGGCGAACTGCGGCGACACCAAGATGGTCCGCATGCCGGCGGCGTCGGCAATTCCCGCCAAACGCGCTGGGTAGGAAGCTAATTGGCGGGCCCCGGCGGGCAGCGGCAATGGGGTGGCCGCACCGCCCGCGGTCGTGGTCGCGAACAGGCCGATGAGGAACTCCGGCGCGTTCGGGCACAGCAGGCCGACCGGCTCGCCGCGCGCGACGCCGCGCGCGACCAGCGCCGTAGCGGCTGCAACAGACCGTTCCCGGAGTTCGGCATAGGTGAGCGTCGACTGCGACAATGACCAGAACGTGGTGCGGACCTGCGGGTGCGCGGTCGCGACCTCGGCCAGCCGCTGGTGCAGCGTCAGGCCCGGAACGGACGATGTCATTGCTGTATGACAAAGGCTCCGGGTAGCCGAACCCTGAACGATCAGTTAAATACAGGGCTGCGATAACGCAGTCCGCTCCGACAATAACGATAACGCGAATTTCCCTAATAACTCGGCTGAAAAGGGAATTCGGGTTCCGGGCCCGGAGCAGTCGACAGGACGACGGCTGATCAGGGTTTGGCGCCGAGGACAAGGTCACCTCTGTCGACTCTGGACCTCAGTGCAGTGACGGCACATACCGATGGGTACAGACTTTGCTTGCCGCCGCTGCGCAGCGACCTACATCACATGATTGCTCGATTGTGGTCCCAGTCACCGGTATCCGTGGCGCGCGGTCGATCAGATAGGACTTGTAGGAAATGCTTGCAATGAAGCAGCACATGCGCCGGTCCGCCGTGGCCGCAGCGCTCATCATGGGGGTTGCCGTCGGGCACGGACTCGGAGCGACATCTGCCGGCGCGGAGCCCGGCGTGACCTCGGACTCGCAGTCGCTCGCCGACGCGATCACCGATGGACTGAAGCCACAACCTGACCTGGAGGGCGAAACACTGTGAGCCCCCGATGACCAGCCACACCGAACTCGGGTCGCCCGCGCAACTCTCGCCGGCGACCGACCGGATCGCGCACAAGATCCTCGAAACCATCCCGCGTCGCAGCCGACGAGGAAACGTTCTGCGCGAGGAGATCAGCGCCATCGTTGCCGACTGTCTGGTACTGGTGTCCGACACAGCCCGGACACACCGCGGCCTCGGGACGCCGCGTCTTCGTCCGGTTGTTGCGCGGTGGGCGAGCATCGGCGTCCCGATCGACACTGTGCAGCACCATGTTCACGCAGGGTTCCGGCTACACATGGACGATCTCGAAGCCCGCTGCGCGCCCTTCGACGAAGTGCGCCGACTGATGGATGCGTTGAGCTCGGTGACCGCCACGATATCGACGATCTATCTGGAGGTCGCACCGCCCAGCGGCGATCGCGGTGGGTATGTGGCGCGCACTCTGCTCAGGGGCCGGCATACGACGAGAGCTACCCGTGAGCACGGGGCGCCACCCGATAAGCGGTACACCGTGCTCGCGGTGGCCGCGGATCGGTCCGCGCGCGACGCGGTATCACCGCGCGACTTCCGGGCGATGCTGTCGACAAGCTTCGGGCAGCCGGTGCCGGGTTTGGAGTCCCGGTTCGGCGCGACGATTCTGGTGCCGGAATCATTTCCCACCGCGAAGATCCGCGGCACGGTCGGACTGACCGCACTCACCGTGGTGGGGATCGTTGCCGACCGAGATCGGATTCCCTCGGCCGCCGAGGAGGCGCACGAACTCTTGGATGTGGCGACACGACTCCATCGCCCGCCGGGCATGTACGAGATCGGAGACCTCGCTGTCGAGTACCAACTGACTCGGCCAGGGCCTGGGCGGGATCGTCTCGCATCGTTTCTCGATCCGGTTGCCGAGTTTCCGGACCTGATCAGCACGCTGCGCGCACATCTCGGCAACGGTCTCAATCGCCGACTCACCTCACGTGAAACCCATATCCATATGAACACCGTCGACTACAGGCTCCGGCGTATCTACGACCTCGTGGGGCTCAGTGCCCATGATCCAAAGCTCATTTGGTTGCTTCAGTCCGCACTGATCGTGCGCGACTACCAGTCGGCGGACCAGTCCGACACGGTCGTCCGGTAATCGGCTTCGCGATCTGCCTGACAGACCCAGGGCAGCGCTTCCCAACCTCGGCCCCGGCTGCGGACGGGCGGCGACCCGCACACACCGTGTCGGCGCTGCTGTTATGGGCGCGGTTCGCAAGCAGCGAGGTCACTGCTGCCAGAAAGGATCAGGACAAATGACGGTTCCGCAGGGACACAGCGTTTAGATTTGGAGGAATACGACGAAGGTGCCCGAACACAGACGGAAAGGTGCTTGGGAGGACAGGCCGATATCCACGACAGGAAGGGAAAAGATGGGAAGCGACGACCCGAGTGTCAAGGAGCTTGCTGTCAACGAAAGCTGGGCGCTACTCCGTACCGAGGAAATAGGCCGCCTCGCCGTGTGGGTGGATGACCATCCGGATATCTTCCCCCTCAACTACGCGGTCGATCACGGAACCATTGTGTTCCGATCCGCGCGAGGTACGAAGGTGTCCGCCGCGTTGTCCGATGCGCGCGTCGCCTTGGAAGTCGACGGTTACCTCCCTGAGTCTCACGAAGCCTGGAGCGTCGTGATCAAGGGGCGAGCCGAAGGGATCCGTGAGATCGGTGACCTGATGGACACCGTGGATCTGCCCCTCTCTCCGTGGCAGCCCGGGGAGAAGAACTTCTTCATCCGACTCGTACCCACCCTGGTGACCGGTCGCCGGTTTCCTGTTGCCGACCCCGGAGCTTGGCAGACACCCCTGTCCGGCGTGCGACGATCTCCTCCGGAGTGAGGAAACTCTTGCTGCGGCAACACTCTCATCGTCATGCGGACATGAACTGCGGCCGGTCGCCGACGACCCGGCGAAATTTCACAGTCACGCTTGACTGTGAACCATCGAATGGGTCAGGCTGGTCCGACCACGCGCCGACCACCTCCCCGTGAGCTGCCGTCCGCCGAATCGCATCCGAAGGGACCGTCGATGTCCGAGAACCGACCTCACGCAGGCCATCGTCCCGCCGGCTGGTACGACAATTGGACCGAAGGTCCGGACTCCCCGTGGCGAGACCGACCCGCGCCCGACTACGACCACGAGTACTCGACTCTCACCTACGAGCGCGACGGACGCATCGCCCGCATCACTTTCAACCGCCCGGAAAAGGGCAATTCGATCACCCCCGACACCCCACGTGACCTCACCCACGCCGTCGAGCGCGCCGATCTGGACCCGCGCGTGCACGTGATCCTGGTCAGTGGCCGCGGGAAGGGCTTCTGCGGCGGCTACGACCTGGACATGTTCGCGGAGAAGAGCTTCCGAACCGCCGAAGGCCCGGACGATGTCAACGGCACTGTGCTCGACCCGGTGGTGAATGCGCTCAACCACAATCCGTGGGGTACCTGGGACCCGATGATCGACTACGCGATGATGAGCCGCTGTAACAAGGGCTTCGCCAGCCTGTTGCACGCCGACAAGCCCACCGTCGCGAAACTGCACGGCTTCGCCATCGCGGGCGGCACCGATATCGCCCTGTTCAGCGACCAGATCATCTGCGCCGACGACACCAAGATCGGCTACCCGCCCACCCGCACCTGGGGTATTCCCGCAGCCGGTATGTGGGCCCACCGTATCGGCGACGCCCGCGCCAAGCGGCTGCTCTTCACCGGTGACAGCATCAGCGGCAAACAAGCCGAAGAATGGGGTCTGGCGGTGGAATCGTGCCCGGCGGAGGAACTCGACGAACGCACCGAGGAACTGGTCGGCCGGATCGCCCGCATGCCGGTCAATCAGCTGATGATGGCCAAGCTCGCTCTCAACTCGGCACTGCTGTCACAAGGCGTGGCCAACTCCGGCATGGTCAGCACCGTCTTCGACGGCATCTCCCGTCACACCCGGGAAGGCTACGAATTCCAATTGCGCGCCGCCACAGTCGGTTTCCGGGAAGCAGTGCGCGAACGCGACGAACCCTTCGGCGACTACAAACGAGCCCGGTTCGACCGCAGCCACACCGAGCAGGAATGAATCATGCAACTGCATGGACGAACCGCGGTTGTCACCGGCGGAGACAGCGGAATCGGCGCGGTGCCCGGGTGGATGTCGAGCCCTATCCGTCGGCGTCGCTGACGTGACCCACCAGGATGCGAATTGTGTCAGCCCACTGCTCGAGCACGGCGCGGTTCGCCTGATCTGAGAGCTGTAGTGCACGCGTGCCGGCGAGCCCCCGCAGGATGGCGACGGTCAGGTCACGGACGGCCGGATAACGCGGATGCGCCACGATCCCCGCCCCGAACAGCCCATCGATCACCCGGTGCAGATCGCGGCCCGCCTTGCGCTCGGCCACCCGCAGTGCGGCGGCAAGATCGGGATCGGTGCCCGCCGCAGCCCACAGCTCGAACTCGGCACGCGCGGGCGGTTGCGTCATCGCCGAGTACAACGCGGTCAGCGCGCGCTCGACCGGGTCCACCGTGTCGCCCAATTTCACCGCCGCCGCCTGCGTCGCCGCTTCGTTGAGCACGACCAGATTCGCCACCAGCGCCTCGGACAGATCGCGCGCTGTCGGGAAATGGTGCAGGAGCGCACCGCGACTCAGGCCCGCCCGCTGCTGCACGCCCACGGTGGTCAAGGCCGAATAGCCGCGTTCGACCAGCAGCGAAGTCGCGGCGTCCAGAATGCGCGCCCGCGTCGCGTCCTTCTGTTCAGCGCGTGTCGCCATCAGCGGCCCTTTCGTCTGCCCGACGACAATTTAACAGTCACGGGTAACCCGGCCCCACGAAGCTGACCGCTGGTCGCCGGTAGGCTCGCCCGGTGAGGAAAGAGCTTCGAGTCGCCGCCTACGCGATATGCGTTCGGGAGTCCCGCGGAGCGATCGAGATCCTGCTCGCCAGATGGGTGTCACCCGACGGTGACAGGCAGTGGACGCTTCCGGGCGGCGGAATGGAACACGGCGAGGATCCGATCGCGACGGCCGTCCGTGAGGTCACCGAGGAGACCGGGTACACCGTCGAACTCGTCGAACTCCTCGGCATCGACTCGATCAACCGCCGATACCCGCGCCCGCGTGGCGAATTCGCCGACTTCCACGGCTTACGAATCGTGTACGAAGGCCACATTCGGGCCGGCGAACTCCGCAACGAAACCAACGGATCGACCGACCTCGCCGCCTGGCATCCGCTCACCGACATCGAGCACCTCGACCGAGTCGACCTCGTCGACATCGGAATCGAGCTGTGGCGAACCAAACCGGCCACCGGTCGCGTGCGCGGTTGACCGTGATGGTCGCGTGGGACGCTCCGATCGTGGTGTCCTCGGTGGCCGATTCGGCGAGCCGGGTCCGCCATCGGACCGCCGTGGATACTTCGTGGCACTCGCCCGTCGAGGTGAGCAGGGAAGTGGACTGGTAATCGAGCAGTCGCGTGTCGCACGCTCGCACCATCGCTGAGACTCCAGGAGGTGCGCGATGGTTCGCAGAGGTGAACACGCAGTGGTACTCGGCGCGAGCATGGCAGGTCTGCTCGCCGCCCGAGTGCTGTCCGATTCCTATGACCGGGTCACCGTGGTGGAACGAGACCGTCTCGACGGTCAGTACGCCCCGCGTCGTGGGGTACCGCAAGGCAAGCACGTGCACGCGTTGCTGCCCAGCGGATCCCAGGCGCTCGAGCGGCTGTTTCCCGGCCTGCTCGACGAGCTCGTCCGCGCCGGTACGAAGGTGATCGAGGACTACACCGACTTCTATTTCTCGATCGGGGGCAACCGGCTCTCGGCCGCCGTCCAACCGGATGTCACGACCTATCTGCCGACCAGGCCGCATCTGGAAGG
This sequence comes from Nocardia sp. NPDC055165, assembly GCF_053606985.1. Taxonomy (NCBI): domain Bacteria; kingdom Bacillati; phylum Actinomycetota; class Actinomycetes; order Mycobacteriales; family Nocardiaceae; genus Nocardia; species Nocardia sp. NPDC055165. The sequence continues at coordinate 345,932 of NZ_JBSGSS010000002.1, forward strand.
TCGTGTGCGGGACCGTGTTCGGGTGTTGCCGAACCTGCGGTTCGCCGACGGCAACGATGTGGTCGGCCTGGTCGCGGATGAGGCCGCGGTCACCGGTGTCAGGATCATCTCCCGCACGGCAGGCAGTGCCGAGGAAGTACTCGCCGCTGATCTCGTCGTCGACGCCATGGGCCGTGGCACGCGCACGCCGGCCTGGGTGGCCGAGCTCGGCTTCGACATGCCCGCCGAGGAACGGGTTTCCGTGCACATCGGGTACTCGAGCGTGGCGCTGCGGCTGCGCCCGGGGAGCGAACCGGAGACGCTGGTACTGATCGGCCCCGCCCCCGACCGGCCGATCGGGATGGCGTTGTTCGCGACCGAGGACGACACGTGGTTGCTTACCGCGACCGGGTATCGAGACCATCACCCCGGCACGAGTTTCGACGAACTGGTCGAGTTCGTGGCGCCGTTCGCGCCTCCGCACGTGCTCGACGCGTTGCGCGCCGCGGAGGCGCTGTCCCCGGTGACGACCTACCGGTACGACGCCAACCGCCGTCGCCGCTACGACCTGGTCAGCCGCTTCCCCCGGGGACTGATAGCGCTCGGTGACGCTCTGTGCGGCTTCAATCCCATCTACGCACAGGGCATGTCGGTGGCCGCGTTGCAGGCCATGGCCTTGCGCGAGTGCCTGCACACCGGCGGGGACGACGTGGAACGCCGGTACTTCCGTGCCTCTGCGATTCCGGTGAACGTCGCCTGGCGACTCGCTGTCGGCGCCGACCTGACGCAACCGCTGGTGGAGGGCACCCGCACCCTCCAGATCCGGCTGGTCAATGCCTACGTGCGTCGGCTGCTCGAAGTGGGCAGGCACGACCCCGTGGTCGCCGCGCGATTCCTGCGTGTCTCGGCATTGCTGGACCCTCCCGCGTGGCTGATGCGGCCGAGTACCCTCGCGCGGGTATCGGTCGGGATGCGCAGGCGCGGCGACTCGGTGGCGCCACCACCGCGGGTGCTCACCCGGTGACGATCGCCAGCGGGCACCGTCGATGAACGGAACTGAACAGATGACTGACGACGCGAGGACCGTCGCCGACCGGCTCCGATCGGCGCGCAGGCGGCGGTTCGTCGGGCGGGCGGGCGAAGTGGAACTGTTCCGCACCGCGCTCGACGCGGACGAACCACCGTTCACGGTGCTGTTCCTGCACGGGCCGGGCGGCATCGGCAAGTCCGCGCTGCTGGCCGAAATGCTCGAACTCGCCGAACTCGCGGGCGCGACGACGACGCGGGTCGACGGACGCACGGTCGAGCCGTCGCCCGAGTCGTTGCGCACCGCGCTGGGCCCCGCGATGTCCTCGGTGGTGTTCATCGACACGTTCGAACGTCTCGCGCCGCTGGAGGATTGGCTGCGCGAGACGTTTCTGCCGGTGTTGGCCACGACTGTTCTCGTGGTGATCGCCGGCCGTCATCCGCCTGCCCGCGCGTGGTCGGACGACCCCGGTTGGCGGGATCTGTTGCGCACGATCTCGTTGCGCAACCTCGCACCCGACGACGCCCGCGCCTATCTGCGGATCGCCGAGGTGCCCGAGGCGAAGCACGAACGGATGCTGGCGCTCACCCACGGCCACCCGCTGGCGCTGTCGCTACTGGTCGACGTGCTCGCCCAGACCGCGGGCGAGTTGCCCGCCGCACTGGTCGAGGCCCCCGACGCGGTGCGCGCCCTGCTCGCGCGGTTCGTCGATTCGGTGCCGAGCAAACGTCACCGGGCCGCACTGGAGGTGTGCGCGCACGTCCGGTTCACCACCGAGGCGCTGCTGCGGGCCGCGCTCGGCGAATCCGACTGCGCCGACGTGTTCGAGTGGCTGCGCGAGCTGGCGATCATCGAGCCGGGGCCGCTCGGGCTCGCGCCGCACGAGATCGCCCGCGACGTTCTCGACGCCGATTTGCGCTGGCGTGATCCGGAGTCCTATCTCGACGTTCATCGCCGCGTACGCGCGCACCTCATCGAGGTCCTCGACGCCACCGCGCAGCAGAATCGCTGGCCGGTGGCCGACCTCGTCTTCCTCCACCGCCACAACCCGTCGATCTCGGCGTACTGGGACTGGTCGACCTTCGGCCGGGCCTTCCCCGACCGATACCGCGCGGAGTATCGGGAGTCGATCCTGGCGATGACGAAGCGGCACCAGGGCCCCGAGCAAGCCGAGTTGGTGGACTTCTGGCTGGCTCGTCAGCCCGAGCAGTTCGTCGTGGTGCAAGGCTCGGGCAGCGCACCGATCGGCTACTTCTGTCGGCTGGCGCTGCACGACGCGACGGAGGCCGAGCTGGCAGCCGACCCCGGCACCCACGCCATGTGGGACTACGCGACCAGGTACGGCAGGCCACGGCCCGGCGAACCGGTGCACGCGGGACGGTTCCTCATCGACGCGGAGCTCAACCAGCGTCCGTCGCCGACCATCAATGTGGTGACGGCTTGCTCGACGCAGTTCTGGTTGTCGCGTCCGGATCTGACGTGGGACTTCATCGGCGCGTTCGAGGCCGCCGACGCCTGGGAACCCTTCATGACCCACATCGATTTCCATCGTGCCCACGATGCCGAATACGAGGTCGGTGGCCGGCGGTACGCGGTGTACGCCCACGACTGGCGCCGGGTGGGCATCCCCGAATGGCTCGACCTGACCAGTGATCGTGTCGTCGGCGGGGTCCCCGCGCGACCCGTGCCGCCCACGCCCGAACTCGTTCTGTCCCAGCCCGAATTCGCCGACGCCGTCCGCTCCGCGTTGCGCGGGATAGGACGGGGCGACGGCCTCGAACGCAATCCGCTGCTGCGCTCGAGAGTGGTCGCCGACCGACCGGGCCCCGCCACCGGTGCCGCGCTGCGCGATCTACTCACCACGATCGTCGAGTCGGTGCGCGAGGACTCGCGCGGTGAGAAGCTCTACCGCGTCCTCGACCGCACCTACCTGCGTCCGGCACCCACCCAGGAACGGGCCGCCGAACTACTCGGGCTGCCGTTCTCGACCTACCGACGCCACCTCACCCAGGGCATCGAGCGGGTGATCGCCAAGATGTGGCATATCGAGCTCTACGGAACCAGCTGATCAGGCCCTGCGGACCGGCGGAGGCGCCCATGTGCCGTTGAGAGCTTCCGTGCGAGGGGCATACAGCCGCATGGTGATACCGAGGGGCCCGCTCGGCGCGGGCAGCCAGTTCGATTCGCGCTCTGGTCCCGGATTGGTGTGGGAGATGTAGATGTCGAGCGAGCCGTCGGAATTCTGCACCAGTGCGTCTCGGTCGCCGATGGCGAAGCGGTCGAGCTCGTTCGGCGCCTGGAACCCCTCGTCATCGTACATGGTGACCGACCAGAACGCGGCCGCCGGCGGCAGCTCGCCCGCGTCGAAGTGGATCACGTAGTCGGTATCGCCGTCGAGCGCCCGGCCGTCGGCGTCGGCGGCCAGCAACGGGTAGATCGCGTCTTCGGGCGGGTTGGCGCCCAAGCCCGCCAACGTGACAGCCGAACGCCGGAAATAGTCGTTGCCGTACACCCCGATGTCGGCGAGCACGCTGATCCACCCGTTGACCGGTGGCGCCAGCTTTTTCGGTGCGGCCATCACCGCCGCTCGCGCGGCCTGCGCACCGGCTTCGATGTCGGCGAGCTCGTCGGTGGAGAATCGAGTGGCGTCGAAGTCCCGGCCGGGAACGATACCCAGCCGGGCGATGCGCGCGAGCTGGGAGAAGTCGGTGCTGTGTGGCGGGTCGACCTGCAACGCCGCAGCGGCACGGACGAAGAACTCCGTCGACGACATCGCGTTGACCTGGCGCAGCGGTTCGGTCTCGCTCGCCGAGCTCGGATCGGCCACGAACGGTCCCGGAGCGGCCAACTCGGTGATCTCGAGTCCGGCCTGGAACTTGTTGACCGCCACGTAGTCGGCGGGCCCGTTGGTCTGGGTGCGCCCGATCACCCACACATGATGAGTCGGCGCGTGGATCACGGGCAGGTCAGCCGGAAGATCACCGGTGTAGCCGGGGCCGACGACGACGAAGTCCAGTTCGCCGGTGCCGGTGGTGCGTTTGCCTGGATTGGCGAAAACATCCGTCCACGCGTCCAACATCGGGAGCATGTAATAGCGGTCGCCACTGTCGGGAACATGGATCTGCACGGGACCGCGGGTCAGATCGAGCCAGGCCGAGGAGTAGAGCGTGTCGAAATTCGGGCGAACCACCGCCCGAAAATGGACATCAGGAAACTCGTGGATGTGGTGGAACTGGTTCGGGGGCCCGAACCCCGGAGTCGAGTCCGCCGGGGAGTTGGTCTGCTGCTCGCGAGTGACGTCCATCGTGACGAGGGAGTACAGGTAGACATACGCTTCGTAGCTCAAGGTTTTCAGATCGCTGGACAATACGCTCACAACGCCTCCATCGCATATGGACTCGCCTGGCAAATTCCTATCCTGCACCTGCCGGTGCACCGTGGAAAAGATCCGACCCATATCGAAATCTTCTTGTGCCGCCGGATTCGGGCCGTTTCGTCCCCGTATTCGAGCGTGCGCACAGTGGCGAACCGGTGTACCGGCGGATGAACGGGCGAACAAGAAGCCGCATCGGTCGGGACACGCGCCCGCGTGACGACAGGGAAACGGCGGCCGATTCACTAGTGTCCGGGGTCATGTTGCGAATCATCCGGAGAGTGAGTTACGCCGTCTCAGCGCTGGCCATTCTGTCGCAGCCGACCGCGCATGCCGATACCGTCAATCTGCCACCGCACGAAAAGACTTTCGAGTCGAGTATGGGCAGTTTTACCGTCGGCACGCACGACGAAGTCATCAATCGAATCGCGCCGTTGAACAGCACCCCCACCAGCCGTGAAGCCTTGGTCTCCACGGTCGCCTACGGACGGCTCGACGGGCAGGCCGAGGGCGTGCTCAAGACCGGGTACTCCGTGGGCTGTCCGGCCAGGATCGGTGCCGTGCTCCCCGGCATCGATCCCACCACCGAATTCGGGCTGGAGGGGCCGCAGCAGAACTCCGCGACGGAACAGGTACAGCGGCAGGCGACGGAGCAAGCGCAGTCGCAGACTGTCGAGCAGTCGAGTTCCGGCGAATCGGTGCAGTCCCAGACCCAGGAGTCCGGGCAAGTACAAGAGTTCGAATCGGGACAGGTGCAGGAGTTCAGCGGCATCCTGCCCTCCATCGCGATAGACCCGGGTCTCTTCCTGGAATTGGACCTGCAACCCGGCGACATCACCAACGTCGACATCGGGGACGGCAAACCACTCATCCCGGGCAAGACCGTGCAGATCGTGACCCGCGACTTCCACATCAAAGTCGACAACTGCATCGGCCCGGCCACCATCCGCCAATACACCTACGTGCTGACCAAAACACCCGAAGTCGACGACAGCGGAGCGGTGTTCGGCGAGCCCACCACCCTGTAGTGAGCCCCGCGACCGCGCGTGGCGGTCCTCTTTCGATCCCGCCGAGTGAAAACGTCTACCGGGCAGCCGAATCATGATTGCGTAGCCTCAACCGCGCGCGCGACGGTCCCCCGGCCCGCTCGCATTCGGCGATACCGCTCGAACCGATCGATATGGAGGAGCGCACCATGACTGCCGAAGATTGGCGGCACAACGGTGTCCGGGTGATCAAGGCCGATCAGCTCGATTCGAACACCGCGCAGACACCCGGAATGGAGCGGGCGGCCGCGATCGATTTCGCCCGTGTCGGCGCGCAGAAGATCTGGGCCGGGACCGTCACGATCCATCCGGACGCCAAGACCGGCGCACACCATCACGGCGCACTCGAAAGTGTCATCTATGTGATCCGCGGCCGCGCCCGGATGCGATGGGGCGAGCGGCTGGAATTCGTCGCAGAGGCCGGGCCCGGCGACTTCATCTTCGTGCCACCGTATGTCCCGCACCAGGAAATCAACGCCAGCACCCACGAACCCTTGGAATGCGTGCTGGTGCGCAGCGACAGCGAAGCCGTCGTGGTCAATCTCGACATCGAGCCGATCGAGAAGCCCGACGCCGTCCATTGGATCGACCCCATCCACCACCATCTGTAGCCCTTGATTCCGGCGAAAGTGTGAAGGTCGGTGCGGTGATTCACCGTCGCCGACGTCAGCCGGCCACAGTCGCTGATCAGTGGTGCACCAGCGGACTCAGGGCCTTGCCTGCCAATTCGAGGATGCCCGGCTCGTGACCGTTGGCGACCATGTTCACGATGATGCCGTCGACCCCGTGATCCAGGATGCGGCGCTGGATCTGCTCCGCCACATCGTCGGGGGCTCCGGCGAACACGCTGTCCGCCGAGATCGCCACCACGACATCGCGCTGCATGAACTCCTGCGCCAGCTTGCGAGCCCGGTCGCCGTTCTCGTCGATGACGACGACAGCGCGGTAGCTGGTCTCCAGAGTCTGTGGGTCACGCCCGGCCTCCTCGCAGCGCTGCCGCAGGGTGGCCAATTTCTGGGGCAGGTCGCTGGTGTGGCAGAGGATGTTCAGGTGGTCGGCGTAGCGCGCGGCCAGGCCGAAGGTCTTCTTCTCACCGCCGCCACCGAGCAGGATCGGCAGGTCGTCGCGCACCTGCGGCTCGTTGATCGCGTTCTCGGCGCGGTACCACGTGCCCTGGAAAGTGGGCCGCTGCCCGCGCAGCATCGGCGAGATGATCTGCAGCGCCTCGTCCAGCCGCTGGAACCGCTCGGTGAAGCTGCCGTATTCGAAGCCGTAGCCGCGGTGCTCGAGCTCGAACCAGCCCGCGCCGATGCCGAGGGCCGCGCGGCCGCCGCTGATCACGTCCAGCGTCGTGACGATCTTGGCCAGCAGCGCCGGATTGCGGTAGGTGTTGCAGGTCATCAGGGTGGCCAGCTGGATTCGCTCGGTGACGGTGGCCAGCCCGGCCAGGGCCGTGTAGGCCTCCAGCATCCAATCGTCGGGCTGCCCATAGACCTGATAGAAGTGGTCCATGAAGAGCACGGCATCGAATCCGGCTGCCTCCGCCTCCTGCGCCTGCGCGATGACCTTCGGGAACAGTTCGCGCGCAGAGCCCGCGTAGCCGAAGTAGGGCATCTGATATCCGAGACGAATGCTCATGTTCGACGACCCTACGGTCGTTTTCCGCGTCGCCCCGCAGCGATAATCCATGGCAATCAACCGCGCGTCACACGGCAATGGCCGGAAGTTCACCGATTGCCGTCCCGCGCCGCAGTACGATGAGTGGGCGAACTGATACTCGATCAGGTCGAGGCCTGGGTCGGCGCCCCGCTGCCCTCGCACACCGGAGCCGCGGCATGAATGTCGTCGTTTGGATCGTTTCCGGCCTGCTGGCCGCAGTCTTTCTCCTGGCCGGTGCGATGAAACTCGCCAAATCCAAAGAACAGCTCGTCGCGGACCCGAAAATGGGCTGGGCCGAGCCCTTTCCGGAAGGCCTGATCAAGTTCATCGGCGCGGCCGAAGTCGCCGGCGCACTCGGCCTGATCCTGCCCGGCGTGTTCGGTATCGCCACTTGGCTGGTGCCCGCGGCCGCCATCGGTCTGGCGGTGATCATGGTCGGCGCGATCGTCACGCACGGGCGCCGCGGCGAATGGTCGAACGTCGTGATGACCGTGGTGCTGCTGGCATTGGCGGTGTTCGTCGCGGTGGAACGGATCGGCCCGCAAGCGTTCTGACGTCGGTCCCAGTGGGCGGGACTGTACCGGTCAATTGTCCAATTCGCTGGATGTCGTCGGCGCTCGGCAATTACGGTGCCGCGCATGTCTCGCACTCACCGCATACTCGCAGCCGCGGCCCTGGCCGCTGTCCCCTTCGCCACGGCAGCGCCGGCCCCCGCGGCTCCGGTCGTGAACAAGGTCGTGGTCATCGGCATCGACGGCACCCTGTGGAGTGAGGTGACGGCGGCCGATGCCCCCAACCTCGACCGCCTGGCCGCGCAGGGCACCCTGGCACGCACCTCCATCGCCCCGCACACCACCATGTCGTGCGTTTCGTGGGCCACGGCGCTTACCGGCGTATGGGATACCAAGCACGGAATACAGGACAATGGATCCACCTGCAACGCAGGACCTTTCGCGCAATATCCGACGGTGTTCACGCAGGTGGAGCGGGAGCGGCCGGCGCTGTCGACGGCCTCCATCGGGACCTGGGCCAAGATCGGCATGATCGCGCGTACCGGCAGCCCGCAGGCCGATCGGGTGACCGTCACGCAGATCGATCCCACCGGTGCGGGCGTCTGTGAGACCACCGCCGATTCCGCGGCCACCGCGCAGGTGGTCTCGGCCATCGCCGAGCAGGGGACCGACCTGCTGTTCACGCACCTCGATCAGGTGGACATCGTCGGACACACGCTGCGCGGAATCTGGCCGCAGGCCTATCGCGATGCCATCGGCCGCGTGGACAGCCTGGTCGGGCAGATCACCGCCGCGGTGGACGCGCGGGCGGCAGCGCATTCGAACGAGCGGTGGACGATCCTGGTCACCACCGACCACGGACACAAGCCGGATGGGGGGCACGGCGGTCAGAGCGCCTACGAGACAGCCAGTTTCGTGATCGCGCGGGGAGCGGGGTTCGCGGCGGGCACAGAGAACAACGGCTACACCCTCGCCGACATCACACCGACCGTGCTGGATCTGCTCGATGTCCTGGCGCCCGCGAACCTCGACGGCGAGTCGATGATGACGGGCGGTTCGGGCAACCCGGCGCTGCCCGCGCCGAACACGCCACCGGTCGACTCCGGGATCACCGGTTCGTCGTCCGGTTCGGCACAGGCGGCGATGGTGGCGAATCCGCTGTGCCTGCTGGGAAGTGGATCGGCGAGCGGTTCGTCCGAGCGCTAGTTCCCGCCGCTCAGCGAGGTGCGATCCGGAACAACCCGCTCATCGTGCCCTGATAGAGGGTGCGGTCAGGGGCGATGGTGCCGACCATCTGCAGGGTGTTGTGCACGGCGGTGGCCCCGATGACCTTCTCCGTGTCGACGCGTCCGGTAGCGGCGTCGATCACGGTGTAGCGGAAGGTATCGGTCAACCCGGCGCTGCCGGTCGAAATGATGCTGTGGCGCGCGACGGTGTAGATCTTGCCGTCGGCCACCGACAGACGTGGAACCGCCGCGGACAGAACATCATTGGTCCACTTCACCTGGCAGCCGGAACCGCTGACGTCTACGCGGACCATGCCCCCGGTGAACGAAGCATGCGCCGGGTCACTGTCGCCCGCCCCCTCCGGCACCGCGGGATACGGATACCCGTAGGTGCTGGCGACGAAAAGGCTGTTGCCGGAACCGATCGGCGAGTTCTCGGTGCCCTTGACCGTCGGCACCGAGCACACCGGATTGCCGCCGGCGGTGTCGAACACGAGCAGATTTTCCTTCGGCACGGCGTTGTCGGTGATCGCCACGTACTCGGTGCCGCTACCGGGGCCGAAGAAGGTGGGAGTGGCACCGGTCCCCCAGGAGAGCTGACCGGGCTTGCGGGCCGGACCGCGGTCGTAGGCCTGGCGCCACACGATGCGGGGACCGCCGGTCTCGTCGACATCGACCAGGTACAGCGCGTGGGTGGTGGCGATCGAGACGCCCTCGGGCGCGGTGGAAATGCTGTTGGCGACCTTCTCCCCCGGACCGAGCGCGATCGACCGGGCCGCGCCGGTCGCCGGATCGGAGTAACCCGCCACCGCGTTGTCGGTGGCGAACCACACCCGGCCGTCGAAGTCGGGCATCACCGAACTCACAGCGTCGCAGTCGCTACCACCGCAGTGGCCCGTGACGGCTTGCGCTATATCGGTTCTCGTCTCGACGAACAGCTTCCAGTCGTCGCCGTCCTTGCGGTGACCGATCCGTAGCAGCTGACCGCTGCCGTCGACGGTGACCATGCGGTCGTCGCTGTCGAGATAGGCGTACACACCACCGAGGAGGCTGCCCTTGGCCAAATCGAGGGAGGCCAGCGGCTGCCCGCTGCCGGGGTCGAGCAGGAACACCTTCGGGGCCCGGTCGATGATCTTGGTGCACAGCGCCTGCGGAATCCCGTCCGCGCCTTGCAGAATGGTCGGACACGCAGCAGCGAGTTCGCGGAAGTCGCTGTCGATGCTTCCGGTTCCTGGACCCGCGAAAGGCGTGGCGTCGGACGACTCGGCATCCCCGTGCATCGTCGCGGTTCCCGGCGGGCCCAGGTGCGGATTCGCGGGCGGTAGCGAACCGAACTCCGCGGCGGCGGTTCCGGTGGTGACCATGAGCGACACGGTCAGACACAGCGCGGCGGTCGCGGCGATGCGACCCATTCTTGCGAACACGGGCGACTCCCTGATTCCTGCCATCGACGCGCTCGCTCGCCAGAGCGAACCCGCCTCGAAACAAATACTCGAACTCAGCCTTTCGAATACTCGTACAGCTCGCAGAGTAGGGGACCGCAGTCGCGACGGCAAGATCCGTCGGCGACCGTCGCGCACCCCGGTCGGCACCACTGGTTCCGGGTTGCGGGTGCCTCGGTTCCGATCCGCGACCGCCGACTCGAGCGACGCCGGCACCACGAACACAACGTCATTCCACGATCTTGGGGAACACTCGATGTCATGGAACCACTCGTGTCTGACGCGACCGACACCGAACCGATGTTGGTTACCACCCTCGATGCTTGGCGGTCGGGAGGTGATCAGCTGCCCGTCGACGACGACCGGACCGCCTGGGCGGCAGACGACGAGTCGGCGCTTCTGGTTGCCGATGCGCTGGCGCCGACCGCACAGATCCTCGTCGTCACCCCGCGCGCGGCATCGCCGACCGCGGGACATCTGCCCGCCGGGAAGGTGCGGTGGGCCCGGCGCGGCCCGGCAGGCCGCCATACCGAACTGCTGCACCGGCCCTCGACCGCGGAGACCCTCGACCTGCTGCCGCATCCCGAAGGCGGCTGGTTTCGCGAAACTTGGCGCAGTGCGCATACTTTCGCGCCCACTGACTATCCGGGCCCACGCGCCGCGGCGACCGGCATCCTGTTCCTGCTCCCCGAGCACGAACAGTCGATCTGGCATGCGGTGCGCTCCGACGAACTGTGGATGTGGCACCGAGGCGGACCGCTGGAACTCCTGCTGGGCGGCGACAGCGACACTCCCACCACAACCGAGACCGTGATCCTCGGCCCAGCCATCGAGTCGGGGCACCGCGTGCAGCAACTCGTCCCAGCGGGTAATTGGCAGGCGGCCCGGCCGTGCGGTGGTGCGGAGGTACTGGTGAGCTGCGTCGTCGCACCGGGCTTCGATTTCGAGGACTTCCGGAGCTGAACCCACACTCGATCGCCGGAAATGGCGAGCTCTCGGCTCGCCATTCCACTGTTACCGGGTTGCTGATTGATTCCTCGGCGCGCAGGGAGCAGAGTTGCGATACACAGCGCGACATCACCCCTTCGAGCACACGCTGATCGGAGAATCATGGGACACCGGACGAGTTTCGCAGTGTTTGTCGCGACCGCGAGTTTGTTCATTGCCACGGGCTGCGCGACATCGTCGGATTCCGGCGGCGATGCCACCAGCACGTCGGCCGGCGCGCAGGCCGAGCCCGCCTACGCCACCACCCTCAGGCCGGTGATCACCCAGCTCATGAAGGACAACGTCATTCCCGGTGCTGTCGTGGTCGTCAAATCGCCGAAGCAAGGCGATTGGACCGAGACATTCGGCACCCGGGTCATCGGGGCCGACGACCCCATGTCGGTGGACGACTATTTCCGCATCGCCAGCAACACCAAAACCATGACGTCGACCGTCATTCTGCAGTTGGTGCAGGAGGGAAAACTCGCACTCGAGGACCCGATTGCCAAATATTGGCCGGATGTGCCGAACGGCGACGAGATCACCATCGCCCAGCTCTCCGAAATGCGAAGCGGGCTCTACAGTTACACGTTCGACCCACAGTTCAATGCCATGCTCGACAGTGACCCGAACAAGGTGTGGACGCCCGAGGAGTTGCTCGCCATCGCCTTCTCCCATCCGGTCAATTTCGCGCCGGGGGAGAAATTCGACTACAGCAATACCAACATCATCCTGCTCGGCCTGGTCATCGAGAAGATCACGAAGATGACGGCCGCCGAGAATTTCCAGCAGCGGATCTTCGAACCACTCGGCCTGAAGCACACCTCGCTGCCCGCGGCGGCGGACCACTCGATCCCCGATCCGCACCCGCAGGGGTACGCGTTCGGCACCAATGTCTCCACCATCGACACCTTCGCCCTGCCGCCCGAGCAGCAGGCCGCCGCGCTCGCGGGCACGCTGCAACCCAACAACGCGACCGACGAGAGCCCGTCGTGGACGTGGACCGCGGGTGCCGCGATCTCGACGGTCGGTGATGTGGCCACGTACGTGCGGGCACTCGTCGAGGGCGACCTGCTGGACGAGCAGATGCAGCGAGTGCGGATGGACAGCATCCAGCCGATCGATCCGGCCGCCCCCGATGTCGCCGGATACGGTCTCGGCATCGTCCGATTCGGGTTGCATCTGTTCGGACACGACGGTCAGATACCGGGGTACATGACCTTCATGGGCCATGACCCGGAGTCCGACCTCACGATCGTGGTCGCCACGAACCTCGCGACGGTGCCGTCGGGCGAAGGGTCGGCACTGGTGCTGGTCAAGGGCATGCTGCCGACCTTCTACGGCAACGAGGCGGTGCCGGGCAGCCCGGCCGCGCCGAACACCGGCGCGACGACCGCGCCCACCAGCCCTGCTCCACCGACCACCACCGGCCGGTGACGACCCCGCGAGCCCGCCACCCGAACGAATGTCCGCTGCACACGATGACGCCCGGCTGATCCGATGTTCGCATGCGGTGAGGCGATCCTTGCTTTACTGCTCGAAGGAGATATCGGAGTCTACGGAGGTGTCATCGACGGTGCCCGCTCGACGATTCGCCCGGCAATGGGCCGCGCACCTGGCTGCGGTGAACATCCCGGTACACGGCGAAGACGAGCTCGTCGACGTCCTCGAAGATCTCCTGGCCCGAGTGCTGGTCGCGCTGGCCAACCCCGCGTGGGATCCCGCCATCGGCGAAAACCTCGGGATCGCCGTCGCCGATCTCGGTTTCCGCTCCCCCGCTGTCATCGACGCCTCGCTGCCGACCCTGCGTGAGGTCTGCCGGCACGCCGGAGCGCCACCCGAGGTCCTGACGAGCCTGGCCTCGCGATTCGGCCTCGGCGTCGGGCGCAGTCTCACCTCCGAGTCGGTGACCCCGCACGCCGCCGACGGCTTCGAGATCGCGTTCCGCCACGCGTCGGTGGCCATGTCCATCGGCGACGCCCGAGGCCGCATCATCGACGCCAATCCGGCCTTCGAACGCCTGGTGGGGTACTCGCTCGACCAGCTACGGGGACTCGACGGCTTCGACCTGGCCGGCGACACCGCCGACGTCGAGCGCCGGCGCATCTTCGCCGAACTCGCCGGCAACGATTCGGGGGCCGTGCGGTTCGAAAGCGAACAGCCTCGCCCGGACGGGACCACCAGGTGGGTCGGCTGGACGATCACCCAGTGCGTCTCGGCCGACGGCGAACGGGCTTATCTGCTCGGCTTCGGCCAGGACCTCACCGAACAGCACACCGCCGCGCAACGCCTGCACTGGCAGGCCCACCACGACCCGCTCACCGGCCTGACCAACCGGCGCGGCCTGCACACCGAGCTGCACTCGCTCGTCGGCGACGCCCACCCCGGACAGTGCGCGGCGGTGTGCGCACTCGACGTCGACGGGTTCAAAGCGGTCAACGACACCTACGGACATGCCGTGGGCGATCAGATCCTCGTCGAGCTCGCCGAACGCCTGCGGCGATGCTTGAGCACCGATGAGGAGCTGCTCGCTCGCCTCGGCGGGGACGAGTTCATCGTGGTACTCCCCCCGTCCGCGGTCGACCGAGCGCGCAAGACCATCGATCTGCTCCACGCCGCGGTGATCGATCCGTTCGCCCTGCCCGACGGGCCGATATCGGTATCGGTCAGCATCGGCGCGGTGGTGACGCCGCTGACCGGCAGACGCGTTTCCGAACTGCTCGCCGAGGCCGACGACTGCCTCTACCAGGCCAAAGCGCTGGGCAAGAATCGGTGGATTCTGCGCGAGCGGTGAGTCAGCGGGCGATTCCGTCGAACATCAGCCGCTGTATCGCGATACTGAGCTCTCGTTGCTGTTCGGGCGGCCCACTGTCGTCCGCGCTGCCCCGGTCCCCGGCATCTCTGGCGCAGGCGATGACCCCGGCCAGCAGCATGCCCATCACAGCCTGCGCCGTGTGGTCGACATCGAGATCGGCGCGCAGGTACCCGCGTTCGATCCCGTGTTCGAGATAGCCGGCCGTGAGCGCGTTGGCCGAGTCGAGCACGCTGAACATTCGTTTGTTCAATTCGGCGTCGACACCGACCGTCCCGGTGAACAGGAACCGGGGAATGCGCGGGTCGGAGTACAGGATGCCGGTCAGTCCGTCGGCGATGCGGCCGACCTGGGCGCGGTAGTCGTCGAGGGTTTCCGCGGCGGCGGGGGCGTTGTCGGTCGCCAAGGCTTCCAGCACGCGACCGAACAGGTCGTCCACGACGTGGTCGATGATGTCGCGCTTGTTCTGGAAATACCGGTAGAAGGTGCCGTGGCCGATCCCCAGCCGCGTGGCGATGTCGGCGATCGAGGTGTCGTGGTAGCCGCTCGTCGCGAAACAGTCGAAGGCGGCGTCGATGATGTCGCGGCGTGTTTCCTCGCGCATGCGTTCCGCTCGCTGAGCGCGTCTGTCTCCGAGTGCCTCTGGTCCGACCACGCCTGTGATGATAGCCTCCGTCAAAGTTGAGTGACACTTCATTCCGTAAGTAGAATGATGTGTCAGTCCAGGCATGGAGACAGAACAAGGGAGTTCGTCATGCGTGACCCGAAGATCGTCATCATCGGCGCCGGCGTCGCCGGGATCACCGCCGGCGTGATCTTCAAGCAGGCCGGCTTCGAGAACTTCGTGATCGTGGAGAAGGGCTCCGATGTCGGCGGGGTCTGGCATTGGAACCGCTACCCCGGACTGACCTGCGATGTTCCGTCGCAGATCTATCAGTTCGGCTTCGCACCCAAACCCGACTGGTCACAGATCTGGGCCACCGGTGGCGAGATCCAGCGCTACCACCGCGATGTGGTCGAGCAGTTCGGTCTGACCGATCATCTCGCACTGAACAGTGAGGTCACCGAGGCCGTTCACGGCGCCGACGGGTGGACCGTCACCCTCGCGGGCGGCCGAGAGATCACGGCGGACTTCGTCATCGCCGCCACCGGCGTGCTGCACCACCCCTTCACCCCCGATATCCCGGGAATCGACCGGTTCACCGGTGCGGTGGTCCATACCGCCCGGTGGGACGACGCGATCGAGACCGCAGGCAAGCGCATCGCGGTGGTCGGCAGCGGGTCCACCGGCGTTCAGGTGGTCTCCGCGCTGCAACCGCGAGCCGCGAAGTTGACCCAGTTCGCCCGCACACCCCAATGGGTGCTCTGGGCTCCGATGGGTCTGCCCCAGCCGCGACTGCTGGCCGAGCTGCTCGCCGCCGCGCCCGCCGCGCACCAGCGCCTCTACTCCACGCTGTTGTGGAGCTCGGGCATCCTCGCCGATATCGCGTTGAAACCGACATGGCGACGCCGCGCCGCGCAGCAGTTCGCCCGGTGGTCGCTGACCACCCAGGTGCGCGATCCACAGCTACGAGCGGCGTTGACTCCCGACTACGAGCCGTTCTGCAAACGGCAGGTCCTCTCCGGCACCTATCACCGCGCGATCGGCGCCGGCAACGCGGCGTTGGTGACCGACGCGATCAGCGAGATCACCGAAACCGGAATCCGCACCGCCGACGGCACTCACCACGATCTCGACGTGATCGTCTTCGCGACCGGCTTCCACCCACACAACTACATGCGCCCGATGAACCTGCGTGGCCGCGACGGACTGAGCATCGACGAGGCCTGGGCGAAGGGGCCACGCGCCTACCGGATGACCGCGATCCCCGGTTTCCCGAACTTGTTCACCGTGCTCGGCCCGAACTCGCCCACCGGATCGATCTCGCTGCAGTACTCCGCGGAACTGACTGCCCGCTACATCACGCGGTGGCTGAAACGCTTCCGCGACAACGAGTTCGACACCGTAGAGGTGACCGAGGAGGCCACCGTCCGGTTCAACGACTCCGTCGCCGACGCCATGGGCCCGACCGTGTGGAACACCGGTTGCAACTCCTGGTACTTCACCGAGGAAAACACCATCGACCTGTGGCCTTTCGACCGCAAGACGATGACCACCCTGCTCACCGAACCCGACGACCGCGACTACCTGATCGCTCACCAGGATGGAACTCTGTCATGACGACACGACACGTCGACGTACTGATCATCGGTGCCGGCCTCTCCGGCATCGGCACTGCCTGTCAGCTCGTTCGCGAGCGGACCGGCCGCAGCTTCGCGATCATCGAACGTCGCGACAACGTCGGCGGTACCTGGGATCTGTTCAAGTATCCGGGCATCCGGTCCGACTCGGACATGTTGACCTTCGGGTTCGGGTTCCGCCCGTGGATCGGCACCAAGATCCTGGCCGACGGGCCGAGCATCCGGAACTACATCGAAGACACCGCCCGCGAGTACGGCGTGCTGGAGCATATCCACTTCGGCCGCAGAGGAATTCGCGCCTCCTTCGACAGCACCACCGGACTGTGGACGGGCGAAGTCCGCAACGAGCGCACCGGCGAGATCGAGATCTGGTCGGCGAATTTCCTGGTCGGCGCCACCGGCTACTACGACTACGACAAGGGCTATCAGCCGGCGTTCCCCGGGGCCGCGGACTTCACCGGCCAGATCGTGCACCC
Source organism: Nocardia sp. NPDC055165 (assembly GCF_053606985.1). Lineage (NCBI taxonomy): Bacteria > Bacillati > Actinomycetota > Actinomycetes > Mycobacteriales > Nocardiaceae > Nocardia > Nocardia sp. NPDC055165. The sequence goes on from NZ_JBSGSS010000002.1 coordinate 362,712, forward strand.
GCAGCACTGGCCCGAGGACCTCGACTACCAGGGCAAGAAGGTCGTGGTGATCGGTTCGGGTGCCACCGCGATCACCCTGATCCCCGCGATGGCCGACGCCGTCGAGCACATCACCATGCTGCAGCGCTCGCCCACCTACCTCCAGACGCTGCCCTCGAATGATCCCGTCGCGATCACGATGCGCAAAGCCCGTGTGCCGGAGAAGATCGCCTATCGGATCGGTCGTGCCCGCAATATCGCGTTGCAGCGCGCCAGTTTCCAGCTCTCGCGCACCAATCCCGAGCTGGCCAAGAAGGTGTTCTTGAACCAGGTCAGACTGCAAGTGGGCGACAAGATCGACATGCGGCACTTCACGCCCGGTTACAACCCGTGGGATCAGCGTCTGTGCGTGGTGCCCAACGGTGACCTGTTCAAGGCGCTGAAAAGCGGCAAGGCCGATATCGTCACCGACCGCATCGCGAAGTTCACCGAGAAGGGCGTGCTGACCGAGTCGGGCCAGGAGCTCGAGGCCGACATCATCGTCACCGCCACCGGCCTGAACGTGCAGATCGTCGGCGGCGCCGAACTCGTAGTGGACGGCGTACCGGTGGACCCCCACGGTTCGGTGCTCTACAAGGGTGTCCTGATCTCCGGGGTCCCCAATGCCATGATCATTCTCGGCTACACCAACGCGTCGTGGACGCTCAAGGCCGACCTCGCCGCCACCTATTTCTGCCGAGTCCTCAACGCCATGCGCGACGGCGGATACTCCCGGTTCTCGGTGCGAGCGGGTGCCGACGACATCGCCGAAGAGTCCGTGATGGGTGGTGACCTGACCTCCGGCTACATCCAGCGCGGCGACGGTGTCATGCCGCGACAGGGGCGGCGCTCCCCGTGGAAGGTGGTCAACAACTACTACCGCGATCGCGCCCTACTCGGCAAAGGCGAACTCCTCGACGGCGTACTGACGTTCGACCGGATCGCCGCACCCCACGGCACGGGGTTGGTCCGATGATGTCGTGCCGGCGCACAAGGTTTTATCAGCCCCTCCCGGAATCGACCGTGAGCAGAGCCGCCGCCGGGGAAATTCTGCGAATCAGACCGATGACCGCACGGATCGCCCCGGGAATCACGGTGCGGGCCGACGCGTATCGCGTGTTGTACCGTTCCACCGACCTTGCCGGGAAGCCGATCACGGTCTCGGGAGCAATTCTGATTCCCCGCGATATCTCGGGACCGCTGCCACTGGTCGGGTTCGCTCCGGGCACGCAGGGAATGGCACGTTCGGCAGCGGTGTCGCGGCTACTCGAGCGCGGGCTGGAATACGAAGGAGTGTTCATCGCCGCCGCGTTGGCCCGCGGCTGGGTGGTGGCGGTCACGGACTACCCCGGGCTGGGAACCGAGGGAACTCATCCCTATGTGATCGGTCCGGCCAACAGCCGCGCCTTGCTCGACGTCATGCGTGCCGCGCGGTACCTGCTCACCACCCGATCGGCGCAGATCAGCCAGTACGGGATCTACGGCTACTCCGAGGGCGGCAACACCGCTGCCTGGGCCGCGCAGATCCAGTCGCTCTACGCTCCAGATCTGCCGTTGGCCGGTGTCGCTGTCGGCGCGCCACCCGCCGACCTCGCCGAAATGGGTGCGAGCCTCGATCGCACCGCGGGCTTGTTCCTGCTGGTGTACTCGGCGATGGGGCTGGAAGCCAGTTTCGACAACCTGGATCTGCGCCGAAATCTCAACGCCGCGGGCAAGTTCACGCTGCCGGTGATTCGTCGACTGCATCCGCTGGCGCTCGCCGCGGTCGGGTTCGTCATCCCGAAGTCGCGGACCGTCTATCTCCGCACCGACCCGTTCGAGGATCCGGTGTGGCTCGAGCGAATGCGTGAGGTCAGCCTCGGATACCTACCGCCGACAGCGCCGGTGCTCGTCGGGCACGGCCCCCGCGACCGGGTGGTTCCCTACCGACAGACTGAGCTGCTCACCCAGCGGTGGCGCGAACTCGGCGTCGAGGTCAGCGAACATCGGATCCGATTCGGTGGCCACTTCACCGCGGCACCGCAATTCGCCCGGGCCGGATTCGCGTTCCTCGCCGACTGCTTCGCCGAGCAGGACCGGACGGCGACCCCGACCGCCTCCTGAGCGATTCCGCCGGAGTCCGTCGGATGTCGCGGCGCAGCACTGCCGGTGCCGACCGACGCCCGCGCCACCCGGATCGCCGAGATCGTCACCGAGCTCACCGGTGACGCCGCGAAGCAACGCATTCAGTTCTGGCACAACGGAAATGCAGCGCCGGATGACGGATTTCCTCGCCGACGACGGGGCGGGTGCGGTGCTGCTCGATATGGCCGTCATCGGGGATCGTCCTAAGGGAAGGTTAGGAACCGCCCGTGCCGCTTCCGTTCGGCATGTGAGCGCCGACACAGTGGTCTCCGACGGCGCAATGCCGCGCCGATAGAGGAGGGTCCAAGGTGACAACGACACAGGCCGGTGGTGAACGGCGAGTCGTGGCGAACGTGCTGCGCGGCTCGATCGGCAACCTCGTCGAGTGGTACGACTGGTACGTCTACGCCGCGTTCAGCGTGTACTTCGCGAAGGCGTTCTTCCCGGACGGCGACCCCACGGCGCAACTGCTGTCGACGGCGGCGGTATTCGCGGTCGGGTTCATCATGCGCCCGATCGGCGGCTGGGCGCTCGGGCGCTACGCCGACCGGTTCGGCCGACGCGCCGCCCTCACTCTGTCGGTGACGGTGATGGCCGCGGGTTCGCTGATGATCGCGGTGACGCCCGGATTCCAGACCATCGGTATCGCGGCACCGGTGTTGCTGCTCATGGCGCGACTGCTGCAAGGACTGTCGGTCGGCGGTGAATACGCCACCAGCGCAACGTATCTGTCCGAGGTCGCGTCCCCGGGCCGGCGCGGGTTCTACTCGAGCTTCCAGTACGTGACGCTGGTCGCGGGCCAGCTCGTCGCCCTGGGCGTGCAGATCATCCTGCAGCAGATGCTCTCGTCCGAGCAGATGTACAGCTGGGGCTGGCGCATCCCGTTCCTGATCGGTTCCGGTGGCGCGATCGTGGTGATGCTGCTGCGACGCGGCATGGACGAGTCGGACTCGTTCAAGGCGATGGAGAAGACGGCCGACACCGGCAAGGCGGCCGCGAGCAGCTCGCGCGGTTCGCTGCGGGTCCTGCTGCAGTACCCCCGCGAATGCCTGCTGGTAGTCGGCCTGACGCTGGGCGGCACGGTGGCGTTCTACACCTACACGACCTACATGCAGAAGTTCATGATCAATACCTCGGGCATCTCCAAGGACACCGTGGCCTGGATCAACTTCGTCGCGCTCCTGGTCTTCGTGGTGCTCCAGCCGATCGCGGGCGGTCTGTCCGACCGGATCGGCCGCCGCAAACTGCTCATCTTCTTCGGTGTCGCCGGCACGGTGCTGACAGTGCCGATCATGACGGCGCTCGCGCACACCTCCAACCCACTCGCGGCCTTCGGCCTGATGATGACCGCGCTGGTGATCGTCACCGGCTACACCTCGATCAATTCGATCGTGAAGGCCGAGCTGTTCCCCACCAAGATCCGCGCGCTCGGCGTCGGGCTGCCGTACGCGCTGACCGTCGCGATCTTCGGTGGTACCGCGGAGATGATCGCGCTGGCGTTGAAGAAGGCAGGCCTCGAGTCGCTCTACTTCTTCTACGTCGCCGGATGTATCGCGATCTCGCTGATCACCTACTACTTCATGCGGGAGACCTCGGCCGAGTCGACCATCGACGCCGACGACGTCGTCGATGCCGATGCGGTCGAGCCGGAACGGGCGATGGCCGCCGTGCGTGGCTGACCGTCCGGAACACGCGCCGGTCCTGCCGCTATGGGAGGATCGGCGCGTGCGGCTTGCGGTGGTCGAGGACGACGACGGGGTGGGCGACGCCCTGGTAGAGGCGCTCACCGCGCGCGGCTACCGGGCCGAGCGCATGCGCCGTGGCGCCGACCTGCTCATCGCCCACCGCGATTTCGACGCCGTGCTCCTCGACCTCGGGCTGCCCGATGCCGACGGGTTGCAGGTCCTGCGTCAGCTGCGTGAGGTCAGCACGATCCCGGTATTGATCCTGACCGCCCGCAGCGACGAACGCTCCATCGTGCGTGGCTTGCGTGGCGGAGCGGACGACTATGTGGTCAAGCCCCCGCGGATCGCCGAACTGATGGCGCGGCTCGAGACCGTACTGCGCCGGGCCGCGGCCGTCGCCACGCGGGCCAGGACCGAAGTCGTCACCGGTGATGTCCGGGTGGATCTGCATGCGCGGGTTGTCGAGGTGGCCGGTGCTCCGATCGCGCTCACCCAGAAGGAATTCGAGCTCGTCGAGGTTCTGGTGGAACGGCCGGGCGCCGCGGTGAGCAGGCAGCAGCTGATGGACCGCATCTGGGGCGATGCGTTCGTCGCGGTCTCGCGCTCGCTCGATGTCCACATGACCGGGCTGCGCGCCAAACTGAACCGGCCCGGGCTGATCACCACCATTCGCGGCTACGGGTATCGGTGGGGCGAGTGAGTGCTCGAGGACCGGCATGCGCCGCAGACTGCTGATCGCGCTCACCGTCTTCGCGGCGCTCGCGGTGCTGGCCTTCGCGATTCCGCTGTCGCTGACCGCCGCCACCAGCCGAACCCAGGAGCTGGTGCTCGGCCGATCCGGTGACGCCGACCGCTTCGCGACCCTCGCCGACGCGGCGGGGTCGGCCGGCGGGGTGCAGGCACTCGCCGACGAGGTCGGCCGCTATCACGAGCTGTACGGGGAGAACGTGCTGGTCGTGGATGCTCGCGGGGCACCGATCGTCAACGCCGGGGTCGAGGTGAGCGATGTGCGGATCCGGGCCGCGGTGGCCGCGGCTCGCCGCAACCAGCGACCGCAGCAGGTGGATCGGCTGACGCCGTGGAGCGCCCCGGTCATGCTCATCGCCCGGCCCGTCGGCACGGGCGTGCAGGTCAACGGGGCCGTCGTGATCGAGGCGTCGACCGCCGCGGCGCGCGCGACGATCGCCCGGGTGTGGGCGGTGATCGCGGTGGGCGCGCTCGGCGCGATGGTGGTCTTCGTGCTGTTGGCACTGGTCCTGAGCCGATGGGTGCTGCGCCCGCTGGCCGCGATGTCGGACGCGGTCGCCGAACTCACCGCGACACTGCCGAAACCACGCGGCCGCGCCCCGATCACCAGAAATTACGGTGGCCCACCGGAGGTCCGTGATCTCGCCGAATCCGTCGACGCCATGGCCACCGCCGTCGCCGATTCCGCCGACGCGCAACACCAGCTCGTCGCCGATACCGCGCATGCCATGCGAAACCCGCTCGCCGCCTTGATGATTCGTCTCGACTCGCTGGAGTACGCGGTCCCCGGCCAGGCGTCGGCGACTTTCCGCGGTGCGACCGCGGAAGTGGAACGGCTGACCGCGCTCCTCGACGATCTGCTGGAGCTGGCCGTGGCACAAGCACCCGCGTCCTTCGGCACTGCGGCATCCACCGACGAGCGGTGCGATCCGGCACAGGTCGTGGCCGACCGAATCGACGCATGGGGGTCGGCGTTCGACGACGCGGGGATGCGGTTGACCACGGCACGCCGACCCGACGGATCGGTCAGCCCTGCGCCGCCGGACGGCGGTGAGGATTCCGGCAGCCACAGCGCGGCGGCGATCAGCTCGGCGGCGCTGGCCCAGATTCTCGATGTGGCACTGAGCAATTCGTGCCGGTACGCGGGATCCGGCGCGCACACGGTCGTCGGGGTGAGCGACGAACCGGGCTGGGTGAGGGTCCAGGTCGCCGACGACGGGCCGGGCGTCGCGCCGGACGAACTCGACAAACTCACGGCGCGGTTCTTCCGCGGTTCCGCCGCGGCCGCGGGCGGAACGGGGCTGGGGCTGTCGATCGCGCAGGCACTGGCCACGGCGTGGGGCGCGAGGTTGACGGTCGAGGCGGTGCACCCGCACGGGCTCGCCGTGACGGTCCGGATACCCGAGGTGGCGCGATGAGTGGTGGATCGCCGATGTCACGTCGCCGAATGTTGGCCTTGGCCGCACTTGTGTCGGCGGGCGTGGCCGGGTGCGGCACGAACGACCGGACAACGGTGCGGCTGGCCTCGGGCGAGGACGGGGGCTTCTACTACGCCTTCGGGCGACTGCTGGCCGCCGCGGCCGCTGACGACACCGACACTCTCCGCATCGAACCGGTGGAAACCGCTGGGTCGCAACAGAATCTGCGGATGGTCGCCGACGGCGACGTCGACACCGCACTGGCGCTGGCGGATTCGGCGAGCGATTTCGGCGGGCGTGTGGTGGCGCTCGGTCGCGTCTACGAGAACTATCTCCAGCTGGCGGTCCGCACCGGCGATCCGATCAACGAGGTCGCCGACCTGCGCGGACGCCGAGTCAATCTCGGTGCCGCGGGCTCGGGCGCCGCGGTCACCGGTCAGCGACTGCTGACAACCGCCGGGCTGGATCCGAGCGTCGACGTCGTGGTCGAGCATCGACCGCTGCGCGAGGCCGCGCAACGTTTGACCGACGGCGACATCGACGCGTTGCTGTGGGCCGGTGGCGTGCCCACCGCCGCACTCGCCGTGCCCGATCCCCTGCGCCTGATCGACCTCGGCGCCCTCGCCGCTCCCCTGCGCGAGCGATACGGCCCCGTCTACGACCGGGTCGCCATTCCCGCCGACGCCTATCCGGGTAGCCCGGCGGTGCACACGATCGGCGTCGCCAACCTTCTCCTGGCCGCCGCGACCCTGCCCGACGAGACAGCGGCCGCCATCGTCGACCTGCTGGTCCGCCACGCGGACGCGCTCGTCCCCGCCGAGGCCGCGGGCACCCAGTTCCTCGACGGCCGATTCCTGATCGGCACCGGGACGGTCCCGCTGCACCCGGGCGCCGTCGAGGTCTACCGCCGCTGGCACGGCTGAATCCGCCAGTCAATAGTAAGGTTTGCCTTACCTTATTGAGTATGGTCTAGTGATCGCGAACCGATAGCCACGTGCGGAGGAGAATCGTGATCGCGAACCAGGATCGACCCGACCGTGCCCTCACCCGGCGCCGATTCTTCGCGGTAGCGGGGGCGGTCGGGGTGAGCGCGAGTCTTGCGGCCTGCGGGGCCAACGCCGACAACGGACGCGACAGCACCGGGAGCTGGCAGTTTCCCGATGGCCGTGGCGGCACCGTGCGGACGGAGGGGACGCCGCGCCGGGTGGTCGCCTTCACCGGCTCGGCGGGCGCGCTGGTCGATTACGGGGTACGCGAGCCCATCGTGGGCATTTTCGGCGAGGCGCATGCCCGCGACATGCTGGGCGACCTCGATCCGAACTCGGTGACCGTCGTCGGTGACGCCTGGGGGCAGTTCGACATCGAGAAGTACGCGACGCTCGAGCCCGATCTGCTCGTCACCGATTCCTATGTGCCGGGCCGACTCTGGTATGTCCCCGACGACAACCTGTCCAAGATCGAGTCGGCGAACCCGAATGTGGTCGCCGTGCAGATCGCCGGTCAGCGGCTCCCCGACATCATCGCGCGCTATCGCGACCTGGCCGCGGCGCTCGGCGCCGAGACCGCCACCCCGGCGGTCGCGGCCGCGGAGCAGCGCTTCGCCGCCGCGTCCCAGGCGGTGCGCGACGCCGTCGCGGCGCGCCCCGGCTTGCGCGTGCTCGCCGCCTCGGCAACCCCCGAACTCTTCTACGCCTCCGACCCGCGCGCCTCGGCCGATCTGAGCTACTTCACCGAACTCGGGGTCGAATTCGTCGTTCCCGACCAGGTCGATCCCGGCGGCTACTTCCAATCGCTGAGCTGGGAGACGGCCGACCGCTATCGCGCCGACCTGATCCTGCTCGACGACCGAACCTCCGGCCTGCAGCCGGCCGCGCTCGCCGACCGGCCGGTCTGGCGCAGCCTGCCCGCGGTGCTGGCCGGCCAGGTCGCGCCCTGGTCGCCGATCTTCCGCTTCTCCCATGCCGCCACCGCTCCCCTGCTGGAACGCCTGGCGACCACGATCCGGGACGCGCAGCGAGTCCGCTGACCGACCTTTTTGCCGAACCCGCAATTTCGCGTGCCAGATCGTGGTGGCCTCAGCGAAACTGGGCGCGCCTGCTCATCCACCGCAGCGCCTGACGTTCGCGACGAAGGAAGGTGACCACCGTGCCCAGCACACCGCGTCGCGCCCGCCGCCGAGACACCCCGCCCCCACGGACGGGAAGCGAGGAGATCGAGGTCCTGCGCGGATTCCTCGATTATCTGCGGACTTCGATCGTCGCGAAGGTGGACGGCGCGCCCGAACCTCGAGTACGCACGGCAGCGGTGGCATCGGGCACCAATCTGCTCGGCCTGCTCGAGCACCTCACCTTCGTCGAACGCTCGATGTTCCTCGGGGACACCGTGACCGACTGGCAGGCGACCTTCCACGCCCCGGCGTCTGCCACTGTGACCGACGTCGTCGCCCGCTACCGGGCCGCGGTCGAGCAAGCGAACGAGATACTCGACGGCTGCACCGATCTCGGTGCCCCGCTGCCTCGACCACGACCGGGACGCCGCGCTCCCAGCGTGCGCTGGGCACTCGCCCACATGATCGAGGAAACCGGGCGCCACGCAGGCCACGCCGACATCCTCCGCGAACTGATCGACGGCGCCACCGGCCGCTGATCTCACCCGGACAAGGAACAGATGATCTCCACCTCCCGACCACACAGCGTCGGTCGATCCGCCTGCGCGGCAGCGGCTTTCGCGCTCGCATTCCTGCTCACGATGTGTGCCGCAGCCTGTTCCCCGGCCGCCTCCGACATCGCACCCCACGCCGCCGCGACGGCGGGCGACCCCGTGTTCGACAAGACATTCCGGCACGAGTTCGCCGACGTCGACGGTGTCCGGATGCACTATGTGACCGGCGGCAGCGGCACACCGGTGGTGCTGATCCACGGGTGGCCGCAGACCTGGTACGGCTGGTGGCCGATCATGCCCGCCCTCGCCGAGAACCACACCGTCTACGCCGTCGACCTGCCCGGGCTCGGTGACAGCACCGGTTCACCGACCGCCTACGACAAGGCCACGCTGGCGCGGTACGTGCACACCCTCATCGCCGACCGGCTCGGCGTGCGGGATGCGCGCGTGGTCGGACACGACTTCGGCGCCGCCGTCGCCTTCGCGTACGCCGCCCAGTTCCCCGCCGATACCGACCGCCTCGGCTACCTCGATCTCCCGCTGCCCGGGCCCGCGATCGACGCACCGACCTACCGCACACTGAGCTGGCACATCGCGTTGCACTCCCAGCGGCGAGTACCCGAAGCTGTTGTCGGCGACAACGTTCGCGAGTACCTGGCGCTGTTCTACCCGCAGGTCTCCTTCGGCGGCACGGCGTTCGGCGGCACCTCGGATCGGTCCCCGTTCACCGACGCCGAGGTCGACGAGTTCGCCCGCACCTACCGCAAGCCCGAGGCTCTCGCGGGCGGCTTCGAGCTCTACCGCGCCCTCGACCAGGACGTCCGCGACACGGTGGCGACCGCGCCGACTCCAGTCCCGACTCTGCTCATGACCGCCGAGGGGCAGCTCGAGGCGATCCGCGCCACCGTTTCCCCGCGCCTGAGCAACATCGTGCGGGCGGTCGACGTGCCGCACGCCGGACATTGGCTCGTCGAGGAGAACCCTCGATTCGTCACCGAGGAACTCCAGAGCTTCCTCGCCTGACACTGCCGTGCCGACACTGTCGCCTCGATATGCCATCATGAACTGTAACGAGTTCTAGAAATGCCCGAGGAGGCCACCGTGGGTGCTGCGCGATCGGTGCGGACAGGGCCGTTCGTCGTGCCCGCCGTGGACGAGATCCCCGGTGGGCGGATGCTCGACCTTCCCGGACGTGGCCGGACCTATGTCGTCGACCTCCCCGGACCACCCGGCGCACCGGTGCTGATCCTGCTGCACGGCACTGCGTGCACGGCGGCACTGAACTGGTTTCCCGCATTGGAGTCGCTGAGCGCCCACTATCGCGTGGTGCTGTTCGATCAGCGCTGGCACGGGCGCGGGATCCAGTCGGCCCAGTTCCGGATCGACGACTGCGCCGACGATGTGGTCGCGGTCGCCGACGCGCTGGGTCTGGATCGCTTTGTCTGCGTCGGCTATTCGCTCGGCGGTATCGTCTCGCTGCTCACGGCACGCCGGTACCCGGACCGGGTGGCGGGACTGGTCCTGTGCGCGACTCCGTATCGCTTCCAGGAGAAGTGGCGCGAGCGGGCGTTCCATCGCGGTTTCGCTTCCGTCGCCGAGGCACTGGGCGACTATCCGTATCGCCGCGCCCGGCGGTTCACGCGGGCCCTGCCGGATCTGCCGCCCGCCTTGGTGCCGGGGCAGCTCCGCCGCTGGGCGGTGGCCGAATTCCGCAGTACGAGTGGCTGGGCGCTAGCCCCCGTGCTGGCCGAGATCGGGACCTTCGACGCCACCGAGTGGCTACCCGAGCTGCGGATGCCGACCGCGGTGGTCATCACGACCAGAGACCGGGCGATCCCGGTGTACCGCCAGATCGAACTCGCGGCCGCCGTCCCGGGGTCGAGTATTCATCCGCTCGCGGCGGGTCACGCGGCGTGCGCCGTCGCGCCGGACCGGTTCGTCGCGGCGCTGACCGACGCGTGCCGGGCAGTGGCGGCACGGCTGTAGGTGACGACCCTGTTCGACGCCGGTGGCGAACAGGGCGATCGGCCCGAGCGGGTGATCAGCCCTTGGCTCGCGCCGCGGCGAGCAGGTCTTCGATCACGGCGGGCACGGCTTCGGCCAGTGCGTCGACATCGGGAACCAGGTCGCGGCAGGCGATGAAGCCGAAATCGAGATCGCCGCAGTTCGACAGCACGGTGACGGTGAGCCCGGCACCGTGGAAGACCGGACCGAACGGAAACATCCCGTCCACCCGGACGCCGAGGAAGTACAGCGGCATCGGCGGGCCCGGCACATTCGAGACCACCAGGTTGTGCACCACCGGGTGCCGTTCGGCCAGCTTCAGCGACGAGTACACGCGCGAGGCGAGCCGAAACGTGTTGGGCGGGGCGTACTTCGACCAGTCCTGCAGGAAGTCGGCGCCGATCATGTCGTGTTCGGCCTTGGCTTCGCGGTTCGCGACGGCCAGCACCCGCAGCCGCTCGACCGGATCGGCGACATCGGTGCCGAGGCGACAGAACAGCGTCGAGACCTTGTTGATCCCCTCGGTGTGCCGGGTGGATTCGTGCACCGAGACCGGCACCGACGCGATCAGGGAGCGATCGGGCAGCTCGCCTCGTTCTTCCAGGTAGCGGCGCAGCACGCCGCCGACGACGGCCAGCACCACATCGTTGACCTTCACCCCGAACGCGGCCTTGATCTCCTTGATCGCGCCGAGGTCGGTCTTGGTGAACGAGACCGACCGCGCCGCGGTGACGGCCTGGTTGAACGGGGTGCGTGGCGCGGAGAACGGAAGTTCCATCCCCGCTTGATTGTTGCGGCGCCGCCGGGCGAAGCCCGCGACCATCCCGAGGGTCTTGGGGACCATGCCGAGCATGCCGGCCCTGGCGGGCAAGCGGACCGCGGCCCGCGCCGCCAGTTCCAGATCGCCGGGCACCGGTTCCGGTTGCCACGGCTCGGGTTCCGGGCGGCTGGTCCCCGGCTCCAGATCGCACAGGTGCATCATCATGTTCGTGCCGGTGATGCCGTCGACGGCCGAGTGATGGTACTTGCAGACGACGGCCACCTTGCCGTCGTCGAGACCTTCCACCACCGACATCTCCCACAGCGGCCGATTCCGGTCCATCGGGCGACTGGCGATGGCGCCGATCAGCGCGGCCAGACCGCCCGTCGCCGGCAATTCCACGCGCCGGATGTGGTTGTCGATGTCGAAGTCGGCGTCGTCGACCCACAGCGGATGATCGAGGTTGAACGGCACCGAGTGGATTCGGCGGCGCATATGCGGGATGAGGGGCAACCGCTTGCGGAGCTCGTCGCGGAGGTCGCCGAAGGAGTAGGGCCCGTCGGCCGGGTCGAGGATCAGCAGTGCGCAGACGTGGAGATGCTGGGTGTCGGTCTCCAGATAGAGGAAACTGGCATCCAGTCCGGTGAGTTGTTCCATAGCAGAAGCCTACTAGAACACGTTCTAGTTTTGCCGTCACCCGTGCCGAATTTTGACGACGATCACAAGTGGTACGCCGGTGCCGACAACACCTCCGACCGGGCTGCACGCCCGGCCGGATGTGTTGTCGCACAGATCAACTCAGCGCGGCGCCATCCGGATGGCGCCGTCGAGGCGAATGGTCTCGCCGTTGAGCATCGGGTTCTCCACGATGTGGCGGGCCAACGCGGCGAACTCGGTGGGCTGCCCCAGGCGCGAGGGGTGCGGCACCTGCGCGCCGAGGGACTGCAGCGCCTCCTCGGGCAGCGTCTCGAACAGCGGCGTGCGGAACAGGCCGGGCGCGATCGTGACGACGCGGATCTTGAAGCTCGCCAGGTCACGTGCGATCGGCAGGGTCAGGCCGACGATGCCACCCTTGGACGCGGCGTAGGCGGCCTGGCCGATCTGGCCGTCGTAGGCGGCGACGGAGGCGGTGTTGATGATGACGCCGCGCTCCTCACCGACCGGGTCGGTGCCCGACATGCGCTCGGCGGCCAGCCGGATCACGTTGAACGTGCCGACGAGGTTGACGTTGATCACCTTGGTGAAATCGGCGAGCGGGAACGCGCCCTTCTTGCCGACCGTCTTGATCGCGTTGCCGATACCGGCGCAGTTCACGGCGATCCGCAGCGGCGCCAGCGACTCGGCGACGTCGAGGGCCGCGGCCACCGCCGATTCGTCGGTCACGTCCGCGGCCGCGAACGCCGCGCCCTCGCCCAGTTCCTTGGCGATGGCCGCACCGTTGGACGAGGGGAGGTCGACGATGACGACCTTGGCACCCTTGGCGTGCAGTTCCTGCACGGTCGCCAAGCCGAGACCCGACGCACCGCCGGTGACGATCGCGGACGAGTTGACGAAATCCATACTGTTTCTCCTGTTTTCGGTGAGGTCTCCCTGAATATTGACACACTTCGCCAAAACTGTTTGGCTTTCGCGGTGACCCAGCCAGCTCCCCGCCGCCCCGGCCGCCCCTCCGTGCTGGACACCAGGGCCGTGTCGGTCGGCGCACTGCGCTTGTGGACCGACCGCGGTTTCGCCACCACCAGCTGGAGCGATCTCGCCGAGGCCACCGGAATCAGCACGCGCACCCTGCTGCGACACTTCTCGTCCCGAGCCGAGATCGCCTGGATCGGGGTCGCGCCCGCGACGGAGCGGCTACGAGACGCGCTCGCCGGCGCCGCACCCGAGGAGCCGCCCGCGGTGGTCGTGCGGTCCGCGATCGTCGAGTCGGTGTCGCGCGATCCGCAGATCCAGGAGCTGGCGCCGGACTGGCTGCGGCTGATCTCCTCCGAACCCGAGCTGGCCGCGACCGCTCCCCGGATCTACCGCCCGTGGATCGATACGCTGTCGGACTACCTCGCCGGTCGACTGCCCGGCTCCCCCGCTCCCATCTGCCGGGCCATCGCCACCGCGTACCAGTCCGCCACCTTCGCCGCGCTGATCGAGTGGGCCGAGTCCGGCGCGCAGGGCGACTGCGCGGACTCGGTCGACCGGATGCTGCGCTGGATGGATCCGCACCTGCCGGGCTCCGCGCCGGACCGAGCGCCACTCGATCGCGGCTAGGCTCGCACGCGCCGCCGCGATCGGGCCTCGCCGGTCTCCGGTGCGAACGAGGTGAGGCCGATCTCCCGGTATCGCCCGGCCAGGCGTTCGTACTTGCGCCGATTGCGGGCCATCGGGGAGTCGGTGACCGCGGCCGGGAGCCGGGTGTAGGCGACGCGCAGAACGGTCGTGAGGATTCGGAAGTGCCGGTCGTGGCGAGCGGTCCAGGTGATCGGCATCTTGGCGCGCACCTCGGGGTGCATGATCCCGCAGCCGAGAACCATCGCAATATAGCCGAACGTGGGCGCGCTCACCCACCAGAACGGGGCGGTGACGGCGGGCAGGAAGTCCGGGCGCGGTGCACGGCGAACCGTTGTGGTGGCCGCCTCCAGCGCCGGGGTCGCGCGCAGTTCGGTGATCATCTGGTCGTAGTGGACGGCCAGGTCCGCGTAGTTCGCGATCGGCTGCGAGTTACCCGGCAGGTGCAGGCCGCGCGTTTTGGTGCGGTAGTGGTCCCAGATGGCCTGGTCGGCGGCCGGCGACGGGGTGTCGCCGGTCAATGCGAGGTAGGCGCCGCGCTGGACGAAGAAAGTCGAGTAGAGGATCCAGTTCCAGGCGTGCGGGTTGAGCGCCGAATAGCGTTCACCGTCCGGGCCGACGCCTTTGACGTCGCGATGCAGGAGCATGAGCCGCTGCGACTCGGCGTCCCGGTCGGCGTCTTCGCCGTGATAGATCAGCTGGTCGGCCGCCGCGGTGCGCACTGCCCGCGCCCACGGCTGATATCGCGCCCGGCCGGTGGCCTCGAGCGCGGCCGAGACGGGGGGCAGCATCGGCTGGTCGAACAGGCCGACCCCGAACAAACCGAACAGCACCGAGCCGCCGACACGTTCGAATCGTGCGACGGCGCTGTGGGATTCGCGCGAGGACGCCGGGCTGACGTCGACCGAGCGGGTTTCCTGATGTGGCACAGGACAGGTCATCGGTGAACTCCTTTGTTCCGCCGACAGTTCTGGTGCTGGACGACACCATAAACTAGTCTGGTGTCAGAGTGCACCAGAATTGAGGGAGGGTCAAGAGTTCCGGGTGGACTATTCTGGCGCCCGAGGTAGAGGAAGGGCGGCCATGCGCAACGACACCGACGACGCGGCGACATCACGCGTCTACGGCGGTGTAGCCGCGGACGAACGCCGGTCCCGCCGTCGTGGCGCGCTGTTCGACGCCGCGCTCGACCTGCTCGCCGAGGGCGGAGCGCCCGCGGTCACCAAACGGGCCGTCTGCGTGCGAGCCCGGCTCAACGATCGCTACTTCTACGAGCAGTTCACCGACCGCGACGCCCTGCTCACCGCGCTGGTCGAGGAGCACACCGCCCTCGGCATCGCCGCGGTGGTCACCGCCACCCACGACGCCGACCCCGACGTCCACAGCCAGGTGCGCGCGGCGGCGGACGCCGCGCTGGGCTTCCTGCTCGCCGACCCCCGCCGATCGGCCCTGCTGCTCAATGCGCAGAGCACCGAGGCACTGCAGGCCGCGCGACTGACCACCCAGCACGCGATCGCGCGCGCGATGTCGGCGGTGGGTCGCGAGATCCTCGCCGAACCCGCCGATCCGCTCGACGCCGACATGACCGCCTACAGCGTGGTCAGCGGCGCACTGGAGCTGGTCGCGGCCTGGATGCGCGGCGAATTCGACACCACCCGGGAACATCTCACCGACCTCATCGCCCGGCTGCTGCTCAGCTCCGACAGCACGCAGCACGTCACCGCGACGAAGTCGGCGCAATAGCGCGAGCCGCCCAGGCACGAAAGTCTCCCACTCCCCGGTCGTCCAGTGGTGTCGCCGGAGCTCGGCGTGGGACGCTCAGAGATCGAGACTGTCGATCGAGGAGGCCACCGCCAGATGCGGGGAATCAACCACATCGTTCTGTTCGTCGCGGATCTGCCGCGCAGCATCGCGTTCTACGAGGACGTGCTCGGATTCGAGCGGCTCGCCGAAGGATTCCCCGGCGGCGCGTTTCTGCGTCACCCCGGCTCGGCCAACGATCACGACCTCGGCCTCTTCCAGGCCAGGACGCCCACGGCGGGCCCG
Organism: Nocardia sp. NPDC055165; assembly: GCF_053606985.1. NCBI lineage: Bacteria > Bacillati > Actinomycetota > Actinomycetes > Mycobacteriales > Nocardiaceae > Nocardia > Nocardia sp. NPDC055165. The sequence goes on from NZ_JBSGSS010000002.1 coordinate 378,452, forward strand.
GCGGGCTCGGTCGGGCTCTATCACGTCGCCTGGGAAGTGGACACGTTGTCCGAGCTCGTCGCCGTCCGGGACCGCTTGACGGCGGCTCGCGCACTCACCGGTGCCGGTGATCACGGGTCGACCAAGGCGCTCTACGCCCGCGACCCCGACGGCATCGAGTTCGAGGTGTGCTGGCTGGTGCCCGATGAGCAGGTGGAGGACGCCCTCGCTCCCGGCACCTCATTGACCGCGCCACTCGACATCGACGCCCAGATCCGGCGGTACGGCGCGACCACCGCTGGCGGCCCACGCACCGATCCCCAGGTATGGGCGCGCGTGGCGGCACGTCGGGCGGCGGCGTCGTAACCCGCGCCGGTGTCGGCTAGCGGTTACCAGCTGATATCGGCCGTCGACTCGAGCGGGCTGCGCTGGGCCACCGACTCCTGGGTCACGAAAGTGTCGGCGATGTGGAGCGCGGCCGGGAATCGGCAGTGCGCTCGCTGTTCGATCTCGGCCACGGCGACCTGGAAAACGCGGAACTCGTCGAGGGCGAGCGCTTCGAGTTCGTCGAGGTGCTGGGTCAGCAGAAACGCCTTGCAACGCAGTCGGTTTCCCTCGGCGAAGCAGATCACCTTCCAGTACTCCCGAGGCAGGGCCACCCCACGATGCACCTGGTCGTCCGCGCGGAAGGCGGGCCCGCCGAGCACGCTCACCCTCAGGTTGTCGACCTCGACGTCGGCGAAGACCGCGTCTTCGAGTTGGCCCCACACCCCGGCGCGACTGCTCTGGTTGAAGTCGTCCATCTGCGGGGTGATGTTGGTGTAGAAGAACGAGTCGACATTGGCCTGCTCGGCTTCGGCCTCACTGCCCCACAGCAGATCCGCGCGCCGCGCCAGGTGGCCGCGATCGAGCCGATTCTGTCGGTAGAGTTCGTTTCCCACCTGCGCCTCGGCCGGGACGCGTGGGTCTTTCACGAAGTCGATGCCGGTGCGGGAAAGTTTGCGCATCGCGGCGCCGTCGATGTTCCAGGCCACCCAGAACGCGAACCGCCGTGGCCTGCTCAGCGCCAACGAGAAGTGGGTGTAGCTGATGACGTCGGAGCCGTCGAGGCGAACCGCATCGCCGCGCACGGCCGCATCCAGTTCCGGAACCTCGACCCGCGACCCGAGAAAGTCCGGGTCGTACCCGGTCCGCGGCGCGTCGCTCTCGAATCCGGTTGTCGACGGAGAATCCACGTGGACGGTCATCGCAGGCCCCTTCCCGAAGGGTGGACAAGGTGTGTCGGCAGTTGCGTACACACGATCGTCGTCGCCACCGCAGCCATCCTCACGAGTAGTCGACTACCCGTTGTCCGCGCCCGCGGGCGAGGAGAGGTCCGCTCCCCTAGCGCGGGTCCGGGGTCCCGTCGCCGGTCACGGCGAAGGTGGCCCACGCACGGACGACCACGGTGCCCGCGGCGTCGGCGCCGCACAGGCTCACATCGACCCGGGATTCGCCGTCTTGCACGTAGCTCTGGGTCACCCGCCCCGAACACGACATGACATCGCCGGGCGGCAGTGGTCGCACCGACCTGGTGCGGAAGCGGCGGATCGCCTCGGCCCCGAGCCAGTCGGTGGCGTAGGTCGCCAGCAGCGCCGCCGCCTGCGGTGACACCTGCTCGCCCGCGAAGGCTTCCGCCGCCGCCCACGACTCGGCGACCAGACCGCCCGTGCGGTCGAAGTATCGGGTGAGCGACTCGGCGGCGCCGACCGCGGGTTGGCCGGGGGCGCCCGCGCGGATCGCGGTCAACTGGTCACCCGCGCGCGGCGGCGGACCGAAGAACCGGTGATCGGTTTCGACTCGCTCCCCTGCGATGGATCCGTCGGCGGGCAGGAAGGTCGGCGGCACCACGGGCCGATCGGCGAGCCGGTAGGCCGGATTGTCCGAGCGCGCCGCCTGTGCGAACAGCCGGATGGCATCGGTGTCCAGTACCACCGCGACGTTACCCATGATTCACTCCTGCTCGTCGAAACCGATGCCGTCACGGTAGGGCGGTCCGCCTCCTGTGATCGGTTCCTCTCCCGGTCATCGGGACAGCGGCCGACCGGGACGAAAACATGTCCGCTGACCGGGAACACCACGACCCGCCGACCCCCGCGCGGCGCGACCATCGGCGCAGCTCATCCCCACTCCGTCCGAACATGGAGGTTTCGATGCCGGAGAACTCGCCGAACGGCCGATCGCAGGACACCACCGCCGACTACCGGCAGATCGAGGCCGCCGCGGCGCCGACTCGGTTCGCCCGCGGCTGGCACTGCCTCGGCCTGCTCTCGTCGTTCCGCGACGGCAACCCGCACGAGGTGAAGGCCTTCGGCACCATGCTCGTGGTGTTCCAGTCCGAATCCGACGGCGCGCTGCACGTGCTCGACGGCTACTGCCGCCACATGGGCGGCAACCTCGCGCGCGGCACCATCAAGGGCGACTCGATCGCCTGCCCGTTTCACGACTGGCGCTGGGGCGGCAACGGCAAGTGCACGGCCATTCCGTACGCGCGCCGGGTGCCGCCGCTGGCCAAGACCCGCACCTGGCCGACACTGGAGCGCAACGGCCAGCTCTACGTCTGGCACGACCCGCAGGGTTCCAAGCCCACCGACGAGGTGACCATCCCCGAGATCGAGGGGTACGGCACGCCGGAGTGGACCGACCTGACCTGGAATTCGATTCTGATCGAGGGCTCGCACTGCCGCGAGATCGTCGACAACGTCGTCGACATGGCGCACTTCTTCTACGTGCACTACTCGTTCCCGCGCTACTTCAAGAACGTCTTCGAGGGCCACGTCGCCACCCAGTACATGCGCTCGACCCCGCGCCACGACGTCACCGTCGGCACCAGCTACGACGACCCGGATTCCGCGCTGCGCTCGGACGCCTCGTATTTCGGTCCGTCGTACATGCTCGATTGGCTGTGGAGCGAATCGAACGGGATGACAATCGAGACGGTGCTCGTCAACTGCCACTACCCGGTCGACGAGAACTCGTTCGTGCTGCAGTACGGCGCGATGGTCAAGAAGCCCGAGGGCATGTCCGACGAGGACGCCAACGCGATGGCGGCGCAGTTCGCGCAGGGCGTGGAGTACGGCTTCGAGCAGGACGTCGAGATCTGGAAGAACAAGGCGCCCATCGACAATCCGCTGCTGTCGGAGGAAGACGGCCCGGTGTATCAGCTGCGCCGTTGGTACAAGCAGTTCTATGTCGACGTCGACGACGTCACCGAGGACATGACCAAGCGGTTCGAGTTCGAGATCGATACCGATCGCGCGGTGACGAGCTGGGAGGCCGAGGTGGCCGACAACATCGCCCGCGGCGCCGTCATCGACACCATGTCCTGATCCGCCACCCCACTACGAACAGAAAGCATCACCGGAGATGACCAGAGTTCTCGACAATATCGCCGCCATCGCGGACCAGCTGCGTGAGCAGGCACCGGAGGCGGAGCGGCTCGGGCAGCTGCCCGATGCCACAGCCCAGCTGCTGAAGACGGCGGGCCCGATCCGCCTGCTGCAGCCGAAGAAGTACAGCGGCTACGAGGCGCACCCGCGCGAGTTCGCCGAGACGGTGATGGCCACCGCCGCGCTCGACCCGGCCAGCGGCTGGATCGCCGGCATCGTCGGCGTGCACCCGTGGCAGCTGGCCTTCGCCGACCCGAAGGTGCAGGACGAGGTGTGGGCCGACGACCACGACACCTGGATGGCCTCGCCCTACGCGCCGACCGGCATCGCCCGTCCGGTCGACGGCGGCTACATCTTCAACGGCCGCTGGCAGTTCAGCTCCGGCACCGACCACTGTGACTGGATCTTCCTGGGCGCCATGCTCGGTGATGCCGAGGGCAAGATGGCGCTGCCGCCGACGATGCTGCACATGATCCTGCCGCGCCAGGATTACCAGATCGTCGAGGACTCCTGGAACGTGGTGGGCCTCAAGGGGACCGGATCCAAGGACATCATCGTCAAGGACGCGTTCGTGCCCGACTACCGGGTGATGAACGGCGACCACGTCATCGACGGCACCGCGCAGAAGGAGTACGGGGTCACCGAGACGCTGTACAAGATGCCGTGGTCGACGATGTTCCCGCTGGGCATCAGCTCCGCGGTGGTCGGCATCGCCGAGGGCGCGCTGGCCGCACACCTGGACTACCAGCGCGACCGGGTCGGCGCGCAGGGCACCGCGGTCAAGGACGATCCGTACGTGCTGTTCGCCATCGGCGAGGCCGCCGCCGACATCAACGCCGCGCGCCAGGAACTCCTCGCCAACGCCGACAAGATCTTCGACGCCGTCGATGCGGGCAAGGAGATCGGCTTCGCCGAGCGGGCCGCGGTCCGGCGCACCCAGGTCCGCGCGGCCTGGCGCGCGGTCACCGCCGTGGACCAGATCTTCGCCCGCTCCGGCGGCAACGCTATGCGGATCGACAAGCCGCTGCAGCGCTACTGGCGCGACGCCCACGTCGGCCTCGCCCACGCCATCCACGTGCCGAGCACGGTGTATCACGCCTCGGCCGTCAGCTCCCTCGGTCTCGAGCCCGCGGACAACCTGCGCTCGATGATCTGACCCGAACACCACGAAGGACAACGGAAATGACAGACATCAAAGGCCTCGGCTACGTCAAGATCCAGACCGCCGATATGGACCGGTGGCGCAAGTTCGCGTTCGAGGTGCTCGGCTTCGCGCAGGGCAGCGGGCCCGACGAGGACGCGCTGTACCTGCGGATGGACGAGCGCGCGGCGCGGATCACGATCGTGCCGGGCGACAGCGACGCCATCGTCACGATCGGCTGGGAAGTCCGCGACCACGCGGCACTGGTCCGCGTGCAGGAAGCCGTGACGGCGGCCGGGATCGCGGTGAAACCGCTGTCGGTCGAAGAGGCCGACGCGCGCGGGGTCGAGGAGGTCATCACCTTCCAGGACCCGACCGGCGCCACCCTCGAGATCTTCCACGGCGCGGTGCTCGACCACAGCCCGGTGATCACCCCGTTCGGCGCGCGATTCGTCACCGGCGCACAGGGTCTGGGCCATGTCGTGCTGCCGACCATGGACCCCAACGGCGCGTTCGGCTTCTACACCGACGTGCTCGGGTTCCTGCCGCGCGGCGCGTTCCGGATCCCGGCGCCGCCGGAGTACGGCCCGATGCGGGTGCGGTTCCTCGGTGTCAACGAACGCCATCACAGCCTGGCGCTGTGCCCTGCCCCGCACGGCGGCGCGCCGGGCCTGGTGCACATCATGGTGGAGGTCGACTCCCTCGATGCCGTCGGCCAGGCTCTCGATCGGGTGACCAAGGACGGCTTCTCGGTGTCCTCGACGCTGGGCAGGCACACCAACGACAAGATGGTGTCGTTCTATGTCCGCGCGCCCGGCGGCTGGGATATCGAGTTCGGTACCGAAGGCATGCGGGTCGACGAGACGTACTACAGCGCCGAGGAGATCACCGCGGACAGCTACTGGGGCCACGACTGGTCCGGGAGTGAGCCGCTCGCGGCGATGTAATTCCGCAGGTAGTCCCACGACGGCCCCTGGCCCGAGCTCCTCGCTCGGGCCAGGGGCCGTCTTTTTCATATTGACCTGCCGATTCATGTGACAACGACCACAACGGATGGTATGAATAGGTATATGCCTAATCGAAATATGCGACTGGGCATCAGCTCGTAGATCCGAATGGAGAGCTCATGGTCATCCAGGCCGAGGCCACCACCCCGAGCGCGATCCTCGATCGCGCGTCCCTGCTGCTCGACGCCTTCGACGGCCCGGGCAGGCTCACGCTCGCCCAGATCGTCCGGCGCACCGGTCTACCCCGGTCCTCGGCGCATCGCATGCTCGATCGGCTGGTGCAGTTGCGCTGGCTACGTCGCGAGGGGCGCGACTACGAACTCGGCATCCGGCTGATGGAGCTCGGCTCACTGGCGGTGCACCAGGACCGGCTGCACCGCGCGGCGATGCCGTTCCTGCACGAGCTGCACCGGGTCACCGGGTTCGTGGTGCATCTGGCCGTGCTGGACGGTCCCGACGTCGTGTACCTCGACAAGGTCGGCGGCGAGCTGTCGGCGGTGGTGCCCACCCGCGTCGGCGGCAGGCGGCCCGCTGCCTGTACCGCGGTCGGCAAGGCGATCCTGGCCTACTCCGACGAGCGCCGCATCGCCGATGCCCTCGCGGGTCAGGCCGGCGCACGCACCCGCTACTCGATCACCACCAAGGCCCAGCTCGACACCGAACTGGACAAGGTGCGCGCGCACGGGATCGCCGTCGAGCGCGAGGAGTCGCTGCCCGGCTTCGGCTGTATCGCGGCGCCCATCGGCGATCTCGGCGAGGCCGCCGTGGCGGCGGTGTCGGTGTGTGGACCGGTGGATCGGATGCTGTTCGATCACCGTCTCAGCGCGCCGGTGCGCACGACCGCGCTCAATATCTGGCGCCACGTCGACGACGGCCGGGTCCGGGTGCATCCGACGTTGCAGCAGCATCCTCGTCCGCTGGGCGTGAGCCGTTCGTACGCCGACCACCGCGGGCCGCGTACGGCGTGATGCCCCGTCGCGCCGTACGCCGCCGGCCCGAACGCGGGCGGCGCACGGCGCGACCCGGTTGTGCGCAGCAGCGGGTCAGATCCGTTCGCGGACGATCACTTCCGTCAGAGCGGGCGGTTCACGCAAAAACTGTGGCAGATCCGGTCGCGGATGATCATGTCCGGGCATTCGGGGTCGAACCAGCGGTCGACGTGCGCCCAGTGGACCGGATGCATCAGATAGGGGCCTGCGAGAGCGTCGAGGTCGGCGAACTCCTGCTCCCAGACATGGGTCCACGCCGCGAGTCCGGTGCCACGGGTGACCCGGCTCAACTGCCAGGATCGGATGCCCGGCAGGTAGCGGGGCATCCGCAGCAGGTCTGCCTCGAAGCGTTCGACCGTCGCGCGCGGGGTGTGCTGCTCGACTCGCAGCAGCAGTACCCGGTATACCGACCCGGTGGCGTCCGGCTCGGCGATACCCGCTGTGCCGCCGTGATATTCGGCGCCGTCGACGTGGGCGACCGGACTCTCGCTCAGTAGGGTATCCACCTCGGTGGTGGTCCCCGTCCAGTCCGCGGACTCGTCGAAGCGCAGGTGCACCAGGACATCACCACCGTTGCGCACGCCCGGCAATGTGGGCTCGACCAGCACGCGGCGTGCGGCCGGGGCGGCGATTTCGCGCACCCTGGTCATCAGCCGGTCACGCACCACGGCCTCGGTGCCGGGCGAAAGATGCACCAGCCGAGTCACTTCAAACATTGCCGAGCCTGTCGATGTCGGTGGCGAGCGCGCCGGTCGAGCGGGTCCGTTCGACGATCAGCTCCCGCGCCGAGGCCCACCACTGCCGCACCGACTCATCCGAACGTCCCTGCCAGGTCATCTCCCACCAGCCCTGTGCGCCGTCGAGCACCCAGCTCGCGATGATCGTGTTCGACTCGTCCGGGAACCACACGGGCGGACTCACCACGATCCGCTCCAGCGTCATGCCGCGTCGGCGCGCACCCGGGGCGTAGTCGCGCAGATAGGCGTCGACGAATTCCCTGGCCCGTCCTGGCTTGGTCACTACGGTGTCGATCACGTAGACCTTCGTGGCTTCCATGCACCGACCGTAGGCAGCCGCCGAAGGGCATCGACCTGGTGTTTCCGCCCAGTGGGAGAACGCGGTACGGATCGCGCGGCACCGACCCTACGGTGAGGCCGACGACGTCCGATTCCGTCGCCGAAATTCAGGAGGACCAGTGACTGTGCGAACGTTCCCGACCACCGGGCCCGGTGCGGTTCCCGATCCGGAAGTCGCGGCCGTGCTCGCCACGCTCGACGCCGGATTCCCCGATGTCGCCACGATGGCCGCGAGCGAGGCGCGTGCCGCGATCCGCGCCAGACGCGCTCCGCTGCAACGACTTCCCGATATGGCGCTGGCGCGCGACCTCACGATCGACGGACCCGGCGGCCCGCTACCGCTGCGGGTGTTCCGGCCGCATCTCGACGGCGAACCGCTGCCGGTGATCGTGTTCGCGCACGGCGGCGGCTTCGTGTTCTGCGACCTCGACAGTCACGACGAGTTCTGCCGCTCGATGGCCGCGGGTGTCGGTGCGGTGGTGGTCTCGGTCGACTATCGGCTCGCGCCCGAGCACGCGGGCCCCGCGGCCCATGACGACATGTTCGCGGCGCTGCGGTGGACCGCCGCCAACGCCGGCGACCATGGCGGCGACCCGTCGAGGATCGCGGTGGCCGGTGACAGCGCGGGCGGTAATCTCGCCGCCACCGTGGCCATCGCGGCCAGGGACGCGGACGGGCCACAGATCGCGGCCCAGATCCTGATCTATCCGGTGATCGACGACGATTTCGAGACCGAGTCCTACCGGCGATTCGGCACGGGCCACTACAACACCACCAGCGCCATGCGGTGGTACTGGGCGAACTACGCACCGCACGGCACCGACGACGTGCGTCTCGTGCCGACCAGGGCGGACTCGCTGGCCGGTCTACCGCCCGCGGTGGTGGTCACCGCCGAACTGGACCCGCCGTGTTCGGCCGGGGACGCCTACGCCCAGCGCCTGGCAGCCGACGGTGTCGCGGTTCGTTATCGCCGCTACACCGGGCTGTTCCACGGATTCCTCAGCATCCCGTCCCTCGCCGCCACCGTCGCCGCGCGCACCGAGATCTGGGCTATGGTGCGCGAGACGCTCGACCTCCCTCGGGACCCGAGGTGATCGGTACCGGTAGCGCCCCACCCGAGACCCTTCAGGCCCGCGTTCCGAGTAGGGGGTTCAGGTTCAGACCGCGGTGAAGTACTCGATCTTCGGCGCAGCCGCCAGCAAGGGAGCCATCAACTTGCCTGCCGCGCGGAAGTGCTCCGACCGGCCGTGGGCTTCGACGGCGGCGTCGTCGGAGTACAGCTCGAAGAACCGGTAGTGATCGGCGTCGGTCCGCGAACGCACCAGCTGGTAGGCCAGATTGCCCGGCTCGTTGGCCTTGATCTGTTCGACGAGATCGGCGACGACGGCTTCGAACTCCGCACCCGCACCGGCTTTGACGGTCACCTCGGCGATGACTGCGATCATGATTTCTCTCCTTTTTCCGTGCGACAGTACCCGCGATCGGAGAGACACGGCCTAGTCTGCCGGGTCGTGCTGCTCGAGCTCTTCTTCGCGCACCCGCTGCTCGATCTCGCGCCAGCGACCCGGCGTCGGGTGGGGGTAGTCGGTGCGGTCGTCGTGTTCGGCGCCGGCCAAGACGGTAGCCGCGTTGTCGATGTCATCGATCAGCTGCTGCGCGAGGTCGCGTTCGGTCGCGTAGTGGCGCTGCGCCCATTGCAGCACGAGCTGCGAATAGGCCCAGCCCGGTTCGGATTTCGCGGCTTCGGCATCGATCGCGGCGCGTTGGGCGAGTTTGTCGACGTCGGCGATGTGGTCGTGCAGGATCTGCTTGAGCCGATCCGGGGACCCGAGATGGCCGAACATCACGCGCAGCAGCACGTGGTGTTTGAGCACCGACGGATCGACCGGCGCCTTGTTCCACCACGTGGTCACCGCGGCCCGGCCCTCCGCGGTGATCTGGTACAGCCGTCTGGCGCGCATGGTGTTGTCGGGATCGAGTCGCGAACTCGCGAAGCCGTGCTGTTCGAGCTTCTTCAGCTCGGCGTAGATCTGGCTGTAGGACGGGGTCCAGTAGACGTAGCGCAGACTCCAGTCCGCCCATTTCTTCAGGTCGTAGCCGGAGATCTCCTCCTCGTACGAGAGCATGGCGAGCACCGCCCAGCTGGTCGGCGGCAGATTGGGCACGCCGGAGTCGGGGTCGGGGGTAGCCATGGCTGAATGCTAGCAACCGATCTTCCCGGAATTCACCCGTCAGCAACCGCTGACCGGGAGGCCGTCTTGAGGCGCTGCCCGATCTTCCCGGATTCTGGGAGGCATCGAATTCCGTTCGGAAGGACCTCTATGAATGCGGACAACGTCGTCGTCGACGCAGGTATCCCGGCCCCCGCGGACCTGCGCAGAGTGCTCGGGCACTTCGCGACGGGCGTCGCGGTGATCGCCGCCCACGACGGGACGCGACCGCTCGGCTTCACCTGTCAGTCGGTGGTGTCGGTGTCGCTGGACCCGCCGTATGTGTCGTTCTGCCCGGCCAAGAGTTCCACCAGCTGGCCGCTGCTGCGGGCGGCGGGCGCGTTGTGCATCAACATCCTGGCGCAGGAGCAGAGCGCGCTGTGCCGCCAGTTCGCGGTGAGCGGGGCCGACAAGTTCGCCGGCGTCGAATGGGACAGGGCGGGCAACGGCGCGCCCGCGCTGGCGGGGGCGCTGGCCCAGATCGAGGTGACGGTGGAGCTCGAGCACGACGCGGGCGACCACACCGTGGTACTCGCGCGCATCGGTGAGCTGCGGGCCACCGAGGGCGCCGAGCCGCTGCTGTTCTACAAGGGCGGGTTCGGCGGCTTCACGGCCTGACACGACGACGGGGTGGTCCGGTGCGGACCACCCCGTCGTCGCTCACGCCTCGATGACGTCGAAGCCCTTGTACCCGGCGGCCGCGACCTCGGCGATGATCTGGCCGTAGACGCCGAAGCCGCCGACGAAGGGCATGAACACCCGTGGCCTGCCTTCGATGTTCGCACCCAGGTACCACGAATTCGCCTGTGTCATCAGCGTTCCCGCGGCCCGGTTCACGCATTCGAGCACCCACTCCGCCACCGCGTCCTGGCGTGCCTCCAGCGCCACCGCTCCCCTGCCGTCGAGGAAGCCGATCGCCTCGGCCACCCAGTCGACGTGCAGTTCCGAGTGCAGCACCATGTTGGCCAGCACCGACGGACTGCCGGGACCGGTGAGGTTGAACAGGTTCGGAAACCCTGCCATCCCCAGTCCCAGATAGGTTTTCGGCCCTTCCCGCCAGGCGTGGTTGAGCGTCTCCCCGTCGCGGCCGACGATGTTCATCCGCGACACCGAACCGGTCATCGCGTCGAAGCCGGTCGCGAGCACGAGGGTGTCGAGGGGGTAATGCGTGTCGGTGGTGTGCACGCCCTCGGCGTCGATCCGGGTGATCGGTGTCGCCTTCAGGTCGACGAGGTCGACATTGGCGCGGTTGAAGGTCTGGTAGTAGTTCGTGTCGGTGCAGATCCGCTTGGTGCCGATGGGGTGGTCGTGCGGGACGAGCAGGTCGGCGACGCGCGGGTCCTCGATCACCGCCCGCACCTTCTCCTCCCAGAATTCGCGGGCGGTGTCGTTGGCGGCGAGGGTCGTCAGCTGATCGGGGAAGGTCTTGCTGAACAGCACACCGCCCAGCGCCCAGCGCTTCTCGTAGGCCTCGCGCCGGTCCGGCTCGCTCACCGCGACCGCGGATGCCGGATGCGCCTGGTGTGGCGAACCGCCGCCGCTGGCCATCGACAGCCGCCTGCGCTCGGGATAGTTCGCCTTCTGCGCGGCCCGGTCCTGTTCGGTCAGCGGCGTATTACCGGCGGGCACACTGTAATTGGCGGTGCGCTGGAACACGTGCAAGCGCTCGGCCTGCTCGGCCACGCACGGGATCGTCTGGATACCGGAGGAGCCGGTGCCGATCACGCCGACCCGGCGGCCGGTGAGATCGACCCCCTCGTGCGGCCAGTGCGACGTGTGCAGGAGCTGCCCGGCGAAGGTGTCGAGTCCGTCGATGGCCGGGGTGTTGGCGTTGGAGAGCGGGCCGGTGGCCAGCACGACGAACCGGGCCGAGACCGCGCGGCCGGTATCGGTGTCGACCTGCCAGCGCAGGGTCTGCTCGTCGAGCACGATATCGGTGACGCGCGTGTTGAATTCGATGTCGCGACGCAGTTCGTAGCGGTCGGCGACGTGCTCGAGGTAGGACAGGATCTCGGGCTGGGTGGCGTACTTCTCGCTCCAGTTCCACTCCTGTTGCAGCGCGTCGTCGAAGGAGTACGAGTAGTCGACGCTCTCGACATCGCAGCGCGCGCCCGGGTAGCGGTTCCAGTACCAGACGCCGCCCACGCCGTCGCCGGCTTCGAACACCCGCACGGTGAGACCGCTGCCGCGGAAGCGGTGCAGCGCGTAGAGGCCGGCGATGCCCGCACCGACGACGACCACGTCGACGTCGGCCGGGCCTTTCGCTGGTGCCGATGGGGTCTCGGGGTTCACAGTGCCTACCTTTCGATGGAGACCGGTTTCTCTGCGGGCGACGCTAAGGACGCGCACCGCGTTCGAGCAGGTCCCCTTCCCGCTGACCGGCACATTCGCGCATCGATGCTCTCCCGGTGATCGGGAGAGCCGCCCCACGACCACCGGCGCCGGGCCTACCGTCGAGCGCAATTCGAGGTGGTACCAGGAGGAAACAGTGGTGGACTGGAACGACGAGGTGGATGTGCTGGTCGCGGGGTCGGGTGGTGGCCTGGCCGGCGCCTACACCGCCGCGCGCGAGGGACTCAGCGTCGCGGTGGTCGAGGCGACCGACAAGTTCGGTGGCACGACGGCGTACTCGGGCGGCGGCGGGGTGTGGTTCCCCTGCAACCCCGTACTGGAGCGCGCGGGCACCGACGACACCCTCGACGACGCACTGACCTACTACCGCGCGGTGGTCGGTGACCGCACCCCCGACGAACTGCAGCAGACCTACGTGCGGCGGGGCCGCGATCTCATCGAGTACCTCGAAGCCGACGACCATTTCGCGTTCATGGTGCTGCCGTGGCCGGACTACTTCGGGAAGGCACCCAAGGCCCGGCTCGACGGTCAGCGCCACATCATGCCGACACCGCTGCCTGCCGCGGAGCTGGGCCCGCTGCGCGCATCGTTGCGCGGAACGCTGGACACCGACCGGCTCGGCGCTCCCCCGCAGGACCTGCTGATCGGCGGTCAGGCGCTGATCGGGCGGATGCTGCGCGCGATCTCGAGCTACCCGCACGCACAGCTGCACCTGGATTCGCCGCTGGTGGAACTGGTGGTCGAGGACGGTGTGGTGACGGGCGCGATCGTCGAACGCGACGGCGCCCGCGTCGCGATCCGCGCGCGGCGCGGCGTGATCCTGGCGGCGGGCGGTTTCGAGCAGAACGCCGAGCTGCGCACGCACTACGGTGTGCCGGGCGAGGCGCGAGACACCATGGGGCCCTGGGGAAATCAGGGTAGGGCGCATCAGGCGGGCATCGCGGCGGGCGCCGACACCGATCTGATGGATCAGGCGTGGTGGTCGCCCGGACTGACCCATCCCGACGGGCGGTCCGCGTTCGCGCTGTGGTTCACCGGCGGCATCTTCGTCGATCAGGACGGCAAGCGGTTCGTCAACGAGTCGGCCCCCTACGACCGGCTCGGCCGCGACGTGATCCGCCAGATGAACGATCGCGGGCTCACCCTGCCGTTCTGGATGATCTACGACGACAAGGAGGGCGAGGTGCCGCCGATCAAGGCCACCAATGTCTCTATGGTCGAGACCGAGAAGTACGTCGAGGCCGGGCTGTGGCACACCGCCGACACCCTCGCCGAGCTGGCCGCGAAGATCGGCGTGCCCGCGGCGAACCTGGCGGCCACCGTGGAGCGGTTCAACGCGATCGTCGCCACCGGTGCCGACCCCGATTTCGGGCGCGGCGACGAGGCCTACGACCGGGCCTTCTCCAACGGCGAACCGCCACTGGTGACCATCGACAAGGGGCCCTACCACGCGGCGGCGTTCGGCATCTCCGATCTGGGCACCAAGGGCGGGCTGCGCACCGACAGCGCGGCCCGGGTTCTGGGCCGCGACGGCGAGCCGATCCCCGGCCTCTACGCCGCGGGCAACACCATGGCTGCCGTGAGCGGCGAGGTCTACCCCGGCGGCGGCAATCCGATCGGCGCGTCCATGCTGTTCAGCCACCTCGCCGTCCGCCACATCCTCGGCGAATGATCCACCCCCTGTCTTTCCCGCTGGACGGGAGAGACCGGGGCATCCGAGCCACCGGATGTGGTTCGGTTCACAGACATATCCCTTTCGACATTTCAGGAGCGACACGATGGCTTCAGCGGACGACATTCGCGCAACGGTGCGCAAATATGTGGAGGCCGTCGGCAGCGGTACGGCCGCCGACGTCGTCGCCCTCTACCGCGAGGACGCGACGGTCGAGGACCCGGTCGGCACCGAACCGCATGTCGGGCACGCGGCGATCACGAAGTTCTACGAGAACATCGAGCCGCTGGAGCGTTCGACCGAACTGTTCTCCGTCCGCGTGGCCGGCAACAGCGCCGCGTTCAGCTTCCGGGTGGTCACCAAGTTCGGTGAGCAGACCTTCACCCTCGATCCGATCGATGTCATGACCTTCGACGAGGACGCCCGCATCGTGAGCATGCGCGCGTTCTGGTCCCAGGACGACATGGTCGTCGGCTGAGCGAGGCGGAAATGACTGCGACCGAACAACACTGGGATCACGAAGTCGGCTTCCTCGTCGTCGGCAGCGGCGCGGGCGGGCTCACCGCCGCGCTCGCCGCCGCCGATCGCGGCCTGGACACCCTGGTCATCGAGAAAGCCTCCGTGTACGGCGGCAGCACCGCGCTCTCGGGCGGCGGCATCTGGGTGCCCAACAACCCGGCGCTGCTGCGCGAGGGCCTCGGCGATTCCCGCGCCGACGTGCGCGCCTACCTCGACGCCGTGGTCGGCGATCGGGTGCCGTCGGCCAACCTCGACGCGTTCATCGACGAGGGCCCGCGGATGCTGGCCTTCCTCGAGACCAGCCCGCACCTGCGATTCCAGTGGTGCGCCGGCTATTCCGACTATCACCCCGAAGCACCGGGGGGACGGCCCGCGGGCCGCTCCATCGAGCCGCTGCCGGTCGATCTCAAACAGCTCGGCGCCGATGAGGATCTGCTGCGTCCGGCCGCGCTCGCGACACCGCCGGGGCTGTTCATCACCTCCAAGGACTTCGTCCAGCTCAATATGGTGACCCGCACCTGGAAGGCACGCTGGACCGCGCTGCTGACCGGCCTGCGGGCGGTCAAGGCGATCGTGTTGCGCAGACACATGGACACGCTCGGCCGGGCCCTGATCGCCCGGCTGCGCCTGGCCGTGCGTGATGCGGGAGTGCAGCTGTGGCTCGACACCCCGTTGCGCTCGCTGATCACCGACGACACGGGCGCGGTGCTCGGCGTGCTCGCCGAGCGCGACGGCCGCGAGATCCGGATCAGGGCGCGTGCCGGTGTGCTGCTGGCCACCGGCGGGTTCGAGTACAACCAGGCCATGCGCAAGGACCACCTGCCCGAGGGCGGGCGCGACAACTTCAGCGCGGCGTCGGCGGACAACACCGGCGACGGCATCATCGCGGGCGAAAAGATCGGCGCGGCAGTCGATCTCATGGACGACGCGTGGTGGATGCCGTCGTTCCAGCGACCGGAGGGCATCAACCAGGTGCTGGTGTCGGAGCGCTCGATCCCACGCTCGATCATCGTCGACAGCACGGGCAAGCGGTTCACCAACGAGGCATCGCCGTATGTGACGTTCGTGCACGCCCAGCTGAAGGGCGGCCACGATCCGGCCTGGCTGGTCTTCGACGCCAAAGCCAAGAGCCGCTACCCGATCGGTGGCATCGTGCCCGGCCAGAAGTTCCCGGCCTCGTGGTCGGGGGCCGGCCTGATCCGGTCCGCGCCCGATCTCGAGGGACTCGCCGCCGCCATCGGCGTGCCCGCCGACGCGTTGCGCGACACAGTGGGACGCTTCAACGGTTTCGCTCGCGACGGGCACGACGCGGACTTCGGCCGCGGGGTCAGCGCCTACGACAACTACTACGGTGATCCGACCCTGGCCACACCCGCACTCGATGTGCTGGACAAGGGCCCGTTCTACGCGCTGCGGGTGCGGATCGGCGACCTCGGCACCAAGGGCGGCCTGGTCTACAACGCCGACGCCCAGGTGCTGCGCGCCGACGGGTCTCCCATCCCCGGCCTCTACGCCGTGGGCAACACCTCCGCCGCGGTGATGGGCAACGACTACGCCGGTGCGGGCGCGACGATCGGCCCGGCCATGGTGTTCGGCTACATCGGCGCCCGCCATGCCGCCGGCGAGCGATGAGAGGGGCGGCCATGCAACCCGTCGAATGCGCTTCCTGCGGAAACAAGGTGCTGGCAGAGAAATTCAGTCCCAGTCACACCAGCATCCAGTGGCTCGACGACGCCGAGTCCGCGTGCCCCGAATTCGCTCGGCGCGCGGCCCTCGGTGAGCACAGCAGCTGGATCCCCACCTGCCCCGCCCTGCGCGACTCCATCGAGGACGCCGTCCGCGTCGGCGCGCTGGCGACCGATCAGCTCCGCCACGAACCGGTTCCCGGCCGACTCGGCTGACACCCAAGACCAGGAGAGAACCCCATGAACAGACTCGACAACCACCGGACGCTGGTCACCGGCGCCGCCTCGGGCATCGGCGCGGCCACCGCCCTGCGACTGCTCGACGAGGGCGCCAGGGTGGTCGCCGCCGACGTATCAGCCGAGGGCCTCGCCGCGACGAGCGCGCAGGCCGCCGAGCGCGGCACCGCCGACCGGCTCACCACCCTCACCATCGATATCGGCGACGAACAGTCGGTGATCGAGGGCGTCCGCTCCTCGATCGAGACCCTCGGCGGCCTGGATTCGCTGGTGAACGCGGCGGGCATCCTGCGTGCCTCGCACACCGATCAGACCCCGCTCGACCTGTGGGACCTGATCATCCGGGTGAACCTCACCGGCACCTTCCTCGTCGTCCGCGAGGCACTGCCGGCCCTGCTGGTCAACCCGCGCGCGACCGTGGTGAACTTCAGCTCGACGTCGGCGGCCTTCGCGCACCCGTACATGGCGGCCTACGCGGCGAGCAAGGGCGGCATCCAGTCCTTCACCCACGCCATCGCCCTCGAGTACGGCGGCAAGGGCTTGCGCGCTGTCTGTGTCGCGCCCGGCAGCATCAAGTCCGGAATCACCGAAGCCACTGGTGGATACGTGCCCTCCGACGCCAACTGGGCACTGTTCGGAAAGCTGTCGCCCGTCCTGCCGACCGACCTCGAATCCGGCGGCGCGGGCATGGGTGACCCGGCCGCGGTCGCCGGCGTGATCGCGATGCTCGTCTCCGAGGACGGCGCCTTCATCACCGGCACCGAGATCCGCATCGACGGCGGTACCCACGCATGACCGACCTGAGCTACGAGGGCACGCTGCGCGAGATCACCACCGACGCGGGCGTCTTGCGGTACCACGAGGCGGGCGAAGGACCGCCGCTGTTGCTCCTGCACGGATCAGGGCCCGGTGTCACCGGATGGCGCAACTTCCGCGGTAACCTCGCCGTCTTCGCGCAACGATTCCGTTGTCTCGTCCTGGAATTCCCCGGTTTCGGGGTGAGCGACGACTTCGGCGGACATCCGATGATCACCGCGCTGGATGCGGTGGTTCGTTTCGTCGACGCGCTCGGCCTCGACAGCGTCGACATCATCGGCAACTCGATGGGTGGCGGCGTAGCGCTCAACTACGCCATCGCCCATCCCGAGCGGGTCGGCAAGCTGGTGACGATCGGCGGCATCGGCCGCAATCTCTTCAGCCCCGGCCCCGGCGAGGGCATCAAGCTGCTCCAGGAGTTCACCGAGGAACCGACCCGCGAGCGATTGATCCAGTGGCTGCATTCGATGGTCTACGACCACGCGATGGTGACCGAGGAATTGATCGAGGAGCGCTGGGCCCAGGCCACCGATCCCGCGACGCTGGACAGCGCTCGCCGGATGTACAGCAAGGCCGCGTTCGCGATGATGATCAAGGCGATGGAGGCCTCCGACGCACCGCCGCCGTGGGCGATGCTGCACAAGGTGGCTGCCCCCACGCTGATCACCTGGGGCCGCGACGACCGGGTGAGCCCCCTCGATATGGCGCTGATCCCGATGCGTACCATCCCGCGCGCCGAACTGCACGTGTTCCCCCACTGTGGGCACTGGGCGATGATCGAACGCAAGGGCGAATTCGAGTCGGCCGTACTGGCTTTCCTCACCCGCAAGGACACCGCACACTGAACCGGCACAATGCGCGGGCCGCCATGGGCGGCCCGCGCATTGCGGTTTTCGCGGCGGATTCTCTGCCGGCTGCTGGCAGGATGAACTGCTATGCGCTTCACCGTGCCCACCATCGTGGTGATGATGGCGGCAGTCCTGCTCACTGGATGTTCGCTCTTCCCGCAAGGGCCTGATCAGGCCGAGCGTGACCGCTGGTCCCGGGTGATCGAGACAGCCATCGAAGCCCTTCCGGGAGTGGCCGACGCGTCGCATACGTTCCAGTACCACCCGTACGGCCCCAACTCCTACTACACATCCCGACTCGAGGTGCAGCTCGAGGACGGCGTCACACCAGCCGAGACCGCGTCCGTCGTGCGTGTCATGGGCGCTGTGCAGCTGCCGCCGCACTATCGAGGCGACTCGACCTCGGTCAAGATCCGCCGGATGACGGACTCCTATTCCGGGAGCTGGCGGTTCGGGCGAGACGTGGAGGTGGAGGCGAACGCGGCAAACACCTGGACCCGAGTGTCATCGGCCGATACCGGTGCGGAGATACACTGGGCCAGCCACGGCGTCAAGACCGGAGACGCGGACGGACACGCCGAATCCATCAGTGTCCGAGCGGGCTCCGAGGCCGAACCCCAGCGCGCCACCGCGGCGATGCTCCGAATCATCCAGGACTTCCCGGAACTGGCATCCAACGACTGGACAGTGTCGCCCGTTCACGGGGAGGGCATGTCCGAGCAGTACTCGAGACTGGAACCCAGTCTGACCCACTCGGACCGCCGCCCCCGTTTCCCCTCCAACGGCGAACTCGAATTGTGGGAGTGGTTCCTGACCGATCAACCCACTCCGTTCCTCGCCGAGGTGTCGGTGTTCGACCCGCCCGACGCCGCGGGCCGCACCCTGGATGTCACGGTGTTCCCGCCCGTCGGAGAGAAATTCAGCACCGCGCAGGCGACGCAACTCGCCGACCGGCATCTTCGTTACCTGGCCCGGCCCGGTGCGGTGGTCGACTACACGATCGTGACGCGCGACGGCCCCCGGGTCGCCGTCTTTGTCGGCGGCTGCCCGGCATCCGAGCGCGAGGTCGCACCGGAGTCGGAGCCCTTCGCGCGTCAGTACGAACGGTGCTAGCGCACTAGCGCTGGGTGCTGCCCGCGTCGATGGGCAACGTCACCGCGGTGATGTAGCGGCCCTCGTCCGAGGCGAGGAACAGGGCGGCGTTGGCGATGTCGACCGGGTCGACCCACGGGATGGGCAGCATGTTCATCGTCACGGCCGCCTCCGCGAATTCCTCGCGGGTGGGGTTCTCCCGGTCGGGCCGGAAAACCTTGCGCACCATGTCGTTCTGGATCATCGGGGTGTCGACATTGGTCGGATGCACCGAGTTCACCCGGACATGGTGCGGGGCCAGCTCTTTCGCGAGCGAGCGCATCAGCCCCACCACCCCGTGTTTGGCGGCGGTGTAGTGCGCGACACCCACCAGGCCGCGTAGTCCGGCGATCGAGCTGGTCAGGATCATCGCGCCGCCGCCGCGCGCGATCAGGTGCGGGGTGGCGGCCTTGCACGTCTGCCACACCCCGGTCAGATTGACGTCGATCATTGTGTGCCACTGCTGTTCGGTCAGTTCCAGTGCGCCGCCGCTGGAACTGATTCCGGCAGTGGCGCAAACGATGTCGAGACCACCCAGCTGCTCGACCGCGGCGTCGACCGCGGCCCGCAGCGCCGCGCCGTCGCGGACGT
Organism: Nocardia sp. NPDC055165; assembly: GCF_053606985.1. Lineage (NCBI taxonomy): Bacteria > Bacillati > Actinomycetota > Actinomycetes > Mycobacteriales > Nocardiaceae > Nocardia > Nocardia sp. NPDC055165. The sequence goes on from NZ_JBSGSS010000002.1 coordinate 398,133, forward strand.
CGACGGTCGCGGCGACGATCCGCGCACCGGTCGCCTCGACCGCGCGCACGGTCTCGGCGAGGTCGTCGTGGGTCGCTCCCGGCGACACCACGGTCTCGACCGGCCCGCAGATGTCGACGGCGACGATGTCGGCGCCTTCCTCGGCCAGCCGGATCGCCTGTGCGCGGCCGATACCGCGCGCGGCGCCGGTGATCAGCGCGATCTTGCCCGAAACCCGTCCCATGTCACACCTTCTGAGTAAGTCCGGCATCCACCACGAGTTGGGTTCCCGTCACGTAACGGGACTCGTCGGATGCGAGGAAGAGCACGGCATTGCTGATGTCGACCGGATCCACCCACGGAACGGGCAGAATCGTGCGCCGGGCCAGCGCCTCCGCCGCGTCCTGCTGCGTCGGATTCGGCAGGTCGGGGCGCAGTTTGGCGTACACCGCGTCGTTGAGGATCATCGGCGTGGCGACCGAGCCGGGATGCACCGTGTTCACCCGGATCCCGCGCGGGCCGAGCTCGTTGGCCAAGGTGCGAGCGAGCCCGACCACGGCGTGCTTGCTCGCCGAGTAGTGCGCGGCGGCGGCCGCGCCGACGATGCCGTTGGTGGAGCTCACGATCACCACCGAGCCGCCGTCGGACAGGACGGGGACGGCCGCGCGCACGGTGTGCCACATACCCGTGAGGTTGATGTCGATGGTGCGCTGCCAGGCCTGATCCGACAGCTCCCAGGACAGGCCGAGGTCGGTGTAGATGCCGGCGTTGGCCACGATCACGTCCAGGCGGCCCAGCGCGGCGACGCCGTCGGCGACCGCCACGTCCAGGGCTGCCTGATCGCGCACGTCGGCGACGCCGGTGACGCACTGGCGACCCGTTGCCTCGACTTCGCGTGCTGTCTCGGCCAGCTCGGGCGCGGCGGCCTCGATGTCGAGTGCGATGATGTCGGCGCCTTCCTCGGCCAGCCGACGGCAATGGGCGCGGCCCATTCCCCCGGCCGCGCCGGTCACCAGCGCGACGGTGTGCTGCATGCGGTTCATCGGGTGCCCCCGGAGAATCTGGTGTCCACGAGCCCGACGCTAGGGTCGCCGTCCACCGCATCTGCCCTGGTCTTCCCGGTCAGCGGGCAGTGCACCGCGATCTCCCGGCCACCGGGAGCCACGGGCTCCGCAACGCCGGCGAGCCTGCGACGGTGCTCCGCAAGACCGGTTCCGAGATCGAGGAGAACACCAGTGACGAGGGCGACTGTCGACGTTCCGCGGAACTCGCGAGTGGTGACGCTGCGCGTATCCGCGGTGATCGAAGAGACCGCGGACGCGCGGACGCTGGTGTTCGAGGTACCCGAAGCGGTCGCCGACCGCTTCGCCTTCCGGCCGGGCCAGTTCCTCACGCTGCGGATCCCGAGCGAGCGGCCCGAACCGGTGGCGCGCTGCTATTCGCTGGCGAGTTCGCCGTTCACGGGCGATCCGCCGCAGGTCACGGTCAAGCGCACACCCGGCGGCTACGGCTCGAACTGGTTGTGCGACAACATCGCTGTCGGCGACACCCTCGATGTGCTGCCGCCGCAGGGCGCCTTCACCCCGGCCTCGCTCGACACCGATCTGCTGTTGTGGGCGGCGGGCAGCGGCATCACACCGGTGATGTCGATCCTGCGTTCGGCCCTGGCCTGCGGCACCGGCCGGGTGGTGCTGTTCTACGCCAATCGCGAGCAGGCATCGGTGATCTTCGCCGACGCCCTGCGCGATCTCGTCGCCCGGTACCCGGGCCGGATCACTGTGGCGCACTGGCTCGAATCGCTGCAGGGCCTGCCCACCGCGGCCCAGCTGGCCGACTTCGCCGCGCCGTATTCGTCCTTCGCGGCGTTCGTGTGCGGGCCCGGCCCGTTCATGTCGGCGGTGACCGAGGCACTCTCGGGCGCCGGATGGCCGCGCGAACGCGTCACCACCGAGGTGTTCGTCTCGCTGTCCGGTGATCCGTTCGCCGAACCCGAGCCGCTCGACCCCGTCGACGACGCGGATGCCGCGCGCGTGGAGGTAGAGCTCGACGGGACCGTGCACGCGTTGAGCTGGCCGCGCTCGCGCACCCTCGTCGACGTCATGCTCGCCGGCGGGCTCGATGTCCCGTACTCCTGCCGCGAGGGCGAGTGCGGAACGTGCGCGTGCACCGTCGTCGACGGTGAGGTCACCACGACCAACTCGGCCGTCCTCGATCAGGACGACATCGACGCCGGGTACACCCTGGCCTGCCAGGCCCGCCCGCGCACCGACCGGGTTCGTATCCGCTTCTGAGCGAGAGGTGTTCTGTGGCAACCGATACCGCGCGGCCCGATGTCGGCTTCGGCTCGGACCGTGGGCCGGTGCTGGCCTCGCTGATGCTCGCCACCGGACTCGTCGCGCTCGATTCGACGATCCTGGCGACCGCGGTGCTGTCGATCACCGACAGTCTGGGCGATTTCACGCTGTTTCCGTGGCTGTTTACGAGCTATCTGCTCGCCCAGGCCGTCACTGTGCCGATCTACGGCGCGCTCGCCGACACGTTCGGGCGCAAACCGGTGATGTTGTTCGGCATCGCGGTGTTCGCGCTGGGCTCGCTGCTGTGCGGGCTGGCGAGCAGCATGCTCGCCCTGATCGTGTTCCGCGCCGTCCAGGGCATCGGCGCCGGCGCCATCCAACCCACCACCATGGTCATCGCGGGTGATCTGTACACGTTGGCCGAACGTGCCACGGTCCAGGGCTATCTGGCCGGGGTGTGGGCGGTGGCCTCGGTGACGGGCCCGCTGCTCGGTGGCATCTGCGCCGACTATCTCGGGTGGCGGTGGATCTTCCTGGTCAACCTGCCGCTGGCCGTGCTCGCCGCCTGGATGCTGATCCGCAACTTCCACGAGTCCGTACCGCGGCGCAGGCGCAGCGTCGACTACGCCGGGGCGGTCCTGTTGACGCTCGGTGCGGGGGCACTGGTGCTCGGACTGCTCGAGGGCGGTCACGCGTGGGCGTGGGGATCGCCGGTCGGTATCGCGGTCTTCGGGTGCGCCGGACTGTCGCTCACGCTGTTCGTCGCCGTCGAAGCGCGGGCCACGCAACCGATTCTGCCGCTGTGGGTGTTCACCCGGCGGGTGGTGATCGCGAGCAGTGTCGCGGCCATGCTGGGCGGGGCGCTGCTGTTCGGGTTCACGACGTATGTGCCGATGTTCAATCAGGGCGTGCTCGGGTCGAGCGCCCTGGTCGCGGGGCTCGTCACCGGAGCGCTCACCCTGGGCTGGCCGTTGGCCGCGGCCAGAGCGGGAAAGGTATACCTGCGCTTCGGGTTTCGCACGTGCGCGGTGCTGGGCAGTACCGTCGCGGCACTCGGCGTGGCGACCACCCTGCTGCTCGACGAGGACTCGGCCCTGTGGCAGGTCGCCGCGTCGTGTTTCGTCGTCGGCGCGGGCATGGGCTTGGTGGCCACACCCACGCTCATCGCGGCGCAGACGAGCGCGCGGTGGGCCGAACGCGGGGTCGTCACCTCCGCCACCATGTTCGCGCGGTCGCTGGGCAGCGCGGTGGGAGTCGCGGTCTTCGGCGCCATCGTCAACGCGCGCTTGGCCGGCGACAGTGCACCGACACCGCAATCGCTGTCCGCCGCAATACATCTCGTGTTCGTGTCCATCGCGGTCATGACCGTTGTCCTGGTCGTCGCGTGCGCGGCGATCCCGCGCCGGGCCGGGGAATTTCCTGTCCATCCAGCGGGAGAGCCCGGCCCGGTGAGCCGCCTCGACCACGAGCATGGGGTGGCATCACCAGACGAGAAGAGGGAGCCAGGATGCTGACAACCGGCATGCGCACCGAGCTCGCCGCCGAACTGGCGCGGGCGGAGCTGGATCGGGTGGCCGTGTCCCCCATCGTCGACCGGTATCCGGGCATCGATGTGGTGGACGCGTACGAGGTCCAGCTGCTCAATATCCGGCGCAGGCTCGACGACGGCGGAAAGGTCGTCGGGCACAAGGTGGGGCTGTCGTCGAAGGCGATGCAGCAGATGATGGGCGTCGACGAGCCCGACTACGGTCACCTGCTCGCCGACATGGAGGTCTACGAGGACGTCCCCGTCGATACCACCAAGTTCCTGCTGCCGCGCGTGGAGGTCGAGGTCGGGTTCGTCCTCGGCGCCGACCTGCCCGGCGAGGACTGCACCGAAGCCGACGTCTTGGCCGCGACCGTCGCCTACGCGCCATCGATCGAGCTGATCGACTCACGGATCACCGACTGGCAGATCGGGCTCGCCGACACCATCTCCGACAACGCTTCCTCGGCCGGGTTCGTCCTGGGCCGCGAACGCGTCGCCCCGGGCGATATCGATATCACCGCGATCGATGCAGTGCTCACCCGCAACGGTGAGATCGTCGCCGAAGGCCGCAGCGACGCGGTCCTCGGGGATCCGTCGATCGCGGTCGCCTGGCTGGCCCGCAAGGTCGCGACCTTCGGGGTCCGGCTGAAAGCGGGCGACATCGTGCTCCCCGGTTCCTGTACCCGCGCCATCGACGCCCGACCCGGCGACGATTTCCGCGCCGACTTCACCGGACTCGGCTCCGTCCGCTTGTCGTTCACCTGAGCCGATCCCACCCGCGGCCCGTCCGGGCCGCCATTCCTCGAGGAGGCCAACCGTGTCCCACGGTTCCGTCACCGCCGCGATCGTCGGATCCGGCAACATCAGCACCGATCTGCTCTACAAACTGCTGCGCTCGGAGTCCATCGAGCCGCGCTGGATGATCGGCATCGACCCCGAGAGCGAAGGGCTCGAACGCGCGCGCGGACTCGGCCTGGAAACCTCCGCCGAAGGTGTGGACTGGCTGCTCGCCCAGGACGAGAAGCCCGACATAGTGTTCGAGGCGACTTCGGCCTACGTCCACCGCGCGGCCGCACCCCGCTATGCCGAACTCGGCATCCGCGCCGTCGACCTCACCCCCGCCGCGGTGGGTCCGGCCGTGGTACCGCCGGTGAACCTGGCCTCGCTGCTGGAAGCGCCGAACGTCAACATGATCACCTGCGGCGGGCAGGCCACCATCCCGATCGTCGCCGCGGTTTCGCGCGTCGTGCCTGTCCCCTATGCCGAGATCGTTGCGTCGGTCTCGTCCAATTCGGCAGGTCCTGGCACCCGCGCCAACATCGACGAGTTCACCAAGACCACCAGCCGTGGCGTGGAAACCATCGGCGGCGCCCAGCGCGGCAAGGCGATCATCATCCTGAACCCCGCCGAACCACCGATGATCATGCGCGACACCATCTTCTGCGCCATCCCCGACGACGCCGACCACGACGCGATCACCGCCTCCATCCACCAGATGGTCGCCGACATCCAGCAATACGTGCCCGGCTACCGCCTGCTCAACGAACCCCAGTTCGACGAACCCTCCGTCGTTTCGGGCGGACTGGCGAAGGTTTCGGTGTTCGTCGAGGTCGAAGGGGCGGGCGATTTCCTGCCCCCGTACGCGGGCAACCTCGACATCATGACCGCCGCGGCAACCCGTGTCGGTGAGGTCATGGCCGATCAGATCCTGTCGACGCGGGTGTGATCATGACCGATTCGTCAGCCCTGGACACCATCACCCCCGAGGCCCTGCGTCCGCCGCAGCCGAGCCGGGCGTAAGGAGACTCGACCATGCCATTCTCTGCTGAACTCGACATCCGGATCACCGACACCTCCCTGCGTGACGGCTCCCACCACAAACGCCACCAATTCACCACCACCGAAGTCCGCGACATCGTCACCGCCCTCGACAACGCCGGCGTCCCCGTCATCGAAGTCACCCACGGCGACGGTTTGGGTGGTTCCTCGTTCAACTACGGATTCTCCAAAACCCCCGAACAAGAACTCATCACCGTCGCCGCCCGAACAGCCAAGAACGCCAAGATCGCGTTCCTCATGCTGCCCGGCGTCGGCGTCAAAGAAGACATCAAGATCTCGCAGGACAACGGCGCCGCCATCTGCCGCATCGCCACCCACTGCACCGAAGCCGACGTCTCCGTCCAGCACTTCGGCTACGCCCGCGACCTCGGCCTCGAAACCGTCGGCTTCCTCATGATGTCGCACACCCAGCCACCCGAAACCCTCGCGAAACAGGCCCGGATCATGGCCGACGCAGGCTGCCAATGCGTCTACATCGTCGACTCCGCGGGCGCACTCGTCCTCGAACAAGTCTCCGACCGCGTCGCCGCCGTCGTCACCGAACTCGGCACCGACGCCCAGGTCGGGTTCCACGGGCACGAAAACCTCGGCCTCGCCGTGGCCAACTCCGTCTACGCCGTCCGCGCCGGCGCCACCCAGATCGACGGCTCCACCCGCCGCTTCGGCGCCGGTGCGGGCAACACCCCCGTCGAAGCCTTCGTCGGCGTCGCCGACAAGCTGGCCATCAAGACCGGCGTCGACTTCTTCGCCATCGCCGACGCCGCCGAAGACGTCGTCCGCCCCGCCATGCCCCAGGAATGCCTGCTCGACCGGCAATCACTGATGATGGGCTACGCGGGCGTCTACTCCAGCTTCCTCAAGCACGCCGAACGCCAAGCCGAACGCTACGGCGTCTCCGCCGCCGAAATGCTCGTCCGCGCGGGCAAACGCAAACTCGTCGGCGGCCAGGAAGACCAACTCATCGACATCGCTTTGGAACTCCAGCGCGAAGCCTCCGTCACGGTCTGAAGTACCCGATTCAGTCATCATCGCCCCGCGTGGATCGCACGCGGGGGCGATGGTGACTTTCCACGAAGAACACGGTGCGGATATAGTCTCGTCGGCGAAATCCACTGTCCGAATGGACATTTCGAGTGGGTCGGCTATCGTCTGTCGCACGCCGTTCGGGACCGGTCGACGTGCGACCACCGCACGCCGGGTCCCGATGAAGTGGGGGATCATGGCCCAGCGGAGTCATCGCAGGCAGACCGGTCAGCTGATCACGCCTGACGGCGTGCCCGGCGACGGCGTGGACCAGGTGCACGTCAGCGGTGCCATCGCTCTGCCCGTCGCCCCGGATGCGCTGTGGGACCTACTGTCCGAACCGCACACTATCGCCGCGTGGATGTCCGAACTCCACTCCTGGACCGGCCCGGCGCCGGATCGAGTCGGTGCCGATCTCGAACTCGCCGCTCAGGTCCAGATGTTCGACATGCTCCACGACGTGCATCTGGTCATCACCGAATACTGCCCGAACCGCAGCTGGACGATGACGTGCGGCGCGGTGACCGGTATCGCGGTCACCTTCGCCGTCGAACTCGAGCACCTGCGCGACCTCTCGCGCGCCACTCTTCGCACCGGCCTGCACGGCCAGGTGTTACGAGACGCCGACGCGGTCGTACTCGGTCACGCCCTTCAGCGCGGGTTGGACTCGAGCCTTCGTCAACTGGCCGACATCGCGGACCCGAACGGAATCACTGCCCGGCCCCCGGTAGCCGTCGTCAACCACCTGGGCTGAGACCGCCGGGGTCACCGGATGTTCAGGCGACGCGCGCGTGTTCCTCGACCGCCGCGGGCTCCTGCGCAGGCTGCGCCGGCCGACGTCCGGTGACGAGGAACAAGACAACCAGCCCGACCGCCAGCCACACATACGTGTCGCCGATGATGTGCTGATCCCACGTCCATGAGGTCTCACGGTGTTCACCGTCGGGCAGGAAACTGTGCGGCGCGATCACGAAGACCGCGGCGACGACGACAGTCGTGGCGTACCAGCCGCGAGCGCTGCTGACCGGCAGGGTACGGGCGTGGCAGACCATCGCCAGCAACGCGGGCGCGATCCAGACCCAGTGGTGCGACCACGAGATCGGCGACAGCAGCAGCGTGAAGACCGCGTTGAGCGACAGCGCGATCGCGGGGGCGTCGGCGGCCTTGCGCATCGCGGCGACGACCAGGACCAGCAGCAGGGTGCCCAGCACCAGCCACAGCGCGTCGAACGGCAGACCGGTGATGTGCAGGCGGGCCATGACGGCCTGGATCGACTGATTGGTATGGAAAGCCGAGCCGCTCAGGCCCGAGACGTTGCCGAGGCCGCCGAACCAGTAGCGGGTGGATTCGGTGGGCAGGAACGCGAAGGAGGCGATGGTGGCGATCGCCCCGGTGCCCGCGGCGGTCGCGGCGGCCTTGTAGTCCTTGCGTACCAGGAAGTAGAGAACGAAGGCGGCGGGCGTGAGTTTGATGGCGGCAGCCAGACCGATCAGCATGCCGCGCGGGTAGCGGGTCTTCGGGAGCAGGCAATCGGTGGCGACCAGCACCATCAGCAGGAGATTGACCTGACCGAAGTCGATGGTCGAGCGAACCGGTTCCAGCAGCATCGCCAGGGGGACCGCGCAGGCGGTGACGAGCAGGGCGACCTGCTTGCGGTCGGGGTGGTAGCGGCGGGCCACCAGATACAGCGTCCAGGCGACGGCGGCGATCGACACCACGACGTAGAGGATCTTCGCCGTGCCCCACGGCAGCAGCGCGAACGGCGCGAGCGCGATGGCCGCGAACGGCGGGTAGATGAAGGGCAGACCGATGCCGATCGAGGTCTTGGGCAGCTGACCGTACATATCGGCGCCGTCGCGCATCGCCTCGATGCCGAGGCGGTAGACCTGGAGATCGATGAACCCGCCGGAATAGCGTTCGAAGGGCCAGATCGGCGTCCTGACACAGACCACCGACACAATGGTGAGCAACACCGGCACCAGCCACCATGCTCGATTGATCGGGCGTGGGGAACGCTCTTGCTCGGGGTGGGTGGTGTCACTACTCATCCGCGGCGACTATACCGACTCGCACGCGCTGCCGGGGCACCGCCCATCGGCGGGGGTGACGTGCGCAATAGCCAGGCGGATGCCCGCCCACGAACCGAACGCGCTGAAGACGGGCCTGGTCAGTCGCCGCGGTTGTAGCGGGTCAGGTAACCGGCCATCGCCGCGACATCGTCGTCTGTCCAGTCGGCGAAACGCGCCTGGAAGGCCTCCCGGCGCCGGCGTTCGGCCTCGCCGGCGACGGCTCGGCCCTCGGGGGTGGCGCGCAGGACGTGGTTGCGCCGATTGCCGGGATCGACCGCGCGTTCGAGGTAGCCGAGCTTCTCGAGTGCGCCGACCTGCCTGCTGACGGTCGATTTGTCGAGCAGGAACTGCTCGGCCAGGTCGGTGGCCAGGCAACCGTCGCGTTCGAGGATCAGGTCGAGAATGCTGTAGGCGACCAGGCTCAGCTCGGGGTGTAGTTCGGCGGCGCGGCCGCGGGCACGGCGAGCGAAAGCGGTGAGTTCCCGCTGGATGGTGTCGACAGCCTGGGTTCTTGTGCTCCGCGCGTTCATAGTTGTATCATACAACCATACATAGTTGCATTTACCAACTGTTTGGAGATCTGCCCCGATGACTCGCACCCAGTTCCGGCACGTCGCCGGACATCTGCTGACGCCGCTGCTGATGTGCCTCGGTATGGCTCTGGCCTACCTCGGCGCGTTCCATCAGCCCGAGCCGAACAATCTCGCGCTCGCCGTGGTGGGCGATTCCCCGCAGACGATGGTGCTGGCACAGACGATGAAGGACAAGGGCGGCGCCGGGCTCGACATGGTCACCGTGCCCGATCGCGACGCGGCCATCGACGCACTGCGCAATCGCGAGCTCGTCGGCGCCTATGTGCCCGACGCCGCCAAGCCGGAACTGCTGGTCGCCACCGCGAGCTCCGACACCAGCGCGATGGCCGCGGAAGTGGCCTTCCGGTCGGTATCGGATCACCAGGGCGTGCCGCTGGTGATCACCGATGTCACGACCAAGGCGGGCGGTGACCCGACCGGGCAGGGCATCTTCTTCCTGCTGGTCGCGTTGAGCGTGGGCGCGTACGGCAGCGTCGCGGTGATCGGCGCGGCGGGCGCGCTGCTGCGGATGCGGGTGCGCGCCGCGATCGGTGTGGTGACCGCGCTGATCGTCAGCCTCATCGGCGTCGTGGTGGCGGGTCCGGTGTTCGGCGTGATCGACACCGATCTCGCGAGCGTGTTCGCCATCGCCTGGGTCTACACCTCGGGCATCATCCTGATCGGCATCGGCCTGCACACGTTCTTGAAGCGCTGGACCACCCTCGCTCTGATCACCCTGTTCGTGATGCTGAACTTCACCACCTCCGGCGGCGTCTACGGGCCCGAACTCCAGAACGGGTTCTTCGGTGCGCTGCACTCGTTCTGGAACGGCGCCGACTTCGTCGAAGGCCTGCGCAGTCTGCTCTACTTCGACGGTGGCGCCGGGTTCGGCTCCCGCCTGTTCGGGTTGTTCGCCTGGCTGGTCGTGGGTGTGGCGCTGGTCGTGGTGGCCGGTCGGTACGAGGCACGCCACGCACCCCAGCCGGTCGCACCTGCCGCGGTCGAGGAAGAGATCGGCGAATCGGTGGCCGTCTGAGGCGTCGATTCCACGCCTGATCAGTCAGGTCAGGCCCCGGCGAATCCCGTTGCCCGACATCCGGACACACTGTCGCGGACCAGGTCGACCGGGGTCGCCGGGGCACTGTCGTTTTCAACGGCCGTCTTGTCGTGAATCGACCACGACTCCACGTAGACACGAGTACGGTGTAGCGCGCAACCGCGGACAGTCTGGCGCCGCGAGGGGGTGTAACAGCGGAAAGGGCGGGTGCCACCGATGAATGATCCCGACGCGCAACGCCCTGGCGACCCACTCCCCCTCGATCAGCGCTACGACGGCGCCGATCCGATCGAATGGTGCGGTGCGGCGGTCTATCCGATGTACACCGAGGCGCTGCCCGCCGGAACGACGGCGGTGCATCTGCGCGCACTGTCGGTGATGGCACCCGAGGACGTGTCGGGCCTCGGCCTCGGTCTCTCCGTCCACGACGGGCACGTGAATCTGAACGGGAAATCGCTGGCGGGCGTCGACATCTGGTACGAAGCCCTCGCCGACGGCATCGACATCTCGGTGACCGCGGACGCACCCGACGCGCTGTTCACCCTCACACCCGTCTGGGTGGCCGAATCGGGCACACACCAATCCTGGACCGGCAACTACGGCATGGTCGTCGACCTGCTCCCCGACGGGGCCTCGACCCTGTGGTGCAGCACCGGTCCCGGCACACCAGATTTCAACGAACTGGTCGTCGAACTCAGCACCGGTCCGGCCGAACCGGCACGCCCCGAACCACCCCACGATCCGGCCGACCCGGCTACGACACCGCTCGGCCCGGCCCCCTCGACTCCCCCCGTCGAACCAAGTCCCCCCGCCGCTTCCACCGAACCGGCATCATCGGATCCCCCACCGAAAATCTCGATCGCCCCGACCGATCCGCCCGAGCACCCACGAACCAGCCAGGGCGTCGGCGGCGCCCTGCACGACCTGGGAACCGCCATGCACGAACGCGGCGAACACGACTCGGCCCGCGCCCTCTGGACCCAAGCCGCACAGGCAGGCCACAGCGGCGCCGCCTACGACCTGGGCACCCTGCTCCTCCAGCAAGGCGAACGCGCCGCCGCCGAACAATGGTGGAAGGCCGCCGCCCACGACGACCCACGCGCCGCGGCCTCCCTCTCCGCCCTGTCCGAACAGCCTTAGGACGAGAAAAGCCGCCACCCGTGGTGATCCGCGGGTGGCGGCTTCGTGGCCGACCTGCCTAGGGCGACTGGTCCGCCAGCACCGCACCGGCTTCGGCCGAATTCTTACGCAAGGGCGTGAAATCGCGGGCGGCGATGTGTTGCGGGCGGCGCTGGGGGGCCGCGAAAGGCTCCGCCAGGGCGTTTTCCACGCTGTTGAACACCAGGAAGATGTTCGAGCGCGGGAACGGGGTGATGTTGTTCGACGAACCGTGCATCATGTTGGAGTCGAACAACAGCGCCGAACCGGCCCGCCCGGTGAACTGGGTGATCCCGTAACGGGCGGCCAGGAACGTGACATCGTCCGTCGTCGGGACCCCGATTCGCTGCTCGCGCAACGACTCCCGATAGTGACCGCTCGGCGTTTCGCCCAGGCACGGCACAAAGGTGCGGTGTGAACCGGGCATCAGCATCAGGCTGCCGTTGAACGGATAGTTGTCGGTCAACGCGATCGACAGACTCACCGCCCGCGGGGCCGGCATGCCGTCCTCGGCGTGCCAGGTCTCGAAATCGGAATGCCAGCCGAAACCACTACCACCGAAACCGGGCATGTAGTTCACCCGGGTCTGATGCAGGTACACCGGCGAACCGAGGATCTGCTCGGCCAGGCCCGCGATCCGCGATTCGGCGACCAGCTCCGCGATCGGTTTGCTGAGCTGATGCACCTGGAACACCGAACGGACCTGCCCCGCAACGGGTTCCACGATCACCCGTTCATCGCCGTAGAGCACGGGGTCGGCCGCGAGATGGCCGACCTCGGCGCCGAAGGCGGCCACCTCGTCGGGGGTGAGCAGGTCGGGGATCGTCGCGAAACCGTTCGCGTCGAATCCGATCAGCTCCGGCGAGGTGACCTGGCCCCACACCGTGGGATCGGTGCGTTCGATATGCGGGGCAGGCTCGGACAACCGGGTCGGGTAGCGGTCGAGCTGATCAGACACTGGCGCCATCCTCCTCGATAATCAGCGGATACACCCCGTTCTCATCGTGTACCTCGCGACCGGTGACCGGCGGATTGAAGACGCACAACATCCGCAGCTGGGTGCGGGCGGTGACCTGGTGACGTTCGTGTCCGTCGAGCAGGTACATCGAGCCCGGGCCCAGCTCGTACGTTGTCTGGTTGTCGAGATCGAGCAGGCTGCCCTCACCCTCGACCAGCCACACCGCCTCGACGTGATTCTGGTAGTGGAACCGGTGGACGGTGCCCGCCTCGATCGTGGTCTCGTGGAAGGAGAAACCGACCTTGTCGCCGCCGAGCACGATGCGCTTGCTGCGCCAACCCGGCCCTGCCACATCGCGTTCGGTGCCGGTGATCTCTTCGGTGGTGCGCACGATCATGCGGCACCACCACAGACGGTGTCGATCGAGGAGACCAGCACCGACAGGCCCTGATCGAGTTCGTCGCTGCCCAGCGTCAACGGCGGCAGCAGTTTCACGACCTCGTCCATCGACCCCGAGGTCTCCACCAGCAGACCCTGTTCGAACGCGGTGCGGCACACCTTGCCCGCCTGCGACGGGTCGTCGAAGACGATGCCGTGCACCATGCCGCGTCCACGAGTGGACACTCCGGCATGCCGCTGCGCGACCGCGTCGAGCGTGCGACCCACGTAGGCGCCGTTCTCGGCGGTGCGCTGGGCGAGTTTGTCATCGGACCAGTACTCGCGCAGGGCGGCGGTCGCGGTGACGAAGGCGGGGTTGTTGCCACGGAAGGTGCCGTTGTGCTCACCGGGCGCCCACTGGTCGTGCTCGGGCTTGAGCAGCACCAGCGCCATCGGCAGACCGTAGCCGCCGATCGACTTGGACAGCGTCACGATGTCGGGGGTGATGCCGGCGATCTCGAAGGAGAAGAACGGGCCGGTGCGCCCGCAGCCCATCTGCACGTCGTCGACGATGAGCAGGATGTCGCGCGCGGCGCACAGTCCGGCCAGGTGACGCAGCCATTCGGCGCGGGCCAGGTTCACGCCGCCCTCACCCTGCACGGTCTCCACGATCACCGCGGCGGGGCGATCGAAGCCCGAGGAGCTGTCGTCGAGGACGCGCTGCATCCAGCCGAAGTCCTCGATGGTGTTGTCGAAGTAGCCGTCGTAGGGCATCGGGGTGGAGTGCTCGAGCGGCACCCCGGCACCGGCCCGCTTGGCGGCGTTGCCGGTCACCGACAGCGCACCGAGGGTCATGCCGTGGAAGGCGTTGGTGAAGCTCAGGATGGTCTTGCGGCCGGTGACCTTGCGGGCCAGCTTGAGCGCGGCTTCGACGGCGTTCGCGCCGGTCGGGCCAGGGAACTGGACCTTGTAGTCGAGGCCACGCGGCGAGAGCAGATTGTCGCGGATGGTCTCGAGCAGTTCACGCTTGGCCACGGTCGACATATCCAGACCGTGGGTGATGCCGTTGCTGCCGATGTATTCCAGCAGCGCCTTTTTCAGAATCGGGTTGTTGTGTCCGTAGTTCAACGCGCCGGCGCCTGCGAAGAAGTCGAGGTATTCGCGGCCCTGCTCGTCGCGCAACCAGGCGCCTTCGGCGGTGCTGAAGATGGCCGGCCAGTCACGGCAGTATCCGCGCACATTCGATTCCATGGCCTCGAAAATGCTGGTGTCGGTGGTCGTGATCATCGTCGTTCCTCCTGGCGCTGAGCCGGTGAAATCACATACAGCAGCTCTGCCTCGTGTGAATCGGGGAAATCGTTTTCTTCGAACAGGTCCTCGGTGCGCAAATCGGCACCGCGTTCCCGGGCCACCGCGGAGAACAGCGCATGCGAGGCGGTGTTTCCGGGTGAGATCGTGGTTTCCAAGGTGGTGATGCCCGCGCCGGCTACCGAATCCAGCAGCGCGTGCAGGATGGCGGCGGCCAGGCCGCGGCCGCGAGCTTGCGCGTCGACGGCGATCTGCCAGACGAACAGCGTGTCCGGAGCTTCCGGGCGCACATATCCGATGACGAATCCGACGGGCTGACCGTCACTTTCGGCAACCAACGAGGTTGCGGCGAAATCGCGACACCACAGCAGGTACGCGTAGCTGGAATTGACGTCGAGTACCTGCGAATCGCGGGCGATCCGCCACAGCTGGGCACCGTCGCCCAGCCGCGGATGACGCAATCTCGGTTCCGAACCAGGGGCCGCCGCGCTGGCGGCCGGCTCGATGGACATGGTGGACGTTGTCATATATCTAACGTGCCCAGCCGACTTTGCGGTCTTTGTGTCGAGCTCTTTGCGGTTGTATGACGAATCGTTTACTACGACTGCACGTCGAGGCGATACCCGAGACCGCGGACGGTAACCACGATGCGCGGGTCCGACGGGTCGCGTTCGATCTTGGTACGCAGGCGTCGCACGTGGACGTCGACGATGCGCTCGTCACCGAAAAAGCCCTGATCCCACACTCTTTCGAGCAGCACGGATCGACTCAGCACGCGGCCGGGGGTCTCCGCCAGTTCACACAGCAACCGGAATTCGGTGACCGTGAGGTGGATCTCCTCGGCGCCGCGACGCACCGCGCCCGCGTCGGCCGCCAGCACCAGCGGCGCGTGCGGATCGGCGTCGAGCACGGCCTCGGGGGTCGTGTCGCGATCGGCGGTGATGCGGGCGCGACGGCGGAGCGCGCGCATCCTGGCGGTGATCTCCTTGATTTCGAACGGCTTGCTCACGAAGTCGTCGGCCCCCGCCTCCAGGGCCGCGACCACGTCGTGGGTGTCGTAACGGGTGCTGATCACGATGATCGGCACATCGTGGTCACGACGGATCTCCCGGATGCAGTCGAAGCCGTCGGCTTCGCCGCGCATCAGGTCGACGATCATCAGATCGGGTGGCCCGTCGCTGCGCAGCCGATCGAGGGCGTCGGAAGGCACGCCTGCCTCGGCTACGGCATACCCTTCGTCTTCCATCGCGCGACGCAGGTCGCCGCGCATCTGGACATCGTCGTCCACGATCATCAGGTTCGCGCTCATGTGTGTGCACATCCTTTGCTGACACGCCGGGCGTGTGCCGGTGCACTGGGGGGTTTCGCGTCCCCAGACCGACACGACTACCCGCCTTCGAGCTTGTTACCGATCTGTTATGTACCCAGACTGGTGCAGACGTAAACCCGTCGTAACAATTCGCCCGCTCAACGGGCGGTTCGAGGGGACGTGGCCGGTGGCATAGTCGCAGGGGTGACCCCGACTTTCGCTGATATCGAAGCCGCCGCAGCGCGCATCGACGGACTGGTTCGCCCGATCACTGTCGCACCGGCCGGACCAGGGCCGGACCCGCTCTGGTTCGCACTGGAGTTCTTGCAGTTCACCGGCACGTTCAAGGCGCGTGGTGCGCAGAATTTCGTGCGCGCGCACGCGGCAGCGGAAACGTTGCCGGACGCGGGTGTGACGATCGCCTCGGGCGGCAATGCCGGGTTGGCGTGCGCATGGGCGGCACGGGAGGCGGGGGTGCCCGCGACGGTGTTTCTGCCCGAGACCGCGCCTGCGGTCAAAATCGGTCGACTTCGTGACTACGGCGCGCGGGTGCGACTGATCGGTCCGGAATACAAGCAGGCGTTGGCCGCTTGCCGGGAATTCGCCGAGACCAGTGGTGCGCTGGCCGCCCATGCCTATGACGATACGCTCGTGGCCGCGGGCGCCGGCACGCTGATGCGCGAGATCCAGGCGCGCATCCCCGACGTGGACACGGTGCTCGTCGCCGTCGGCGGCGGTGGGTTGTTCACCGGAACGGCGGTCGCCGCACAGCATTTCGGGATTCGCACGGTGGCCGTCGAACCCGTGGGCTGTCGATCGCTGAACGCCGCGCTCGAAGCCGGTCACCCGGTGGATGTCACCGTCGACTCGATCGCCGCGGATTCCCTCGGCGCCCCGAATGTGTCGGCGATGGCCTTGGCCGCCGCCCAGCATCCGAGTGTGCGGTCGTTGCTGGTGCCCGACGAGGCGATCCGCGCGGCCAGGCAGCAGCTGTGGACCTCCCATCGCATCGCCGTGGAGAACGGCGCGGCCACCGCGATGGCGGCACTGCTCGACACCGGTTCGGGCCCGGCCTATCGGCCCGAGCCCGGCGAACGGGTGTGCGTGATCCTGTGTGGGGCCAATACCGACCCCAGCGACCTCGTCTAGCGGACCAGGGCGTTCTTGTCGACATAGTTGGTCATCGCGGAGTTCAAACCGCGCATGGCCAAGGTGTAGCCGTAAGGGAAGTACCGCTGACCCCAGTGGGCCAACTGGATGTCGCGGGAGGTGTAGACCCAGTAGCGGTTGCGCTCGACACCCTTGATCACCGACGTGGCCGCCTGCTCCGGGGTGACGGCGTGGCGCATGAACAGCCTGATCGCCTTGTTCAGCGCCGCGTTGTCGCGGTCGACGCCCGCGATGTCGACGCTGTCGACCATCGGGGTGGCCATCGCGCCGGGGCAGACCAGGCTGACGCCGATCTTGTGGCGGCGCAGGTCGAACCGCAGCACCTCCGAGACACCGCGCAGGCCGAACTTGGTGGCGCTGTAGGGCGCGTGCCACGGTAGACCGAAGATGCCCGCCGCCGAGGACACGTTCACCAGGTGACCGCCGCGACCGGCGGTGATCATCGGGCGCACGAACTCCTCGATGATGTGGATGGGGCCCATCAGGTTGATGTCGACGGTGCGGCGCCACTGCTGGGGCGTGAGCTTGTCGACGGTGCCCCAGGTGGCGATGCCCGCCACGTTCATGACGATGTCGACATGGCTCACGGCCTCGAAAGTATGGGCGGCGAGACCGACGACCGCGGAATGGTCGCTGACGTCGGCCGCGTGCGCGAGATGCACCGTCGCCCCGGCCGCGCGCAGTTCCTCGGCGGTGGTGGCGAGCGTGTCGGCCGTGATGTCGGTGAGGACGAGCGAGGCCCCCTTCGCGGCGGCCGCGAACGCCGTGGCGCGGCCGAGGCCGCTGGCGGCACCGGTGATCAGGCAGGTCTTCCCGTCGAACTTCGTCATGGTCCCGACCCTACGTTTGGTGAACAGATGCGTCTACGGTTCCGCGGTGATCGCGATGGTGGTCCAGCCGCCGACATGGATCCGGCTGCCTTCGCGCAGTGCGACCGCCTGCTGCGGTGTGATCGATGATTCGGCGCCGTCCAGGCTGGTTCCGTTGGTGGAACCGAGGTCGGTGATGGTGAGCGCGCCCCTCTGATCGACCTGGATCATCGCATGTGCGCGGGAGACGCCGATATCCGCCGGGGCGATGCCGAGGTCGATCTCGGGCACGATCCCTTGCGAGGCCGATCGTTTTCCGATCAGGAACTGGTTGCCACGCAAGATGATTCGACGTTCGGGGTAGAAGTCCGGGAATTCGACACGCTCGGCATCGGGTCCCTTGCGGGCTCGGACGCGCGCGTAGAACTCGCGGTCGGCGAAGATCCGCGCGACCCACACCCCGGATCGACCACTGTCGGGGGGCGCGCCGGCGGCGATCATGGTGGGGTCGAATCCGGGATCGGCCGATTCCGCTCGGTCACCGGGACGCGCCGACGTCGCTGTCGCCGGTGGCAGGGCGGAATCGTGGCCGCATCCTTCGCAGAAGCGTCCGCTGGTCGGCGCGTGGCAGTTCGGGCACAGGCGCAGAGCCGCCGGGTCGGGCGCGGGCGCCGCGCCCAGAGCCGATCCGCACACATCGCAGTAGTCCGTCGACCGCGACTGGTGTCCGTCCGCGCACATCGGCATGTCAGCCGCCCTCCGGCCGCACCCGGGCGGTCTTGGTGGAGCGGATGTCGAGGGCGAGTTCGTCGGCCGCGGCGACCTGGCCGCGCAGCTTCACGGTGCCGTCGTGCTCGACCTCGACCACACCGCGCAGCAGTTTGGCGGTGGACTCGTGGCCGGAGGCGGCGGCGAGTTCCACCGCGCGACGCAGCTTCGCGGTCGCGGTAGTGACATCGCCGGTGCGGCGCGCCGCCAGACCTTCCTGCACGGCCTGGGCCAGTTCGACCTGGCCGGTGTAGTGGGCGACGCGGGTACTGATGCGGGTCGACAGCGTCGAATCGGTGGTCCAGACCGCGCGCACCAGGCCCTGGCCCAGTACCTCGTCGCCGGCCAGCACACTCAGCCGCGCGGCCAGCTTCTCCCGGCCCGGCGCGGCCGGTTCCAGTTCGATCTGCACGTGGTATTCGCGCTCCTCGGCTGCCCACGACGACAGCGGGTAGTCCCCCACCTGCGCACCCACGTCGATCCGGCGCCCGGTCAGATCCTCGAGCACCGGCGAGACCTGTTTGACCATCCGCACCCGCGCACCGGCCGGAGTCCACACCTTCAGCGTCAGTTCCGGGATCACGCGCGCGGCCGAGGAACGCATCATCGCGGCGAAATCTCGGGCCAGGTCCTTCGGATCGGCGACGATGTTCGCGTCACCGGACAGTTTCGAGGCGATCTTGCGCACCTCCTCGGCGACCCAGTCGTCGCCGACACCGCGGCAGTCGCAGACGAAAAGCCCTTCGGCACGGTCGAGTTCGGTCGCGAGCTCCTGCGGGGTCTCGTGCTCGTTCTTGCCGTCGGTGAGCAGAATCGCGTGCGCCTGCGCGCCGGGGTGCGCGGCGGCGACCTCGCGGGCCAGCGCCAGCCATGAACCCATCGCGGTGCCGCCGTCGGGCCGCAACCGATCCAGGGCTCGCCGGGCCGAGGCGCGATGTGTGCGGTCGGCGGGGGCGGACAGGGTGTTGTCGCTCGGGTAGATCATCCGGGCCGACTCGGTGCCCTCGATGATGGCGAACGCGGTGCCGTCGGGGATCTCGTCGAGCGCGGTGCGGGTGGCGTTGCGCGCGTTCTCGAATTTGCGCTTGTTACCCATCGATCCGGAGCAGTCGATGATCAGGATCTCGAGCCGCGGCGGCGGTGTCGCGACGGCGGCGAGTTCGGGCCCGGTGGTCACCGTCAGCACCGCGTCCACCACGCTCGCGCCTTCGGCGAGGAATTCGTTCTGGTCGACGGCGATCGAGATACCGGCTGTCTCAGGGGAACTCATGACACTCCTGGTTCGGGCGATACGGCAACGGGCACCGGAGCCAGGGCGACGGTGATGTTGTCACTGCCCCCGCTGTTGAGGGCGAAGTCGGCGAGCGCGCGCGCGGCGGCCTGCGGCGACGTCTCGACGGTGAAGCCGGCGAGCGCGACCGCCTCGGGCAGGTAGTTCCACAGGCCGTCGCTGCACAGCAGCAGCGTGCCCGGCTCGGTGGCGAGCATGCGTTGCAGGCAGTTCGCCGACCACGGTGCTTCGCCACCGTCGGCGCCGAGCCAGCGCAGCAGGGTGTGGGCGCGCGGGTCGTTCATCGCCGCGGTCTCGTCGAGGGCGCCCGCGTCGACGAGAGCCTGGGCCCAGGAATCGTCGACGCTGAGCCGGCGTGACGCGGTCGGATCGCCCGCCGCCAGCCAGAATGCCCTGCTGTCACCGACGTTGGCGACGGTGATGTCGGTACCCACGCTGGTCTCGCGCACGATCGCGGAGACGTAGGTGCACGACGGTGCGTACTCGGGGGTGCGTGACATGCCGCGCACCGCGGCGGTCGCCGCCGCCAGGCCCGCCATCGCGGCATCGGAGTCGGCCCTGCCCTCGGCCAGGGCGGCCAGCGCGGCATCGACACCGGTGCGGGCGGCATTGCCGGAGGCCGCCTGCGGATCCTGGGAAGTGGAGACGCCGTCGCTGACCACGATCACCCGGATGCCGTCGCCCTCGCGCACCGCGGCCGCGACCGCGTCTTCGTTGCGGGAGTGGCTGATTCCGCGGTCGGTGAGGACATACACCGCGCCGAGATCTTCCTCGAAACGGTCAGGGACAGGCTTGGGGCTGCCGCATTTGACGCAGTAGCCGCCCTCGTAGCGGCGTTCACCGCAGGTCGAGCACTGCGGCACCGCGACCGGATCATGCACGGGCAGTGCGACTTTGCGCACGCCGAGTTCGCGACCGCAACCTTCACAGAAGCGGTGTCCCGCCCGCGCCGAGCCCGCGCAGTCGGCACAGCCCGGCGCCGTCACAGGGTGGTCCTGGGGCGCACCGAGTTCGCCTGGTCCACCAGGACGAATCGGGTCCACATGTCGTCGGCCTCGCGCGCCAGTGTCCGCAAGCATCGTTCCAATCCCGTCCGCACGCCCTGCTCGGTGAATTCCACGTCCAACAGCTTGCCTGGTGTCCTCGGTTGCTGTCCCGACCGGATCCAGTTCAGTGCCGCCTCGAGGACGACCATCCGCACCTGCGCGGTGCGTTTGCGCGAGTCGAGGCGCAAGTGGTCGACCCGCTCGCCGGTCCGGCGGAGCAGGTCCTCGTCGAGGTCGGCCGGATCCCGGTACGCCAGTAGCGTTTCGACGGCGGAGAGCCGGGCCTCGGTGAACATCGAGGAGGTGCGGTCGACCTGATCGAGGACCGCCACCGCGCCCGTGCGGTCACCGCAGGCGCGGCGCAGTCGCGCGGCGCCGAAGGCGGCGGACAGATAGGTGTGGTCGGTGCGCCAGACCGTTTCGTAGAGCGCCGGCGCGCGGCCGAGCTCGAAGGCTCCGGTGTCGGGCTGCTCGCCGCGGGCGCCTGCACCGAGCTCCAGGGCGGCCGCCAGCGCGAGTTTGGGAGCGGATTCACCGGGCAGTGCCGCGTAGACGGACTCGAAATCGGCGGCCGCATCGGCATAGTCGCCGGTGAGCAGGGCAGCCTTGGCTCGATACCAGACGGGGCGCCAGTCGAATTCGAGCTCGGCGTCCAAGGCGGCCAGCCGGGTCAGCGCCGCTGCCGCGTCACCCGCTTCGAGCTCGGCGCGCACCAGTCGCAGCGGGATCTCGACCGACTCGCCCGATCCGGTCACCACCGCGCGCAGTCCGGCGGTGAGTGCCCGCTCGAGTTCGGCCGGGGTCGCGGCATCGGTGGTCGCCAGCAGGGCGGCGCCACTGTCGCCGGGGTCGACCAGCGGGGCGGGCAGGCCGGCGATGAGGGCGCCCGGTTCCGGTGTGACGCTGTCGATGCCGAAGACGGCACGGGCGGGACCGAACTGGCTCGACATGCCGGGCCGTGGGATGCCGTCGCCGGTCGCCAGCACCTCGCGCAGCACACCGGTGAGCTGGTCGGCCATTTCGCTCGTCGATGCGAAACGCGCCAGTGGGTCGGGGTCGGTGGACCGCTGCAGGAATCGGTACAGCGAATCATGTTCGGCCAGTACCGGTTCGGTCTCGGGACCGGGGATCGGGCCGAGCTTGCCGTCGACGGAGGGCACTCGCATCATCAGCACGGCCAGTGTGCGGCCCGCGGTGTAGATCTCGGTGGCCACCGTCGGCCCGGTTTCGGCGATCTCGGGTGCCTGGTAGCCGAGGGTGCCGTAGATGGGGCTGGTGCGGTCGTCCATCGCGATGACCGCACCGAGGTCGATCAGCTCGAGGCGTTCCTCGGTCTGCATCACATTGTCGGGCTTGAAATCGCAGTAGGCCCAGCCGCGAGCGTGCAGATAGCCGAGGGCGGGCAGCATTTCCAGCACATAGGCGATCGCCTGCGCGGGCGGCAGATAGCGCTGGGTCTCAGCGCGGTGGGCGCGCAGGATCTGCTTGAGCGAGGTGCCGCCGACATAGGCCATGACGATGTAGCCGACGGGTTCGCCGTCGGCGTCGGCGTGTTCGGTGAAGTTGTGGATCTTGACGATGTTGGGGTGGTCGACCTCGGCGAGGAAACGCCGTTCGGCCAGGGCCGCGGCCAGGGCGTCGGCGTCGCCGGTGTCGATGAGCCCTTTGAGGACCACCCAGCGTTTGTTGACGGCGCGGTCGGTGGCCAGATAGATCCAGCCGAGACCACCGTGGGCCAGCGCCCCCGCCACTTCGTACTGGCCGCCGACGAGATCGCCTGCCCGCAGCCGGGGCACGAAGGAGTAGCGGGTGCCACAGTGCGGGCAGAACCCGGCGGTGCGGCCGGGAACACCGGCCTGGCCGCGCCCGACAGGCTTGTCACACTTGCCGCAGAAGCGGTCGGATTCGGGCACCTGGGGGTCGGTGAGCACCGCCGTGGCCGGGTCGACGCGCGGGACCGGCGGCACTTCGACGAGCCCGGCGCCGAGCCTGCCGCGCGCGGCCGAACGCGCCGAGCCCGAACGGGTTCGGACCGAGCGGCTCGAGGTGCGCCCGCTCGCGCTGACCGTCGACGCGGACGGGCTGTGCATCGGACCCGTCACCGTGGCCGGTGCGGTACCGCAGGTGTCGCAGTAACCGTCGACGATCGTGCCGTCGCACTCGGGTTCGCCACAGGCGCCGGGAACCGGCACGGGTATCGGTGGCGGCTGCGGGTTCGCACTGCGCGGCTGCGCTGTCGTGCGCCCCGATCGGCCGTTGCCCGCGAGGCCGGCCTGCGGTACCGGTGGCGCGCTCGCGACGGGCGCGGTACCGCACAGTGCGCAGTAGCCGTCCTCGATCGTGCCGCCGCACCCCGGTTCACTACACCTCATGCTGTCCGCCCCGCTTTCTCCCCGATGATCGAACGATAGTCCGCGACGGCCCGGGTGACCGCGGCCAGATCGCACGGTGTGCGGGTGAGCAGACCGGCCGCGATCCGGTCGGCGGCGAGCACATCCCGGTCCTCGCTCACTCCGAGCCGCGAGGCCTTCGCACGGTAGGCGGTGAGTCTGCCGCGCAGTTCCGCGCGCCGATCGAGCAGACCACGCGCCAATTCCTCACGCCGTGTGGCCTTTTCGGCAGCGTCGCCTGCCCGCACGCGCAGCGCGAGCAGATGTTCCACTGTCGGCCGATCGGGCGTACCGCCGAGAGTGTCGAGTTCGGTGCGCAATCTCGTGGCCGGTTCGCCGCCATCGGGTAGCTCGCCGGTCGCGACCTTGTGCTGAGCCTGGGTGACGGTGCCGTCGGCGCGATCTTGCCGTTCGCCGAGATCGGCCAACTGTGCGCGCAGGGCGGCGACAGCGCCGGGCAGATCGGCGGCAACGGCGAGATGGTCGCTGTGGCGGGCGGATTCGGTATCGATCAGCGCCGTGAGCGAGGCGAGGGCGCCGGCGATCTCACCCGGCCCGAAACCGAGCGGATCGGTGCCCGCGCGACCCAAGAGCGTGGACAGTGGTTCGGTGGCCGCGTCCAGCGCGCCACGCGCTTGCTCGACGCGCTGTTGCAGCGGGGCGAGTGCGCCGAGCACCTGTTCATCGACCGCCGCGACCTCGTCGGCGAACGGGGCGACGAAGGCGAACGCGGCGCGCATCCGGTCCAGGCAATCGGCGATGCCGACTGTCACGACGGTCTCACTGGGACCGGTCAGGCCGCGCTGCGCCAAGGGGATCGGGATCCGCGCCACCTCGTGCGGGCGACCGCGCAGCAGCTCGGTGAGCCGCCCCCGCGACCGGTCGTCGACCCTGCCGCGACCGGCCCGCACCGCCTGCGCCTCGCCGAGGATGGCGCGCACCCGCCCCAGGTCCTCCCAGAGTTCGCCCAGTGCCTTCTCCACCGGCGCCCACCGACGCGCGGTCTCCCCCGTCGGCGGATAGCGGCGGACCAGGGCCAGGCCGGGGTGGCGGTCCAGTTCCAGCAGGGTCGTGGTCACCGTCGCCAATTCCGCTGTGCGCCCCGCCAGTTCACGATCGATCTCGAGCACGCCGAGCATCGGCCAGCTCATCCGACGTACCGGGGTACCGGCGGCCCCTGCGAGGGGCCCAGAGTCGACAGGTGCTGGGCGTAGATCCGCTGCCAGGTGCCGTCGGTACGGGCGCGGTCGAGCACGCCGTTGACGAAACGCACCAGCTCGTCGCTGCCGCGCGGCACCCCGACGGCGTAAGCGCCCGCGCCGATCGGGTCGCCGACGACCTCGAGATTGTGGTCCTGGGCAACCAGCCCCGCCAGGATCGGCTCGTCCCCGCTGATCGCGTCGACGGTGCCCTGCTGCAGCGCCACCAGGCAGTCGGTCCAATTGGTCACGCCGAGCACGGTGGGTGGGGTCGGCAGCGTGAACAGCGGCGCGGCGGCGGTGGTGCCCTTCGCTACGCAGACCCGCTTGCCCGCGAGCCCGGCGCCGTTGGTGATGCCCGCCCCGTGCGGGGCCGCGATGCGCTGCGCCGCACGGTAGTACACGCTGGAGAAGTCGACCTCACGGCGGCGTTCGCAGGTCGCCGAGAAGGTGCGCACGATCATGTCGACCTTCTTCTCCTGCAACAGCGGGATCCGGTCGGCCGCGGTGACGGAACGCAGTTCGATCTTGTCCGGGTCACCGAACAGATCGCGCGCGATCTCCCTGGCCAGGTCGATGTCGAAACCCTCGAGCTTGCCGGTCGACGGGTTGCGGAACCCGAACATGTAGGTGTTCTGATCGACGCCGACCCGCAGCCTGCCGTTGGCGATGATGGCGGCCATCGCCGACCCCGCGGGCATCGCACCCGGTCGCGGCTGGGTCGTCGGCGCCAATGTCGCTTCGGTATCGCAGGTTCCGGTGCCCTCGGCGGTCGGCGCCGAGGTGATCGCCTCGGCGCCGGGCAGCGGTGGGGCCACGGCGGTGGCGGCGATGGTCGACGGTTCGGGGGCGTCGGCACAGCCCGCGACCAGCGCGACGGCCGCGGCGAGCGCGACCAGCAGTGGACGCCTCACAAGAACTCCTTGAGTCGTGGCCAGAGTCCGGAGATCACCGCGCCGGCCGCGGCCAGCAGCAGGAGCAGGGTGCCGAAGGGGCTGAGGGTCAACGATGTTCCGGCAGCGGCGACACCGTCGCGCAGGTCGTCGCGGGCCTGGGCGAGGTCGTCGCGCAGTTCCTGGTCGAGGCGGGCGAAGCTGGTGGCCGAGCTGTCGGGGCCGGTGCCGATCGCCTGGGTGACCGCGCCGGGATAGTCGGCCTTCTCGTAGGCGGTGCGCTGGGCATTGTGCCCCGCGTTCCAATTCGTCAGCGCGCGTTCGGCATCGGAGTCGCCGCCACCGGCCGCGGTGAGGCGACCACGCAGGTCGCCGCTGTGGGTTTGGAAGGCCTTCTCCGTGGCGGTGATGTCGCCGCGGGTGATCAGGGCCAGGGTTTCGTCGGTGCGGGCCTGCTGGGCCAGGATGCGGGCCCCTGCCAGGTTCTCCACACGCGCTCCGGCGCCGGAACTTCCGTCCTCGAGCAATTGCGCGGCGGTCGAGGTGGCGCCCGCGGTCCACAGCAGCGCCACCAAAGCGGCCAGCGCCGCCATCGCCAGGCCGGTGTTCACCAGGCGGTTCGTCCGGCGCAGCAACACGATCGACCCGACCAGGCACACCGCGAGGACCAGCAGCAGGAGCACGATGCTCGTCCACGGCAGCGCGCCGATGCGCTGCTGGTCCTCCCGCACCGCGGCGAAGCGGGCCCTACTGAGTTGTTCGGCATTGGGCAGCAGCGATGTCTGCATCAGATCCGAGGCCTGGCGCAGATACGCCGAACCCACCGGGAAGCCCTGACGATTGTTGGCGCGCGCGGTCTCCACCAAGCCCGTGTAGGTCGGCAGGTCGGCGGCGATGCGGGCGACGATCGCCCTGGTCTGCGCGTCGGTGGCACCGGCGGTCGCCTCCGCCAGGGCGGCGGCGGCCTCGGCGAGCGCCTGCTCGTAGGTGTCTCGCACCTGTGGCGATTCGATGCCGCCGGACAGGAAGGCCGTCGCGGCGCCCGCGTCGGCGGCCGAGAGCGAGACATACAGACTCTGCGCGGCGAAGGCCAGCGGCTCGGTCCGATCCAGCACCTGTTCGGTGCGCACGATCTTGGCGTCGAGCTGTCGTCCCGCCGTCGATCCGGCAACCAGGCAGGCCACCGTGGTCACGACGAGGACCACCCCGATCGCACCTGGTGTCGTCGCGGCGAATCGCCGCAGCCACGTCCCCGCGTCACGGATGGTCGCCGGTAGGCGAGATCCCACACCGTCCTCCTTCATCTCCCCGGGCGGTGTCTTCGATCGCGATAGTACGGGAGCCGCTGAAAGTTCGCCCGGGTGAAGGAAATCGGCCGAAACGCGACAGCGAGGAGGCCCGCCACGCGGCCCAGCGACCCGGTGCGGACACGCAAGAATCCACTGCGGCCGATTCCTGACCGCGACAGCCCCCGAATTCGTGGCACAAGATCGTCGACAGTGACCCTCAACGGGTAGGACTACACTCTTTTCCTACGGTGACCCTCGGGTAGATCGGAGTCGACATGTCGAAGTTGATGAACTCCTTGTCCGAAGACGAGTACGTCCTGATCCGCGGCACAAAGAAAGCGCAGATGGCCGATCTCGACGAAGAGGCGCTGATCCGGCTGCATACCCGTGTGCGGCGGGCGCGCAACAAATTCGTCAAGGTGTACCGCCGATCCGGCGCGGCCAAGGTAGAAGCCAAGGGAGCGCGCGGCGCCGGAAAATCGGCGAACACCCATAACGCCGGCAAAGCGGAAGTCTTCGAAAGCGCGCTAAGCAGGGTGAGCCGCCAGCTGGCCACGGCCTCGAAGCGCAATGCCCGCAAGTTGAAGGCCGAGAGGCTCGCCCGCGCCCGCAAGGACGCGCCGTCGTTCAGCGATATCGGCGACAGTGACGGGAAGGTGCGCTCCGCGGGGAAAGCGCGCACCGACGCCACCCGCGAGTCCTCCGGTCGAAAGAAGTTCGAGGCCTCCAGCATCGCCGCGGGGGCACGGCGCCAAGCCGCGAAGGACGGGCGCTAGCTCCGAGGAGAGCTAGCGCTGCCACCGGCCATCCTCAGTAGCGCGCCTAGGCGCCGATGCTCTCCGCGCCCGGCTCCACGCTGGTGCCGGTCTTGCTGAACTGGAGCACGCCGTCCTCGATCGGGGCCTTGTGCATCAGGGTGCGGTCCCGGTAGTAGTTGTTGACCAGTTTCCAGGCACCGCGCGCGCCCTGGCGGGGCATGGCGTCGTTGCCCCGCTGGATGTAGCCCGAGGTGAGGGCGCCACCCATGAGCGACTCGTCGGCGATGTCGTCGGGGTTGGCGTGCACCTCGAAGGTCGTGTAGCCGCGGTCGCGCATGATGTTGAGCACGCGGCACAGGTACGCGGCGGCGAGGTCGGCCTTCAGGGTCCAGGAGGCGTTGGTGTAGCCGATGATCATCAGGAAGTTCGGGATGTCGGAGTACAGGACGCTCTTGTAGGCGACCGTCTCGTTGAACTTCACCGGAGCGCCGTCGATGGTGAGCGTGATGCCGCCGAGCATCTGCACGTTCAGGCCGGTGGCGGTGACGATGATATCGGCCTCGAGCTCCTGGCCCGACTCGGTCAGCACGCCCTTCTCGGTGAACTTCGCGATGCGGTCGGTGACGATATCGGCCTTACCGCTCTTGAGCACCTTGAACAGGTCACCGTTGGGCACCACGCACAGGCGCTGATCCCACGGGTTGTAGCTGGGGGTGAAGTGGCGCAGGTCGACCTTCTTGCCGAGCTGCAGGCGCACCTGCGCCAGCATGAGCTTCTTGGCCAGCTCGGGGTTGGTGCGCGAGAGCTGGAAGCTGGCGCGCTGCAGGGCGATGTTGCGGGCGCGACCGATCTTGTAGGCGACGGCGTCGGGCACGCGCGACTTCTTGAAACCGATAGCGACCGGGTCGTCCGACGGCAGCGCCTGGATCCAGGTGGGCGAGCGCTGCAGCATGGTGACGTGCGCGGCGGTGTCGGCCATCGACGGGATCAGCGTGATCGCGGTGGCGCCGGAACCGATGACGACGACCCTCTTGCCTGCGTAATCCAGGTCCTCCGGCCAGTGCTGCGGGTGCACGATCTGACCCTTGAAGTCGTCCTGACCGGGGAATTCGGGCTGGTAGCCCTTGTCGTAGTTGTAGTAGCCGCTGGCGCCGACGACGAAGTTCGCGGTCCAGGTCTCGGTCTCGCCGGTCGCCTCGATCACGGCCTGCACGGTCCACAGCGCGGTGCCACGATCGAAATCGGCGGTGACGACCTTGCGGCCGAACGTGATGTGGTCGGTGACGCCGTATTCCTTGGCGGTGTCCTCGACGTACTGCCGGATGCTGGCGCCGTCGGCGAGCACCTTGGTGCCGATCCAGGGGCGGAAGCCGAAACCGAAGGTGAGCATGTCCGAGTCCGAGCGGATGCCGGGGTACTTGAACAGGTCCCAGGTACCACCGATGTTCTCGCGGCGCTCGAGGATCGCGTAGGTGCGTCCGGTCTGCTCGCGAGTCAGGTGACAGGCCGTACCGATTCCGGAGAGGCCAGCGCCGATGATCAGTACGTCGACATGCCGCGTCATTGAGGAAACTCGTTTCGTAGGGTCGCCGGCCCGAGCACCGTCGCCCGAGCTTTTCACGAGGTTACGTGTTTCGCTTAGTTACGTCTAGTTCGGCATGCCCGCGCTGCGGCGTGTCGGGGGTTGCGCGCACGGTGATCGGAATCCGTGACGGGGGCGAGCGCACCGGTCAGCATCGAGGGATGACCGATCACCGACTGTCGTTTCACTGGTTCCTGCCCACCTACGGCGACTCACGCGGCCTGATGGCGGGCGGACACGGGAGCTTCATGTCCGGTGATCGCCCCGCGACCCTGCGCTATCTCAACCAGCTCACCGCCGCGGCCGAGGACAACGGCTTCGAGGGTGTCCTGACCCCGACCGGCGCCTGGTGCGAGGACGCGTGGCTGACCACCGCCATGCTCGTGCAGACCAGCGAGACGCTGAAGTTCCTGGTCGCGCTGCGTCCCGGTCTGACCAGCCCCACCCTGGCCGCCCAGATGGCGGCGACGTTCCAGCGGCATTCCGCCGGGCGTCTGCTGCTCAATGTCGTCACCGGTGGCGAGCAGCGCGAGCAGGAGGCCTACGGCGACTTCCTGGACAAGGCCGAGCGCTACGCGCGCACCGGCGAGTTCTTGCACATCGTGCGCGAGCTGTGGTCGTCGACCGAGCCGTTCAGCTTCACCGGCGAGCACCTGCGGGTGAAGGACGCGATCCTCAGCGCCCGTCCCGATCCGGTTCCGCCGGTGTTCTTCGGCGGTTCGTCAGGGCCTGCCGGGCCGATCGCCGCCCGCTACGCCGACACCTACCTCACCTGGGGCGAACCGGTGGACGCGGTCGCGAAGAAGCTGGACTGGATCCGCGGACTGGCCGCGATCGAGGGCCGCACCGTCGACTTCGGCCTGCGCATCCACGTGATCAGCCGCGACACCGCCGCCGAGGCGTGGACCGAGGCCGAACGGCTCCTCGACGGCATCTCACCCGGTGAGATCGAACGGGTGCAGGCGAACCTGGCCAAGAGCGACTCCGAGGGGCAGCGCCGGATGGCGCGTCTGCACAACGGGCGCACGGACGGGCTCGAGATCGCCCCGAATCTGTGGGCGGGCGTCGGCCTCGTGCGCGGTGGCGCGGGCACGGCGCTGGTCGGGTCGCACGCCGAAGTGGCCGATCGACTGCTCGAGTACGCCGCCATCGGGATCGACCACTTCATCCTGTCCGGGTATCCGCATCTGGAGGAGGCGTACTGGTTCGGCGAGGGCGTGCTGCCGATCCTGGAGCGCAAGGGCGTGTGGACCCATCCCTCACGGCCGGTGTCGGTGCCCACCGTCGCGCCGTTCACCGCGGCCGCCAGTAGCTGACGACTTCGGGCGCGCCCCCGGTTCAGGGTCGCGCCCCGGGGTTCGAAACCCTGGAACGGCAGTCACTGCACCATTGCCCTTACTGCCGTTTACCGGGTGGCACGCTGTCCCAACATCTTTCGATGGGCGTGTGACCTGCGGGTTATCCGGTTACCCAGCGGTAGGACTCAAATGCCATGACGCACACCGTGCTTGGCTGCACCGCACTCCCCCAACCGATTTCGGCATCGAGTGCAGCCGGGGTTCCACGTGAATCAGTGCGGTTCGGGACAGGTCCGGGCAGCGATCCACAGGGCTGGTGGCCCTCGGCGATAGGCTCGACAACGTGACTCTCACCGTCGGCTTCGACCTGGACATGACTCTCATCGATTCACGTCCGGGCGTCGCCCTGGCGATCGACACCCTCGCGCGCGAGTTCGATCTCCCGATGGACGGTTCACACTTCGCCGAGCACCTCGGCCCGCCACTGGCCACGCTGCTCGGCGACGCGGGCGCGCCCGACGATCTGATCCCCCACCTGGTCACCCGGTACCGCGAGCTGTACCCGGACGTCCTCGGCCACATCGGCGCCCTCCCCGGCGCGGACGACGCGCTGGCCGCCGTGCAGGCCGGCGGTGGGCGGACGTTGGTCGTCACCGGCAAATTCGAGCCGCACGCGCGCCTGCACGTCGACCATCTCGGCTGGCGGGTCGATCGCCTCGCCGGTGACCTGTGGGCGACCGGAAAGGCCGACGTGTTGCGCGAGGAGTCGGCCCACGTCTTCGTCGGCGACCACGCGGGCGACATGCGCGGCGCCAAGGCGGCGGGCGTGGTGGCCGTCGGCGTCACGACCGGACCCTACGACGCCGACGGATTGTGGACCGCGGGCGCCGATGTGGTCCTGGACGATCTCACCCGGTTCGGCGAATGGCTGTCCGAGCACGCATCCGGGCGATAGTCCTCGAAACAGCTTGTGACGCACACCAGTTCCGGAACCCATCCGCGGCCCGGCGCGTTCACCGGTCATGCCGACCGACCCCTACTGGAACCACAACACGCACTACCACCCCTGGGTACTCGATCAGGTGCCCGACACTGCCCGCACGGCATTGGACATCGGCTGCGGTGACGGGTTACTCGCCCGCAAATTAGCGACCCGCTGTGACGCGGTGCTCGGCGTGGACATCGATGACCGGGTCATCGCCAACGCGCCCGCCGCCCCCAACGTCCACCTCGAACACGCCGACTTCCGCGACCTCGACCAAACCTTCGACGTGGTCACCGCCGTCGCCACCTTGCACCATGTCCCGGTACGTGAGGGCGTCACCGCCCTGCGCCATCTCGTCGCCCCCGGCGGCACCCTCGCGGTGGTCGGCCTCTGGAAGATGCACCCGGTCAGCGACTTCCACTACCTCCCCCTCCTCCCCGCGATCTGGGGCCTGGATCGGTGGCGGCGCCGGTCGCACGGCGGCCCCGATGTGGCGCTGGCCGACCCACGCGAAACCCTCGCCGAAATCCGTTCCGCCGCCGCCGAACACCTGCCCGGTGCCGAGATCCACCGCCGCCTGATGTGGCGCTACACGCTGCGCTGGCAGCGCCCGCGCTGAGTTGTCACCGCGGGTACGCGGCGACCAGTCCGCCGTCGACGATGATGTCCTGACCGTTGATGTAGGACGCCTCGGCAGAGCCGAGAAAGGCGACGAGGGCGGCGATCTCGTCGGTGTTGCCGAATCGTCCGCTCACGACGCGGGACGCGGCCATGGTGGCGAACTCCTCGGTCATCGCCCCGGCGGACATGGGGGTATCGATATAGCCGGGGCTGATGGAGTTGACCCGGATGCCGCGGGGGCCGAGTTCGGTGGCGAGGGTGCGGGCGAGATTGTGGACCGCGGCCTTGGTGGCGGCGTAGAGGGACAGGGCGCTGTCGGCGCGGTGCAGGGTCCACGACGCGTTGAGGACCACGGCCGCGCCGGGGGTGAGCAGCGGCAACGTCTTCTGGACGGTGAAGAACACGCCCTTGAGGTTGACGTCGACGGTGTGGTCGAAGTCGGCCTCGGTGATGTCGGAGAACGCGGCGAAGGCGCCGGTGCCCGCGTTGGCGAAGACCAGATCGAGGCGGCCGAATCGCGCGGTGACGGCGGCGACCATCGTGTCGATGGCGTTCAGGTCGGCGGTGTCGGCGGCGAGACCGGTGTCGCGCGGGCCGAGCTGCGCGGCGGCGGCCCGGACGCGTTCGCCGGTGCGGCCGGTGATGACGACGTGGGCGCCTTCGTCGGTCAACCGCTGTGCGGTGGCCAGGCCCATTCCGCTGGTGCCGCCGGTGACGAGCGCGATCTTGTCGGTGTAACGGTTCATGAGATTCCTTCGGTGAGGTGGTCGGCGACAGTGGGCAGCCAGGCCGGCCGGTTGTTCCCGACGAGGTGGTCGCCGCCGGGGATGCGCAGGTAGTGGGCACGGGGTGCGGTGCGCGCCAGCAGTGCACCGTCGGTGACCCCGGGGATGGCGTCGTCCGCGCCGTCGACGACCAGCAGTGGGCAGCGCAGGGCCGGGGCGAGGGGTGTCAGATCGACTGTGGAGGCGAAGGCTTCGGCGGCCTCGCGGGACCCTGCTCGGCGGGTGATGAGGTCACCGACGGGGTCGGGCAGTGCCGGCCAGTCGAGTCGGAACGGTCCACTCACCGTGGCGGCCACGGTGATTCGCGGGTCGAGTGCCGCGGCGGCTGCCGCGTAGTACCCGCCGAGGCTGAGCCCGACGATGCCCACCTCCGCGACACCGAGCGCGTCGATCACCCCGCCGATCACGACGGGATAGTCGGTGGTCACGTTCGAGGTCGCGGCGAGCACGCCCTGCCCGGGTCCGTCCATGGCGAACACGGCCGCGCCTCGACGGACGAGCGCGTCGGCGAGCACATGGAACTCGTCCTTGCTCGAGTCCAGTCCCGGCACCACGATCACAGTGCGTGCCGCGTCAGCGGGGCCGCGCAGGATGCCGGTGAAATCGCGACCGGTGATCCGCCGCGAATCCGGTTCCAGGAGCGAGAAGCCCGCTTCGGCGGCGGAGTCGGCCGCCGCCGCGTGCACGTGGTGATCGCTGTCGGGGATGAGCGTGGCCAAGTGCGCCCATCGTGCCGCCATCAGGAGATTCTCGCCTCGGGTGACCGACGACGGCGGCGCTGTTGGATATCGCGCGGCCGCCGACCCACGGTCCGCCCGGTCAGGCCCGGGGTGCGGTTGCGTAACCCCCCGGTGCTGCTCGGCCGCGACCCGGAACCGCAGGGCCGCGGCCGCGCACGCGGGCGCCCAGTCGGCGGGTGTCGCGACCGCGGCACAGGCCCGGCGATAGGCGTGTGGGTCGATTCCCGCGCCCGTGGCGCGACTGAACATCGACTCGACCAGTTCGGCGTTCACCGCGCCGCACCCGTGGTCAGGACGGCCTTGCCTCGAATGCGCCGATCCCGCAGATCTACCAGCACTTCAGCGGTCTCGGACCAGTCGGCGACCCGGCCGATCTCCGGATGCAGCCTGTTCTCGGCGACGAGCCGCACGAGCGTGGCGAGGTCGCGATCGTAGGGCGCGCCCGCGTAGTGGAAGTGCCGGAGCGTCGCGTTCTCCGGGCCGGTGAAGAAGTCGAAGAAATCGAGCGTCGCCGGTGTTCGGCTCGCCTGCCCGAACCAGACCGCCGTGCCACCGGGAACGAGCTTTGCCAGGCACAGTGCCAGTGCGGGGCCGCCGGTCGACTCGAGGACGAGGTCGAAGGGCCCGGAGGCCGCGTCGAGGTCGTGCACCACCTGGGTGGCGCCCAGGGCCGAGAGCCGCTGTCCGCGTTCGGGCGACGCCGTGACGGCGGTGACCGAGGCGCCGGCTGCCGCCGCGAGTTCGGTCACGTAGTGCCCGACGCCGCCCGATGCCCCGGTGAGCAGGATCCGAGTCCCCGCTACCGGCCCCGCCACCCGCATCAATCGCAGGGCGGTGATGCCGGCCAGCGGAAGGGCGGCCGCACGGACCGCGTCCACCCCGTCGGGCAGGGGAACCAGTGCGTCCGTCGGCACCGCCGCGTATTCCGCCCAGCCACCCAGCGGCGGATGACCGACGACCCGGGTCCCGACCGATGGGCCGGATCCGTCGGCCGCGGCCTGCACGACCAGTCCGGCGATGTCTTTGCCCGGCAACAGATCCGGGCGCGGATCCGCCAACAGGAAGGTCTCGCCACGGTTGGGCGCGAAAGCCTCGACGCGGACGAGTGCCTCGTCGGCGCGGGGCACGGGTTCGGCCGCTTCGGTCATGGTGACCGGCCGCTTCGGGTCGCCGGTCGGAATCAAACGTCGCATGCCGTGATGTAACCGCCGCACCGTCGGCCCGGGCCAACAACTGGGCCGCGATGGTGACAACGCACGGTTGTCGCCGCTGCGTGTCATACCTGGACGCCGACCGCCGACGGTTTCGCCGCAGTCGGTGGAACTCCGTGTCAGGGCGGCCGACAGGAGCGCTATGGTGCGAACGTGGACCTGGACCTGGCAACCGTGCGCGCGTTCGTGCGCACGGCGCACGAACGGCATTTCGGCCGTGCCGCCGCGAACCTCGGGATCACTCAGCAGGCGCTGTCCAAGCGAGTGGCCCGACTGGAATCCAGCCTCGGTGTCCGCCTACTCGACCGCGACCAGCACGGGGTACGACTCACCGAGGCCGGCGCGCGGTTTCTGCCGGGCGCCGAGGAGACCCTGCGCGCCGGTGATCGGGCGGTGGCCGCCCTCGTCGGCGCGCACGGTCCCCTGCACATCGACGTGTGGGGACACCTGTTCGCTCCGCTGCGCACGGTCGCCCAGGTCGCGACCGCACCGGGAGCACCGCCACTACGACCGGGCCACGGACGCGACCTGCCCACCGTCGCCGCGGCCGTCGTCCACGGTGAGATCGACGCCGGATTCGGCCGGGTCCACCCGCCCTTACCGGACGGGTTGACCCATCGTCTCGTCCGCCTCGAGCCGGTCGATGTGGTCGTGAGCACCGATCATCGGCTCGCCGGGGCCACCTCACTGCGCCCCGACCAGCTGCGCGACAGCGTCCTGCACGCACCGGCCGATCTCGGCCGCCTGGACTTTCTTGCCCGTTTCGCCGAACGTTTCGGTATCAGCGAGCACCTCACCACGCCGAATCTCGGTCTCGCACCGATGCTTTCGACCCTGGCCGCCGATCCGCGTGGCTTCGCCCTCCTGCCCGCCGACGTCGAGTTCCCCGAGGCGCCAGGGGTCACCGCGATACCGCTGGTGGACCCGACTCCCCTCTACGCCTGGTCGTTGATCTGGCGTACCGGCGCCGAACCGCCACTGCTCGAAGCGCTGGTGACCGCCCTGGTCCGGACGGCAGGCGAGAATCGGTGGCTGGAGTACGACCCGGCCCGCGACTGGTTACCGACGCAGGAACCCACCCTCGCCTGATCACGGGCACAGCGACTCTGTCGGTCCGTATTGTCCGAATCGATGCGGGAGGTCCGCTCACCCGGTGATACAGTCCGGCAGGATTTTTCGATGGGGAGGGTCAGTCATCAACGCAGCACGGACAGTTGGGTGGCGCACCGGGTTCGGGGGGTCGGCTCGATGAATCGCACCAGGTGGATCATCGCGAGCCTGGTGGCGGTGGTCGCGGTCGTCGTGGCGGTGGTCGTCGTCGTGGTGGTCACCCGCGACGAGGATCCGCGTGAATTCGTCGCGGAGAAGTACCGGCGAGCACAGCAACTCGATCAGGCGAACAACGGCCTGGCGTTCCTCGCCACCGCCGCACCGGCCGCGGTGGCCGCCACGATCGCGAAAGCCACCGACCCGCGCGGCCTGCGCAACACCGGCGACAACCACTACCTACGCTTCGACCACGACCTCCTCGCGGTGTCACCGCATGCCGGTGGCTCCCTGATCCTCGTCGACAGCTACGCCAACGGCACGCGCCGCCATCACGCCCACACCAGCGGTTACGGCTGGACCAGCGGCTCCGCGGCGGGCGACTACCGCGGCGGCGGCAGCGACAACGGCGGCAAGTAGTTCATTCGGGCATCTCGCCCGCACAGCACAGGAGGACACTCATGCTCGCCGACCTGGCGGCGGACGCGGGCGCAGCGCTCGCCTATTCCGCGGTGGGAATCGTGTTGATGGCCGTCGGTTTCGGCGTCGTCGACCTGCTCACCCCGGGCGACCTGCGCGCCCAGATCTGGATCGAACGCAACCGCAATGCCGCGATCCTGCTCGCCTCGAACCTGTTCGGGGTCGGGATCATCGTGGCCGTGGCCATCTGGACCTCGGAAGGCAAGATCGCCGAGGCGCTGCTGTCCAGCGCGATTTACGGGGTGATCGGGCTGGCCGCGATGGCGGTGGCGTTCGTGCTGCTCGACGCGCTCACCCCCGGCGACTTCCGGGCCGTCGTCGCCGACGCCGAACCGCATCCGGCGGTGTGGGTCACGGCGTCGGCGCATGTCGCGGTGGCGCTGGTGGTGGCCGCGGGCCTGACCTGATGCCCCGGCACCGCCTGGCCAGGGCGGCACTGCTGGCGACCGTGTTCGTCTGCGCGGCATGCGGTTTGGTGTACGAGCTGTCGCTGGTCACCCTGGGCAGCTATCTGATCGGTGACACCGCCGCGCAGGCGTCGATCACGTTGAGCGTGATGGTCTGCTCGATGGGTGTCGGCGCGCTGCTGGCGAAACCGCTCCGGTCGCGTGCCGCCGCGGCTTTCGTGGCCGTGGAACTGGCATTGGCCGTCGTCGGCGGGCTGTCCGTGGCTGCCCTGTACGCCAGTTACGCGTGGCTCAATCTCTATACCGGCACGCTGGTGCTGGCGGCGGCGGTGATCGGGATGCTCGTCGGTGCGGAGATCCCGTTGCTGATGGAGTTGCTCCAGGACATCCGCGAGCAGGAGGCCAGCAGCGCGGTCGCCGACCTGTTCGCGGCCGACTACGTGGGCGCGCTGCTGGGTGGCCTGGCGTTTCCGTTCCTGCTGCTGCCGGTGTTCGGGCAGATCCGCGGCAGCCTGGTGGTCGGGGTCGTGAACGCGATCGCCGGACTCGCGTTGGCGTTCTTCTTCTTTCGCGACAAGATGACGCGCGGCGCTCGCCACGCCCTGATCGCCGCGACCGTCGTGGTGGCCTGCGGGCTGACCGGTAGTTACCTCTACGCCGACCGTTTCGAGGCGACCGCGCAGCAGGCGCTGTTCGCCCACCCGATCGTGTGGCAGACGCGCACGCCCTATCAGCAGATCGTGCTCACCGAATCGTTCTCCCCGTTCGCCACCACCGATACCCGGCTCTATCTCAACGGCGGACTCCAGTTCTCCTCGGTCGACGAATACCGCTATCACGAGGCGCTGGTGCACCCGGTGCTGGCGGGCCCGCACCGTTCGGTGCTGGTGCTGGGCGGCGGCGACGGCCTCGCGCTGCGCGAGATCCTGCGCTATCGCGACGTCGCCGAGGTGACCCTGGTCGAACTCGATCCGGCGATGATCGAGCTGGCCCGCACCGACGACCGGCTCACCGATCTCAACCGCCGCGCGTTCGACGATCGACGGGTCACCGTGGTCGAGGCCGACGCCTTCACCTGGTTACGCAGTGCCCCAGGGCTTTTCGACGCGGTGATCGTCGATCTGCCGGACCCCGACCAGACCTCGGTGGCCAA
This sequence comes from Nocardia sp. NPDC055165, assembly GCF_053606985.1. Lineage (NCBI taxonomy): Bacteria > Bacillati > Actinomycetota > Actinomycetes > Mycobacteriales > Nocardiaceae > Nocardia > Nocardia sp. NPDC055165. The sequence continues at coordinate 435,746 of NZ_JBSGSS010000002.1, forward strand.
GCTGTACTCGCAGGAGTTCTACGCGATGACCGCCAACGTGCTGGCCCCCGGCGCCCGCATGGTCGTCCAATCGGGCTCGCCCTTCTTCGCCCCGCGCTCCTTCTGGACCATCGACGCCACCGTGCGCTCGGCGGGTCTGCACACCACCCCGTATCACGTGGACGTCCCGAGCTTCGGCGACTGGGGCTTCGTGCTGGCGTCGGCGGGCGCGGCGCCGACGCCGTCCCTGCGCAGCCCCGGGCCCCTGCGTTCCCTGGACGAGACCACCCTCACCGCGGCAACCGTCTTCCCACCGGACCGCCGAGCGGTCGACCCCGAGGTCTCGACATTGATGCGTCCGGTGATCCTGGATCTGCAACGCCAAGAATGGCGTTGACGTCAGACCTGACCCGAACAGGCCAGGTGCGTACCGACGACGACGAGCCCGAGGACGGCGACCACCGCCGACAACGCCGGGGCAGGTTCTCGCATTAACCGGGACGCGCCGCGCCGCACAGCGACACCTGCCCGCTCCAGCCGGCTCCCAAGGGCCGGACGCCCGGTGGGCTCGCCGTCCGCGCGCCCGCGGAACTTGCGGCGGACGACGCCGAGCAGTGTGAGGACGAGCGCGGTGATCAACATCGTCTTTCCTTCCCGCTCAACGGGTTCCGACAACAGCACGCGATGAGTTCGCGGGCCGTCCGGGAGCGGTGACGATGCCGAACGCGATCAGGCTGTCGGCGGTGTCGCGCACGGTGTCCTCGATCGGGCGCATGGTCCAGCCCAGTTCGCGGCGGGCCTTGTCGGCGCTGACGTGTTCGGTGCGGCCCAGCACCGGCACGGTCAGGCGCACACCTTTGTCGAAGACGGCGACCACGCGGATCACCCAGTTCGGCAGGACCCGGGTGGGGACACGGAAGCCCTCGGCGGCGTAGTCGCGGGCCAGCATACCGGCCAGCTCCCCCATCCAGAGCGGATCGGCCGCGCAGATGTACCGATTGCCCGCGGCCTCGGGAACTTCCATCGCCAGCCGGTGCGCCACGGCGAGGTCGCGCACGTCGACGGGGGTCCAGCCGGTTTTCACCGAACCGGGGACGTCGCGGGCCAGCAGTCGGCGGACCGGCTCGTGGGAGGTACTGGTCCTGGCTTCGAGCAGCGGGCCCAGGATCATGCCGGGATTGACCACCACCAGTTCCAGATCCGAGGCGGCGGGCAGGGATTCGACGAAGTCCCAGGCCGCGCGCTCGGCGAGGGTCTTGCTCTTCTGATACGCGGGGATGCGCTCGACCACCGACCAGTCGTCCTCGGTTCGTACCTCGTCGGTGTCGTGGCCGTAGGCGACGGCGGCGACCGAGGAGGTCAGCACGACGCGGCGGACACCGGCGGCCGCTGCGGCGCGCAACACGCGCAGGGTGCCCTGCACCGCGGGCTCGATGAGGTCCTGCTCGTCCTCCGGCGGTGCCGCGGGGAACGGCGAGGCAACGTGCAGCACGGTGTCGCAGCCGGTGACCGCCGCGGCCCAGCCCGCGTCGTCGTCGAGGGAGGCGGCGACGAATTCCAGCTCGCCCCCGGTGCGGCGGGCGAGTTCGGTCAGGTGGGCGCGGGTGGCGTGCGCGGCGAGGTCGCGCACGGTGGCGCGGACGGCATAGCCGTGGTCGAGGAGTTCGGCGATGCAGTGGCCGGCGACGAAACCTGTCGCGCCGGTGACGAGTACCCGGGTGGTCATGGTGGTCATCCATTCCGTCGATTCGGTGGAGCACGCATCTAAGCGATGCTCAATTAATCTAAACACTGCATAGATTTCCTGTCCAGTGCCAATTCCGGCGGAGGTCTCGCATACGCTCGGAGGGTGAAGCGCACCAGTTACCACCACGGCGATCTGCGCGCCACGCTGATGGACGCCTGCCTGCGCCTGATCGAGAGCGAGGGCCTGGCCGCGGTGAGCCTGCGCCGGGTCGCCAGGGAGGCCGGGGTCAGCAGCGGCGCGCCCTATCACCATTTCGCCGACCGCGCCGCGCTGCTCTCCGCCCTGTCGATCGACGGCTTCCAGCAGTTGGCGGCCTATCTGACCGCCGCCAGGGCCACGACCACCGACCCGCTGGCTGCCCTCACCGAACTCGGCGATGCCTACGTGCGGTTCTCCCGCGAACACCCGGCCCAGTTCCGGCTCATGTTCCGGCCCGAACTGTCCCAGCCGGAAAAGCACCCCGACGCCCACGCCGCCGGCGACGCCGCCTTCGACGTCCTGGTCCGGACGGTCGCCGACTGTGTCGCCGTCGGGGCGCTGCCCGCCGATCGCGCCGAGACCCTGGCCGTCGCCTGGTGGGGACTGGCACACGGGCTGGCATCGCTGTGGCTCGACGGACATCTCGAAAAGCGCAGTGAACAGATGGGCACGCACGCCCCCGAACTCGTCGACACGATCATGCGCACCTTCACCGCGCTGATCGCGCCGGGATCGGCGACCGCCTGACGCGCCGCCCAAATTCCGGCGACCCGGCACGTGCACTCACCTAGAGTGAGTAACACCGTCTTTGTCCGTGCGTACCCGCTTCGAGCAGGAGGCCCGATGTCCGGCACCGCGAAACTCGATCCCGTGGTCGAAGCGTTCGTCGACGCGCTCAACGCGCAGGACACCGACCAGTTCTACGGTGTGCTCACCGAGGACGCGACGATGTCCGATGACGGTGTCGAACGCAATCTCGCCCAGTGGACCGAGGCCGAGATCTTCAGCAGCAACGGACATCTGGTCGTGGACACGGTCGACTCCGACGACGGCCTCGCCCTCACCGCCGACTACACCAACAGCCGGTGGGGTTCGATGCGCACCACCTGGCAGTTCGTCCTGCGCGACGGGCTGATCAGCCGATTCGAAACAGGACAGGCGTGACCGACGATCTTCTTCTCACCCCGCGTTACGGCACAGCCACACTCGCCGATCTCCTCCCGTCGGTACTGAGCTGCCTCGGTGTCCCCGGCGACACCGACCGACTCGGCCTCGATCTCGATGTCGACCGTGTCTGCGTATTACTCGTGGACGGACTCGGCGCACAAGCCCTGGCGGCCGAATCCGCTGCGGCGCCGTTCCTGACGAGCCTGCCCGAGGCGAGCATCGACGCCGGGTTCCCGAGCACCACGGCGACGAGTCTGACCACCCTCGGCACCGGCCTGCCCGCCGGCGAGCACGGCATCGTCGGCTACTGCATGCGCCTGCCCGGCGAGGAACGCCTGTTCAACTCGCTCAGGTGGCAACTCATGGGCGACGGACCGAAGGCCGACGCACGCGCCACGCTCCCACCAGACCGGATCCAGCCGCATCGCACCGTCTTCGAGCGCGCCACCGCGGCGGGCATCGCGGCGGTACAGGTCGCACCGAGCTACCAGGACGGTTCCGGCCTGACCTCGGCCGGCTGGCGCGGCGGCGAATTCCGCACCGCCTACTCGGTCGGCGATCTCGTCGACGGAGTTCTCAACGCCCTCACCTCGGCACCGAAAACCCTGGTCTACACCTATCATTCGGAACTCGACACCACCGGCCACGCTCGCGGGCCGGCCAGCCGCGCATGGCGGTTCGAACTCGCCAATGTCGACCGGATCGCCGCCGAGATCGCCGCGCGCCTGCCCGCTCGCTCGGCGCTGATCGTCACCGCCGATCACGGCATGATCGAACTGCGCGAGCGCGTCGACTTCGACACCCACCCGCACCTGCCGGACGATGTCGCGGCACTCGGCGGTGAACCACGCGCCCGCCACGTCTACACCGACAACCCCGCCGCGGTCGCCGACACCTGGCGCGGCGTTCTCGGGAGCGGATTCCTGGTGCGCACCCGAGACGAGGCGATCGAGGCAGGCTGGTTCGGCCCGGTCGTCACCCGCGACGCCGCCGCGCGCATCGGCGATCTCGTCGTGATCGCGAGCGGCGACGGCGGTGTCGTACGGTCGGGCGCCGAACCGCTGCAATCGATGATGATCGGCCACCACGGCTCGCTCACCGCCGCCGAGCTGCGGGTTCCCCTGCGAATCCACCGCGCCTGAGCACCACCGCATAAGCTGGCGTCGACGCGCAACCGCGCGCAGCGAACCATTCCAGGAGGAATCATGCACGCCAACACCCGAACCGGCGCCGTCGCGGTGGGCGTCGCGGTGCTGGCGGCACTGGCCACCGGATGCACCGAGGTCGAGCGAGTGCTCAACCAGGGCGGTGACACGAGCTGTCGCGACTACGTCAACCAGGACGCGAACACCAAGCGGATCACCATTACCAAGGCGATCAAGCAGCAGACCGGCAACGACAACGAACCGGCGGGCACCGTGGTCGACTCGATGATCGTGCAGGTCGATCTGCTGTGCGCGACTCAGCGCAATGTCGACACCCCGATCAAGAACGCCGATATCGCCGGGATCTTCCTGAACAAGTAGTCACCGGCGTCAAGGCAACGCGACAGCCCGGCGACCGGTGACCGGTCGTCCTCGGCACAAACGTTCCCACGGCGGTGGCACAGCTGATAGACAGTAAGCGCCACACCCGTTCTCGTCGCTGGAACGGTGCGTCACCGACGAAGCAGGGAGTGAACGTGGGCGAGGAACTGGGCAGGGCACCAGGCGCCCACGACGACCCGATCGCCGGACCGCACCGGCCCGAACGACTCTCGGACTACCGGGTCGAACTCGAGAAGCAGTGGAACCGCCTCGCCGCACCCTCGCGCCCGCTGACCCTGCCCCGCGACACCGGGGCCGTGCGCAACGATGTCGCCAAATCCTGGCAGCGCTCCCTGCACACCGTCGACCCCGCCACCGAAGTCGCTCCCGGATTCAACGACATCAGTGACCGCTGGTCGGAATCCCCGCTGCGCAGACCGGTCACCGAACTCGCGGGTCAGCTGCGCGGAATGGCCGAGGAGTCGGGCTATCTCGCCGTCGTCAGTGACGAATCGGGCACCATCTTGTGGACCGCGGGCGATCGCACGCTGCGCCGCCAAGGGGAAGCGGTGAACTTCGCGCCGGGCGGGGTCTGGGACGAAAGCCACATGGGCACCAACGGGTTATCTCTGGCCCTGCACGACGACAGGGCCGTCACCGTGTTCTCCGCCGAACATCTCGTCGCCGCGCTGCACGGCTGGGTCTGCTACTCCGCGCCGATCCACGGCCCCGACGGCCGCACGGTGGGTGTGCTCGATCTGTCCTCGACGTGGGAACGTTCGCATCCGATGGTGATGACCTCGGTCCGCGCATTGGTCACCGCCGTGGAGACCATGCTGCGGGCCGAGGCGCCCACCCCGGCACCGGGTGTTCGGCTCGAATGCCTCGGCGCCGCACGGCTTTTGCGCGACGGCAGACCGGTGCCGCTGCCGCCGCGCCAACTCGAGATCCTCGCGCTGCTGGCGCTCGAGCCCGACGGCTACACCCCCGAGCAATTGCACGCCGCGGTCTACGGTGAGCGGCCGGTGTCGCTGAACACGCTCAAAGCCGATGTGTCGCACCTTCGCCGCGCCACCCGCGGCGAGATCACCAACCGGCGCTACATGCTCACCGGCCAGGTGTCCTGCGACGCGGTGGACCTACTGGCCGCCATCGAGGGCGGCGACCTCACCTCGGCGCTGTGGCTGTATCGCGGACCACTGCTGCCCGGATCGGATCTGCCCGGCGTCGAACAGTGGCGCGCCCACCTCGATGTCGGCATCCGCAACGCCGTGCTGGGCAGCGACCGGCCCGAGCACGCGGTCGCGTTCGGGCAGCGCTGCCCCGGCGATGTCGCCGTGCACGAGCACGCCCTGCGGCTACTGCCTCGCGACGACGTCCGCCGCGCCGTCGTGACGGCCCGGCTTTTCACCGCACGCCAGGGCTGACCTGCGCAGACGCCGTCACCAACCTCGTACCAACCTTCGCCGACCATAGTGTGGGGCACCACGCAGAGGTCGCGAGGAGCGAGGCGAATGATCTACGGCAAACCCGGATCGGATACCGGCATAGTCAGCTATGCCGCCCGATACGACAACTTCATCGGAGGTGACTGGTCGCCCCCTGTCGAAGGCCGTTATTTCGACAACACCTCACCGGTCGACGGTGAGATCTTCTGCGCGGTGGCCCGTTCCAGCGCCGCCGACATCGACATGGCGCTCGAGGCGGCACACCGCGCCACCGACCGATGGGCCGCGACCTCGGTCACCGAGCGGGCCGACATCCTGCTCAAGATCGCCGACCGGATCGAGAACAGTCTCGAACCGCTGGCCGTGGCCGAGACCTGGGACAACGGCAAACCGGTGCGCGAAACCCTGGCGGCGGACCTCCCGCTGGCCATCGATCACTTCCGGTACTTCGCGGGTGTGCTTCGCGCCCAAGAGGGCTCGCTGTCCCAGATCGACGCCGACACGGTCGCCTATCACTTCCACGAACCGCTCGGCGTGGTCGGCCAGATCATTCCGTGGAACTTCCCGATCCTGATGGCCGCCTGGAAACTCGCACCCGCGCTGGCGGCGGGCAACTGCGTGGTCATCAAACCGGCCGAACAGACACCGGCGTCGCTGCTGCTCGTCGTCGAACTCATCGCGGATCTGTTACCCGACGGAGTTCTCAACGTGGTCAACGGTTTCGGTGTCGAGGCGGGCAAACCGCTGGCACAGAGCCCACGGGTGGCCAAGCTCGCCTTCACCGGCGAGACCACCACCGGGCGGTTGATCATGCAGTACGCCAGCGAGAACATCATTCCGGTCACTCTCGAACTCGGCGGCAAGAGCCCCAACATCTTCCTGCCCGATGTGCTGGCCGCCGACGACGATTACCTCGACAAGGCCGTCGAGGGGTTCGTCATGTTCGCCCTGAACCAGGGCGAGGTGTGCACGTGCCCGTCGCGGGCGCTGATCCACTCGTCGATCTACGACGAGTTCCTCGCCCGCGCCATCGCCCGCACCGAGGCCATCGTGTCCGGTCATCCGCTCGACACCGAGACGATGATCGGCGCACAGGCCGGCAACGACCAGTACGAGAAGATTCTGTCCTATTTCGACATCGGCAGAGCCGAAGGCGCCCGTGTGCTCACTGGAGGGGAAGCACGCAAGGTCGACGGTCTACCGGGTGGGTACTACATCGAACCCACGGTCTTCTCCGGTGACAATACGATGCGGATCTTCCAGGAGGAGATCTTCGGCCCGGTCGTCGCGGTCACCCGCTTCGATACCGTCGACGAAGCGATCCGCATCGCCAACGACACCCTCTACGGTCTCGGTGCGGGCGTGTGGACCCGCGACATGAACACCGCCCACCGACTCGGCCGCGGCATCAAGGCAGGCCGGGTCTGGACCAACTGCTACCACGCCTACCCCGCCCATGCCGCGTTCGGCGGCTACAAGAAGTCGGGGTTCGGCAGGGAGAACCACGCGATGATGCTCGGGCACTACCAGCAGACCAAGAACCTGCTGGTCAGTTATTCGACGACGAAACTCGGGATGTTCTGATGCAGAATCGAATCCACCGTGTGGAGATCACCGAGCGCGCTCAGACCCTGCTCCGCCGCCTCATCGAGGACAACGGCCCGGTGCTGTTCCGCCAGGCCGGCGAGGGCTGCGACGACGACGCCGCACCGGTGTGCCTGTCGGCCAAGCAGTTCCCGATCGAGAAGGCCGACATCCTGCTCGGCCGGCTCAGCTGGCACACCGAATTCTGGATCAGCGCGGCACAATTCGAATGCTGGAAAGATACCCACCTCACCGTCGATGTGACGCGCGGTGAGGCTGCCGAGGATTCGCTCGAGGCAGGCCAGGGCATGCGATTCGTGTTGCGCGCCAGGCTGCTGACCGAGGCGGAGCACGCGGCACTGGCGGCCGGGCCGCCACCACGCACGGGCGCCGACCGCACACTGTAGCGGCGCCCGCCGAAAACCTGACCTGGCAGCATCTTTCCCGGCGCTGCCAGGTCGCGGCGAGCCCCCGCCGACTGGGCCATCGCGGCTCAGCCGGCGGGGTGAGCTCGCCGTTTTTTCGTTTTCACCCCCATATAGCAAATGTGTTCCCGCGCAAACCAAATCGCGTCTCGCTCAGCGAGACACAGGCGACAACAGTGCAACGATTCCGTTACGTTATGGCGATGTTCTTAGCGAGACTCGGTGTGCGCACCCGGATTCTGGCGATTGCTCTCATCCCGAGTTTGACTCTGGTGGTGGTCGGCGTCGGTACGGCGGGCTACCTGGTCGAGCAGAGCAACAAGGCCAAGTCGTGGGCCGTGCAGTTGCAGGATGCCGCTGTACCGGCCCGTGAGCTGATCGAGGCGGTCCAATCCGAGCGCCACCTGACCCTGGCCCACATCGCGGGCGACGAGACCGCCGCACTCGGCCTGGCCGCCGCGCGCACGCGCATGGACGGCGCCTTTCGCGGCCTGATCGCCGCCGGTGAGAACCTGCGCGCGATCGATGACTCCAACATCGGCAACGACAAGGCCGGCTTCGCCACTCTCGGCACGCATCTGGACGGCGTGCGCAAGGGCGCCGACGCCCGGATGCTGCCGATCGCGGACGCCTACCTGTTCTACAACTCGCTGCTCAACGTGATCATCCAGGGCACCAAGGTCGCCGAGCGCGCGGCGCCCGACGCGGTCGTCGCGACCGGTGTGTCCGAGGGCTTGCGCTTGCTCGGTGCCGCCGAGGCGATGTCGCGCAGCAACGCGGTCGCCGCCGCGATGGTGGCCTCGGACGGTGCCTCGACCATCCCGCTCGACGAGTTCACCAACCAGAGCGGCCTCTACCACGGCGAAATCGCCAACCTGGCCGCCGGACTCGACGAACCCGAGCGCGGCGCCGTCGTCGCGTTGACGGCCACCGGGCACTGGCAGCGGCTGAGCGCGATGGAATCCGCTCTCGTGCAGCGTTTCGCGGTGTCGGCGGCCGCCCAGGCGAGTACCTCGACCAGCAAGGCTCCCACCCCCGTCGCACTGCCGATGCCGATTCCCGAATGGCAGAACGCCGCGGCCGAGGTCAACCGGAGCCTGCTCGACTCCTACACCAGCTACAACGACCATGTGCAGAAGCTTGCCGAGGATTCCTCGCGCAAGGCCGAGACCAATGCCGCGCTGGCGGGCGGCGGCGTGCTCGCGCTCAGTGCGCTCGTCTTCCTCATCGCGATCGTCCTGGCGAACCGGATCATTCGCCGGCTGCGCCGGCTGCGCACCGCGACACTGCAACTCGCCGACGAGCAGCTGCCCGCCACCATGCGCACCCTGCGCGACGGTGGCGAGGTCGACCCGGCCGACACCGCGCCCACCCTGGACTTCGGGCACGACGAGATCGGTCAGGTCGCCAAGGCCTTCGAACACGCCGCCGCCGCGGCGATCGGTGCCGCGGTCGACGAGGCCCGTACTCGCGAGGGCGTGCGAGCGGTGTTCCTCAACATCGCCCACCGCAGCCAGATCGTGGTGCACCGCCAGCTCGAGATCCTCGACGAAGCCGAACGCCGCCAAGAGGATCCGGCACTGCTCGAGACGCTGTTCCGGCTCGATCACCTGGCCACCCGTGAACGTCGCAACGCCGAGAACCTGATCATCCTCGGCGGCGGTCGCCCGGGACGGCAGTGGCGTCAGCCGGTGCCGGTGATGGACGTGGTGCGCAGCGCCATCGGCGAAACGCTCGACTACGCGCGCGTGCGGGTCACCAAGCTGCCCGAGGTCAGCGTCGTCGGCACCGTCGTGGCCGACCTCGTGCACCTGCTCGCCGAGCTCGTCGACAACGCCACCGCGTTCTCCCCGCCGCAGTCGCGGGTCGAGGCGAGCGGCAATGTCGTCGGCAAGGGCGTGGTCGTCGAGATCACCGATCAGGGCATGGGCATGAGCGCCGACGACCTGGTCCGCTACAACACCATGCTGGCCGATCCGCCGGATTTCGGTGTCGGCACGCTGTCCTCGGACTCGCGCCTGGGCCTGTTCGTGGTCGCCCGGCTGGCCCTCGCGCACGGTGTGTCGGTGCGGCTGAGCGAATCCGATTACGGCGGCATCCGCGCCATCGTGCTGATCCCCCAGCAGTTGCTGGCAGGTGAGGCCGACCTCGCGGGCACGCCGCCCACGATGACCGGCCCGCTGCGTCGTGGGCTGCCCGCACCGCAGGATTCGGGACCGATCGCCGCTCTCGAATCCGCGCCCGCGCCGGTCGCGACCCTGGTCGCCGACCCGCCGACCCCGCGCCCGATGGCACCGGCCCCCGAGGCGCCCCCCGCGCAGACCCCGCGCTACGACACCGGCTCCGACGAACGACCCGCGCTGCCGCGTCGCAGCAGGCAGACCAATCTGGCGCCCGAGCTCGCCGAGCCCGCCGCCGAGGCGCCGCGCGCACCCGAGCGCCCCCGCTCCGCAGAACAGGCGCGCGACATCATGTCCGCGATCGAGAACGGCACCCGCCAGGGTCGCAAACAACAGACCACATCGAACCAGGACGAACAGGAAGGCTGAGGTGAACTCTTCCCCCGGTGATCTCAACTGGCTACTCGACGATCTCGTCGACCGGCTGGCAGGGGTCCGCTACGCGGTCGTGCTGTCCACCGACGGACTGCTGCTCGGACGCTCCTCGCAGATGAAGCGTGAAGACGCCGAACACTTCGCCGCCATGTCCTCGACCCTCTACGGTCTCGCCCGCAGCGCGGGCAGCCGGTTCGACGGCGGCGGCGTGCGCCAAGCGGTGATCGAGCTCGATCGAGCCGTGCTCTTCGTGACCTCGGCCGGTGACAACGCTTGTCTGGCACTGCAAGCCAACGAATCGGCCAATCTCGGCATGGTCGCCTACGAAATGAATCTCACCGTGCAGCGGGTCGGCAGCTATCTGTCTACGGAGCCGCGGCACGGGCATGCGCAGCTATAGAAAGTCTCGACAATGACTCGACTCGGCGATCCGTGGTTCGACGACGCGGCCGGACCCCTGGTCAGGCCGTACGCGGTGACCCGCGGCCGCACCATGGGCGCGGCGCACGACCTGGACATGCTCACAGTGGTGGTGGCGGTATACCCCGCCCCCACCCTGCGCAAACCAGAACCCGAGTACGCGACGATCGCACAGTTGTGCAAGCGTCCGCAGTCGGTGGCCGAGGTCTCGGCCGTGCTGAAACTGCCTCTGGCGGTAACCAAGATCCTCGTCGGTGATCTCATCGCCGAGGGCCACCTCATCTTCCGGGCTCCGGTAGCGGCCGAGGCCGGTGCCGGTGACCTCAACATATTGCGAGCGGTTCTGGATGGCATCCGAAAACTTTGACCCGATGTCCGCAGGCGACCAGCACATGGCCGCCTCGGTCAAAATCCTCATCGCCGGCGGCTTCGGCGTCGGCAAGACCACCATGGTCGGCGCGATCAGCGAGATCGCGCCGCTGCGGACCGAAGAGCTGATCACCGAGGTCAGCACCGGTGTCGACGACCTGTCGGGGGTGGAGCAGAAGCACACGACCACCGTCGCGCTGGACTTCGGCCGCATCACCATCGACCGGGATCTGGTGCTGTACCTGTTCGGTACGCCCGGACAGGACCGCTTCTGGTTCCTGTGGGACGAGCTGTGCCGTGGCGCCCTCGGCGCGATCGTGCTGGCCGACACCCGGCGATTGAGCAATTCGTTCGCGGCGGTGGACTTCTTCGAGCGGCGCGGCTTGCCGTTCCTGATCGCGGTGAACTGCTTCGACGGCGCGCCGCGCTACACGGTCGACGAGGTGCGCGATGCCCTGGACCTGGATCCGAACACGCCGGTGATCCTGTGCGACGCGCGCGATCGGCCCTCGGCCAAGGCGGTGCTGACCCACCTGGTCGAGTACTTGATCGATCGCGCCGCACGAACTCCCGTCACCACCTGAGACTATGCCGAGCCCGGCGCGGGGACTGCCCGTTCCGCGGCTCGGCTGGTCTGCTCCCAGGCCGACCAGGTGGCCATCTTGGCGCGCGCGAGGTCGAAGGCCAAGTCGTACACCATGTTTCCGAGCAGCAGGCGCAGCGGCGGTTCCCCGGCGCCGACGAGCGTGAGCAGCGCCTCGGCGGCGAGGGCGGGCTCGCTGTCGACCGATCCCTCGGCCCACTGGGCCTCGAGCTGGGCACGGAGCGGGGCGTAGGCCTGGATCGGGGTGGTAGTCACCATCGCCGAATACAGGTCGGTCCAGTACCCACCCGGCTGCAGAATACTCACGCGCACACCGAATTCCGCGGCTTCCATCGCCAGGGCCTCGCTCATGCCCTCGAGCGCGAACTTGCTCGCGGCATACATTCCCGACAGCGGGAACCCGGCGAGTCCGCCGATGCTCGACACCTGCACGATGTGCCCGCTGCGCTGCGCGCGCAGATGCGGGAGCACGGCCTGACTCACCCAGAGCGCGCCGAAGAAGTTGACCTCCATCTGCGCGCGAGCCTCGGCTTCGCTGAACTCCTCGATCATGCCCATCGAAAGCGTGCCCGCGTTGTTGACCACGATGTCGAGGCGGCCGAAGTGGGCGACAGCGGCATCGACCGCCGCGTGCACCGCGGCGCGGTCGGTGACATCGACGGTCAACGGCAGTACCCGGCCCGGATGCGCCGCGGCGAGCTCGTCGAGGGCGGATCCGGTGCGCGCGGCGGCGGCGACCCGGTCCCCCGCCGCCAGCGCCGCTTCGGCGAAGGCGCGACCGAGACCGCGGCTCGCTCCGGTGATGAACCAGACGCGGGATGCAGTGGTAGCGGCGGTGGTCATGGCGTTCCTCCTTGGCTAGACAAGACGTTGCGTCTCGTCTGATGATCCGAGGATGCCAGCGGTTCACCGGCCTGTCAAGACGCAACGTCTCGTCTCTTAGATTGCTAGGATGGCGACATGAGCCAGCAGAACCCCCGGGCGTCGGCCGACGCGACCCGGCGCAACGAAGGATCCCGGCGCGCCATCCTGTCCGCCGCCTTCGAGCTGGCGGGCGAGATCGGCTACGACAAGCTGACCATCGAGGCGATCGCCGCCAGGGCAGGTGTCGGCAAGCAGACGATCTACCGGTGGTGGCCGTCCAAGGGCGCCGTCCTGCTCGACGCCTTCCTGATGCTCAGCGAGACCGGCGACGACGCGACACCGGGCCTGCCCGACACCGGCGACCTGGAAGCCGACCTGAAACTGGTCCTGCGCGCGACCGTCGCCGAACTCGCCGACCCCCGCTTCGACCTCCCCCTGCGCGGCCTGACCAGCGCCATCATGCACGACACCGCCCTGGCCGCCACCTACGTCGAACGCCTACAGAGCCCCGTGGACGACCTGAAACGTCGCAGACTCGCCGACGCCCAAGCCGCGGGCCAGATCGCCCCCGATATCGACCTCGACGTGGCCATCGCGATGATCTGGGGCCCGCTGATGGACCGCTGGCTCCTGCGCACCGGCACCCTCACCACCGAATTCGCCGATCGCGTCGTGGAGACTGCGCTGCGCGGACTACGCGGCTGACTGATCGAAAGCACGTCCTATCAGCGACATTCGGCCCGCACCGCACAATTGTCGTGCCCCTGCCTCGATGACCGGCGCGCGACGATGACGCCGGGGCGACTTCACCCACGTAGCGACTCGGGTAGCGGAGAACGATCACCCGCGCCGGGGCCGTCCATCAGTGTCAGGTCGCGGCCGTGGACTCGCTCGCCGCAGTGCGAGCAGGTGGGCTCGATGGTGGCGAGGTGGGCGCAGGTGCGGTGCAGGACCTCTACCGGGGGCCCGTTCGGGGCGGCCCATTCGTCGCCCCACTGGCGCATCGCGGTGATCACCTGCCACAGGGAGCGACCCTTGGCGGTCAGACGGTAGTCGTAGCGGACGGGGTTGTCCTGGTAGGGCTCTCTCGTCATGATCTCGTGTTCGACCAGGCCTTCGAGGCGTTGGGTGAGCACGTTGCGGGCGATGCCGAGGCGGTCGCGGAACTCGTCGAAACGGGTCACGCCGAAGAGGGCGTCACGCACGATCAACAAGGTCCACCACTCCCCGACCACTTCCAAGCACTGGGCCAGGGAGCAGTTCATGTCTTCGAAGCTGGTGCGCCGCATGCCCTGAGTCTAGTCGGTTGCATGAAAGAACTCACCCATCTACGGTGAGTTGCATGATGAAACTCACTGGGCGGTTCGGCGCGCGATTCGCCCTCACCGCCACGGACTCCGGGCGGTGGCATGCCGTGGTCGACGACTCGTGGCGCGGCTGGACCGGCCCGCACGGCGGCACGCTCGCCGGGCTCCTGATCGACGTCGCCCAGCAGGCGAGCTCGCGCGAGCACCCCGTGCGCGCCGCCGATGTCCGGTTCCTCGGCCGACCGGCGACCGGCGCGTTCACCCTGCACGCCACCGAACACCCGGTCGGGCGCAGCACGACGATGCTGGACGTGGTCGCCGAACAGGACGGTGCGCGGGTCGCCGCGGCCACCGTCACCCTGGGCGCGCCCGGCGCGACCGCGATCCCCGCCCACAGCGCCAGACCCGCACCCGTCGTCGCGGCCGCACCGGACTGCGCGCTGTTCCGGCTGCCGCCGGAGATCGTGCCCGTCGGCGCGCATTTCGTCATCCGTCCCGCCGCGGGCCCATTGCCTCTCAGCGGCGCGGATGAGGCGATGATGTGCGCCTGGATCGCACTCGACCCCGCGCTGCCCCTCGACGCGCCGAGCCTGGCCGTCCTCGCCGACGCGCTGCCACCGGGACTGTTCCCGCTGCTCACCGCGCCGGTCGTCGTCCCGACCGTCACCCTGTCGCTGCAACTGCACGCCGATCTCACCCACCTCGGCGACACGCCCGTGCTGGTCCGCGCCGCGAACGTCAGTTCCGGTGACGGCTGGTCGGTCGACGACACCGATATCTGGGACGGCGACGGCGTACTGCTCGCCACCGCCCGTCAAACCCGCCGCGTCCTCGGCTGAACGAGAGCTGGAACATGCCATCCACTACCCCACTCCGGGAGACCAATCCCCGGTTGGTGCTCGCCATCGTCTCCATCGGCGTGCTGTTGTCGAGCCTGGACCTGTTCATCGTCAATGTCGCCATGCCCGCCATGGCAGACGACTTCGGCGCCGGCCTGACCGAACTGTCCTGGGTGCTCAACCTCTACGCCATCGTCTTCGCCGCCCTGCTCGTTCCGGCCGGTCGCCTCGGCGACCGCGGCGGCAACCGCGCCACCTTTCTCACCGGCCTGGCTATCTTCGTGATCGGGTCGGCACTGTGCTCGGCGGCCTGGAACGTGGAGTCGCTCATCGCTTTCCGTGTTCTGCAGGCGGTGGGATGCGCCCTGCTCACCCCGTCCTCACTCGCACTGGTACTCGCCGCGACACCGCCGCAGCGGCGCGCGGGTGCGGTTCGGCTGTGGGTCGCGTTCGGTGGTCTCGGCGCCGCGCTGGGCCCGGTGCTCGGCGGCTTGCTGGTCGAAATCGATTGGCGCTGGGTGTTTCTCGTGAACGTGCCGATCGGGTTGGCGGCGTTCGCGATCGGTGTCCGTAAGCTGCCGTGCCCGCCCGCCGCGGGCGGCCCGCTGCCCGATCTGCTGGGTGCGGGCGCGCTGATCGGGGCGGTCGGGTCGCTGATCCTGGCCGTCGTCCAGGGTCCCGACTGGGGCTGGACCTCCACCGGAGTCCTCGCCGCGTTCGGTATCGCGATCGCGCTCGGGGTCGTCTTCGCCGTGAGCTCGGCTCGTCATCACAGCCCGATCGTCGACCCCGCCCTGCTCCGGGTCCCGAATTTCGTGCTCGCGGGTGCGAATTCACTGGTGTTCCAAATCGCGTTCGCGGGCATGCTGCTCTCGGTCACGCTCTGGGCGCAGAACGTGTGGGGGTGGTCGGCCTTGCAGACCGGACTCGCGATCGCGCCCGGCCCCCTGGTCGTGCCGTTCGTCGCCATCGCCGCGGGCAAACTCATCGCGCGAATCGGTGCGGGACCGGTGATCGCGGCAGGCGGACTCGCCTTCGGCGGTGGACTCCTGTGGTGGGCGCGCGCAGCCGAACTGTCACCGGACTATGTCGGTGGCCTGCTCGGCGGCATGCTGCTGACCGGTCTCGGCGTCGGGCTCACCCTGCCGACCGCGTTCGCCGTCGGCGCGGGAACCCTGCCCCCGCAACGCTTCGCGACCGGATCGGGCGTCCTGAGCATGGCCCGCCAACTCGGCCTAGCCCTCGGCGTCGCGCTTCTCGTCGCGCTGCTCGGTACGCCCGACACCCCCGCTGCCACGCTCGACGCCTTCCAGCGCGCCTGGTACGTGACCGCCGCGGTCGCGGTCCTCGCCGGACTCATCGGCTTCGCCGTGCGGACCCCAGCGCAGGCCGGACCACCGATCGAATCGCCCGGCCACACTCCGGAGGCGACCGAAAGATCCGGGGGCGCGGCAGTATCGGCGTGACCCCGAGCGGTCGGCGACCACGATGTCGCCGGCCGCGTCCTCCGGTCCGCTCAGCCCCAGGTCGCCTGATCGGGGACCGAGGAATCGAAGATCACGTAGAAGAAGTGACCGGGAGTCAGCTCGTTCATGTCGTGCCAGCGGCCCCAGGGGTCGCGCTGGTAGTAGTTCTCCATCCCGGTGCCGTCGTCGTAGCAGACGATGTTCGACGTCCCGAACGGACTCCAGTACACGTCCGTGCCAGGACGTGGCATCTCGAGCGGGGTGCGGAACAGGTGACTGCACGGCGTGATGACGGGGTCGTAATAGCTGGGCTGGGCGGCGGCGGTGGCATGCCCGGCGATCCCGGCCACGGTGACGGCGGCGACCGCGAGGCCGAGACGAACGGTGGAACGCATCGAATCTGCTCCTGACCTGAGCGGAAATGAAGGCTCTTCGTATCGCGAACGATATTACGCCCGGTCGTCGATCGGCACGAAAATCAGACCACAGACGGATCTGCCGAGCCGTTCGGTCGCGCTACCGTGGCAGGAGCGGTTCGGCGGAGGGTAGGAAAGCTGTGGACAGCACGACGATTGCCCGGCAGTGCACATTGTGTGAAGCGCACTGCGGGATTCTGGTCACGGTCGAAGATTCGCGGGTCACCCGCGTCGAAGGCAACCCGGACGACGTGCTGTCGAAGGGCTACATCTGCCCGAAGGCGACAGCCATGGGCGGTCTGCACCACGACCCCGACCGGCTGCGGACACCGATGCGCCGCGTCGGCGACAGTTTCGAACCGGTCGGCTGGGACGAGGCCTTCCGCGAGATCGGTCAGCGTTTGCGCGCGGTGCGGTCCGCGCACGGTCCCAGCGCCATCGGGATGTACATCGGCAACCCGGCCGCGCACAGTTCCTCGGTGATGTACGCAGCGCTGCTGCGGGCCGTCCTGCTGACCCGGAACTTCTTCTCCGCGTCCTCGATCGATCAGTTCCCGCAGGAGTTCGTCGCGTGGCGGATGTTCGGCTCGAACGTTCTCATGCCGATCACCGATATCGACCGCACCGACCGGCTGGTGGTGCTCGGCGCCAATCCCGCGGTGTCCAACGGATCGATCACCACCATGCCCGGCGCCAAATCGCGCCTCAAGGCGGTCCGCGCCCGGGGCGGCACCGTCGTCGTGATCGACCCGCGCCGCACCGAAACCGCCCGGCTGGCAGACGAACACGTGGCGGTCCGTCCCGGCGGCGATGTGTACCTGCTGCTCGCGATGCTGCATGTGCTGATCACCGAGGAACTGTGCGACGAACGGGCGGTCCGCGCGCTGTGCACCGGCTGGGACGAGCTGGCCGCACTGGTCGCCGACACCACCGCGGAACGCATGGCGCCACTGGCAGGCGTCGACGCGGACACCATCAGACGGCTGGCCCGCGACCACGCGGCGGCACCCTCGGCAGTGTTGTACGCGCGAATCGGGGTGTGCCAGCAGGTGACGGGCACGCTCACCCACTGGCTGGTCAACACGATCAACGCGGTCACCGGCAATCTCGATCGCGCGGGCGGTCAGATGTTCGCGACCCCCGTCGTCGACGCCGCCCGCTACGCGAAGTACCTGCCCATGGGACACGGCGCGTGGACCGACCGCTCCGGCGCGCACAAGTCGTTCCGCAGCGAACTGCCGGTCGCGGTCCTCGCCGAGGAGATCCGCACCGAAGGACCGGGCCAGATCAAAGCGATGATCACCTACGCGGGCAATCCGGTGCTCTCGACTCCGCAGGCGGACAAGCTCGATGCCGCGCTGGAATCTTTGGGTTGCTATGTGGCCGTCGACATGTACATCACCGAGACGACCCGGCACGCCGACTTCATCCTGCCGCCCGTCTCCGCGCTGGAACGCGAGGAACTGAGCCTGCTGTTCCCGATCTTCAGCGTTCGCAACAACGCCCGCTACGACGCCAGGGTGTTCGAGCCGCCCGCCGACGGATTGGACGACTGGCAGATCCTGGCACGGCTGGTGACCGAAATGGTCCCGCTGCCGGCACGGCGGCTCACCGCACGGGTGCTCAATGCCGCGTTCGAACAGTTCAGCCCCTTGCGACTGTCCGCGGCGGCCGTCGCGACGGGCCCCTACGGAATCCTGCGTCGTGGACGGAACGGGTTGACGCTGAAGAAGATTCGGGACACGGCAGGCGGTGTCGACCTCGGACCGCTGCAACCACGGCTGCCCGAACTGATCGGCACCGGCGATCGCAAGACACACTTGGCACCCGCGGATTTCCTGGCGGCGGTGCGCACGGTCCTCGACGACGCGACCGGGGCGGCCGAGCCGGGCTACGACCTCCAGCTCATCGGACGGCGGCACCTGCGCAGCAACAACTCCTGGCTGCACAACATCCCGTCGATGGTGAAGGGCCGCGACCGCTGCACCGTGCTCATCCATCCCGACGATGCCGCCGCCCGTGGTCTCGCCGACGGTGATCCGGCCACGATCGAATCCCCGGTCGGCTCGATCGTGGTTCCGGTGGAGATCAGTGGCGATATTCGCGCCGGGGTGGTGGCGATCCCCCACGGATGGGGCCATCGCGAACCCGGGGTCGGCTGGTCGGTCGCGGCGGGCCTGCCGGGCGCCAATGTCAACCTGCTGCACGACCCGGCCCGCACCGACCTGCTCTCCGGCACGTCGGCGGTCAACAGCACGTGGGTGCGGGTGAACCCGGTGGCGTCCGAAACCCCGGACGCCACACCACGATCCGAGGTCGTGGCCGCGCCGCGGTGAACCCGGCTACGAGGTCGGGTCCACCGCGCCGGGGTCAGCGAAAGCGCAGGTTCGCGGTGGCGAGACCGAAGATCTTGCGGCCGCCGGACTTGGCGACGATGGCGATCACCGCGCTGCGGGTCTCCGGGTCGAGGGACTTCACGCGGCCGGTGTACTCGACCTGGCCGCCCTCCCGGCCGACGATGGTGTAGGTCGACAGGCGAACGCCGTAGCGGGTGACGGCGCCGGGGTCGCCGGACCACGTGGACAGGAAGCCCGCACCCAGACCCATGGTGAGCATGCCGTGGGCGATGATGTCGGGCAGGCCCGCCAGCTCGGCGATCTTCTCGTCCCAGTGGATGGGGTTGCCGTCGCCGGAGACGCCGGCGTAGTTGACGAGGTCACCGCGCGAGACGCGGGCGTCGCGGAGCGGGAGTTCGTCGCCGACGGTGAGTTCGTCGAACGACAGCCTGGTGCTGGGGACGCGGGCAGCGCCCTCGACCGACAGCACAACCTCGCCCTCGGGACGCAGGGTGGTCTCCACCACGGCGTTCTTGTCGGCGCTGTAGATGCTCACGCCGTGCAGCATGATGTTCTCCACCGCGGCGGTGATCGCGGGATCCACGCCGTCGTCCCCGGTGATACCGACGACCGTGGTGTGCATGATGTGCACGGTCTCGCCGAGCTCGTCGACGAAGGTGTTGGTGACAGTGATCAGGTCCTTGCCCGCGATCGTGCGCACCGAGGTCAGCTCGACATCGACCACGAGTCGGTCACCGGCCACGATCGGCTTGTGCTGTTCGAAGACCTGCTCGGTCTGCACGAACATGTCGTAGCCGACGACCACCGTTTCGAACAACAATTTGTTCGCCGCCATAGCCGGGATGGAGACGAACGTCAGCGGCGCGACCAGCCCCGGGTAGCCGAGCGCGGCGGCGGCCTCGTCCTCCCAGTGGGCAGGATGGAAGTCCTGGACGGCGCGCGCGTATTCGCGGATCTTCTCGCGACCGACCTCGTAGACGCCCTCGACCCGGTAGTAGTGCCCTACCTTCGACGCGGTGTCAGGGCCATCGATGGGCGGGGCATCGACTACGGAAGTCACTATGAATCACCTTCGTTCGGGGAACGGACACCCGGCAGGCTAGTCGACGCGCAGGCGGACCGGGCATTCCTTGGCACAGTTCACAGTTCTGCGCTCTTCCACCGCGGTCAGAACGAGGGTACGTCGCTGGTGCTGGCGTTGCCACCGATCGAAGGCTGCAGCGTGATCTCCCAATCGGAGTCACCGTCGAACGGGTCGTCGAACTTCTGGAACTCACGCTCGCGGGTGAAGGCCAGCGTCGCCTCGTCCCAATCCTTGCCGGTCTTCAGATAGACGTAGTACGTGCCGTCGATCCCGGTGAGGGTGGCGTTGGAATTGCCCTGCACGTAGATGGTGGCCTGCGGCTTCTTGGGATCACCGTTGGTCACCACGACCGCGAAGTCGTCGCTGTTGCCGTTGACGATGTCGAGCTTGCCCGCACCGACCAGCCCGTCCTGCTGGACCACCGCTCCGTTCTCGCCACGACGGTTCAGCACCGGCGCCGCGGGAGTGGTCGCGCGCACGGTCGTGGTCGCCTTCGACGAACTGCTCGCCGGCGCGGCGTCGACGGACTGTCCCGACTCGCATCCCGCTACCAGAAGGGCCACCGCGATCGCGGACACGGCATACCACTGACGATTCGACATCGTTCCCACCCCATGCTCATGGACCGGACTCCCCGATCCGGTCTTCCTCGCCAGTATTGCGCGAATTGCCCAGTATGTCATCACAACTCATCCTGGAAACCCGCCCCCACATCATCTGGAATGAGTCATGATCTGGAATGTGTCCACCACATCGGACTTCGAACAGATGCTGCGCGCAGCCTCCCTGCGCGTCACCGCGCCACGCCTGGCGGTGCTCACCGCAGTGCACCAGCATCCGCATGCCGATACGGACACCATTCTGAGCCGAGTCAGAGCCACCCTCGGGGCCGTCAGCCAGCAGGCCGTCTACGACGTACTGCGGGCACTCACCAGCGCCGGACTGCTCCGGCGGATCCAGCCGATGGGCACCGTCGCACGCTATGAGACCCGCGTCGGTGACAACCATCATCACCTGGTGTGCCGATCCTGTGGGGTGATCGTCGATGTCGAGTGCGCCGTCGGCGACGCACCCTGTCTGACTCCCCTCGACGACCGCGGTTTCGTCGTCGACGAGGCAGAAGTCATCTACTGGGGCAGGTGCCCCGACTGCACGACATCACCATCACTCTCCTGAAAGGATTCACCGTGCCCGAGGAACACCCACCTATCGCGGAAGCCAACACGGAAGCCGGTGACAGTGGTTGCCCCGTCATGCATCGTCCGTTCGCCTCCACCGACGCGCGCGGAGCGAACGCCGAGTGGTGGCCGAACCAGCTCAATCTCACACTGCTGCAGAAGAATCCGCCCTCGGTGAACCCGATGGGCGAACACTTCGACTACGCGGCCGAATTCGCCACCCTCGACCTGGCCGCGGTGAAGGCCGACATCGAGCAGGTCATGACGACCTCACAGTCCTGGTGGCCCGCCGACTTCGGCCACTACGGCCCGTTCTTCATCCGGATGGCCTGGCACTCCGCGGGCACCTACCGGGTCGGTGACGGCCGCGGCGGCGCGGGCGCGGGCCTGCAGCGCTTCGCCCCGCTCAACAGCTGGCCCGACAACGCCAGCCTGGACAAGGCGCGCCGGCTGCTGTGGCCGGTGAAGAAGAAGTACGGCCGCAAGCTGTCGTGGGCCGACCTCATCGTCTACACCGGCAACGTCGCGCTCGAGTCGATGGGCTTCGAGACGTTCGGTTTCGGTGGCGGCCGCGTCGACGCGTGGGAGCCCGAGGAAGACGTGTTCTGGGGCCCCGAGCGCACCTGGCTCGGCGACGAACGCTACACCGGTGACCGTAACCTCGAGCGTCCGCTCGCCGCGGTCCAGATGGGCCTGATCTACGTCAATCCCGAAGGCCCCAACGGCAATCCGGATCCCATCGCCGCCGCCGTGGACATCCGCGAGACCTTCGCGCGGATGGCGATGAACGACGAGGAGACCGCCGCGTTGATCGCCGGCGGCCACACCTTCGGCAAGACCCACGGTGCGGGCGACGCCGATCTGGTCGGCGTCGAACCGGAAGCCGCACCGCTGGAACAGCAAGGGCTGGGCTGGAAGAGCAGCTTCGGCACCGGAGTCGGCGAGGACGCGATCACCAGCGGCCTGGAAGGCATCTGGAACAGCACCCCCATCACCTGGGACAACAACTTCCTCGAAACCCTCTACGGGTACGAATGGGAGCTGACCAAGAGTCCGGCGGGCGCGCACCAGTGGATTCCGAAGGACGGCGCGGGCGCCGACACTGTGCCCGACCCGTTCATCACCGGCAAGAAGCGCGCACCGATCATGCTCACCACCGACCTGTCGCTGCGGTTCGACCCGATCTACGGCCCGATCACCCGCCGCTGGCTGGAGAACCCCGCGGAGTTCGCCGACGCGTTCGCCCGCGCCTGGTACAAGCTCACCCACCGCGACATGGGTCCGATCGCCCGCTACCTCGGCCCGCTGGTTCCGTCCGAGGAACTGCTGTGGCAGGACCCGGTGCCCGCCCAGAACGGCCCGGTGATCGGTGATTCCGAGATCGCCGCGCTCAAGGGCCAGATCCAGGCCTCCGGCCTGTCCATCGCCCAGCTGGTGACGACGGCGTGGGCGGCGGCCTCGTCGTTCCGCGGCAGCGACAAGCGCGGCGGCGCCAACGGTGGCCGGATCCGGCTGCAGCCGCAGGCGGGCTGGGCGGTCAACCAGCCCGACGAGCTCGCCCAGGTGGTGCGCGTCTACGAGGGCATCCAGGACACGTTCAACGCCGGCGGCGGCACGCAGGTGTCGTTCGCCGACCTGGTCGTCCTCGGCGGCGCGGTCGGTGTGGAACAGGCCGCCCAGGCTGCCGGTTTCCCGGTGACGGTGCCGTTCACGCCGGGTCGTACCGACGCGACCCAGGCCCAGACCGACGTCGAGTCCTTCGACGCGCTCGAGACCCCGGCCGACGGGTTCCGTAACTACGTGTCCAAGGACGCGCAGATCCCCGCGGAGTTCCTGCTGATCGACAAGGCGAACCTGCTCACGCTCAGTGCGCCGGAGATGACCGTGCTGATCGGCGGTCTGCGCGTGCTCGGCGCGAACTACCAGTCCTCGCCGCTGGGCGTGTTCACCGATACCCCGGGTGCGCTGACGAACGACTTCTTCGTCAACCTCCTCGACATGGGTACCGAGTGGGCGCCCTCGGCCGCCGACGAGAACAGCTACGAAGGCCGTGACCGCTCCTCCGGTGCGGTCACGTGGACCGGCAGCCGCGTCGACCTGGTGTTCGGCTCCAACTCGCAGCTGCGGGCCGTGGCCGAGGCCTACGCGACCGACGACGCGAAGGAGAAGTTCGTGCACGACTTCGTCGCCGCGTGGACCAAGGTCAGCAACCTGGACCGGTTCGACGTCACCGCCTGATCCGAACAGCGAAACACCCTGCGGCTCAGCTCGAGTCGCAGGGTGTTCCGTTGGTGACTAGGACTCGGCGAGGGCGGCCAGCCGGTCCACCGATGCCTGCAGCTTGTCGGCGGTGGTGGCCTTGGCCCGCACCTGACGCAACTCGTCGTGCAGTTCGGTCCAGTCGTAGGTGTGGGTCACCCGGGTGTGGGTGTCGTCGATCGGCTCGAGCTCCCAGCGCCACAGGTGTCCCGGCGGGGTCTTGTCCCGCTCCGACGGGTTCCACGCGATACGGCGACCCTCCTCGAACTCGACGATGTGGTTGTCCCGGTCGGCGCCGTTGGTCAGCGTCGTGGTGAACACGTCACCGACCGCGCGGACCCGCTGGCCTTCGACGGCCTGCGCGAGGTTGTCGTTGCCGTCCCAGCGCGGCTGCTGCGCGGGATCGGCGATCAGGTCGAAGATCGCGGCGGGGGTCGCCGCGATGTCGCGGGAGGCGTGGACGATGCGTGGCACGTCGATGGTTTCGGTCACCGGGCGATAGAACCAGCAGCTCACCCACCCCGGCAACCATTCCGCTCGAGCACGCGACTAACTCGTTCGATACACCGCGAACACCGGGATCTCCCGATCGGTCTTGTCGCGGTACTCGGCGAAGCCCGGCAGCCGCTCGACCATCCGGTCGTAGAGGGCGGTGCGCTCGGGATCGGCGACGAGTTCCGCCTTGCCCCGGTATGTTTCGGTCCCGACCTCCACGGTGAGTTCCGGGTCGGCGAGGAGGTTGTGATACCAGGCCGGGTGTTTGTCGGCGCCACCGTTGGAGGCGATCAGCACGATCCGGTCGCCGTCGGGCAGGAACACCAGCGGATTGGTGATCGCGCGCCCGGACTTCGCGCCGGTGGTGGTGATGATCACCATGGCGTCGTTGCCTTCGAACATGCCACCGACGCGGCCGCCGTTAGCACGGAACTCGGCGATCACCTGGTCGTTGAAAGCATTCATCGTGGTCCTTCCGTCGGGTAACTCCCCCTGCCCCAACGATCCAGGCGCGCCCCGCATTCCGGCGCTGTCCACGGCATATGCGCCAAAGTAGTGACTTACTCTAACGTTGCGGGGTGCTAGGACATTCTCATGCGACGAGTGGGGCGCTGGCCTGGGCCGGTACGGCCGCCGCGTTACCGCTCACAGTCGCCGCTTTCCCCCTGTTCGACAGCGATACAACGCGATTCGGCATCGCCGAACTCATCATGGGCACGCTGCTCACCGCGGGTGCGGCGCTGCTGCCGGACGCGGATCATCCCAGCGGCACCATCTCCCACGTGCTCGGGCCGGTGTCACATCACCTGTGCCGGTTGATCTCCTGGGCGTCGGGCGGACATCGTCACGGCACGCATTCACTGCTGTTCGTCGTCGCCGCGGTCGCGGCCACCTGGGCCGGGGAGCACTACCTCGGCAGACCGTTCACCCTCGGCCTCGTGTTCTTCCTGCTCGCCCTCGCGGTGCGATCGCTGCACCTGTGCCCGCCGGGAAAGAGCGTCCGGACCTACGGAACGGTGATCGTGCTCGCGACGGCGGGCACCTTCGCGGTCGATCAGTGGATCGTCGACCGACCGGCGTGGCTGCCGATCTGCGTGGGTCTCGGCTGCCTGGCCCACCTGCTCGGCGACTGCCTCACCGATCGGGGCTGCCGGTTGCTGTGGCCGTTTCCGTTGCGCACCCGGGTGCCGCTGATCGAGCGGACCGGGAATCGGGTCGAGACCTGGGTCATCTCTCCCCTGTTCGTGCTCGGCACGATGGGCGCGCTCTGGTACGCGATCGTCCACCGGCCGTGATCGCTGGGACGGCGGGGCTCCCGCCGTCCCGAGCCGACCGGCGTAGCCGGTTCTTCGCCGATTGCCCCGACTGGTTAACATGTTTAGATGCGCATATCGCAGTATCAGAATGATTTTTGTGAGGCCTCCCAACTCTGACACTCAGGGCATCGTCGCAGGTCTCGAAGCCGCCCCAACCCCACCATCATTCAGTGCACAGTTGTACTCTCAACTCTGTGACGGAGCAGCTCCCCCAAGCCCAGGCCGAAGTACAGGCGCTCACACGGCTCGCCGGTGACGAGTTCGCCGGGGCGGTCGATGGGATCGCGGCCATCCACCGAGCCCTCTCCGACCGGGTATTCGCGGCGGTGCGGCTGGGCGTCGGTCCCGCGGCGGCGCCGGTGAAAATCGTCCACGACGCCATCACCGATGGCGTGTACGCCGCTGTCAGCGGCACCGGCTTCGTCGTCGGCGAGGTCGCGAGCGCGGTCCAGCTGCCCGGTGTCACCGCCCCCTCGCGCACCGTGTGGGGTGCGGGCATTCTCGCCGCGATCCAGGGACTGATCGGTGACACGCTCGAGGACGAGACCCCGATCCTCTCCTCCCCCATGACCTTTCGCGTCGACGGCGTCCCCGTCCCACCCGAGGAGTTCGCCGCCCACGTCCCGGTGCCGACGACCCGGCTGGTCGTACTCCTGCACGGACTCGTGGAGACCGAACACTCCTGGCGGCTCGGTAATCGTCCCACCTACGGCGAGCGCCTCGACGACGATCTCGGCTACACCCCGCTCTTCGTCCGCTTCAATACCGGTCTGCACATCTCCGAGAACGCCGCCCAGCTCAGCGCCCTGCTGACCCGCCTGGTCGACAGCTGGCCGATGCCGGTGCACGAGATCTGCCTGATCGGGCACTCGATGGGCGGACTGGTCATGCGCAGCGCCTGCCATCAGGCCGAGGAGTCGGGCCAGCAGTGGGTGCGATCGGTGCGGCAGGTGGTGTGCCTGGGCTCACCACACCTCGGTGCGCCGCTCGAACAGCTCGTGCACTACGCGTCGGCCGCGCTCGATCTGCTGCCCGAGACCCGGCCGCTGAGCACACTGCTGCGCAGGCGCAGCGCGGGCATCCGCGACCTGCGGCAGGGCTCGCTGGTCGACGAGGACTGGCGCGACCTCGACGTGGACACCCTGCGCGCACGAGCGGTGAAGGAAGTGCCGCTGCTGCCCGGCGTCGATCACTACTTCGTCACCACCACCATCACCCACAGCCCGAAACATCCGCTCGGCGTGATCATCGGCGACGGCATGGTTCTCACCGGCAGCGGGTCGGGGCGCGGCCGGACCCGGCGCCTCGATTTCGACGCGGTCAACAGCCTGCACATCCCCGCGGCGAACCATTTCAGCCTGCTCAATCACGACGCTGTCTACGAAGCGCTGCACGGCTGGTTGACGAGCGCACCCCGCCGCGCGCGTCAGGTGGATACGCTGTGGCCATGACTCTCGACCACGGCGACCCGGGCGACGCACCTGCCATTCCGCTGCCGACCGCCCCCCTGGCCAACGAGGCCCGCCCCTCGCCGGCCGAAGAAGCCAGAACGATCGCGGCGGGCACCAATACCGGCACACTGGCCAGCCTCACCGCCGACGGCGCGCCGTGGGCGTCGTTCATCACCTACGGATTGCTCGACGGTGCACCGGTACTGAGCGTGTCGCGCCTGGCCGAACACGGCCGCAACCTGGCCGCCGACCCGCGCGCCAGCATCGCGATCGTCACCCCCGACATCCCGGCCGACCCGCTGGCGGGCACCCGGATCACCCTCGCCGGTTTCGTGGAACGCCCGACCGGCGCCGAGGCGGAAGCGGCCCGCGCGGCCCACCTGGCGGCGATCCCGGCGGCCAAGTACTACATCGACTACAGCGATTTCACGCTGTGGGTGCTGCGCGTCGAGCGGGTGCGCTGGGTCGGCGGCTACGGCCGGATGGATTCGGCCTCGGCCGCGGAATACCTTGCCGCACAGCCGGACCCGATCGTCGCACACGCCGCGCCCGGTGTCGCGCACCTCAACGCCGACCATGCCGAAGCGCTGCTGGCGATGGCCCAGCAGCTGGGCGGATTCCCCGACGCCATCGCCGCCACCTGCGAGAAGGCCGACCGCTACGGCCTCGACCTGCGGGTGGAATCACCACGCGGCGTGGCGCTCACCCGAGTCGGCTACGCCAGCCCCCTGTCCGAGATCAGCGAATTGCGCGCGGCGACAGTGGAACTCGCGCGCCGGGCCCGCGCGACGCCCTGATCACGCCTCGTACAGCTCGAGCGGCAGGTCGTCCGGATCGAAGAAGAAGGCCATCTGCTTCCCGGTGTGCTCATCGGTGCGCAGTTCCTCGGTCCGGACGCCCCGTGCCCGCAGCTCATCGAGGGCGGCGGGCACGCTCGCGACCGCCAGAGCCAGATGCCGCAACCCCGCCGCTTCCGGTCTGCTCGGGCGTGCGGGCGGGTCGGGAAACGAGAACAGTTCGATGCGGACCCCGCCGGGCAACTCGATGTCGAGCTTCCACGAATCGCGATCGGCCCGGTAGTTCTCGTCGAGGACGGTCCCCCCGAGAGTCTCGATATAGAAACTCTTGGAGCGGGCGTAGTCCGTCGCGATGATCGCGATGTGGTGGATGCCGAGAAATTGCACGCCGCAACGCTAGCGGATGCCCGCCGGCGGATCCCGCACGGACGCGACCGGCGCGACCTTCCTCGGTATCGGGCGCGCACTCAGCTCCAGAGCACCGCGACCAGCACGTTCACGATCGCGAGGCCACCGGCGGCGTCGGTCATCCAGTCGATCTGCTTGCCGCGCTTCGCGTCACCGCGGCCCATTTCGGCGAACGCCGCCACCGCGACCGCGACAACCAGTTTCACAGCCAGCTTCGTCGTATCCGGATCCTTGTCGAGCGAGTCGACCGCCGAAGCCAGCCCCGCCAGGATCACCCCGGTGATCAGCTGGGCGCGCGCGCCCCACACCATCAGCTCGGACACCACCGGACGCGAGGCGACGTACCCACCGACCACCGCGGCCATGCCGAGCAGATGGGTGACAACCACCAGGTCATAAACGAATTCCATGGGTGCGAAGCGTAGTTCAGACGGCAGCGTGGTTCAGACGAAAGCGGCCGGTGCCCGAAGGCACCGGCCGGTTCAGACGAACTATTCCGTGGCCAGGATCAGCCCAGCTGCTCGTCCAGCAGATGCGCGTCCTTGCGGATGCCGAAGGCGGTGATGACTTCCATGACACCGATGACGATCAAGAAGATGCCGACGACCCAGACCAGCGTGGTGAGGGAGCTGATCGGCCACACGATCAGGACGACACCGGCCAGCGCGCTGATGATGCCGTAGAAGATCTGCCAGCCCCGGCCGGGCACGCCCGACTCCGAGATGGCGGCGAACAGGACGGCGACGCCACGGAACAGCCAGCTGATGCCGATGAACAAGCCGAGCAACACAATCGAGGTGAGGTCGTCGCGGAAGCAGAACACACCGATGATCAGCGACAGCACACCACTGATGAACGACAGCACCCGAAAGCTGGTGCTCGGCAGGTGGGTGAAGGCGGCGATCAGCTGGAAGATACCGCTGACAACCATGTAGATACCGAACAGAATGCCCGCCACGAGCAGCGACGGACCGGGCCACACCAGCACGATGATGCCGAGGACCACCGCGAGGAGGCCGGTGACCAGAACTGTTTGCCAGGTTTTCTTGGCAAGAGCCGTGAACGGGCTCCCAATCACGGTATTTGTCGTCATGACGAGATGTTATGCCCGCTTGCTCTGGTTTTCCGGAAATTAGCTGGAGCTGTCATCGTGTCGCGATCACGCACAGCGCCGTGAGCGGGCCCACAGGCGAGCCGTCACATCGTTGCCCTCGCGAAAGTTTGGTCGCCGACAGTCTCGGGTAGATGAAGAATGTGTCGGTTGTACTCGTGCTGCAAGCTCGGGGCCTCGGTGAGCTTCTCTCCGCGGTCCCGGCTCTGCGTGCCCTGCGCCGGGCCGAACCACAGAGCCGGATCGTCCTGGCGGCGCCGCATCGGTTGGAACAGATCGTCGACCTGATCTCCTCGGTCGATGAACTCGTCGCCACCGCCGACCCGGCCGCCCTGATCTGGGATGGACCCGCGCCCGAATTAGCGGTGAACCTGCACGGCCCCGACGGCGCCAGCGCCCGAGCACTGGCCGATACCGGCGCCGCGCGGATCATCGGTCATCGCACGCCCGCGCTGCCCAAGCTCGCCGGTCCGCGCTGGGATCCCGACGCGCATGTCGTCGACCGGTGGTGCCGCCTGCTCGAGGGCGAGGGCATCGACGCGGATCGGCGAAACCTCGGATTGGTGCCGCCGGTGGCCTCGATCAGCCGGCGCGATTGCATCGTCGTCCATATCGGCGCGGGCGCGCCCGCCCGGCGGTGGCCGCCGGAGCGGTTCGCCGCGGTGGTGCGCCACCTGCTGGTACTGGGCCGCGACGTGGTGCTCACCGGCGACCCGTTCGAGCACGACATCGCTCGACAGGTGGCCGCGCAGGCCGGCTTGCCCGACGACCGGGTCCTCGCCGGTCGGCAGAACCTCACCGACCTCGCGGCGACGGTGGCCGAGGCCGCCCTCGTGATCAGCGGCGATACCGGTGTCGCACACCTGGCGACAGCGTTCGGCACCCGCACGGTCCTGTTGTTCGGTCCCACGCCACCGCGCCGCGGCGGCCCGCCCGCACATCTGCTGGGCAGGCACGCGGTGCTCTGGGCCGGACAGGTCGGCGATCCGGACGGCCTGAGCACCGACCCCGGTCTGCTGCGGATCGGCGTGCCCGAGGTGATCGCGGCGGTCGATATGCAGCTGGACAAGCAGGCGTGGGCCGAATCCGGCCGGTCACGTTACCGCCGGGTGGGCTGAGCCGGGTCGGCGTCGGCCGCCTCCCGCAGAGCGGCGGCATGGGCGGCCAGCGCGCTGGGCCAGTACTTGTCGAGGTAGTCGCGCGCGTCGTTGAGGCCGCGCGGGTCGAGGGAGTAGAGGTGCCTGTTCCCGTCGCGGCGCATGCGGACCAGGTGGGCCTCGCGCAGGACGCGCAGGTGCTGCGACGCGGCCGAACTGGTGATCCCGGTGGCGGCGGCGAGGTCGGCCACCGAGCGGGGACCCTGCGGCAGCAATTCGAAGATCGCGCGCCGGGTGGGGTCGGACAACGCCGTGATGGCACGGACTCCGTTAGCGTCCACTGAATCAGTGTCCCTGGGATGCGGAATTTCGGCAACGATCTTGACCAGGGCAATTTCACCCGGTGAGTAACAGGATGTTGGCCATTCGTTAGAGTATCGTTATAGATCAACTGGGGTTATAGCGCTTCGTGATCGCAGCCACAGGATTGGCCGCGAAGGTTACGGTTTAGCTACGTTCATAACCATGTTCGTGACCAACCCGTTATCTGCTCGAGTCTCTGACGCCTTCGCAGGTCGTTGGGGAGGCGTGGTCGCGGGTGCGGTGGCTCTGTCCGCACTCGTGGGTACCTCCGTCGCCACTTTCAGTGAGCCCGAGAGCCCTGTTCCCACTACCACGATCGCCGCGGACGCCACCGAGGCCATCAACGCCGGCCAGTCGCCGTACCGCTTCACCGCGTACACCCCGGCCGAGGCCCAGGGCCCGCAGGGCGCGACCCCCGCGTCCGCCCCGATCCCGTGGGAGGAGCACCGCGAAGCCGTCGGCCTGGAACTGCCGCCGCTGCCGTTCATCGCTCCCCCGCCGCCGCCGCGCCCGCAGACCGTTCGCCCGGTCAGCGGCAGGCTGACCTCGTACTACGGCGCCCGCTGGGGCACCGCGCACAACGGCATCGACTTCGGTGACCCGATCGGCGCACCCATCTTCGCCGTCACCGACGGTACCGTGATCGAGGCCGGTCCGGCGTCGGGCTTCGGCCTGTGGGTCCGCGTCCAGCAGGATGACGGCACCATCGGTGTGTTCGGCCACGTGAACGACATCCTGGTCGAGGTCGGTCAGCACGTCAACGCCGGTGACACCATCGCCACCGTCGGTAACCGTGGCAACTCCACCGGCCCCCACCTGCACTACGAGGTGCACGTGCCCGACGGCTCGCTCTACGGCGCCCCGATCGACCCGCACCCGTGGCTCGCCGCGCGTGGCGTCGATGCCGGCGTCGCCCAGGACTGATACCGCTCACCCACTGATCGCCGCCCGGCGCGCGATCAGGAATTCCCGAAGCCGCGCGACCGCGAGCGTCGAGTCATGGTCTCCCGAGACCAGGCCGACCTCGCGGTCGCGTTCGCCATCGATGGGTATCACCGCCAGGTCGGGGTTCGCGACCTCGGCGGCGGGCAGTAGCGCGACGCCCTGTCCGAGTGCGACCAGTGCGCGCAGGGTTTCGAACTCGGTGATCTCGAAGACCACTCGTGGGGTGAAACCCGCTGCGGCACACCAGCTGTCGAGCAGGGTGCGCAGCTGGTAGCTGGGCGGGTTCGCGATGAACGCCTCATCGGCCAGTTCGGCGAGGTCGACGCGGGCGCGCCGAGCCAGCGGATGCGTGCGCGACACGTGCAGGTCGATGCGCTGACGGCCGAGATCGACGGTCGGCAGGTCGGCCGGGGGCGGGATCATCACCGCGAGGTCGAGCCTGCCCTCGCGCACCTGCTCGGCCAGCGCCTCGCCGTGCGCCTGCACCAGATGCAACCGGATCCGAGGCGCGCGGGTGTGGAACTGCGCGAGCAACGACGGAATGCTGACCGGGCCGAGCGTGAGCGGGAATCCGAACCGCACCAGCCCGCTGTCGGGGTCGGCGTCGGCGCGCACCTGCCGCACCGCGTCGTCGAGTGCGCGCACCAGTCCCCGGGTGTGTGCGTAGAGATCACGCCCCTGCGGGGTGAGGGTGACCCCGCGCCCGACCGGCTGGAACAACGCCACGCCGAGGAGCTGCTCCATCGTTCTGATCCGGCGGCTGAGCGAGGACTGCGGCACGCCGAGTCGCTGAGCCGCGCGCGTGAAGTGGCCTTCTTCGGCCGCCGCGTCGAAGGCGGTCAGCAGCGGAGCCAGTGCCTGCGCTCCCACCTCCGCTGAATCATCCATATCCGGATCATATCCTCGGCGATTCCGTATTGGACGGATCGCTGTTTCCGGCGTGACGATGGCGGTACACAGCTCACGGGAGGTTCGACCATGAACGACACCACACCCACACGGCCCAGCACCGGCGGCGGCGACGACATTCTCGACGCGGTACTCATCGGCGGCGGCATCATGTCGGCCACGCTCGGCGCCCTGCTGAGCACCCTCGCGCCCGACTGGTCGATCGCGCTGTTCGAACGGCTCGGCGAACCGGCCGCCGAGAGCAGCCATCCGTGGAACAACGCGGGCACCGGACACTCCGGGTTGTGCGAGCTCAACTACATGCCCGACGCGGGCGACGGCGCCAAGGCGGCCGGGATCGCCGATCAGTTCGCGCTCTCGCGCCGGTTCTGGTCGGCGCTGGCCCACCGTGGTGAGCTCGCGCCCGACACCTTCCTCACCTCGACACCGCATGTCACGGCGGTCTTCGGCGAGCGAGACATCGCCTACCTGCGCCGGCGGTACGCCACGCTGCGCACGCTGCCCGCGTTCGCGGAGATGGAGTACACCGAGGACCGTGCGGTGATCGCCGGCTGGGCGCCGCTGCTCGTGCGCGGCCGGGCCGACGGCGAGGCGATGGCCGCCACCCGGCACACCGCGGGCACCGATGTCGACTTCGGGGCGCTGACCAGGTCGTTGTTGTCGACGATGAGCGCGGCGGGCAACGCGGTCCGGATGCATCGTGAGATCACCGGGCTCACCCGCAGCGCTGACGGGCTGTGGACCGTCCGCGGCCGCGATCTCGACAGTGGGCGGCGGTTCCAGGTCAGGGCGCGGTTCGTGTTCGTCGGTGCGGGTGGGTACGCGTTGCGGCTGTTGCAGCGGGCCGGTCTCCCCGAGGTGCGTGGATACGGGGTGTTCCCACTGGGCGCGCAGTTCCTGCGCACCGACAACCCCGAGGTCGTCGCCGAGCATCGCGCCAAGGTCTACAGCCAGGCCGCGCTGGGCGCACCGCCGATGTCGGTCCCGCATCTGGATCGCCGCGAGGTCGACGGCACCGGCGCGCTGCTGTTCGGCCCCTACGCCACCTTCAGCACCCGCCTGTTGCGCCACGGCAAGCTCACCGATCTGTTCACCACGCTGCGCCCGCACAATATCGTCCCGCTGGTCGCGGTCGGTCTGCGGAATTTCGATCTGGTCCGCTACCTCGTCACCGAGCTACTGGCCACACCCCGGCGCAAGTTCGCCCAGCTGCAACGCTTCTACCCCACCGCCGACGCCGCTGATTGGACCCTGGTCCAAGCCGGGCAACGCGCCCAGCTGGTCAAACCCGATCGCGAGCGCGGCGGCGTCCTCGAATTCGGCACCGAACTGGTCACCGGCGCGGACGGCACCATCGCCGGCCTTCTCGGCGCCTCCCCCGGTGCCTCCATCGCACCGTCGATCATGAGCGACCTGCTCGAGCGCTGCTTCCCCGAACGCCGATACGAGTGGGCCACACTGCTCGCCGAATTGCTGCCGCCTGCCCGATCGACCACCGACGTCACGTCGTAGAACACCTGTCGGACAAGCACATCCGCACCCCGGCCGGGGTGCGGATTGCGTTCACCGCGGGGCGGTGACGAGTGCGCCGATCAGGCGGTGGCTGCGGGCCGACATCTGGGCGGCGGTCTGGTCGGGATGACGCAACCACCACAGGACCAGCGAGGTCACCGCGCCCATCCAGACGTCGGTCAGCGCCGAGAGGTCGGTGGGGTCGGTGAGCTCGACCGCGCCGATGGCATCGGCGACACCGCGCGCGGCCTGGGCGGCGATGCGGCGGCGGGCGGCGCGGACGGCGTCGGCGGCGGGGCCGTCGTCGGGGTGGGAGCGGTCGAAGAGCACGGTCCAGTCGTGTGGGCGCGGTTCCAGCGCGACGAAGATCGCGTCGAGCGTCCGTTCCGCCTTGCTGAGACCGCCGGCCCCGGCGATAGCGGATTCGATCGCGTCGAACAGGACGGTGGCCGCCCGGTCCACACAGGTGATGTAGAGCCCGTCCTTGGACTGGAAGTAGGTGTAGACCAGCGGCTTGGACACGCCCGCGCGCTGCGCGACATCGGCCAGGGACAGCCCCGCGTAACCCACACGACCGATTTCGGCGACGGCGGCGTCGAGGATCTGCTGTTCGCGCTCGGGGCGGGGGACACCTTTGGTACCGGCTGTGCTCACCGTTCCATCCAACCATCGACCTCCGTGCCGGTTGACACCCAATTGGTCCCTTTGTAATTTACCATTAAGTAAATTACCTGTTCGCCCCCGCTGTACGCCTCGACAGGAGTCCCCGTGTTCGCCGAAGTCGCACAATCGGTACTGCTCAACCCGCCCGCACTCCCCCGCGTGCTCGCGCGGCTGGTTCGTGGTGAGCAGCACGAGATCGCCGGGAAGACGGTCGTGCTGACGGGCGCCTCGTCGGGCGTCGGCAAAGCCGCGGCACACGCGCTCGGCCGGGAAGGGGCGCGGGTGGTGCTCGTCGCCAGGAATGCCGAGCCGCTGGCCGAGGTGCGCGACGCGGTTCGCGCCGAGGGCGGGGATGCCGAGATGATCACCTGCGACCTCGCCGACGCCGAGCAGACCGACGCGCTGGCGAAGACCCTGCTCGAGCAGTTCGGGACGGTCGACGTGCTGGTGAACAACGCGGGCCGTTCGATCCGCCGCGGCGCCGCCGACACCACCGACCGGTTCCACGACTACGAACGCACCATGGCGCTGAACTACTTCGGAGCGACCCGGCTCACGATGGGACTGCTGCCGTCGATGCTCGACGCGGGCACCGGCCACGTCGTCAATGTCGCGACCTGGGGTGTGGCCGCGGGATCGATGCCGCTGTTCACCGCTTACCACGCGTCGAAGGCGGCGCTCGGCGCGTTCGGGCGCAGTCTCGGCGCGGAGACCCGGCGCCGTGGCGTGCACGTCACCACCATCGGCTATCCGCTGGTGCGCACCGAGATGATCGCGCCCACCGGCAAGTACGCCGACGCGGCGGCACTGTCGGCCGAGGAAGCCGCCGACTGGATCACCACCGCGATCCGGACCCGCCCGGTCGAGCTGTACCCGACCTACACTCGCGTACTCCAGGCCCTCGCGCTCGTCTCACCCCGCGCGGTCGACGCCGCGATCTGGCGCATGGGAATCTGAGACAACCCCTAGAACTCGCGTAGCCCGACCCGTACCCGGGTATCGGAGCCGAACCGTTCCACAGCGGGACGTGGTGTGGCGCACCGGATTTCTACCTTCGGTACATGGCGACGATCGACCTCACCCACACGCTGTCCCGCATCACGTCCCCCACCGCGCGCGACGGCACCGACCGCGCCCCCTGGCACGGCCCGCTGCTGGTGAATTCCGCGCTCATGACCGCACTGGTGGTGGTGTCGATGGTCGGGATGGTGGTCGACGACCGACTGCTGCTCGGCGAGTCGGTGTGGCTCAAACCGGCCAAGTTCGGGCTCGCCTTCGCCCTCTACGGCGTGACCCTGGCCTGGATACTGCGGCTGCCGCATCGCGGACGGCGTGCCACCTGGTGGCTGGGCACTGTCTTCGCGATCACCGGGGTCGCCGATGTGGGATTCATCGCGGTCCAGGCGGCACGCGGGACGTTCAGCCACTTCAACGACGCCACCGACCCGGTCAACGAGATCGGGCAGCAGGTGTTCGCGTCCGGCGTTCCCGGGTTGTTCCTCGCGAATCTCGTCCTGGCGGTGATCATCTCCTGGCAGAAACTGGCCGACCGGCCGACCAGGATCGCGTTGAAGGCCGGGCTGTGGCTGGCGGTGACCGGGATGGCGCTCGGGTATCTGATGGGGTTCACCGGGCCGCAGCTCGTCCGCACGGCCGACGGCACCGTCGTGGGGTTGATGGCCGGGCACACAGTGCGGCCCGGCGATACAGCACGTGACGCTGCCGCGGGCATGCCGATCACCCACTGGAGCACCATCGGCGGCGACCTGCGCATCCCGCACTTCGTCGGGCTGCACGGCATCCAGGTGCTGCTGCTGATCGCCTTCGCCCTGGTAGCACTCGCGCCTCGCTACCGCTGGTTGCGCACCGAAACGACCCGTGCGGCGCTGCTCGTGGTCGCAGTCCTCGGCTACTTCGGACTGCTCACGCTGGTGGTCTGGCAGGCGCTGCGCGGACAGTCGCTCACCAGTCCCGACCTCGCGACAGCCGGTGCCGCCGCAGCCCTCGCGCTGTTCGTCGCGGGGGGCGTCACCGCCGTGTACCTGCGCGCCCGGGAGTCACTGTCGAGCTAGCGCGGTAGTCGCCCATCGGTGCCGCTGCGTGTGCCCCATCGGCTTACGATGGGGCACACGGGTTTTCGCATCGTCAGCGGAGTCGTTCCGCTTCCCGGGCCAGCTGCAGCAACGTCGCGCTCAGCTCTGCCAGCTCCGCCGGAGAAGCTCCCTCCCCCACGGCTGTCGCCACGTCCTCGGCCGCACACCGCGCGGCGAACCACCGATCGGCGAGATCGGCGGCCTCCTGCGCGGTCAGCACCACCGCGTCCTCGGGAATTCCGGTCCCCTTGAGGCTGCTCCGGTGCTCATAGGCACGTTGGCGACACGACTGGCGGCAATAGCGGCGACGCCGACCCGACTCCGAATCCACGATCTCCCGCCCGCACCACAGGCAGGACAGCAGGCGACTGCGCGACATGATCGGAAACCCTATCGGCCCGCGACACACTTCGCCGGTTCAGGTCTCGCTGAGCGGGCACCCTCCCGATACCGACCTACCGTCGACGCCGATTCGGGGGTCGCTCGGCTGATGTGGCCGGGCGACTACAATGGAACAGTTCAGACTTCCCGTGCGTTGAGGTAGTACGAGTTGCGGCACCAGCCGCCGAAATTACAGGAGCACACATGGCAGATCGCGTACTCCGGGGCAGCCGGCTCGGAGCGGTGAGCTACGAGACCGATCGCGACCACGACCTGGCCCCGCGCCGGATCGCCCGCTACCGCACCGACAACGGTGAGGAATTCGACGTCCCGTTCGCCGACGACGCGGAGATCCCGCCCACCTGGCTGTGCCGCAACGGCCAGGAGGGTCAGCTCATGGAGGGCACCTCCGTGGAGACCAAGAAGGTCAAGCCGCCGCGCACCCACTGGGACATGCTGCTGGAACGTCGCAGCAAGGAGGAGCTCGAGGAGCTGCTCAAGGAGCGCCTCGACCTCCTGAAGACCCGTCGCCGCGGATAACACAGAAGATGTGAACGCCGAAGGCCGCCTCCCCCTCGGGATGGCGGCCTTCGGCGTTGTGTGGCCGTACTCAGTGGCTGGCGACCTTGCGGTACTGCAGTAGTGCCGCGGGCATCGCGATGGCGAGGATGACCAGCGAGCAGATGATCGCGTAGAGGATGCAGTTCTCCGCGGCCCAGCCTGTGGCGGGGACGAAGGTCGGGGGCGAGTCGTTCTCGAAGAGCTTGCGACCCGCCGCCGACACCGCGGTGATCGGATTCCATTCGGCGATCGCGCGCAGGGGGCCGGGCAGGGTTTCGGCGGAGATGAACGCCGAGGAGATGAACGTCAGCGGGAACAGCCAGATCAGACCCGCGCTCTGCGCCACCTCCACCGTCGGGGAGACCAGACCGGTCAGGGCGCCGACCCACGACATCGCGAACGCGAACAGCAAGATGATCGCGAACGCGATCACGGCATCGCCGAAGCTGCCGTGGATGCGCCAGCCGACGATGTACCCGCAGATCGACATCACACCCAGGCTCACGATGTTGACGACCAGGTCGGACAGCGTGCGCCCCATCAGGACCGCCAGCCGCGACATCGGCAGCGTCCGCATCCGGTCGATGATGCCCTTCTGCAGGTCACCGGCCAGGCCGACGGTGGTGAACGCGGCATTGAACGCCACGGTCTGGGTGAAGATGCCGGCCAGCAGGAACTCCCGGTACTGGTCGCCGCCGAGCGAGGCACCGAAGATGTAGGCGAACAGGAACACGAACATCAGCGGCTGGATGGTGGCGGTGACCAGCAGCGTCGGCACCCGCAGGATGGTCAGCAGGTTGCGGTAGGCCACGATCGCGCTGTCGCGCACGAACCGGGCCTTCGGTTCCATCTCCTCGCCTGCGGGCGGCCGCGGGGTGGCCGGCTGGATGGGCAGATCGCGGGTCTCGTACTCGTCCACCGTGACGTCGGGGGCACTCACGACAGGACCTCCTCTTGCACGTCGTCGGTTTCGGGTTCGGGGACGGTCTCGGCCGGGGTGCCGGTGAGGGAAAGGAACACATCGTCGAGAGTGGGACGCACGACGTTCGCGTCGAGCACGCAGACACCGGCGTCGTCGAGGCGGCGCAGCGCTTCGACCATCGTGCGTGACCCGTTGCCCACCACCACCGACACCTCGTCGCTGCCGGGCTCGTGAACCGGCTCGCCGACCCCCACCTGCTGCAGGACCTGCACCGCGGGCCACGGGCTCTGCCCCGCGGCGAGGGTGACCGTGAGCCGGTCGCCGCCGATGGAGGTCTTGAGTTCGTCGGCCGAACCGCGGGCGATGACCGTGCCCTTGTCGATGACGGTGATCCGGTCGGCGAGCAGGTCGGCCTCCTCGAGGTACTGGGTGGTGAGCAGGACGGTGGTGCCGTCGTCGACGAGATCACCGATCACCTGCCACATGTCCAGGCGACCGCGCGGGTCGAGGCCGGTGGTCGGTTCGTCGAGCACCACCACCGGCGGCCGCGCCACCAGCGCACCGGCCAGGTCGAGGCGACGGGCCATGCCACCGGAATAGGTGCCTGCCCGCCGACCCGCCGCGTGGTCGAGTCCGAACGCGGTGAGCAGTTCCTCCACGCGCACGACGGACTGCTTGCGTCCCATGCCGTACAGGCGCGCCACCATGCGCAGGTTCTCGTAACCGGTCAGGTTCGCGTCGACGGCCGCGTACTGGCCGGACAACCCGATCCTGGTGCGCGCGGTGGCCGGGTCGGCCAGCACGTCGATACCGGCGACCCGCACCGAACCGGCATCGGGTCGCAACAGCGTGGTGACGATCCGTACGGTGGTGGTCTTGCCCGCACCGTTGGGGCCCAGCAGGCCGAGCACGGTCCCCGCCGGGATCTCCAGGTCGATCTCCTTCAGTACGCGCACCTTGCCGTAGCTCTTCGCCAGGCCGCGCACTTCTACCGCGAGACTCACGGTCGCATCTCCTTCTGGCCGCTGCCGCACACGGTGATGTCCGGGACGGCGTCGAGGTGGCGATGCAGCACGGGGCCGATCGCCGCCAGCGATTCCGGTGTGGTCATCGCCGCGTGCCTGCAGGGCAGGTCGTGGTTGTGGATGTTGCCGGTGACGAACGGCTGCCAGGCGTCGGCACAGCGGCTCGGATCGGCGGCGTTGATCTCGTCCGCCGTGGCGGTGAAGAACACGAGGTCGCCGTCGAAGGTGCGCGGCCGGAACCGGTTGGCCATGACGGTGCCGTCGGCGTACCCGGTGTAGAGGCGTTGCAGATGTTCCACCGAGAGCGCGGCGAACGGACCGGCCTGGGCCCGCAGCAGATCCGCCGCTTCGTTCAGGTCGAGGTCGGCGGGCAACGGTTCGCCGTCGACCAGGTCGGCGCCGAACTCGCCGAGGATGTCGGCGACACTGGGCATCGAGGTGTCGAGCCAGCGGTCACCGAGCTGGTAGCTGTCCATCATCGCCAGCAGCGCGACGTCTTCGCCCGCGTCCTGCAGCTGCACGGCGATCTCCTGCGCGATCAGGCCGCCGAGCGACCAGCCGAGTAGGTGATAGGGACCGTGCGGCTGGATCGACTTGATATGGGCGACATAGTGTCCGGCGGCTTCGGGGATCGAGATGAAGCTGTCGTCGCCGGACACGTGCGGGGCCTGCAGGCCGTACACCGGGCGCTGCGGGGCGAGATGAGCGAGCAGTCCCGCGTAGCACCAGGCCAGCCCGATCGCCGGGTGCACGCAGAACAGCGGGGTGTCGTGTGGGCTGGTGGACGGGCGGATGGCCAGCACCGGGCTGGTGGCCGCCTCGATCACCGCGTCCGGGTCGAGGTCGTCGAGCTTGGCCGCGATTCCCGCGGGGGTGGCGTCGCCGAACATCATCTGGACGGGCATGTCGTAGCCCTGCTCACGCAGTGCCGCGACAACTTTGGTGGCCAGCAGGGAGTTGCCGCCGAGTTCGAAGAACCCGTCGTCCACGCCGACCCGCTCGACCCCGAGGACCTCGGTGAACACCGCGCACAGCGCCATCTCGGCGACGGTCGCCGGCGCGCGGTACCCGCCGGACGCGGTGAACACCGGCTCGGGCAGCCGGGCTCGATCGAGCTTGCCGACCGGACTCAGCGGCACCTCGTCGAGCAGCATGATCGCCTGCGGGACCATGTAGTTCGGCACGTGACCCGCGACGTGCTCGAGCAGTTCGGGCACGCTCGGCGCGCTCCCGTTGCGTGCCTTCACATACGAGACCAGCGCGGTGACCCCGGCCTGCGTGGTGTGACCGATGGTGAGCGCGAGCTCGACATCGGCGTGCCGGGCGAACGCGACGTCGATCTCGCCGAGTTCGATCCGGAATCCGCGGACCTTCACCTGATGGTCGGTGCGGCCGACGTACTCCACGTCCAGCGCCGACTTGGCGCCGTCACGCCAGCGCACCAGGTCGCCGGTCCGGTACATCCGTTCGCCCGGCGCGCCGTAGGGATCGGCCACGAACCGCTGGGCCGTGAGTCCCGGCCGGTTGAGGTAGCCGCGCGCCAGGGCCGAGCCCGCCAGCTGCAGCTCGCCGGTGACACCGATCGGGGTCGGGTGCAGTCGCCGGTCGAGCACGGTGGCCGCGACGCCGCGGATCGGCCCACCGATGGTGATCGGGCCCCGCGGGCTCATCGGCTGCGGCATCAACGTGACGATGGTCGTCTCGGTGGGGCCGTAGACGTTGTAGAAGTTGCGCCCCGGCGCCCAGCGGGCGAGCAGTTCCGGCGGCAGCGCCTCACCACCGGTGAGCACGTGGGCCAGCGAGTTCACGCCCGCCGGGTCGACAGTGCCCAGCGCGGCGGTGGTGATGAACGCGTGGGTGATCCGTTCCCGGATGAACACCTGCCGCAGGTCCTCGCCGCCGACCACCCCGGCCGGGGAGATCACCAGCGTCGCCGCGCCACCGAGCGCGAACAGGATGTCGAGCATGGCGGCGTCGAAGCTCGGAGTCGCGAAGTGCAGCACCCGGCTGCCGGGACGCACATCGAACCGGTCGGCGGTCTCGGCGGCGAAGTTCGACAGACCGCCGTGGGTGACCACGACGCCCTTCGGGGTCCCGGTGGAGCCCGACGTGTAGATCACGTACGCCGGATTGTGCAGGCGCAGGGGGCGAATCCGTTCGGCGTCCGTAACCGGCGAGTCGTCGGTCCCCAGCACGGTGGCCCTGGTCTGCGGGTCGTCCAGGACCAGCCAGCGGGTATCGGCGGGCAGTCGATCGCGGTGCTCGAGCAGCGTCAGACCCAGGGCCGCAGCGGAATCGGTGAGCATGTGACTGATCCGCTGCGGCGGGTAGTTCGGGTCGACCGGCACGAACGCGGCGCCCGCCTTCGCGACGGCGAGCATGGTCGCCACCGACTCCACCGAACGCGGAATACCCAGGGCCACCAGGGTTTCCGGCCCCACACCCTGTCCGATCAGGACACGGGCGAGCCGGTTGGTCCACCGGTCGAGCGCGTCGTAGGTGACCACGGTGTCCCCGGCGCACAGCGCGACGCCCTCGCGGGAACGAGCCACGGCGGCACCGAAGACCGCGGGCAGCGTCACCGCCTGCTCGGCGCGGGCACCGTGCACCGGTGCCAGCGCGGTCCACTCGACCGCGTCGAGCAGGGCCAGGTCGCCGACCGCGGTGTTCGGGTCGGCGGCCACGGCGGTGAGCAGCCGGACCAGGCGGTCGCCGAGCCTGCGCGCGGTGACCTCGTCGAACAGGTCCGCCGCGAAGTTCACCGACAGGCTGATGCCGTCGCCCACCCGGTCGGCGGTCTGGGTC
This sequence comes from Nocardia sp. NPDC055165, assembly GCF_053606985.1. Classification (NCBI taxonomy): domain Bacteria; kingdom Bacillati; phylum Actinomycetota; class Actinomycetes; order Mycobacteriales; family Nocardiaceae; genus Nocardia; species Nocardia sp. NPDC055165. The sequence continues at coordinate 478,173 of NZ_JBSGSS010000002.1, forward strand.
TCGGTGAAGGTGAACTGCAGGTCGAACTTGGCGATACCGGCGTCGGCGTCGACGGCTTCGATCCGCAGACCGGGCAGTTCCAGCATCCGCACCGGGGTGTTGCGCACCGACAGCATCACCTGGAACAGCGGGTGGTGTGCCTGGGAGCGCGCCGGGTTGACGACCTCGACGAGCCGTTCGAAGGGCAGGTCGGCGTTCGCGAACGCGTCGAGGTCCCCGTCGCGGACGGTGCGCAGCAGGTCGACGAACGCGCGCTCGTCGGAAACCTCGGTGCGCAGCACCAGGGTGTTGACGAACATGCCGATCATCGCGTCGAGTGCTGGATGTCCACGGCCCGCGCTGGCGGTGCCGACGGCGATGTCCTCGGTGCCGGTGACCCGGTGCAGCAGGACCGCCAGCGCCGCGTGCAACACCATGAACATGCTGACGTTGTTCGCCGTGGCGATGCCGCGCAGCGCCCGGTGGGTCGCCGCGTCGACCGTGCAGTCGACGGTGCCGCCCTGGTAGGAGGGCACCGGCGGGCGCGAGCGGTCGGCCGGGACGGTGAGCAGCTCCGGCAGGCCGTCGAGCACACCGCGCCAGTGGTCGAGCTGCTTGCTGATCAGCGAGTCCGGGTCGTCCTCGGTACCGAGGAGTTCCTGCTGCCACAGGGTGTAGTCGGCGTACTGGACCGGCGGGATCTGTTCGCCGAACGGTTCACCGATCTGGATGCCACGGTAGGCGGCGGCCACTTCGGCGGCGAGCGGTTCCAGCGACCAGCCGTCCATCGCGATGTGGTGCACGACCAGCACCAGCACATGCTCGGTCGAGCGCGCGACCGCGAACTTGGCCTTGGCCGGTGCCGACTGCCCGGTGTGGTCGACGCTGATCAGCGCCGCCCGCATGGGCACCGAGGCCGACAGGTCGAATCCCGGGGTGACGAAACGGGTCACGGCGGTGTCGACCTCGCTCGCGGTGGCCGTCGCGTGGAACAGCGTGACGGCGGCGATCGCCGGGTCGAGCACCAACTGCTCGGGCTCGCCGGCGGTCTCCGGGAACACCGTGCGCAGCGTCTCGTGCCGACGTTGCACCGTGTGCAAAGCGGCAATGAGCGCATCGAGGTCGACCGTGCCGTGCAGGCGCAGTACGACCGGGACGTTGTAGGCGCCCGAGGACTGACTGTCACCGCCGGCACCCGCGTTGAAGCGGTTGAGGAACCACAGCCTGCGCTGCGCCGCCGACAGCGGAATCCGCTCCGGGCGTGGCTGGGGCACCAGGTCCGGCCGGTGTTCGTCGCCGGACGGTCCGGATTCGATGAGCGCGGCGAGTTCGGCGACGGTCGGCGCCGCGAACACGGTGCGCACTTCCAGGCGCACATTGCTGGCCGCGGCCAGCCGGGCCACCAGCTGGGTGGCCAGCAGCGAGTTGCCGCCGATGTCGAAGAAGCTGTCGGTGGCGCGGACCTCGCTCGCCCCGACCAGCTCCTCGAACACTCGCGCGACCGTCCGCTCGGCGTCGGTCTGTGGTGCCCGGCCCGCGGCGGCGGTGAACTGCGGTTCCGGCAACGCCGTGCGATCGAGCTTGCCGACCGGAGTGAGCGGCACTTGGTCGATCAGGTTCAGCGACGCGGGCACCATGTGCCCGGCCAGCCGGACCATCGCGTGCCGCTTCACCCCGGCCACCTCGGCCGGGTCGACGCCCTCGTTCAGCTGGATCCACGCGACGATCCGGTCGTCGCCCGCGATCCGGCGGACCTCGGTGTGTGCGAAGCGGACCTCGGGATGACTGCCGAGGACGGCGCTGATCTCGCCGAGTTCGATCCGGAAACCGCGCACCTTCACCTGATGGTCGCTGCGACCCAGGTAGTCGATCTCACCGTTCGCCGTCCAGCGCACCACGTCGCCGGTGCGGTACATCCGGCTGCCCGCCGGGCCGAACGGGTCGGCGATGAAGCGTCCCGCGGTCAGGCCGTAGCGCTCGTGATAGCCCTGGGCGATGCCGGCGCCGCCGATGTAGAGCTCGCCCGGCACCCTGCCGACGACCGGTCGCAGCCGCTCGTCGAGCACGAGGGCCCGTGAGCCGCGCACCGGCGTGCCGATGGCGACCGGAACACCCACCCGCAGCTCCGACATCGCGGCGATGACAGTGAACTCGGTGGGCCCGTAGGCGTTGACGAACCGCCTGCCCGGCGCCCAGTTCTCTACCAGGTCCGGCGGCACCGCCTCGCCACCGGCCATCAGACCGCGCAGCATCGGCAGCGGGTGGCGGGTGGGGTCGATCGAGCCCAGCACCGCGGGCGTCAGGAAGGTGTGGGTGATCTGCTCGCGTTCCAGCAGGGTCCCGAGTTCGTCACCGCCGTAGATGTCGATCGGGCCGATCACCATCTCGGCGCCCGAGTAGACGGCGAGGAGCATGTCGAGCACCGAGACGTCGAAACTGGGTGTGGAGAAGAAGAACGTGCGGGAGAACCGGTCGAGGCCCATCCGTTCACGCAGGTCGAGCGCGAGACTCGTGAGACCGCCGTGGGTGACGGTGACGCCCTTGGGCAGGCCGGTCGAACCGGACGTGTAGATCTGATAGGCCAGGTCGGCGGTGCGCACCGGCCGGACCCGCTCGGTGTTGCTGATCCGGACCCCGTCGTAGCCGGCCAGTTCGGCGTTCAGCTCGTCGCCGTCCATCAGCAACCACTGGGTGTCGATCGGGCCCGCGGCCTCGCGCAACGAGTCCGCGTCGGCGCGCGCGGTGAGTACCGCGCTGGCACCGGAGTCGGTGAGCATGTGCCGCACCCGGTCGGCCGGGTAGCGCGGGTCGACGGGCACGAACGCGGCGCCGCTGGCCGCGACGCCGAAGATGGCGAGGGCGCAGTCCAGTGAGCGGGTGAGCCCGACGGCCACCCGGTCGCCGGTGCCGATGCCGCGCGCGATCAGCGCCCGGCCCAGCCGGTGCGCCCGGCTCGCGACCTCGGCGTAGTCGAGCTCGCCCACGTCCCCGGCGACGCTGCCGTCGGCGAACCAGCGCAGCGCCGGCCGCTGCGGATACTTCGTGGCGGCACCGTCGAGGATGTCGGCCAGGATGACCGGCGTGACCGCGGCGGGTCCCTGTGCGGGGACGTGCTCACGGTGCTCGAGCACGGTGAGCGGGTCCAGATCGCACACCAATTGCCGTGGGTCGGCGGTCACCTGGGTGAGGATCTGCACGAACCGGTCGGCGAGGGTCTGAATGGTGGCGGCGTCGAACAGTTCGGTGGCGTAGACGAAGTCGAACCGCAACCCGCTGTCCTCGGCGGGCGCGACCCGCAGTTCCAGGTCGAACTTGGCCAGGGCGATGTCGAGCTCTTCCGCGGCCAGCCGCAGTCCGGGCAGTTCCAGCGCGGGTGTGCGGTTGTCCTGCATGCTCAGCGCGACCTGGAACAGCGGGTGGCGGTTGCTCGCCCTGCTCTCGCGGCCCAGCGCGTCGACGACGCGCTCGAACGGCACATCGGCGTGGGCGAGGGCGGCGAGCTCGCCATCGCGATCGGCATGCAGCAGCTCGGTGAAGCTGCGGCCGGGATCGACGTCGGAGCGCAGAACCAGGGTGTTGACGAACATGCCGACGAGGTCGTCGAGCTGGATGTCGGTGCGCCCGGCGACCGGGGTACCGATGGGGATGTCGCGGCCACCGGTGACGCTGCGCAGCAGCACCGACAGCGCCGAGCGCACGACCATGAACAGGCTGACACCGGTGTGGCCGGCCAGCTCGTCGAGCGCGTGCTGCAGCGGTGCCGAGACCGCGCAGGTCACGGTGCCCGCGGACCCGGTGGGTTCGGCGGGGCGTGGCCGGTCGAACGGCAGCGGCAGCTCGTCGGGCAGTTCGGACAACGTCTCGCGCCAGAACGCGAGCTGGGTGGCGGTGATGCTGTCCGGGTCGTCCTCGCTGCCGAGCACCGCCCGCTGCCACAGGCTGAAGTCGGCGTACTGCACCGGCAGCGGTGCGCGTTCGGGGACGGCGCCCCCGGTGCGAGCCACGTAGGCCAGTGCGAGATCACGCGTCAGCGGGCCGAGCGACCAGCCGTCGGCGGCGATGTGATGGACGACGACGCCGAGCAGGTGTTCGTCGGATGCAGTGCGCAGCAACGACACTCGCAGCGGCGTCTGCCGGGTGAGGTCGAAGCCCTGGCGGGCCAGCGCGGTCAGCGCCGCGTTCGCCCGATCGGGTGCGGTGTCGACGGCGTCGATCACCGGCATCGCCTGCTCGCGCGGCAGGATCACCTGCTGGGCGCCGGAGAGGTCTTCGGGGAAGACCGTGCGCAGTACCTCGTGGCGCTCCACCAGGTCGCCGAGAGCGCCCCGCAACGCCTCGACGTCCAGATCTCCGCCGATTCGCAAGACGAATGCGATGTTGTAGGCGCTCGATTCGGGGGACAATCGGTTCAGGAACCACAGCCGTTGCTGCGGCAACGACAGTGGTATGCGTCCCGGGCGCGGGGTGTGTACCGCCAGCGCCACCCGCTGCGTCCGGGGCGCTTCCGTGATCAGCCGGGCGATGCCCGCCACGGTCGGTGCCTCGAAAATCTGCCGGACCGGCAGGTCCACCTCGAATTCGGCGTGCAGCGCGGCGGCGAGCCGGGTGGCCAGCAGCGAGTTGCCGCCGATGTCGAAGAAGCTGTCCTCCGCGCCGGGGATCGGGCGGCCGAGAATCTCGGTGAACACCGCGGCCACCCGCATCTCGAGGTGCGTGCGTGGCGCACGCGACCCACCACTGACCACGAATTCGGGTGTGGGCAGGGCCTTTCGGTCGAGTTTGCCCGCCGGGGTGACCGGCATCGCGTCGAGCACCGCCAGTGCGGCGGGCACCATGTAGCCGGGCAACCTGCTGCGGGCGGTGTCGAGCACGGTGGCCGGGTCGATCGGGCCGTCGGCGGTGACGTAGGACGCGAGCCGCTGCTGCCCCTGCTCGTCGACGTGGACGACGGTCAGCGCGGACCGAACGCCCGGGTGTTCGCGCAGCACATGGTCGATTTCGCGCAGTTCGATCCGGAACCCACGGATCTTGATCTGATCGTCGGCGCGGCCGAGGAAACGCAGCAGGCCGGTCATGTCGGCGACGACGAGATCGCCGGTGCGATACATCCTTTCGCCGACGCGGCCGTGCGGGTTGGCGACGAACCGCTGCGCGGTGAGTGCCTGCTTGCCGAGGTACCCGCGGGCCAGGCCGGGCCCCGAGACGTAGAGCTCGCCCGGTGTTCCCGGCGGCACCGGGTTCATCCGGCCGTCGAGCACGAACAGCCGCATGCCGCGCACGGGGGTGCCCAGCGGGACAGGCTCGCCCGGAACCATGGCCGCGCTCGCGGTGACCGCGACGGTGGCCTCGGACGGGCCGTACATGTTGTGCATCCGGTACTTCGTGGCCCAGGCTTCGACGAGTTCGTCCGAGCACGCCTCGCCGCCGACGATCACCGTGTTGAGTGCCGGGAACTCACCGGCGGGCACCGTGGCCAGCGCGGCCGGAGTGATGAACGCGTGGGTGATGCGTTCCGAGCGCAGGAAACCGGCCAGCTCCGCACCGCCGTACAGGTCGGCGGGGGCCACCACGATCGTGGCACCCGCGGCGAACCCGAGCAGCAGTTCCAGCACCGAGGCGTCGAAGCTGGGTGAGGAGAAGTGCATGGTCCGCGCGTGGTCGGTCACCTTGAACAGCTGGGTCTGCTCGCTGGCCAGCGAGGCGATGCCCGCATGGGTGACCACGACGGCCTTGGGTGTGCCGGTCGACCCCGAGGTGTAGATGAGGTAGGCGGGCTGCCCGGCTCGCATCGGATGCCTGCGGTCGGCATCGGACAGGGGGCTGCCCGAGCGGACCGCGCAGTCGGCCTCGAAATCGGCCGTTCCGAAGACCATCCACTCCGGTGCCGACCGGTGCTTACCGGTGCCGGTGGGCAGCGCGGCGAGATGCTCGGGCAGGGTGAGCCCGAGCGTGGCCCCGGAGTCACCGATCATGTGCGCGATGCGATCGGCCGGGTAGGCGGGGTCGACGGGCACGTACGCGGCGCCGGTCTTGGCGACCGCCCAGATGGCGATGATCGACTCGAGGCTGCGCGGCAGCGCCACGGCGACCACCGTTTCGGGTGCGGCGCCGTGCGCGATGAGACTGCGCGCCAACCGGTTCGAGCGTTCGTCGAGTTCGCGGTACGTGGTGTCGAAACCGAGGTAGCGCACCGCCACCGAGTCGGGCAGGTGTTGTGCGGTGTCGCCGAGCAGCCGGGCCAGGGTGCCCGCCGGTTCGGCGGGCGCACCGGCCACGGGGACCAGGCGGGCGATCTCGCGACGGTCGAGCACGTCGAGGTCGCCGATCGCCGTGGTGGGGGTGGCGACAGCGGCGGCCAGCAGCGTGGTGAACCGCCGGGCGATGGCCTGCACCGTGGCGCGATCGAAAACATCCGTGGCGAAACCGAATTCGGCGTGCAGCGGTCCGTCGTCGTGAGTGTCGCGAACCTCGAGCTGCAGGTCGAACTTGGCGACGCCGATCTCGATCGGCACCAGTTCCGCGGTGACACCGGGCAATTCGACCCGCAGTTCCGGGGTGCGGTCGTAGGACAGCATCACCTGGAACAGCGGATGCCGGGTGGTCGAGCGATCGGGATTGACCAGTTCCACCAGCCGTTCGAACGGCACGTCGGGGTTGGCGAAGGCATCCAGGTCGGTCTCGCGGACCAGGTCGAGCATGCGCTCGAAGCCGGCGCCGAGGTCCACTTCGGTGCGCAACACCAGGGTGTTGACGAACATGCCGACCAGTTCGTCCAGCGCCGGATCGGAGCGGCCCGCGATGGGCGTGCCGATGGTGACGTCGGTGCTCGCGCACAGCCGCGCCAGCAGGGTGGCCAGGGCGGCGTGCAGCACCATGAACATGCTCACGCCGCGACCGGTGGCGAGTTCGGCTGCCGCGCGCCGGGTTTCGCCGTCGATGACGAATTCGACGGTGTCCCCGCCGGTGCCACGCTGTTGCGGCCGTGGCCGGTCGAGGGGCAGGTCGAGCTGATCGGGCAGCCCGGCCAGCGCACCGCGCCAGTGCCCGAGCTGGCGCGCGATGGGTGCCTCGGGGTCGGTTTCCTCACCGAGCAGTTCCCGCTGCCACATCGCGAAATCGGCGTACTGCACCGGCAGCGGTGCCCACTGAGGCGCGGCGCCGCCCGCGCGCGCCGACACTGCGACCATCAGATCCCGGGCCAGCGGTGCGACCGACCATCCGTCACCGCTGATGTGGTGCAGCACCACGAGCAGCAGGTGATCCTCGGCGCCCACCCGGTAGAGCGCGACCCGCAGCGGTGTCTCGGTCCGCAGGTCGAAACCGCGCCCCGCCACCTGCGCGGCCAGCGCGGGAATCTCGGCGGCGGCCACCTCGATCGGCATCAGCTCGGGTTCCACCCCGGCCGCGGGGTGGATGCGCTGGTACGGACCCTCGGGGCCTTCGGGAAAACTGGTGCGCAGGCTCTCGTGGCGGTCGAGCACGTCGCGCAGACCCGCACGCAACGCCTCCAGGTCGAGATGCCCGGTGAGCCGCAAGGCCAAGGGCATGTTGTAGGCGGCGGCGTGTTCGGCGAACCGGTTGAGGATCCACAGCCGCTGCTGGGCCAGCGACAGCGGCACCCGTTCCGGTCTGCGTGCCGGAACCAGTTTCGGTGTCGAGGTCTCGGGCCGGTGGGTGCTGATGTAGCCGGCCAGCGCGGCGATGGTCGGCGACTCGAACATCTCCCGGATGCTGAGGTTCGCATCGAGGGTGGTGTTGATCCGGGCGACCGCGCGGGCCGCGACCAGGGAATTGCCGCCGAGATCGAAGAAGCTGTCCTCGATCCCGATCGTGGTGCCGTCCAGGGCGAGAACCTCGGTGAAGATCTCCGCGAGCGCGCATTCCAGCTCGGTCTGCGGTGCGGCGGCGCCGGTGGTGACCCGCACACCCACCTCCGGTGCGGGCAGGGCTGTGCGATCGACCTTGCCGTTGGCGCTCAACGGCAGTTCGTCGAGCACCACCAGTGCCGAGGGCACCATGTAGGACGGCAGGCCGCGGCGCAGTGCCGCGAGCAGGACGGTGGGATCGGGCGCCGACGCGCCGGGCGCGGCGACCACGTAGGCGACGAGTTCGTCCTCACCGATGCGGCCGGTGCGGGCCACGCAGACCGCGCGGGCGATATCGTCCTGCGCGAGCAACGCGGATTCGATCTCGCCGAGTTCGATACGCAGTCCGCGAATCTTCACCTGGAAGTCGGTGCGGCCCAGGTATTCCAGGACGCCGCCGGCGATCTGCCAGCGCGCCAGGTCACCGGTGCGATACATCCGCTGCCCCGAGGCGAAGGGGTTGGCGACGAACCGGTCGGCGCTCAGGTCGGGACGGCCCAGGTAGCCACGGGCCAGTTGCGCGCCCGCCAGGTACAGCTCGCCGACGACACCGGGCGGGACCGGGCGCAGATGCGGGTCGAGCACATAGGTCTGGGTGTTCCACACCGGCGAGCCGATCGGCACCGTGGTGGCCTCGGCCGGGCACGGCCAGTAGGTGACGTCGACCGCGGCCTCGGTGGGCCCGTAGAGGTTGTGCAACTCCGGTCCGCCGTCGGGGCCGTGCAGCGCGGCGTGGAAATCGGCGACCGTCGCGCCGGGCAGCGCCTCACCACTGCAGAACACCCGGCGCAGCCCCGCCCCGCCCCGCACGCGCGGGTCGGTGACGAACAGCGACAGCATCGACGGCACGAAATGAGCTGTGGTGATGGACCTTTCGGTGATGATCCGGGCGAGGTAGGCCGGGTCGCGATGCCCTTCGGGAGCGGCGACGACCAGGCGCGCACCGACCTGCAGCGGCCAGAAGAACTCCCAGACCGACACGTCGAAGGTGGCCGGCGTCTTCTGCAGGACCGCGTCGGTGTGGTCGAGCGGGTACTCGGCCTGCATCCAGCGCAACCGGTTCACGATCGCGGCATGCGTGACACCCACGCCCTTGGGTTTACCCGTGGAGCCCGAGGTGAAGATGACGTAGGCGAGATGATCGGGGCGCAGCGGCGCGGTGCGGTCGGCGTCGGTGATCGGCGCGACGTCGTTGCCGCTCACGTCGAGCGTGTCCAGATCGACCCGGACGGCGCCCTCTGGCAGCCGGACCCCGTCGCGATCCGCGGTGAGTACGCACACCGGATGTGCCTGTGTCAGTACCGCTTCGATGCGATCGACCGGATGCCCGGGATCCAGCGGCAGGTAGGCCGCGCCGGTCGCGAGTACCGCGTAGATCCCGACGACCAGATCGACACTGCGATGCAGGCACACACCGACGGTGGTCTCCGGGCCCGCGCCGCGGGCGATGAGTTCGCGTGCCAGCTGGTTCACCCGGTCACCGAGTTCGGTGTATCCGAGTGTGCGGTCGCCGAATTCGAGACCGATGGCGTGCGGGCTGCGCGACACCTGGTCCTCGAACAGCGAGACCAGCGTCGCGGCCTGCATCGGCATCTCGGTGGCGTTCCACTCGCGCAGCACCCGCTCGTTCTCGGCGGTGGTGATCGCGGTGAGCGTGTAGGTGGGGGTGGTCGGCTCAGCGGCCAGGAAGCGCGCGAGGAAGTCGAGGTAGCGCGCGTGGTGGGCGGCGTTCTCGGACTCGCCGTAGAGCTTCGGATTGGCCTCGAAGTCGAGCTGGATGCGGCCGCCGTCGCCGTTGTAGATGTTGATCGAGAGGTCTTCGACGGGTCCGGTGGCGAGCACATGGAGCTGACCGGCGATGTCGTCGAACTTCAGCTCGTCGTGGAACAGCATGATGTTGACCATCGGCCCGAAGAAGCCGCGCGCGTCGCGGGAGTACCCGCAGTCCCGCCGGATGTCGTCGGAGCGGTAGCGCTGGTGGCGCAGGGCGCCGGTGATCTGGAGTTCGGTCTGGCGCACGACGTCGGCGACGGTGGTGTGCTCGTCGAACCGCAGGCGCAGCGGCACCACGTTCGACACCACACCCGCCGACCGGCGCAACGCGACGGTGGTGCGTGCCGAAACCGGAAGGCTCAGTACGACATCCGGGTCACCGGTGACCGAACGGACATAGGCGGCGAGCGCGGCGACGATCAGCGCGGAGTTGGCCGAACCGTGTGTGGTGATCGCGTCGGTGAGCAGCGTGTCGAGGTCGGCGTCGAGTACCGCGGTGGCACGGTGGCGCCCCGCGTCGTGGGTGTCGCCCGCGGCGGTGACCGACGACAGCGTCATCGGTTCGCCCACACCGGCGAGCTGTTCCATCCAGTACTCGCGGTCGGCACGGAACCGGCTGGACTCTCGATAGCGGGATTCGTCGGCGTAGAGGTCGACGAGCGCGGCGGCGCGGGAAACGGACGGCTCACGCTGCTCGCCGACCGCGGTGTAGATCTCGGCGGTGCGCGAGAGCGCGTTCATCGCACCGTAACCGTCGATCACGATGTGGTGGCCGCGTTCGTACCAGAACCAATCCCGGTCACCGATCCGCAACACCACATTGATGGTGAGGGGCTCGTGCTCCATGTCGATCGGGGTGCTGGCATGGGCGTTCATCCAGGCCAGCGCGGCGGCCCGGGGGTCGGATTCGCCGCGGAGGTCGATCCGGCCCCAGCCGGGCCGCCACGTGGGGTCCACTCGCTGGTGGGGCACGCCGTCGATCTCGAGTAGGCGGACGTGTCCCACCTGGGATTCCGCGCCGAAGCGCTCGACCGCGTACAGCAACCGGCCGACGTCGAGATCACCGTGCAGTTCGACGTAGTGAGCGATGGTGAGCGGAATATCGGGCCGGATCCGTTGCGCGTACCACAGTGCTGTCTGACCGGGCGAGAGGGCGAACGGTTGGCCCGGGTCCTCGTCGGTGATGCTCGAGCTGACGTGGTCGGTGGCCAAAGAACTCATCAAGCACTCCGTTTCTGCCTTGTGTCACAACTCCCCGAGCAGCGCCCGGGCACACGACGGCCCAGGGCGTGGCTTTTCCACGCCCATGATTCGGAGTACTACGGCAGCCGGATGGCTACGAATGTGAATTTATTTCGAGCTCAACGAATTACACCCCTGAAGCAGCAACTTTGTGCCGCTTCCCCCCGGTTGAAACAAACCGCTTATTCAGAATTGTCCGAACTTCGCGCAAGATGCGTCGGATTCGCGCGGCGGCGTCGAAGTAATAGCAATCCGACACCGATCGCGGTCAGGATAACGGACGCGAGTTCCGGCCACCCACCGATTCGGGTAGCGACTGTTGTTGTGTCGCGCAACGGTAGCTGGGCCACCAAGGCGGCGGGGACGACTTGCTCGGTGTGCTGCCTGAGCACGCCGTCAGCGGTGATGATCCCGCTGACACCCGTGGTTGCTGACACCACGAGCGCACGCCCGTGTTCGACCGCGCGTACCCGCGACATCGCCAGTTGCTGGTAGGTCATCTCGCTTTCGCCGAAGGTGGCGTTGTTGGTGGGCACCGTCAGCAATTGGGCGCCCGCGGCGAGGGAATCCCGAAATGCCCGATCGAACGCGACTTCGTAACAGGTCGCCACGCCGACCGGCACACCGGCGGCCGTCACCGTTCCGTCACCGTTACCCGGTACGAAATAGCCCGCGCGGTCGGCATAGGAGGAGAACAAACGGAAGAAACCGCGCATCGGCAGGTATTCGCCGAACGGCTGGATGATCTTCTTGTCGTGGCGCTCCCCCGGGCCCGCCGTGCCGTTCCACACGATCACCGAGTTGGTGGTCGTGCGGTCACCGTTCACCAGGACTGCGCCGACCAGGATCGGGGCGCCGATCCGTACCGAGGCTTCGGTGATCTCGGCGGCGGCGTCGGCATTGCGCAGTGGATCGATATCGGAGGAGTTCTCGGGCCAGATCACGATGTCGGGCCGCGCGGCCTGTCCGCGGGTGACGGCGTCGGCCAACTCCTCGGTGCGCCGGACGTGGTTGTCCAGCACGGCGCGGCGCTGGGCGTTGAAGTCGAGCCCGAGCCGCGGCACACTGCCCTGGATCGCCGCGACCGTGATCGTTCTGATACCTGCGTCCGGGGCGGGCAGTGTCGGCCGCAGGATCACTCCGGCCAGGGGCATGGTAGCCACGGCCACCACCGCGGTGGCAAATCCGGTGCGCACGGCGCGAGTGTTCGGGCGTGGCGCGGGCGTGCGGGCCCAGGTGACGACGCGCAGGGCGAGCGCGGCGAGCGCGGTGCCGGTCAGCGCGACCGCGAAGCCGACCAGCGGCGCACCACCGTAGGCGGCCAGCGGCAGATACCACCCATCGGCTTGACCGAAAGCGACCCGCCCCCACGGGAATCCGCCGAACGGGACGCTCGACCGCACCCATTCGCTCGCGGTCCACGCCAGGGCGAGCCAGATCGGCCAGCCCGGCAGCGCGCTCAACCCTCGAGCGAGCGCACCCCAGAGGCCGAAGTACAACGCGCACACCGTGGACAGCGCCAACCACGGCACCGGACCCACGTAGATCCCGGTCCACGGCAGCAATGGCACGAAGAACGCCAGCCCGCCGAGCAGCCCGTACCCGAAACCGCCGCGCAGCCTGCCCGGCCCGCGCACCGCGAGGGTGAGCAACGCGATGGCCACGGGGGCGAGGAACCAGAACGGGCGGGGCGGAAAGCTGCCGAACAGCAGCAGCCCGCCCACGACGGCCGCGAGCAGCCGCAATACCGCCGGGTGCGAAGCGGCGGCGGATCGGCCCGCACCGGGATCCACCTCGCCCGCTGATGATGCCGGCTCGGCTGCGGAGTCGGGGTGGTTACCCGTCGCGGGATCGATCATGGTGTGTCGCTCCGTGATTCGTTGCTGGCGGCGGGTCAGGCAGCGTAGATCGTGATGCCGTCGCGCACGGTGCGCAGGCAGGTCGGCAGGTCGACGCCCGGATCGAGGCGCGGGAGGCCGGGTACGCGGGAGCGGGGGTCGGTGGACCAGCGCTGCACGGTGTCGGCGGCCGCCGCGACGACGAGCTCGCCCGCGTCCCACACGGCATAGGAGGCGGGTGCGCCGGGAACCAGCGTGCCCGCCATCCCGTCGCGCACGCCGCCCGCGCGCCAGGCGCCGCGCGTGGCAGCGGCGAAGGCGGCACGCGGGGACAAGCCGTGGCCGGGGGTGCGGTGGTGGACGGCCGCGCGCACCTGTTCCCACGGGTTCATGACGGTGACGGGCGCGTCGGACCCGATGGCGAGGGAGATGCCCGCTGCCGCCATCGCCGAGAACGGGTTGAGGCCCGCGGCGCGCTCGGCGCCGAGGCGGGTCGCGTACATCCCGTCGGGTCCGCCCCACGCGGCGTCGAAGCCGGGCTGCACGGACGCGATCACGCCGAGCTCGGCCAGTTGTGCGATCGCAGCCGCGTCGGTCATCTCCGCGTGTTCCACCCGGTGCCCACGTGAGGCGATCGCCGGACCACCGAGTTCGGCTGCGACACGGGCGAATCCGGCGACGACGGTATCTATGGCGGCGTCGCCGATGGCGTGGAAACCGGCCTGGATCCCGGCCTCGGTGCACGCGCGAATATGCGCGGTGATCGTGTCCTCGTCGAGGAAGCTCTTGCCGCAGCCCGCCGCGTCGGCGTAGGGCGCGCGCAGCAGCGCCGTGTGCGAGCCGAGCGAGCCGTCGACGAACAGGTCGCCACCGAGCGCGTGCACGCCGAGCTCGTCGAGCAGGGCGCGCGCGTGCTCCGCGGTGCGCACGGCCTGACCCCAGTAGGCCCGCACGGCCACACCGTGGTCGAAAGCGAGCAGTTCGCGGATGTCGTCGCGGCCGGAGATCTCCGGGCCCGCGCATTCGTGGACCGCGACGATGCCGTGGGCGGCCGCCGCGTCGAGGGCCGCCCGGCGAGCCGAATCACGCTGGGCACGAGTGAGTTCCGCGAGCGCGATGGTGCGCACCCGGTGGTGGGCGTCGGCGCGCAGCAGTTCGCCACGCTGATACCCGTCGCCGAGGTCACCGGCGGCGTCGAGCAGCGCCGAGGAGGCGACGGCCGAATGGGCGTCGACCCGGGCCAGGTAGACCAGCCTGCCCGAACCGGCGGCCTCGTCGAGTTCGGCGGCCGTCGGCGGACGCTGCTCGGGCCAGCCGGTGTCGTCCCAGCCCTCGCCGATGATCACCCCGTCCGGCTGGCTCGCGGCGTGCGCACGCACCGTCTCGAGCAGGTCGGACAGGGATCCGGCGCCACGCACGTCGAGCCCGGTCAGCTGGAGTCCCAGCGCGGTGACGTGGACATGGGGGTCGACGAACGCGGGCGCCACGAACGCACCGTCGAGATCGATGATCTCCGCATCGGGGTGCATCGCGCGCCCGGGCGCCTCGGCGCCCAGCCACACCACGGTGCCGTCGGTGACCGCCATCGCGGCCGCGTCCGGGGAGCTCGAACTGTAGAAACGACCGCCGATCAGCAACTGGGTACTCACGATGCCCCAGTCTGCCGTATCGCCGGATCGGCACCTCGGCAGGGACAGGCTCCGGTCGGCGGCGCGAGCGTCAGGTCGGCAGCGACAGTGCGGCGCGCACTTCGGCGTCGCCGAACCCGGCGAGACAATGCCCGCCCGCCTCCACGGCGATCAGTTCCAGCCGCCATGCGGCGGTGGTGAAGTCCGACATCGACTGTCCGGCAGCGGCGCTCGCTCTGCGCACCGCGTCGGCCAGTTCCTCGCTCACCGTGACGGTGATCTGCTCGGTGGCCATGTCGGTACTGTAGACCCTTCGCCGCCGCGCGCGGGCGTGTCGGTCGAGGCCTTGTCGGATCAGGCTGGGCCGAGCGCGCGCGGACCCGCGGTGTGACCATCGTCGTACCACTGCCCGACCACGGTGCCGTCGACCACGTCGCCGTCCGCGTCGACGACCATCCCGCGATACGGCGAGGGCGCGAACGAGGGCAGCGGGCCGAAGCGCCGGGTGCCGAGCTTCTCCAGCGCCGGTCGCAGCAGCGCCCTGGTCGGCGGGAACAGCGCGAGCAGGCCGACGAGTCCGGTGACCAGACCGGGCACGAACAGCAGCACCGAGCCGGTGGCGACGATCACCCCGTCGGCGACCGCGCTCTCGGCGGTCACCTCACCGCGCGAGGCCCGCCGGAATCGGTCGAACACCCGCCTGCCCTGCCGTCCGAGCAGCACCAATCCCACGCCCGAGACGGCGACGAGCACGATCAGCGCCCAGCCGATGCCGATCAACTGGGCGAGACCGACGAGGGCGGCGATCTCGACGACGAGGTAGAGGACGAACAGCACTGCGGTCATGGCGATCCTTTCGGACGATCTACCCCTTCAACGCACGAGCGCCCGATTTTTCTCCCGAGCGAGCCGGCGAATTCAGCCGCCCGGTCGCACGAGCCCGGTCTCGTAGGCCAGCACCACGGCCTGCACCCGGTCGCGCAGACCGAGTTTGGTGAGCACCCGGCCGACGTGTGTTTTCACCGTTGCCTCCGACAGGAACAGCGCCGCGGCGATCTCGGCGTTGGAGCGGCCGACCGCGATCTGTTCGAGTACCTCGCGTTCGCGCGCGGTGAGGACGTCGAGGATCTTCGGGTCGCGCAGGCTCGTCGGGTCCTCGGCCACGAGCCGGTCCAGCAGCCGCTTGGTGACCTTGGGCGAGACCACCGCGTCACCGGCGGCGACGCTGCGGATGGCCGAGACGAGATCCTCGGGCGGGGTGTCCTTGAGCAGGAATCCGCTGGCGCCCGCACGCAGGGCGCCGAGCGCGTGTTCGTCGAGGTCGAAGGTGGTCATCACGAGCACCCGCACGCCCTCCCCCGCGGCCACGATCTGCGCGGTGGCCGTCACTCCGTCGACAACCGGCATCCGCACATCCATCAGCACCACATCGGGTCGCAGTTCGCTCGCGCGCCGCACGGCTTCGTCGCCGTTGCCCGCTTCACCGATCACGTCGATGTCGGGGTGCGCGCCGAGCACCATTTTCAGGCCCATCCGCATGAGTTCCTGATCGTCCACCACGAGCACGCTGATCGGCATTGCCCCACCCTAATAGTCACCGCCGCGCAGCATTCCCCCGTGTTTTCCCGCACGACCGCGGGCGAGCGGGGTTCAGTCCGTTTCGGTCCGCAGTGGAAGGTCGGCGCGTACCTGCCAGCGGCCGTCGTCGAGTCTGCCCGCGGACAGAGTGCCGCCCAGGACCGCGACCCGTTCGCGCATGCCGACCAGCCCCATCCCCGCGCCGGGAATCTCGGCGCCCGGACTCACCTGTGCGGGAACACCGCCGCTGTCGACGACTTCGACGCGGATGTCCTCCTCGCGCCGATGCACCCGGACCACCGCCTTCGGCTCCGCTCCCGCGTGGCGCAGGGTGTTGGTGAGCGATTCCTGCACTATGCGGTGCACGCCGAGGCTCACCTCGGGGGCGATGTCGTCGAGTTCGCCGGTCAGCTCGAGGTCGACGGCCAGGCCCGCCTCGCGCATCATCTGGGCCAGCTTCGCGATGCCCGCGCTCCCGTGCTGGGGCAGCAGTTCCGGTGCGTGCTCGGTGCGCAGCAGGGCGACGGTGCGGCGCAGTTCGCGCAGCGCGTCGCGACCGGTACCCGCGATGGTGGCGAGCGCGCGTTCGGCGGTGTCGGGGTCCTGACGCAGGGCGTACTTGGCGCCGTCGGCCTGCACGATGATGACGCTGACGGCGTGCGCGACCACATCGTGGAGTTCGCGGGCGATGCGGGTGCGTTCGGCGGCGACCGCGTCGTGGGCGCGCCGTTCCTTGTCGTAATCGGCGACGGCCAGCCGCGCCGCCACCTCGGAGTCGTACGCGTGCCGGGCACCGTTGAACTCGGCCAGTGTCCAGCACAGCGCGTAGATGAGCGCGACCATCGCCAGATCACCGCCGCGCGGCTCGTCGAGCAGCAGGACCGACGCCACCATGTCGAGCGCGAGGAAGGCGAGGAAGATGAGCCCGTCACGTCGGCCGACATAGGCGACGAGCGTGTAGAGCATCACCCCGAGCCCGATCAGGGCGACATGGTCGGCTACCTGTCCATCGATCAGGTAGCCGATGAGAGTGTTCAGCAACGACAGCACCAGCATCGCCGCCGCCACCGCCCGCGGATACACCCGCCGCAGGATCAGCGGCAGCGGCACGATCACCGAGAAGATCAGGTAGACGACCTTGTTGTGTTCGTCGCCCACCCCGAGGGCATCGAGGAACAGCAGCAATCCCGCGAGAATCGAGTCGGCGACGATGGGTCGTCCGCGTAGCCACAGGCTGAACCGGCGCACGGGCCCAGCGTAGCCCCGGCTGGCTTTCCGGCCGTGATCTTGATTGCCTGGACGCGTGCAACTCGGAGACTGGACGGTCCTGCTGGTGGCCGCCGCGGCGGCGGGCTGGGTCGACGCCGTGGTCGGCGGCGGCGGGCTGATCATTCTGCCGACCCTGTTCCTCGTCGTTCCCGGCATCGCACCGCAGACCGCGCTGGGCACCAACAAGCTCGCCGCCCTGGCAGGCACCGCGACCGCGGTGGCGACCTTCGCGCGCAAGGTGCCGATGCAGTGGAAGGTACTGCTGCCCGGCGCGGTGATCGCCGCGATCACGGCCGCGTGCGGCGCGGCGGCGGTGTCGCTGATCGACCGCGACCTGTTCATCCCGCTGGTGATGGTGGTGCTCGTCGGGGTGGCGGTGTTCGTGACCGTGCGCCCCTCGGTCGGCCTGACGATGGCCACCCATCCGCCGACCCGGCGCAAGGTGATCCTGGTGGTCGGCCTCGCGTCCGGTCTGATCGGCCTCTACGACGGGCTGCTCGGGCCGGGCACCGGCACCTTCCTGATCATCACCTTCGCGACGCTGCTCGGCACCGAGTTCGTGCGGGCGGCCGCGATGGCCAAGGTGATCAACTGCGGGTCGAACGTGGGTGCGCTGCTGTTCCTCGGCTCGACCGGCCACATCCTGTGGGGTCTCGGCGCGGGCATGGCGGTGGCGAATGTTCTCGGCGCGCTGATCGGTTCGCGGATGGCGCTGGCCAGGGGCGCGGGGTTCGTCCGGATCGTGTTGCTCGTCGTCGTGGTGGTGATGGTGATCCGGTTGGGGTGGCAGCAGTTCGGTTAGGGCGCCGATTCGGTCAGCGCACCGGTTCGGCGGCCGCGGACGCGGCGAGCCACGGTTGCAGGACCCGCGAGGTGGTCTCGTGGATCTTGCGATGGAGGCGTTCACCGTCGTCGATGCCGTGCTGTGGCTGCTGGAACAGCACCGTCAGCGCGCCCGACACCGCGCCGACCACGGCGCCGACCAGCGCCGCGGCGCCGACCTCGTCGAGTTCGTGCGGGAACGCGATGTGCAACTGGTGGGCGATCTCGCGCTGCGCGACCAATTGCGCGTGCGCGGCGCGACCGCTCACCGAGGGGACGGTCCGCGAGACCCGCGCCCGCAGGGCGGCCACCCGCGAACCGACGTCGTCGACGAGGTGTTCGCCGGGGTTGTCGCCCGCCGCGCGCAAGGCCCGCAGCAACACCTCCACCGGTCGCTCGCCGGGCCGACGGGTGGCGATGGCGGCGACCGCCGCGCGCACCCGTTCGTCGGGTTCGGGGAAGAGCAGTTCTTCTTTGCTCGCGAAGTAGTTGAAGAAGGTCCGGGTGCCGACCTCGGCCTCGGCCGCGATGTCGGCGACGGTTGTCTCCTCATAGCCTCTGGCCTCGAACAATTCGACGGCGGCCACGAGGATCGCACGTCGGGTTCGTTCCCTTTTTCGATCGCGCAGGGCAGATGGCGGCACGGCGGGCACCCTACGGCATTTTCGGCACCGCTCGCGGGATGACCGGAGTCCGCGCGTCACAGCGGCAACAGACATGACGGTGCGCCGGAAGCGGTTCCGGCGCACATGTGTCGGTGGCACCGGTTAGCGTAGGTGCGGTGAGCGATACCACGACTTCCAGAGATGTGGACGAGGAGTTCCGCGCGCTCGGGCTCGCCACCCTGGCCGAGGCCGCGCTGTCGGCGGCCCGCGCGGCCGGCGCCGAGCATGCCGACCTGCGCGTGCAACGGTTGGTGACCCAGTCGATCCGGTTACGGGATGGTCGCGTCGAAGCGGTCACCGACGCGACCGAGCTGGGATTGGCGGTGCGCGTGATCGTCGACGGCACCTGGGGTTTCGCCTCCCACGCCGCACTCACGCCCGAGATCGCCGCCGAGGTGGCGCGCCGGGCGGTGACTGTGGCAAAGGCGCTGCGCGCGCTGAACCGGGAGCGCGTCGAACTGGCCGACGAACCACGCTATGACGAGGTCTCGTGGGTCTCGGCCTACGACCTCGACCCGTTCACGGTGCCGGCAGCCGACAAAGTGGCGCTGCTGCAGGACTATTCGGAACGGCTGTCCGCGGCCGACGGTGTCGACCACGTCACCGCCTCGGTCCTGCAGGTCAAAGAGCAGACGTTCTACGCCGACACCGCGGGTTCGTCGATCACCCAGCAGCGGGTGCGGTTGCACCCCCAGTTGGAGGCTGTCACCGTCGATTCCGCGTCGGGGGTGTTCGAGACGATGCGCACGCTCGCCGCGCCCGCGGGCCGCGGCTGGGAGTACGTCACCGGCGCCGACGGAACATGGGACTGGACGGGCGAACTCGCGCAGATCCCCGGCTGGCTGGCCGAGAAGGTGAAGGCGCCCAGCGTGGTCGCGGGCCCCACCGATCTGGTGATCGACCCGACCAACCTGTGGCTGACGATCCACGAATCCATCGGTCACGCCACCGAATACGACCGCGCGATCGGCTACGAATCCGCCTACGCGGGAACCTCGTTCGCGACGCCCGATCAGCTCGGCACGCTGCGGTACGGCACACCGATCATGCACGTCACCGGTGACCGTACCGAGGTCAACGGGTTGAGCACCGTCGGGTACGACGACGAGGGCGTGGCGGGCCAGCGGTGGGACCTGGTGCGCGACGGCATCCTGGTCGGCTATCAGCTCGACCGCGTGTTCGCCCCGCGTCTCGGGCTCGATCGCTCCAACGGATGCTCGTATGCCGATTCGCCGCACCATGTTCCGATCCAGCGGATGGCGAACGTGTCGTTGCAGCCGGATCCCTCGCGTGACACGACCACCGCAGAGCTGATCTCCCGTGTCGAGGACGGCATCTACATCATGGGCGACAAGAGCTGGTCGATCGATATGCAGCGCTACAACTTCCAGTTCACCGGTCAGCGGTTCTTCCGGATTCGCAACGGCGAACTGGACGGGCAACTGCGCGATGTCGCCTACCAGGCGACGACCACCGATTTCTGGGGGTCGATGGAAGCGGTCGGCGGGCCGAGCACCTGGCAGCTCGGCGGCGCCTTCAACTGCGGTAAGGCACAGCCCGGTCAGGTGGCGGCGGTGAGCCACGGCTGCCCGTCGGTGCTGGTGCGCGGGGTCAACATTCTCAATACCCGGACGGAGGGCGGTCAGTGAACGAGGGTCTGTTCCCGGCGGGCACGGTGGTCGAGCGTGCGCTGGCGGCGTCGAAGGCCGACGAGGCGATCGTGATCGTCACCGACGCGCACGAGGCGTCGCTGCGGTGGGCGGGCAACTCGATGACCACCAACGGCTCGTCGATTTCGCGGGAGTGGGCGGTGATCTCGGTGTTCCGTGACGGCCCGAACACCGCGCGGGTCGGTTCCATCAGCTCCACCAGCGTCGATCCCACCGAGATCGAGGCCGTGGTGCGCGCCAGCGAGGAAGCCGCGCGCACGGCCGCCCCGGCCCGCGACGCGATGCCGCTGCTCGAACCCACCGACGACGACACCGCCGCGTGGGATCAGGCGCCCGGCGCCACCGAGATCGACGTGTTCGCCGGGCTGGCGCGCGACCTGTCCACCGGTTTCGACGGCACCGACCGGCTCTACGGTTTCGCCCACCACCAGGTGCACACCACCTGGCTGGGCACCTCGACCGGTGTTCGCCGCCGGTTCAGTCAGCCGACGGGTTCGGTGGAGATCAACGGCAAGCGCGGCGAGGGCAAGGATCTGGCGAGCGCGTGGGTGGGGGTCGGCACCGCCGACTTCACCGACGTCGACACCCCGGGCCTGCTCGCCGAGTTGTCGCGGCGCCTGGGCTGGTCCGCGCGCCGCGTCGAGCTGCCCGCCGGCCGCTACGAGACCCTGTTGCCGCCGTCGTCGGTGGCCGATCTGATGATCTATCTGGCGTGGAGCATGGAGGGCCGTGGCGCGCACGAAGGCCACACCGCGTTCTCCCGCGCCGGTGGCACGCGAATCGGTGAGCGCCTCAGCGACATTCCGTTGACCCTGTACTCCGACCCGAACGCGAGCGGTCTGGAATACCGGCCGTTCGTGGCGACCCCGTCGTCGTCGGAGTCGCTGTCGGTGTTCGACAACGGTCTGTCCGCGCGGCGGGTCGACTGGATCGGCCGCGGCGTCATCGAATCGCTGGTCTATCCGCGCGCGACGGCGGCCGAATTCGCCGCCCCCGCCACGGTTCCCGGCGAGAACCTGCTGCTCACCGGCGGCGGCGAGGCATCGCTGGACGACATGATCGCCCGCACCGAACGCGGTCTGCTCCTCACCTGCCTGTGGTACATCCGCGAGGTCGACCCCGCCACCCTGCTGCTCACCGGTCTCACCCGCGACGGCGTTTACCTGGTCGAGGACGGCAAGGTCACCGGCGCGGTCAACAACTTCCGTTTCAACGAAAGCCCCCTCGATCTGTTGCGGCGGGTGTCGGAAGCGGGTGCCACCGAGATCACCCTGCCCCGCGAATGGAAGGACTGGTTCACCCGGACCGCCATGCCCCCGCTGCGCATCCCCGACTTCCACATGTCGTCGGTGAGCCAGGCCACCTGACCGGGGTGAACCCCCTCTGTTGGACGGCCCCGAGCGTGAAAGCATGATCGGGTGACTGGTATCCGGATGTTCGCCACCGACCTCGACGGCACCTTGCTGCGTTCCGATCGCACGATCTCGCCGCGTACCGCCGAAGCGATGGCCGGCGCGCAAGCCGCGGGCATCGAGGTGGTGTGGGCGACGGCCCGGGCCCGCCATTCGGTCCACGAGCTGGCGCAGTCGTGCGGTTTCCGCGGCAAAGCGGTGTGTGCCAACGGCGCGGTGCTGCTCGACCTGGCCGACGGCACCCCGGAGATCATCGACACGGTCTCGATCGACACCGGCGCGGCGGGTGCGGTGATGGCGCAGATCCGCGATCTGATTCCCGGTGTGGTGTTCGCCAATGTCGGCGCCACCCGGTTCGTCGCCGAGCCCGCCTATGCCGCGCTGTGCACCTTCGCCGATCACCACCGCAACCCGCACGAGATGGAACTGTCCGATATCTTGCCGACGGGCGTCGACGCGATGGTGAAGATCGTCGCCCGTCATCCCGAGTTGCCGGGCGCCCAGCTCTACCGCAAGGCGGTGGCGGTCGGGATCACCGGCGTGGAACTGACCCACTCCGGCGCCGCGTACATGGAGATGGCAGCGGAAGGTGTCTCGAAGGCCAGCGCGCTGGCCCGATTGTGCGCGCTCGACGGCATCCACCTGTCGGAGGTCGCGGCCGCGGGCGATGCGCTCAACGATGTCGCCATGCTGACCTGGGCGGGTACCGCGCTGGTTCCGGCCAACGCGGCACCCGAGGTCATCGCACTCGCCGACCGGGTGCTCCCGGCCAACGACGAGGACGGTGTCGCCTCCTACCTGGAGGAATTGACCGGCTCGGCACAGCGCGACTCGGCTAGCTGACCGATGTCGGCGCCCGGCCCACGCTGAGGTGCAGGATCGTATCGGTCACGCTCACGGTGTCCGCGTCCAGCGGGAAGTACCCCTGCTCCTGGGTGACATCGGTGCGGGTGTGTCCGGGTCCGAGCTCTGCCGCCGGGATCAAACCCCAGGTGCCGATGCGGTTCTGCAGCGTGTGTTCGAAGGTGCCCGGCCCGGGTTCGGCGAGTTCGAGGCCGTCACTGCGTCCCAGACTGCCGAGTATCACCCCGTAGTGCTCCCCCAGCAGCGATCCGACGATCGCCCCCGCGCCGGACCAGACGAGCTCCATCGGCCCCATCTGCATGACGCTGGTGTTGCGCCGCAGGTGCAGGTTGTGCGAGTACACCAGGGTCGGACCACGGCGTGCTTCGGTGGACCGGATGTCGAGCAGGTTCTGGGCCATCAGCGCGTCACGGGCGGCGGCCAGGCTGTTCCATCGCACGCCGTCCTCGGTCGGCTGGGCCGCCTGCCGGTGGTACCGGAGCAGGCCGAGTCCGGCGGTGAGATGAATTGCCGCCCTTCGCCACTCGGCGAGTGACGTGGCAGCGATCCGTTCCGGTGCACGGGTGTAGAGCAGGGCGAGCATGTCGTCGGCCATCACCCGCAACCGCTCGGCGTCGGGGGTGGCACCGGGCGAGACGTCGGCGTCCAGGACCGCTTCGGTGCGGCTCCAGCGCTCGTCGCTGCCGGCGGGCCCGCTGATGTCGAAGTCGAGTTCGAGGTAGTCGCGGGCGAATTCGAGGTAGGACCGCGGGCTCGGCGCACTCATCGTCTCCATCGCGGCGTCGAATCCGTGGAAGCGGACCTGGTCCTCGACCGGCCTGCCCGCGTTGTAGTCGCGCAGCCAGGCGACCAGGTGCCGGTTGCCGTCGAGTTCGCCGAACTCGTGCGAGAAGCCGGTCCGCATCACCTCGTCGAAGGCGCCGTGGCCGCCGCGAACGTAATCGTCCACGGCGAGCGCGGCAACCCGATCCGTTTCGAGAGCGATCGACCGGAACCCACTCGCCACCAACTCGGCGAACAGCTCATTGCGGACCGACGCGAAGCCGGGTTCTTTGTGCGTCGGTTCCCCGAGCGCAAGCAGTTCACAGGACGAACGGACGAAGTCGCTGATTATCTGGCTCATACCTATCAACCGTATCGTTGAAAGAACGGTTGAGACTCGAGCAGCGTCGATTCAGGAGATCTGTCGTAAAGTCTCAAAACAGTGAGAACCCTACGACCGTCCGACCTGGCCCGCGAGCACGCGATTTCGACCCAGGCAGTCCGCAACTACGAGCAGGACGGATGCCTTCCGCCGGCCGAACGCACCCCTGCCGGCTACCGGATCTACACCGACCTGCACGCGGCCGCGCTGCGCACCTACCTCACCCTGATCCCCGCCTACGGCCACGCGCAGGCGGGCGACCTCATGCGCGCGCTGCACGCGGACGACCTCGACAGGGCTCTCACGGTCATCGACCGCGGGCACAGCCAGCTCCTGCGAGACCGTGAGACTCTCGCTACGGTCCGCCGGGCCGTCGACCACCTGATCACCGAATCGAGCTCTGCCACACCGGGTTCGGCCACGACAAGAACCATCGGCGAGCTCGCCCATCACCTGCGAGTCACCCCGGCCACCCTGCGGGCGTGGGAAGCGGCCGACATCCTGTCTCCCGATCGGGACCCGGCCACCGGCTACCGCCGCTACGGCCCCACCGACCTCCGCGACGCCGAACTCGCCCACATCCTGCGCCGAGGTCACTACCGCCTCGATCACATCGCCACCGTCATCGAGCAGATTCGCGCCGCGGGCAGCACCGAGGCGCTGGCGAAGGCCCTCACCGACTGGCAGGCCACCATCACCGCCCGTGGCGTCCGCATGCTCGACGCTGCCGCCGCACTGAGCCGATACACCGTGGACATCCGGGCGCACCGTCCCCGCCCCGGTGCGCCCGCCTGACCTCAGACGCGTTCGAGTACCGCCGACGCGCCGATGCCGCCCGCCGCGCAGATCCCCAGCAGCGCGGTCTCTTTCCCGGTCCGGGCCAGCTCGTTGGCCATGGTCGTGACCATGCGGGCGCCGGTGGCGCCGAAGGGATGGCCCAGCGAGATCGAGCCGCCGTGCACGTTCAATCTTTCGATGTCGACGGTGCCCACCGGCTCGTCGCGGTCGAGACGGGCCTTGGCCCACTCGGTGCTCTCCAGCATGCGCAGCACCGACAGTGTTTGCGCGGCGAAGGCTTCGTGGATGTCGACGAGGTCGATATCGGCCAGCGTCATGCCCGCCTTGTCGAGGGCGCGCGGCATCGAGATCGCCGGGCCGATGAGCACCTGGTCGGCAGGGTCGACGCTGACGAAACTCCAGGAACGGAAGGCGGCTTGCGGGGTGAACCCGAGAGCGCGCGCCTTCTCCTCGCTCATCAGCAGCACCGCCGACGCGCCGTCGGTGAGCGGGCTGGCGTTACCCGCGGTGACCGTGCCGTTCTTCTCGAACACCGGTTTCAGGGTGGCGAGTTTCTCGACGCTGGTGTTCGCGCGAACGAGTCCGTCGACGTCGATCAGCGTGCCCGACGGCGTGCTGACCGGCACGACTTCGTCGTCGAAACGTCCCGAGGCGATGGCGGCCGCCGCCCGCTGGTGCGAGCGAGCGGCGAACGCGTCTTGATCGGCGCGCGAGATCCCGTTGATGCGGGCCATCTTCTCCGCGGACTCGCCCATCACCTCGCCGGTGGTGCGCTCGGCGATCTTGGGCTGGCGCGGCAGGATGTCGGTGAACGGCGCGAGCTGACGAACCACATCGAAGTAGTCCGTCGCCTTGGGCTTGCCCAGCGCGACCGGCGCGACCGCGTGCACGACCTTCTGCGGCAGCTTGATCTCGGCATTACTGGTGGAATCGCTGCCACCGGCGATCATGATGTCGTACTCGCCGCGTTCGATCGCCGCGGCCGCCGAGGTCACCGCCTGCAATCCGGACGCGCACGCGCGGGTGACCGTGTACCCCTCGCACCCGAAGTCCAGGTTCAGGTCGAGGGCGATCTCCCGCGCGATATTGGGCGCGTGACTGGGCAGCACGACGCCGCCCCAGACGATGGACTGGATCTCGCCGGGCGCGATCCCGGTCCGCTCGATCAGCCCGCGCACGGCCGCGCCGGCCAGGGCGATGCTGTCGAGGCGGGTGAAGTCGGTGAACGCGCGTACGAACGGCGTCCGCGCGCCCCCGACGACGACGGCTCGGTTGCGTTTGTCGGCCATGTGAGTCCCTTCGGAAGTGCTGCCGAAGACTCACAGTATCCGATACCGGCGGTTCTACATATCGGATCGACGCAAATCAGGAGGGCGTGATCTCGATGCCGATCGTGCCCGCCTTGCCCCGGCGCAGATTGCTGCCGAGAATCACGAGCGGGCCGGTCAGCCAGTACTTCTTGCGTAGCAACGAACGGAGTTCGTCGGTCTCGGCCGCGTCCAGCAGCCGGGCGGTGCCGGTCACGATGTCACCGTGCGCATCCCCGCGCACGTTGCAGGGTTGCACCGTCACCTCGGGGTTGCGCCGGACGCGCTTGACCTTCCAGCTGTCGGTGACCGTCCAGACGAACAGCTTGTCGTCGCGGGCCACCGCCCAGACGGGCGTCCCCACGGGCGTGCCGTCCTTGCGGAAGGTGGTGAGCAGTACGTAATTCGCGGTCGCCAGTTCGCCGAGGCGGTTCGTCATGCCCACAGCCTAGTGGGCGCGGCGATCCGCGGCCGAGCGGCAAAAAGAGTACGGGCACTTTCGCGAAACTGTTCGTAACCTCTGGAGCGAATCGACTCTCTGGCGAAAGGCCGACGATGACCGATACCGCGGTGCCACTGCTCTGGAGCGGCGACCTGCCGAGCACCCTCGAGTTCTACCGGGCGCTCGGCTACACCGTCACCCATGAGCAAACCCGCCCCTACGTCTACGGCGCGATCGAACAACACGGCTGCGCCCTGCATTTCGCGCCCGCGCCGCCGGGCATCGAGCTGCCGGTGGAGCATGCGGGCACGTTGCTGATGGTCGACGACGTCGCCGCACGCCATGCCCAGTACACCGCCGCACTGCGCGCGCACTACGGCAAGATCCCGAGCAAGGGCTGTCCGCGGATCACCCGATTCCGTCCGGGCCAGTCCCGGTTCTCCCTGGTCGACCCGGTCGGCAACACCGTCCTGGTGATCCAGCGCGACGAGCCCAGCGACCTCGAGTACGGTGGCTCGCGCGAGCTGGAAGGGCTGGCCCGGGTGCTCGACAATGCCCGTATCCTGCGCGATTTCAAGAACGACGACCGCGCGGCGACCCGCGCGCTCGAGGTCGGCTTGCGCCGTTTCGGGGCCGCCGCGAGCGCCTTCGAGCGGGCCCGCGCCTACGCCGCCCTCGCCGAACTCGCTGTCGTCGCCGCGGACACCGACCGGGCCGCACACTGGAAATCCGAACTCGACTCGGTCGAGTTGACCGCCGAGGAGCGCACGGCGATCACCGCCGGTGCCTCCGATCTCCTCACCGCCTTGCTCACCGCGACCGACTGAACCGGGTCATCGGGGCGATCGGCCAGTAGGCTTCGGCTATGCGAGGTCGATGGCACGAACGCACCACCCGTGGGCGGCTGATCCGTTGTGTGGCAACAGCAGTCACGGTTGCCGCCGCCCTCGGGGTGGGCCCGGCCGGTCCAGCGCAGGCTGGTGCGCCGTCGTGCGCCGACGGTTGGCACGTCGACGTGCTGGCGGCCGATCTGGGTGGCCTGGAGAACCTCGAGTACGACGGCCGCGGCGGCTTCTACGTCAGCGGCATCGTTCGCGGAGAGATCCTGCACGTCGGCGCCGACGGCCGGGTCACCACGATCCGCACCGGCCTCGACAACCCCGCCGGGCTGCGGCTGATCGGCGGCGATCTCTACTTCGTCACCGGTGACGGCACCACACCGAACGGCGGCGGCACCCTGAGCCGACTCGATACGGCCACCGGCGAGGTCACCGTCGTGCTCCCGAACCTGGTGCAGCCCAACGGATTACTGCTGCTCCCCGACGGCGACCTGCTCATCTCCCAGCTCTCCGTCCCCTGGCCGCCGGTGGGCATCAGCCGCTACCGCCCCGCCACCGGCGAATTCACCCTCGCCTGGTCCCCTGTCCCCCGCCCCAACGGCCTCGCTCTCGCCCCCGACCACCGAGCGGTCATCACCGAGGACGTCCTCACCTCCCAGCTCGTGCGGGTTCCCTTCGACGCCCCCGACCGGCCCACTCCCCTCGCCACCGTGAACGACGGCCTCCTGCCCGGACTGGACGACCTCGATGTCACCGCCGCGGGCCTCGCCTTCGTCACCGGCGACTACTCCGGCAGCGTCTACCAGGTCGACCCGGCCACCGGCGCCTGGTGCACGCTCGCCACCGGCTGGACCACTCCCCGGGGCTCGCTCCCCAGCCCACCGCCGATCGGGCCCACCTCGGCCCGCCTGGCCCCCGACCTCACCACCGGAGCGTGGTCGCTCTACGTCACCAGCATCGACGGCACACTCCGCCGTCTGCGGCCACCCCCCGGTATCGACCTCACGCCCTCCTTCCTGCGCTGAGCACGAGCAAGCTCCGAGCAAAGAGGTCAGCGGGGCCGCTCGGCCCGGAACCGGAACATTCCGAGACCGGTTTCCACGTCGATGCCCGTGAACCCCGCGACCGCCAGCCGGTCGGCGAGCGTGTCCGCCGGGACCGGCACGCACGTGTCACCCACATGCTGGAGCCGGAACAGCGGACTGTCGAGTCCGTCCGAGCCGGCGAACACCCCGCCGGGTCGCAACACCCGCAGCGCTTCGGCGAACAGGTCGTCCTGCTGTGCGGGTGAGGGGACGTGGTGCAGCATCGTGAAGCAGACCACCGAGTCGAACTCCTTGTCCGGCAACGGCATCGCGGTCGCGTCACCGTCGACCACCCGCAGCTCCCGCGCGAACCGGGTGCGCAGACGCGCGGCCAGCACGGGGTCGATTTCCAGGCCGGTGAGCGAGGCCGTCCGGTCCCGCAGTGGCGCCACGTTCGCGCCGAAACCCGGGCCGATCTCCAACGCGGACGCCCCGAGGTCGATGTCGCGCATCACCCACGGCACGATCTTCGTCGCCGTCACCCATTCCCACGCCGTGGACCTGCACAACAGCCTGTGCCAGTAATTCATCGCCATAGCTACGACGGTAGGAGCCGGGGGCCGTGGCCGACAGTCACTACGCTGACAGACTATGTCGCAGAACGGACATGACCTGCTGCTGGCCGCGAACACCGGTCCGACGGCCATGGTGCTCGGCGCGGGAATCCTGCCCGCCGGATACTGGTTCGACGAGCACCGCCACCCCCAGCATCAGATCGCCTGGGCGGGTAGAGGAGTCATCGGGATCGACATCGGCGCCCACCACTGGGTGCTACCGCCGACCAGAGCCTTGTGGATACCCGGCGGCGTCGCGCATCGCACCGGAACGACGGCCGGGGCCGATATGCGCGGCATCTTCGTCGAACCCGACCGGTGCCCGGCACTGTTTCCCGGACCGACGCTGCTGAGCGTCTCCCCGCTGCTGCGAGAACTGTTCGACCACATGACATCACGGCGATTGACAGACGACGGACGGACGCGGGCCGAAGCGATGGTGTTCGATCTGCTGGAGCCGGTCGAGGTCGTTCCGATCGGCGCGCCACTGCCGACCGACCCCCGTGCACGCGTCGTCGCCGAGGTCCTGCTCGACAATCCCGCCGACGACCGCACCCTCGCCGAACTGGGCAGGCACGCCGCGGCCAGCTCGCGCACCCTGGCTCGCGCGTTTCGCGCCGAGACCGGCCTGACCTTCGCGCAATGGCGGACCCAGATCCGCCTGGCGGCCTCGCTGACCCCACTGGCCGACGGTGTACCGGTGACCCGCATCGCCGCCCGGGTCGGCTATCACAGCCCGAGCGCGTATGTGGCCGCGTTCCGGCGGGCCGTCGGCACGTCGCCGGGACAGTACTTCGCCGGCCCCGTAGGCAATCGGTCGTCCTGACCGGTCGGGGTTTCACGCGTGGTGAGGTCAGCGGTGGCGCATCGTCGGTTGCCGTGGTGGACTGGCGGATTCGGCTATCGGGAGGTCAGCGTGCGATCGGCACCGCAGTGGGCACGGCAGGACGGATTCGGGATCCGGATGGAGTGGGGGCGAACCGGCGCGGCGATACTCGGGCCGGGGGCCGGGTGCCTGGTGGTGATCGACGTGTTGTCGTTCACGACGTCGGTGTCCGTCGCTACCGCCGCCGGCACCGCGGTCTTCCCGTATCGGTGGCGAGACGAGTCGGCGCGGGACTTCGCCGCGGAGAATGCCGCCGACCTGGCCGTCGGACGGCGGGAGGCCGGTCCGTGGTCGCTGTCGCCGGCGGCGATCCGGCGCGCGCCGTTCACGCCACGCCTGGTGCTGCCCTCGCCCAACGGTTCCACCATCGCCGCCGCTGTCGAGGAAACGCCGGTCGTCGCCGCCTGCCTGCGCAATGTCAGCGCGGTCGCCGACTGGCTCGTCGCCCAGCACTGGGGCACTCCCGATCGACCGATCGCGATCATCGCGGCGGGCGAGCACTGGCCGGGCACCGACACCGTGCGGCCCGCGCTCGAGGACTGGCTCGGTGCCGGTGCGCTCGCCGCCGCGCTGATCGATCGCGGCATCACTACTCCGTCCCCCGAAACACACACGGCTGCGGCAGCATTCGAGGCGACAGCCGACGTGGGCGCGCTGATCACGGAGTGCGCGTCCGGCCGCGAACTCGCCGCGATCGGCTTCGCCGAGGATGTGGCCATCGCGATCGAACGCGACGCCGACGCCACCGTCCCGGTTCTCACCGGCAACGCCTTCGTCGACCGCCGACCCCGCTAGCAAGGGCCCGCAAGCTTCGGCACGTCCGGAGCCGATCGATCAGCCGTGGGAGGTGAGGATCCGTGGGCCGTCGGCGGTGACGGCGATGGTGTGCTCGCTGTGCGCGCAGCGGGAGCCGTCGGCCGAGCGGATGGTCCATCCGTCGGCGTCGGTGTAGACCTTCGCCGTGCTCGCCGCGAACCACGGCTCGATGGCCACCGTGAGACCGGGCCGCAGCCGGAACCCGCGCCCGGCCCTGCCGTCGTTGGCGATATGGGGATCCTCGTGCATCGTCCGCCCGAGCCCGTGCCCGCCGAACTCGGTATTGACCGGGTATCCGTACCCGCGAGCGACGTTCGCGATCGCGGCGGAGATATCGCCGATCCGGTTGTCGGGTTGCGCGGCCGCGATCCCGGCGGTCAGGGCCTCTTCCGTGGCCCTGACCAGTCGCTCGTCCGCGGGTGCGGGGGTACCGACGATGAACGAGATCGCCGAGTCGGCGACCCAGCCGTCGATCGACACGGCCAGATCAGCCGTCAGCAGGTCGCCGTCGCGCAAGACGTAGTCGTGCGGAAGCCCGTGCAGCACAGCATCGTTCACGGCCAGACACACCGTATTGCGGAACGGCCCGCGCCCGAACGACGGCGAGTAGTCCCAGTAGCACGACACCGCCCCGCGCTCGCGAATCCGTTCCCGCACATACGCTTCCAGTTCGAGCAGGTTCACCCCGACCGCCGCACGGTCGCGCACCCCGGCCAGCACGTCGGCGACGAACCGGCCGGTCACCCGCATGCGCTCGATCTCCGCGGGTGATTTCAGCTCCACCATCACGCCTCCACTTGGTATTTTCATACCGACACTAGCCGCGCCGGTATAAAAATACCAAAATCAGCGGTTCAGGTTGCCCATGTCCACCGGAATCTGCGCACCGGTGATCTGGCTCGCCTCGTACGAGCACAACCAGGCCACGGTCGCCGCGATCTCCTCGGGCTGACAGATGTGGCTGGGCAGGGCGTTCATGAAGATGGGCGCGAGAGTGGCACCGTACTCCTCGAACAGCGGGCCCATCTCGTTGATCTGCATGCCGCTCGCCACGCCCGCGGGATGGACGGTGTTCACCCGGATCCGGTGCGCGCCGAGCTCGTTCGCCATCGTCTTGGCCAGACCCGTGATCGCGTGCTTGGTCGCGACATAGTGGCCGGTGAACGGCGTGCCCTTCAGACCCGCCACCGAACTGATGAACACCATCGCGCCACCCTCGCCCTGCGCGATCAGGTGGGGCACAGCGGCTTTCGCGGTGTGAAAGACGCCCGTCAGGTTGACGTCGATGGTCTCCTGCCACTGCTCGGCGGTGATCTCCCACGACATCGCCGCCGAACAGATGCCCGCGTTGGCCACCACCACATCGAGTCTGCCCAGCTGCTCGATGCCCGCCGCCAGCGCCGCGGACAGCCCGTCGAAATCGCGCACATCGACCTTGCTCGCGACGATCTCGGCGCCCGCCGCTTCGACGAGCTTCACGGTCTCGGCCAGATCCGCCTCGGTCGCGCCCGCGTAGCTGGTGCTGGCGAACTCCGCGCACGCGTCGATCGCGATCACGTCGGCACCCTCCTCGGCGAAGCGCACCGCCTCGGCCCTGCCCTGCCCACGCGCCGCTCCCGTCACGAAAACGACCTTGCCCTCGAACCGTCGTGTCATACCCATACCTTTCGAACTTCGATGTCCTCCCCTGACACCTACCACCGCTACCGCCCGGGCGAGGCGAAAACGGAGATCCCTACTCAGCTTGGCCATCGCGTTCGCGAGGACATACCATCGGTCGCATGGTCCGACTCCCGCTCAGCCCCGCGCAGGTCGAAGCAGGCCGCCGTCTCGGCCGTCGCCTTCGCACCGCTCGCGGCGACCGCGACCTCGCCGAGGTGGCCCTGCGAGCGGGTATTTCCCCGGAAACGCTGCGCAAGATCGAGTCGGGACGGCTGCCCTCACCGGCCTTCGGCACGGTCGTCGGCCTGGCCGAGGCCCTCTCGATTCCCCTGACCGAGCTGGCCGAGTCCTACCGCGACGAACAGGTCGCCGAGTCCGCCTGATCGGCACGCCGCGCACCCTGCCCGATGCTGCGCTCGACCCGCCTACCGGCGGTTCATCGACTCCTCGTTCTCGTATCCCAGCGTCACATCATGGGTGATCTCACCGCGGGTCACCGATACCTGACTCGCGACGGGCGGGTAGCCGCGGGCGACCACCGTGTACTCCCCCTCCGGCAGGTCCGGTACCAGGTACCGCCCCTTCTCGTCGGTGCGCGCCGTCGCTGCCGGATCGCCGCCCGAGTCCAGGACCGTGATCTGCACATCGGCGACGGGGCGGTCGCCGTCCACCCAGGCCGAGCCCAGCAGGATGGCCATCGGTTCGAGGTCGATGTCGCGATGCAGCGAGCCCGTCTCCGGCACGGTCAGCGCGACTGCCGCCGGCCGCATGTGATCGGCGACCGCGACCAGGGTGTAGGTACCGCTCACGACGTCGCGACACACGTAGGTGCCGTCTTCGCCGGTGATCGCCGCGCCCACCACCTCGCCCTCGGGATCGGTCAGCGTGATCGTGGCACCCCAGAGCGGTTCGCCGCGCCGCGCCGATCGCACGATCCCGGTGAGTTCACCCGCGCCGGTGAGCATCAGGTCGACGTGCTGGGCACGCTCCCCGATCGACACGCTCACCGCTTCGGGCTGATGCCCGGCCGCCGCGGCGATGAGTACATAGTTGCCCGGCCGGGGCGCCTCGATCACGTACGCACCGTCGGCGTCGCCGTTGCCACGGGCCACCTGATGCCCGTGCTGATCGATCAGGGTGAGCGTCGCGGCGGGTACCGGGCGCGCGTCGTCGCGTCGCAACAGCCCCGCGATCACCCGACCGGTGGCGACGGGGTGCAGTTCGCCCGCCATCTCGTGCGCGTCGTGCAGGCTCACATCGCGCAGCGCGGTGGCATCGGACTGATCGTCCGGCGCCGGATCCTCCTGCAGCGGAATCTCTTTCATGAAGACCAGCACCAGGCAGGCCACCACGGCGAGGTCGGCGGCGAGCAGGAACACACTGTGCATCGAGTCGGTGAATCCCTCGAGGATCGGGATCCGCAACTCGTCGGGCAGCGTGGCGATGCCGCTGGTATCGCTCAGCAGGCCGTCGAGGCGCGCGCCGTCGAAACCGGGCGGCAGACTCCCACCGAAGGCTTCCAGGATCGACGCGGGCAGCCCGTCGAACAGCACGGTCAGGAACACCGCGACTCCGAGGGTCCCGCCGAGCTGACGGAAGAACGTCGCCGCCGCGGTCGACACACCCATCTCAATGCGCCCGACCGCGTTCTGCGCGGCGATGACCAGCGTCTGCATGCAGCCGCCGAGCCCGAAACCCATGATCGCGCTGAAGGCCAGCGGCTGCCACAGCGGACCGTCATAGGTGATCCTGGCGAACAGCGCGCACCCGATCGCCAGGATCAGCGCACCGAGCACCGGCAGCACCTTGTAGCGGCCGGTGGCTTTCGTGATCAGCCCCGAGATCTGTGCGCCCACCATGATCCCGAGGACCAGCGGCAACATCAGCAGCCCCGCCTCGGTCGGTGAGAAACCACGAACGACCTGCAGATACTGCGGAACCATCGTGATCGCGCCGAACATCGCGACACCCACGAGGAACCCGCCGAGGATCGCGATGCTGAACGTGGAGCTGCGGAACAGCCGCAGCGGGATCAGCGCCGAGTCCTTCATGAGGAATTCGACCAGGACGAACAGCAGCAGCCCACCCGCGCAGATGCCGTAGCAGAGCAGCGATTTCGGCGCGGTCCACCCCCAGATCCGCCCCTGCTCGGCCACGATCAGCAGCGGCACCACACCCACGATGAGGGTGATCGCGCCGAACCAGTCGATCCGGCTGCGTTGGCGGGTGTGCCCCACGTTCAGCACCTTCGCGACCACGAGGAACGCCAGCACCCCGACGGGCACGTTCACCAGGAACACCCAGCGCCAGCCCTCGATGCCACCGAGGCTCTCGTAATCGGACAGGAAGCCACCGACCACCGGGCCGAGCACTGTCGCGATGCCGAACACCATGAGGAAATACCCCTGGTAGCGGACGCGTTCGCGCGGCGGCACGATGTCACCGACGATGGTGAACGCCAGCGACATCAACCCGCCCGCGCCCAGCCCCTGGAAGGCCCTGCACCCGGCCAGCTGATACATGGTGGTCGCGAAGCAGCAGGCGGCCGAGCCGATCACGAACAGGGCGATCGCCAGCAGATAGAACGGTTTGCGCCCGTAGATGTCGGCGAGCTTGCCGTAGAGCGGCGTGGTGACGGTGGCGGTGATCAGGTATGCCGTTGTCGCCCATGCCTGTTCGTCGAACCCGTCGAGACTGTTCGCGATCCGGACGATGGCGACGCTGACGATGTTCTGATCGAGCGCGGCGAGGAACACCCCCAATAGCAGCCCGGACAGGATGGTGAGTGTCTGGCGGTGCGTGAGGCGTGATTCGGCAACGACGGTATCGGTCATGGAAAAGCCCTGGTTCTGATCGGCTGGCAAGTGGGGGTCGATCATTCGGCCCACACGAGGGCCGACAACCCCGCTGCGAGGAAAACATTGCGCCGCGGGTGGAACTCTTCATGCACTGGTGCGCAGAGCTTACCCACGTCGGATTCGCCGCCTTCACCGAGGGATCAAGTTACCGTTCATTTCACCCGGAAACGATAGGCCGCGGGGCTGTGAACTGTCAGTTCGGCGCGCGGGAATTCAGCGGCCGAGTTCGGCCAGCGCGCACAGAGTTTCCGAGCAGCCCGCGTCGATCCGGAGGGTGGCGAGGTCGTCGCCGCGGGTACGTCCACGATTCACGATCACCACTGGCACACCGTTTTTCGCGGCTCTGCGCACGAATCGCAGGCCCGACATCACCGTTAACGAGGAACCGGCCACCAGGATCGCCTGTGCTCGTTCGACCAGGCCGAAAGCGGCTGCCACCCGGTCCGGCGGCACATTCTCACCGAAATACACGATGTCGGGTTTGAGCATTCCGCCGCACGCCAGGCAATCGACCATCCGGAATCGGTCGGTATCGGTCACCACGGCATCGGCGTCGGGTGCCACTTCGATACCGGTGGCGCCCGCCGAAACATTGTCCGCGAAACCGGGATTGGCCGCTTCGAGGTGTTGCGCGAGGGTCATTCGGGATATCAGATTCTCGCACCGCAGACAACGCACTCGCGCATACGTTCCGTGCAGATCGATCACCTGACGCGCACCCGCCTTCATATGCAGCAGGTCCACGTTCTGGGTGATCACTCCCGACACCGCACCCGCCCGCTCCAGCTGGGCGACAGCGCGATGACCGGGGTTGGGCCGGGCGGCGTCCATCCGCCGCCAGCCGATGTGGTTACGCGCCCAATACCGCTGCCGGAACACCGGGTCACCGACGAACTGCTGATAGGTCATCGGCGTGCGCGGCGGCGAGCCGGGACCGCGGTAATCGGGAATCCCGCTGTCGGTGCTCAGCCCGGCGCCGGAGATCACCACGGTGCGGCGCCCGCGCAGCAGCTCGGCCGCGCGCGCCACCGCGTCGGTGGTGTCGTGGTCCACCATGGGTTCCACTCTACGAGCGGGGCGGCGGCGCGTCGTGCGCGGGACGAACACGCCGGGGCCGAGTTGCGTGTGGTGGCCGCGCGGCGACATGATGTTTCATCCGCCCGGCATCGACCGCTGCAGAGGAAAACCTATGTCCGACACCGATGAGCACGGCCGCACCGCGCTCAATGCCGCGGTCGACGGGACCATCGTCGCCGTCCGCCGGATGTTCTATGTCCTGGGCGACGAGATCGACCGCACCGAGGGCCCGATCGAATTCACCTTCCACAACGGTTCGACCCTGCTCTTCGACGCCGGCGTCGACGGTGCGGAACTGCGCATCGGCGGCGCACCGTGGCGCGACCCGTTCGAGCCGCTGGTCGACCCGGTGAACATCGAATACGTCGCCAACTCCGGCAAGTACACCGCCTTCGACGTCACCGACGAGTCACCCTACGACGAGCTCGCGGGCCGCCGCGTCGACGCGGTCTCGGTCGTACCACTGGCCGACGGCCGCCCCCGCGCGGCGACCCTCTACCTGGGCACCGGCATGGTGAAGGCCGAGTCGATCGCCGACGAACTCATCGTGACCCTGATCTCCGCATAGCCGGCGGCGCTGGTGGCGCAGGCGCTGGTGTTGTCGCCGGTTCCCGTCGCCCGGTCGATCACGCTGGGCTACCTGCTCGCCACCACGGCGACCGGCCCGATCCTGTGTGCGGCGACGGTCGCGGCGGCGTTCACCGGACTTGCGGCTGCCCGAGCGCGTCCGCCGCGAACGACTCCGACAGCTCGTCGATGACATCGCCGCGGATCTGCCTGCGTTCGTTGGCCAGCGCGGTCGTCGTGCAGATGCCGAACGCGCCGCGCTCGTCGTAGAGCACCGCCGCGCCCGCCGCGATCCCGTCGTCGCTGAGGTGGCTCTCCGCCTCGAGGCCCATTTCGTCACCGACGGGCATGCGCGAGAACGTGATCGACACATCGGTGTTGATGAAACCGATGCCCTCGGTGCCCCAGTTGGTGACCAGGCTGGTCTGCTCGCCGGTCATCGCCGCGTAGCAGAACGGCGACGACGGCTCCCCCGCGACGACCGGAATATTGCGCACCCACTTGCGTTTGCGGGCGTCGTTCTGATGTTCGGTCATATTCATCGACCACCCCTGCCCGTCACTGCCGAACAGGTGCATCGTCTGGTCGATGGTGGCCAGCGCACTCGGGGGCGGCAGCGGCCGATCCCGGTCCGGGCGCCACACCTCGCCCGGCGGCTGGGTCGAACGCTTCAGCAGGAGCGCGCTGCCACGGGCGACGATCTCGCCGTCGGCACGCACGACGATACTCACCGAGCGGACCCGGTTGCCGTCGCGCACCAGTTCGCTGGCGATGGTCAGCGGCACGGCGGGCACCGGACGGTGCAGGTCGACGGTCAGTCGCGCCGGGGCGAACCCGCCGGTGCAGTACCCCGCCTCCACCTCGCGCGCCATCAACCCGCACACCGGCGGCCCGGACAGCGTGCTGGGCGCCCACAGGCTCAGCGAGTACCGCATCGGCGTGTAGACGCCGTCCGCGTGCGTGAAATAGCCAGGGGAGGTACTCATCGTGCCCCTTTCCTCCGCGGGCGCCGGGCGGGATCGCCACGGCGCACCATGCCTCACACTAGAACGTGTTGCAGTTTTGCGGCAAGTGCGGTCACTCCAGCTCACCCTCGGTTTCCAGGTAGACCTGCCGCAGTTTGTCCAGGGTCTCCTGCTCGGGGTGCTCCCACAGCTTGCGCTCGGCGGCCTCCAGGAGCCGTTCGGCGATGCCGTGCAGGGCCCACGGGTTGGACTGCTCCATGAACTTGCGGTTCACGTCGTCGAACACATAACTCTCGGAGAGCTTCTCGTACATCCAGTCGGCGACGACGTTGGTGGTGGCGTCGTAGCCGAACAGGTAGTCGACGGTGGCCGCCATTTCGAAGGCGCCCTTGTACCCGTGCCTGCGCATCGCCTCGAGCCAGCGCGGGTTCACCACGCGGGCACGGAACACGCGAGCGGTCTCCTCCGAGAGCGTGCGGGTGCGCACGGCATCGGGACGGGTCGAGTCGCCGATGTAGGCCTCGGGATTCTTGCCGGTCAGCGCGCGCACGGTCGCGACCATGCCGCCGTGGTACTGGAAGTAGTCGTCGGAGTCGGCGATGTCGTGTTCGCGGGTGTCGGTGTTCTTGGCGGCGACCGCGATGCGCTTGTAGGCGGTGCGCATGTCGTCGGCGGCGGGGGCGCCGTCGAGGTCGCGGCCGTAGGCGTAACCACCCCAGGTGGTGTAGACCTGCGCGAGGTCGTCGTCGGTGCGCCAGCTCTTGGAATCGATGAGCTGGAGCAGGCCCGCGCCGTAGGTGCCGGGCTTGGACCCGAAGATGCGCGTGGTGGCGCGCCGGGTGTCACCGTGCTCGGCGAGGTCCGATTGCGCGTGTGCGCGAATGTAATTCGACTCGGCGGGCTCGTCGAGATCGGCGACGAGGCGGACCGCGTCGTCGAGCAGCGCCAGCACGTGCGGGAAGGCGTCGCGGAAGAACCCGGAGATGCGAACCGTGACGTCGATGCGCGGGCGCCCGAGTTCTTCGAGTTCGATCACCGCGAGCGAGGTGACGCGGCGGCTCGCCTCGTCCCACACCGGCCGGACGCCGAGCAGCGCGAACACTTCGGCGATGTCGTCGCCGGAGGTGCGCATGGCCGAGGTGCCCCACACCGACAACCCGACCGACTTCGGGTACTCGCCGTGGTCGGCAAGGTAGCGGGCCAGCAGCGATTCCGCCATCGCCTGACCGGTTTCCCAA
Organism: Nocardia sp. NPDC055165; assembly: GCF_053606985.1. NCBI lineage: Bacteria > Bacillati > Actinomycetota > Actinomycetes > Mycobacteriales > Nocardiaceae > Nocardia > Nocardia sp. NPDC055165. The sequence goes on from NZ_JBSGSS010000002.1 coordinate 517,016, forward strand.
GCCAACCGCGACGGGACAGCCTTGGGGTCGACCGAGTAGAAGTTGCGACCGGTCGGCAGCACGTTGATCAGACCACGCAGCGGGGAACCGCTGGGGCCCGCCGGAACGAACCCGCCGTTGAGCGCATGCAGCACACGCGGGATCTCGATGCTGGTCTCACGCAGGCGCGGCACGACCTCGGTGGCGGCGAACCGCAAGATGGTGGCGACCTGGTCCAGCCGCTCGGCGTCGGCGACCACCACGGCGAGGTTCGTGCTCGACGCTGCGGCACGGTGCCCGTCCAGGATCGCGGTCTCGAAGTCCGCGACCAGCTGCTCGACCGCGTCGACCGACCAGTCCGTCGCCTGCAACGCACCGAGCAGTTCGCGAGCACGGGCCTCGACCACATCCACGCGAACGCGGGCCTCGTCGCCGGATTCACTGAGCCCCAGCGCCTCTCGCAGGCCCGGCACATTCTGCTCGCCGCCCCACAGCTGACGGGCACGCAGCATGGCCAGCACCAGGTCGAGTTCCATCTCCCCCTCGGGAGCCTGGCTCAGGATGTGCAGACCGTCGCGGATCTGGACGTCCTTGATCTCGCACAGCCAGCCGTCGACGTGCAGCAGCATGTCGTCGAAGACGTCCTCTTCGGGGCGTTCGGCGAGGCCGAGGTCGTGGTCCATCTTCGCCGCGCGCATCAGCGTCCAGATCTGCTGACGGATGGCCGGCAGCTTGGCCGGATCCAGGGCGGAGATGTTGGCGTGCTCGTCGAGCAGCTGCTCCAGACGGGAGATGTCGCCATAGGTCTCGGCGCGCGCCATCGGCGGGATCAGATGGTCGACGAGGGTGGCGTGCGCACGACGCTTGGCCTGGGTGCCCTCGCCGGGGTCGTTGACCAGGAACGGGTAGATCAGCGGCAGATCACCCAGCGCCGCGTCGGTACCGCAGGAGGCGGACATGCCGAGGGTCTTGCCGGGCAGCCACTCCAGGTTGCCGTGCTTGCCCAGGTGCACCATCGCGTCGGCGCCGAAACCGTCGGGCGCGGACAGCCAGCGGTAGGCGGCGAGATAGTGGTGACTCGGCGCCAGATCGGGATCGTGGTAGATCGCGACGGGGTTCTCCCCGAACCCGCGAGGCGGCTGCACCATCAGCACCACATTGCCGAAACGCAGTGCGGCGATGACGATCTCGCCCTGGGGATCGGCCGACCGGTCGACGTAGAGTTCGCCGGGCGGCGGCCCCCACGCCTCGACGACGGCCTCGCGCAGGTCCTCGGGCAGCGACTCGAACCAGCGGGTGTAGGTGGCGGCGCCGATGCGAATCGGGTTGCCCTCCAACTGTTCCGCACTCAACCACTCCGGGTCCTGACCACCCGCGGCGATCAGGGCGTGGATCAGCGCGTCGCCGTCCCGTTCCACCAGGCCGGGGATCTCGTCGATATCGCCGAGATCATAACCGGCGGAACGCAGTTCGGTGAGCAGGCGGATCGCGCTGGCCGGGGTGTCGAGACCGACGGCATTGCCGATGCGGGCGTGCTTGGTCGGATACGCCGAGAGCATGATCGCGATCCGCTTGTCCGCGGCCGGGATGTGACGCAGGCGGGCGTGCCGTACGGCGATCCCCGCCACGCGGGCACACCGTTCGGCGTCGGGAACATAGGCGGACAGACCGTCGGCGTCGAACTCCTTGAAGGAGAACGGCACCGTGATGATGCGGCCGTCGAATTCGGGCACCGCGACCTGGGTCGCGACATCGAGCGGCGACAGGCCGTCGTCGTTGGCTTCCCATTGCGCGCGCCCGCTGGTCAGGCACAGGCCCTGCAGGATCGGCACGTCCAGCGCGGCGAGCGCGGCCACATCCCAGGCTTCGTCGTCACCGCCGGCCGAGGCGGTCGCGGGCTTGCTGCCACCGGCCGCGAGGACGGTCACCACGAGGGCGTCGGCACGACCGAGCAGGGTGAGGAGTTCGGGTTCGGCGGTGCGCAGCGAGGCCGCGTAGACCGGGAGCGGGCGAGCGCCCTTGGCCTCGATCGCCTTGCACAGCGCCTCGATGTAGGCGGTGTTGCCCGCGAGATGCTGGGCGCGGTAGTAGACCACGGCGACCGTCGGGGCGTGCGGTTCGAGGATCCGCGAGGACCGGTCGAGTTCGCCCCAGGTGGGCAGCTGCGCGGGCGGTTCGAAACCGTGCCCGGTCAGCAACACCGTGTCGGACAGGAAGTTGTGCAGCTGCAGCAGGTTCTCGGCGCCGCCCGCGGCGAGGTAGTTGTGCGCGTCGGCGGCGACACCGACCGGCACCGTCGAGCATTCCATCAGCTCGGCGTCGGGTGCGATCTCGCCACCCAGCGCCACCATCGGCACGCCGCTCGCCCGGATCGCGTCGAGGCCCTCTTCCCAGGCGCGCTTGCCGCCGAGGATTCGCACGATCACCAGATCAGCGCCGTCGAGCAGGTCCGGCAGATCCTCCACGAGCAGCCGCGCGGGATTGCCCCAGCGGTACTCGGCGCCGCTCGCGCGGGCGCTCAGCAGGTCGGTGTCGGAGGTGGACAGCAGCAGGATCACAGGGTGAGACCTTCCTCGGGTTACGCGCCCATCGGGGTATGCGGTGCTCGCCGGGGAGGGTCTGGCTGTTCACAGTGGCGCGACCGCACCGGATTTCCACCGGTTTCCTCGACGCCCGCCGAGCAAGACGATGCTACTGGGCCAGTCCCGCCCGCAACTTTCCAGCCCGCTCCCCGCCGCTGGACAATCGATCAGCAGGCGATGGCGCGAGGACTCCGCGCCACTGCCTGATGATCTCGATCCGCGAGGCGGTGCTCAGCCGGTCGCTGTCGTCAATGGGTGGGCCGCCGGATGGTGTCTTCGGCCGCGATGGACACGGCGAGCTCGGCGACGACATTGCGGATCAATGCGCCGTAGTCGTCGTCCGGGAGGATGTCGAGGCGTTCGCGGGCGGCGTCGAGGTGGCGGGTGGCGGCGGGGAACGCGCCGAGGCGGCGGAAGTTGTCGGCGAGATTGAGGTGCAGCGAGGGGTAGAAGCCGGCGACCTGGAGGCCCGCGTGGTGGTCGTTCAGGCGGGTGTCGGTGAGGGCGTCGGCGGCGTCGAGGGCGCGAACGTCCCAGACCAGGGCTTCGGCCGGGTCGTCGTAGACGTCGGCCAGGTAGTGAGCGAGGGTGCAGCGGTGCAGCGGGTCACCGGCGGGGCCCACCTCGGCCCAGACCTCGAGCAGCGTCGTGCGGGCACGTTCGGCGTCGCCGGTGCGGAAGTCGGTGACTCCCTGGGTGATTCGGTTCATGATCGGGTCAGCGGTGGTCATCGGGAGGTCTCCTCGGTGGGTTCGGGTCTGCACGGCATGGCCAGGGTCGACAGGTCGCCGTCGTCGGCGGAGCGGATCAGAACAGGCTGGTCGGGGGCGATGAGGTCGAGCATCACGTCGGGTCCGACGGCGGTGGCGACGGCCGGGTAGAGGGTGGTGACGGCGAAATGGATCGTCATGGCAGGGCCGGTGACTGTCGCCTGTGGGATGTGCCGCGCCGCACCCGGTTCCGCGCACGCGGCGGCCGCGGCGCTCGTACTCTCCTGCTCGACCGGACCGCCCGTCGAGGCGGAGCGTGTCGGTGAGGCGTGCGCCGTCCACGAGCCGGCGGCCGTCACGGATACGGAGCCGGAGTCGGTCGTGTGTAGGACCACCGTGGGCGAGTCGGCATGTTCCATGGCGTCGAGCAGCGCCGCACGAGTGAGCACGACGCGGGTCCGTACGGGGGCGAGCGCGGCCAGCATCGCTCGGTAGTCGGGGAAGTCGTGGGTCGATCGGCGGCAGCGGTATCGGGTGCCGTCGGGCTGGGCGGCGTGGCGCGTCGTCGGCTCACCGCCTCCGCCCGTGCGGTCTCGGTCGACTGAATCCGTTGTGGCCATGCGGAATTCGATGCTGTCGCGATGGGGGCGGATCGCGACCACGTGCCGGCGACGCAACCAGGACGCGGCCGCACGGAGGTCGTCGGCGTCCACCGTCGCGTCCCAGACCCCGGCACCGGCGCGGGTGGGGCGGACGGTGCGGGTCGCCAGGCGGTAGCGATCCGTCGCGGTGAGGATCAGCTGGTGCCCGTCGGTCTCGAACAGCATCGTGTCGAGTACCGCCAGATCCGGATCGGCGACCGTGGCCGTCGCGACCTGGTCGATCGCCGCCGCCAGCACCGGTCCGCGCACCCACACGTCGTCGCGCGTTCCCGGCAGACCTCGCTCCGACTCCGGGTTTCGCACGAGCGGTGATCGAGCACTGCCTCGATCACCGGTCGGCACCGAGACCTGGTCGCGATGCCCGCTCCCACCGAATGCGGACGCCGATCCGTGGGTGGCCACAAGGGCTCCGAGGGCGGCTGCGGCGGCGGCGCGGACCTCGCCCTGGTGCCGGTCCAGGTCGGCGAGGTGCGCGTCGAGGAGGACGAGCGCACGGGCGGGATCGGGTTCGGCGAGCAGGGCGGTCACCGCGGGCAGTGGCATGTCCATCGCGCGCAGGTGACGCAGGAGGCGGGCGGGAGCGGACTGTTCCGGGGCGTAGTAGCGGTAGCCGGTAACCCCGTCGACGACGGCGGGGGCGAGGATGCCGGCGTCCGCGTAGAAGCGCAGGGCACTGGTGCTCAGGCCGCAGGCGCGGGCGAAGGCTCCGATGGTGATCAGCTCGGTGTCGGGCACCGGTTCATGATCGGGGTTCGAGTGAGTCGAAGGTCAAGTCGTCGGTCGGCCGGTGCCCGCGGCGACCATCTCCGGGGAACCCGTGCCGAGATTGCGGTACACGTTCGCGACCACCAGCTGACCGAGAGCGTTGTTGCCCACGCCACCGATCACCGCACCGATTCCCGCCGGAATCAGGGTGCCGAACAGCAGCAGTGTGCGTTTGACCAGGTAGTTGACGATGAACCGTTTGGCCGGGGAATCGGGCATGCTCGCCAGACCGGGGATGTGGTCGGTGACGACCGAGAGCCACTGGCCCGTCTTGTGGCCCGCGGTCTCGTCGAGCACCTTGGTGCCCGCGTCGCCGAGCACGACCTTCGACACCAGGTGCGCTTGCCGCGAGTCGTCGGGTTCGAGGCCGTACGCCGCGGCGGCGCCGACGGACAGCACCGACGACGCCTCGAGGAACACGAGGGTGTCCACTCCGGTCGCGGCCAGACCGAGCACCGTGCCCACCCCGGGCACCGCGGCGGTGAGCCCCACTGTGACGCCGCTGGCGGTGACGACCACCAGGTACTGGCGCGAGAGCCGCTGCACGATCTCCACCGGCGCGTCCTGCGGGTGCCTGCGGCCCAGCCAGTCGACGTAGCGGTGCACCACCGGCGCCTGGGCCTGCGCGACCCTGTCGAGCGCGGGAACGACACGCTTGTCCACGAATTCACGCAGCATGCGGCGACTCTCCTGTCAGTACTCGGCTGGCGAAGGATCCGCCACTCACCCTAGCGACTACCCGCGAATCGCCCCGTCACGCGAGAGGGCCCCGTCACATCCGCCGGACCGCTCGGGCGGCCGACCTCGCCGCTGGGCGGAGCGGGCGGCGGCCCCGCACGGTGCGGTACGGGCCGTAGCGGGTGCGTCGTAGGCTTGAGCATCATGACCAGGAGCGCGCCCGATTCTTGCCCAGGGGTTCTGCGGTTGCACCACGCTGCCGACGGGCCGTTGGCGCGGATCCGCGTGCCGGGCGGGCGGTTGACATCGGCGCAGCTGCAGGCATTGGCCGACGCTGCGCGTGACCTGGGCAACGGGAACCTCGAGCTGACCTCGCGGGGAAATATTCAGCTGCGTCAGGTCCGGGACGCCTCCGAACTCGCGCAACGGCTGGGTGCGGCGGGTCTGCTGCCCAGCGAGACCCACGAGCGGGTGCGCAATATCGTGGCTTCACCGCTGTCCGGGCGAGTCGGCGGGTTCGCGGACGTGCACGGGCTCGCGGTCGACCTCGACGCCGGATTGCGCGGCGATCCGCAGCTGGCGCAGCTGCCGGGGCGCGTGCTGTTCACCCTCGACGACGGACGCGGTGATGTGAGCACGCTGCGCGGTGACATCGGCGTTCAGGCGGTGGGCGCCGACGAGTTCGCACTGCTGCTGGCGGGCTCCGACACCGGGCTTCGGGTCACCGCGGGCGACGCGGTCGACGTGATGCTCGACGCGGCGCGCGGCTTTCTCGATCTGCGGGGGACCAGCGAGTCGGGGCAGTGGCGGTTGCACGAGATTGCGGGCGGGGTCGAATCGGTGGTCGAGACGCTCGACCGCTCGCCCGTCGGCGAACCGCTCGAACTCGGTGCGACACACGCTGTTCCGATCGGCTGGCTCGATCAGGAGGACGGCCTCGTCACGCTCGGCGCCGGGGTGCCGCTCGGCACGTTGTCGGCCAGGACGACCGAATTCCTCGCCGCTGTCGAGCGGCCCGTCTTCGTCACCCCCTGGCGCAGCCTGGTGATCACCGACCTCGACGAGGGACCGGCTGAAACCGTGGTGCGGGTACTGGCGCCGATGGGCCTGATCTTCGATGCGAATTCGCCGTGGTTGCAGGTCAGCGCGTGTGCCGGACGCCCCGGCTGCGCGAAATCGCGCACCGATGTTCGCGCCGACCTGGCCGCCGCCGTCGAATCCGACCGTGTCCTGCCCGAGGCAGCCGGACTCGACCAGCCGACCGAGCGCACCGCCACCTCGGCCGATCCCGAGAACGGTACCGCGACTGCGGCTTTCGAGCAGCGCAGGCCCACGATGGAACTCGTCGCGGCCGAATCCGTCACCGTCGCGGGTCGCCAGCACTGGTCGGGGTGCGATCGGCGCTGCGGTCGCCCACGCGGTCCCGTGACCGATGTCGTCGCCACCGATCACGGCTATCGCGTCGACACCGACGACGCGACCACCACGCCCTGACCTCACGGCGGCCGAGCGAAACTCGATCGACGGTCGCGGGATCGTTTCGTACCCTTGCCTTCTCACTACGAGGGGGTTCCCATGTCCACACTGCGGGTGACAGCCGAGCGGCTCGTCGTCGTACCACATCCGAATGCCGATCGGCTCGAACTGGCCCAGGTAGGGCTGTACCGGGCCGTGGTCGCCAAGGGTCAGTTCACGACGGGTGATCACGCGATCTACATTCCGGAACAGTCGGTGCTGCCCGGCGAGCTGATCGCCGAGCTGGGCCTGACCGGGAAACTCGCGGGCTCGCTGCGTAATCGGGTGAAGGCGGTGCGGCTGCGCGGCGAGGTGTCGCAGGGCATCGTGTGCACCCCGGCCGCGCTGGACGGAGTGGATCTCGCGGCGGCCGCGCTCGCGCGGACCGACTTCGCCGAGTCGCTCGGGATCGTGAAATGGGTTCCGCCGGTACCGGTCTCGATGTCGGGCCAGGTCGAGCCGGCGCCGGATCTGCTGCGGTGGGTCGACGTCGAGAACATCAAGCGGTTTCCCGGCATCTTCACGCCCGGAGAGCCGGTGGTGGCGACCGAGAAGATCCACGGCACCGCCTGCCTGCTCACCCATGTGCGTGACGGCGACCGAATTCTGGTGTCGTCCAAGGGGGTCGGTGGCCGGTCGCTGTCGCTGACCGAGGCCGACGGCAACCTGTACTGGCGCGCGATCCGTGCCCACGGGCTCGACGAGACCGCTCGCAAACTCGCCGCCGCGCTCGACGCCGACCGCATCGGCCTGTTCGGCGAGGTGTACGGCGCGGGCGTGCAGGACCTGCACTACGGCGCGTCCGCCGCGCACGACGAGTCGCTCGGCTTCGGGCTGTTCGACATCGCGGTGGACACCGGCGCGGCGCCGGTCCGCTGGCTCGACCATCACGAGATCAGCGCCCTGCTCGACGATCTCGGCCTCACCGTCTCGCGCGTGCCGGTCCTCTACGAGGGCGCCTACGACGCGGAGTTGCTCATAGAGCTGGCCGAGGGCACCGAAACCGTCAGCGGCGCGGGAACCAACATCCGCGAGGGCTTGGTGGTGCGGCCTGCCACCGAACGCCAGTCCCCGATTCTCGGTGGCCGGGCGATCGGCAAGATCGTCTCCGCCGCGTACCTGCTGCGCGATGGCGGTACCGAGTACGAGTGAACCACCGCGCTACGCGTGCACTGCCCGTCTCCGATCCGATGTCGCATCGATCACGGGAAAGTGCACGCGTAGCACGGCATTCAGTAGATCCAGGTCGCTACACGGGACGCGCTGAGCACATTGTCTCCGAGACCACCGCCGCGGCGAGGGTGCCCATCACGCCGAGCACCAACCACACCCCGCCGATGTGCGGCGCCGCCCCACCGAGCGCGAGCGCGACCACCAGGCACGGCACCGGCCACCGCAGCAACCACCGTGCCCCGGCGCTGCGCACCCCACCGAGGCCGCACACCAGGAAGAAGGCGGCGGCACCACCACCGAGCACCCAGCCGAGCCCGGCGGGCAGATGACCCGACGGGTGCGCCGCGACCAGACCCAGCCCCGCGGCGACGGTCGCGATCGCACCACTGATCGTGCAGTGAACCGCCATCACCCGCTGATAGGGCATACCGACAGCGCCCGGCGACTGCCCCATCAGGCGCGGCACGAACCCGTAGCGCAAGGTCAGCGCCCACATCGCGATCAGGCACAGGAACGATCCCGCCCCGATGACGCATACCGCGACGGTCCACTCCTCCGCCGACACCGCCGCGATCACCGAGATCACCCCTTCACCCAGCACGATGATCAGATACTGGCCGAGCCGTTCCCCCAGGTGCGGCGCATCGGCGTGCAGCGCTTGCAGTTTCGGTGGCGTCGTCTCGCGCGAGCGTCGACCCGGCCCGCCGCGTGGCGGCCCACCGCCGCCGCGGCGCAACCGGGCCCGCACCCGCCGTTCGGCATCGACCATCAGCCGTTCCGAGTCGATGGCGAACATGATCCACAGGTCGATCGCGAGCCCCACCGCCCACAGCACGAACTTCCACGGTGCGGGCACCCACAGCGACACCAGCCAGGGCACGGTGCCCGCGCCGATCTGCGCGATCGGCCAGTCCACCACGATCTGGCCACGCTGCCACGCCGACGACGACGCCACCCGCACCAGCACATAGATCGCGGCGAAGACGTTCATGTGCTCGTCGGGAGCACCGTCGACCGCAGCCATCATCACGCACAGACCGAACATGCACCCGAACACCATCGTGGTGCGCGCCTGCTCGCCCGCGACGTTGCTGTACACGGTGACACAGGCCCACACCACCCAGAAGGCCAGATACAGCACCACATACAGCCCGAATTCACCCAGCGAGGGGCCGCGGTGCAACAGGTGGGTGAGCTGGCCGATACCCGCCACGGCGACCAGGTCGAAGAACAGCTCGGTCCAGCTCGCGCGCCGTTCCTCGGTGCTGTGCTCGGGGTGTGCCATCGGCCCAATATGTGGGCGGTGGCAGTGGGGTCCGGCTAGCCCACGGCCGTGTCGCGGCGGGTGTGCAGCTCGAGCACGCAGCACTTCACGCCGCCGCCGCCCTTACGCAGTTCGGACAGATCCAGCGCCACGGGGACGAATCCCCGCGCCCGCAGCTGCGCGATGAGACCGGTGGCGCCGGGGTCGAGGAAGACGTGTTCGCCGTCGCTGAGCCCGTTCAAGCCGAAGCAGAGCGCGTCGTTGTCGTCGGCGAGGATCGCGTCGGGGTAGAGGGCGGTCAGCACCTCGCGAGCGGCCGGGCTGAACGCGGCCGGGTAGTAGGCCACGGTGGTGTCGTCGAGGACCATCAGCGCGGTGTCGAGGTGATAGAAGCGCGGGTCGACCAGCTCGAGCGACACCACCGGCACGTCGAAGTACCGTTCCACCTCCGCGTGCGCCGACAGCGAACAGCGGAACCCGACACCGGCCAGAATCCGCCGCCCGGCGAACGCGAAATCGCCCTCCCCCTCGTTGGTTTCGGCCGCGGCGGCCAGCTCACGCAGTTCCCGGGCCGCGAACCACCGATGGAAGGCGGGTCCCTCGGCGGCGCGTTCGGGGTGGGCGAACCGGGCCGAGAGCGCGTGTCCACCGATCACGATGCCGCTGTTCGCGGCGAAGACCATATCCGGCAGACCGGGTTCGCCGGGCACCGTTTCCACGGTGTGCCCGTGTGCTTCCAGGGTCGCGCGCAAGATCTCCCACTGGGCGAGCGCGCGCGCCCGGTCGACCGGAGCGGCCGGATCCATCCACGGATTGATCGCGTAGGTGACCTCGAAATGGTCGGGGCGGCACAGCACATAACGGCGCGGGGAGGCGGTCCGCGCGGGTGCTGAGACACGAAGGGGGCTGGCGGCGGTCATCAGGACTCCTGGTGGCAGCGCGGACGGTTTCACCGACCGTAATCGCCGTCCCATTGCGCCCGGAACACCGATTCGTTGTGCATTTCGATGTAAGAATGGGGAATCATTGCGTACCGCAGCGAAGGAGCGACGTGGACGATATCGATCGGCGCATTCTCGCGGAGCTGCTCGTCCACGCCCGCGCCTCGTTCCAGGAGATCGGTTCGGTGGTCGGGTTGTCCGCGCCCGCGGTGAAGCGGCGGGTGGACAAGATGGTCGCGAGCGGACAGATCACCGGGTTCACCGCGCAGGTCAACCCGGCCGCGCTGGGCTGGAAAACCGAGGCCTACGTCGAGGTCTACTACCGCGACAACATCTCCCCGGCCGAGCTGCGGCGCACCCTCGAACCGATTCCACAGGTCGTCGGAGTGTGGACCATCGCGGGCGAGGCCGACGCGCTCGTGCACGTGATGGCCACCGACATGGCCGAGATCGAGGTGACGGTCGAGCGGATCAGGGAGAACGCGCGCGTCGGGCGCACCCGCAGCTCGCTGGTGATGTCGCGCATTCTCGAACGCCCCCGCACCTGAGCCGCCGGACACCACGTCAGACCCAGGTTCTAGGGTTGTCGCCATGTCCGACGTGCGTGCCAGCTACCTCACCGACGGGGCCGAGATCTATCGGCGCTCGTTCGCGACGATCCGCGCCGAGGCGGATCTCGCCGGTTTCCCCGCCGATGTGGAACGGGTGGCGGTGCGGATGATCCACGGCTGCGGGCAGGTCGACCTGGCCCCCGACATCGCTTTCTCCGCCGGTGTGGTCGCCGCCGCGCGCGCCGCGCTGCACGCAGGAAAGCCGATCATCTGCGATGCCAATATGGTCGCCTCGGGGGTGACCCGCAAGCGACTGCCCGCCGACAACGCGGTGCTGTGCAACCTCACCGACCCGCGCGTGCCCGAACTCGCCGCGCGACTGGGCAATACACGCTCGGTGGCGGCGCTGGAGCTGCTGCGCGACCAGCTCGACGGCGCGGTGGTGGCCATCGGCAACGCACCGACCGCGCTGTTCCACCTGCTCGACATGCTCGACTCCGGTGCGCCGCGACCCGCGGCGATCATCGGCATCCCGGTCGGGTTCATCGGTGCCGCCGAATCCAAGCAGGCACTGATCGACTTCGGCGGGATCGAGTATCTGACCGTCCGTGGCAGGCGCGGCGGCAGCGCGATCACCGCGTCGGCACTGAATGCGATTGCGAGCGAACAGGAGTGAGTGAGATCAGCACCGGCAAACTGTGGGGTATCGGCCTCGGTCCCGGCGATCCGGAACTGGTGACGGTGAAGGCCGCCCGGCTCATCGCCGAAGCCGATGTGGTCGCGTTCCACAGCGCCAAGCACGGCCGCAGCATCTCCCGCGCCATCGCGGAGCCGTATCTGCGCGCCGGGCAGATCGAGGAGCACCTGGTCTACCCGGTGACCGTGGAGACCACCGACCATCCCGGCGGATACCAGGGCGCGATCGACGAATTCTACGAGCAGGCGGCCGCGCGGCTGGCCACCCATCTGGCCGCGGGGCGCACCGTCGCGTTGCTCGCCGCCGGTGATCCGCTGTTCTACTCCTCCTACATGCACATGCACCGGCGGCTGGCCGATCGATTCGAGGCCGAGATCATCCCCGGCATCACCTCGGTGAGCGCGGCCTCCGCGGCGCTGGGAACTCCACTGGTGGAGGGTGAGCAAGTGCTGACGGTGCTGCCCGGCACCATGCCCGTCGAGGAGCTGACCGAGCGGCTGCGCGAGACCGACGCCGCCGCGATCATGAAGCTGGGTCGCACGTTTCCCGGAGTACGCCAGGCACTCTCGGATTCCGGCCGGTTGGCCGACGCGTACTACGTCGAACGCGCGAGCAGCACTCGTCAGCGAGTGCTCGCCGCGGCCGACGTCGACGAGGCCGACGTGCCGTACTTCTCGATCACCCTGGTCCCGGGTCCGACGCCGACCACCGTGATCCCCGCGCGCGGCGCTTCCGTCCGTCAGCCCACCGCCGCCGACGACCGCACAGGCACCGCGACTGCGGCGCCTGGCCGTCCGGAAATCTCGCCGGATGCATCAGCGGAGGCGCCGGGCGAAGTCGTCGTCGTCGGTCTGGGGCCCGGCGACGCGGACTGGACGACGCCGCAGGTCACTGCCGCGTTGGCGGAGGCGACGGACCTCGTCGGGTACACCACCTACATCAATCGCGTCCCCGAGCGGGCGGGTCAGCGACGGCACGCCAGCGACAACAAGGTCGAATCCGAGCGCGCCGCGATGGCACTGGACCTGGCCAAGCGGGGCGCGCGCGTCGCGGTGGTGTCCTCGGGCGATCCCGGCGTTTTCGCGATGGCGGCCGCCGTTCTCGAGGTGTCGGCCGAACCGCAGTTCCAGGATGTCCCAGTGCGGGTGCTGCCCGGCCTGACGGCCGCCAACGCGGTGGCCAGCCGGGTCGGCGCACCGCTCGGGCACGACTACGCGATGATCTCGCTGTCGGATCGGCTCAAGCCGTGGGAGGTCGTCGCACAACGCCTTTCGGCGGTCGCGGCGGCCGATATGGCCATCGCGATCTACAACCCGGCCTCGTCGCAGCGCCGCTGGCAGGTCGGCGCCATGCGCGAGGTCCTGCTCGAACACCGCCCGCCGCACACGCCGGTGGTGCTGGGCCGCGACGTCGGCGGGCCCACCGAATCCGTCCGGGTGACCACTCTCGGTGAGCTCGATCCCGACGAGGTCGACATGCGCACCCTGCTGATCATCGGATCATCGACCACCACCATGTTCGACACGCCGGAAGGCACCCGCGTTTTTACTTCGCGTAGGTATGGGTCGGTACCGAGCCGGTAGTCCGCGCCGGACAGTCCACGAACCGCACGGTCGGTACCCCGCGTCACCCGGGCCGAACGGCCGCCGAATCAGCACCGCGGACGACCCCGGCGACCCCGCGACCGACCGAGACTTCCGCGATCATCGGCAACCCCCGTGGCCCGCGAGGCCCGGCGACACGCCCGTGCGATGGCACACTTGTTCCGCGGGCATGCCCGCATGCACACCAGTCTGACAGCTCGTTTCCTGGTTCGATTCCCCAACGCGTCCCACGAGGACGATGAAAGGATTCACCACGATGAGAGTTCAGCACCACGCACAGAACACGCTCGGTACCCGATTACGGCGCGGTGTGACGGTCGGCCTGATAGCCGCCGCCATGGCGGTTCCGGTCACCGCGGCCGCCCAGGCGCCCGCTCCCCCGGCCCCGCCTGCGCCCTCAGCGCCGGCTCCCGAAGCGCAGACGCAAGCGGACCCCGTCGCACCCGCGGCTCCCGCGGCACCCGCAGCGCCCGGGCTGCCTGCATTGCCCGGCTTGCCCGGAGCGCCTCTCGCCGAGGGTGCCTCCAGCATCACCTTGACGGTCAACGGCTTGGACGGCGAGCCCATCGCGGTCGATATCGACACCACGGCGACCGTCAAGGACCTCAAGGCCCTCATCCAGGAGCAGACCGGCGTTCCGGCGGCCGATCAGCAGCTCATCACCGAGAGCGAGGTCAAGCTCGAGGACGCCAACACTCTGGCGTCCTACGAACTGGCCGACGGTGACATCGTGAACCTCGCGCTGGCCTGAGCCTGACGAGTCGATCACCGCGGCGGTGGTGCTCAGCGCGCGAGCACCACCGCCGCACCCCGGTCCGGCGAACGCGCCGCAACACCGGCACTATTGGTGGACTGCGCACCCAGGCGTAACATTCCACTTAGGAATGTAGTTCGAAGGGAGTTGACCGTTGACCGACACCGCGACTCGACGCCGCCCACTGAACTCCACCGCGGCCTCGCTACTCGGGTTCCTGCACGAGGGCCCGAAGTCGGGCTGGGATCTCGCCACGCAGGCCCAGCAACGCATCGGCGACTTCTGGACCATCACCCAGAGCCAGGTCTATCGCGAACTGTCCACGATGGACGCCGCGGGTCTGGTGACCAAAGGCGAACGCGGCGCCAGAGAGCGCACGCCGTACCGGATCACCGATATCGGGCGCGAGGCCTTCGCCGAGTGGATCGGGCGCGATCCCGGCGCCGAGACCATCCGCGTGCCGCTGTTGCTCACGCTGTCCTTCGGCGAGCACCTGGATCCCGCGCATCGCGATCGGATCATCGCCGCCAACAAGAACATTCATCAAGATCGCCTCGACCGCTACCTCGACGAAGACGAGACCGCCCTGGCTCCTCACCAGCGCGCGACTCTCGAATTCGGCATCGCCTACGAGCGCGCGGTCCTGCACTGGTTCGACCAGCTGCCGACCATCTTCACGCCGCCGAACCCGCGCTGACGGAGTTCGGTCCCGCCGCCCGGTTCAGCGCACCCGGTGCGATGCGGACTCACGCAACCACTCGACCGCGTCGCCGACCTCGGCCACGGTGACGGCGCCCGCGGGCAGCGGTGGCCGGTCGATCATGATCACCGGCAGCCCCGCGGTGCGGGCAGCGAAGATCTTCGCCTCGGTCTGCTCGCCGCCACTGTTCTTCGTGACCAGCACATCGATGCGATGCCGCGACATCAGCACGAGTTCCTCGTCGAACGTGAACGGCCCACGCGCCAGCAACAGTTTGGCGCGCGGCGGCAGCGGGACCTCGGGGGCATCGATGGAGCGGATGACGAAACCGTGGCCCGTGCAGCCGACGAACGCGCCGACGCCCTGGCGGCCGATGGTCAGCAGGACCTGTTCGTCGCGCGCGGTCAGTGCCGCGGCCGCCGCGGCGAGATCGGGCACGCGCGTCCACAGGTCACCGCGCCGCTGCACCCACTCGGGGCGGCGCAGATGCAGCGCCGGGATATCCAGCTCGGCCGCGGCGGTGGCGGCGTGCGCACTCACCTGCGCGGCGAAGGGATGGGTCGCGTCCACGACAGCGTCGATCGCGTTCTCGCGTAGCCAGGTTCGGAGGCCCTCGACACCACCGAACCCACCCACGCGGACCGCACCGACCGGCAGCCGCGGATTGGCGACTCGACCAGCGAGGGAGGACACGATGTCGAGTCCACGCTCACCGGACGCTCTGCGCGCCAACTCCCTGGCTTCGCCGGTGCCACCGAGGATCAAAACTCTCAGGACAGCCCTCCGAAATCATCAGCGCCGGCATCACCATCGAACTTCGAGTACTTCATGTAACTCTCCATCGTGGAAAACGAACCGGGGGGATTACCCGGAACGGCAACGACCCTACCCCCGAGCCGTGGGTTCTACACGTTCGGTCCGAAACTTTTACGGCGCGCGGACCCTGCGGGAACGGATTCACCGTGATCTGCGCGTGATCTGACCGTGATCGGTGCTAAGCGTCCACACTCCGGCGACCAGCGGGTTTTCGGACAATCCACTGAGCGACCGGCAAGTGCGGTCGCCAGGCCGTGAACCCGCCGAGCGGTTCACCCCGATAGATCTGAAATTTGCGCAGGGTTCCGCCGAACCGCGCCGACCAGTCGAGCAGCAGCGCTTCCGATTCCGCGGTGACCGCGTTGGCGACCAGGCGGCCGCCGGGGCGCAGCCGCTGCCAGCACTGCTCGAACATGCCGTGCTGGGTGAGACCGCCACCGAGAAATACGGCGTCCGGAGCCGAGATATTTTCCTCGGCTAACTCTGAGCGCACCTCACCGCGTATCGTTATTCCCGGCACCCCGAGGGCGGTGATATTGGTCGCGATTTGTTCCCGGCGAGCAGGCAGCCGCTCGAACGTGACGGCGCGGCACAGCGGATGGGTACGGCACCATTCGATGGCGATACTGCCCGACCCGCCGCCGATATCCCACAGCATTTCCCCCGGTGCGGGGGCGAGAGCGGTGACGGTGAGGGCGCGAACCTCGGCTTTGGTGAGCTGGCCGTCACCGGCGAAGGCAGCGTCGGCCAGACCGGGCAATCGGGTGTCACGACGCGTATCGGGATCGGCGCGGCAGTCGATGGCGACAATGTTGAGCGGGTCGCCGGGCGGGTGTGACCAGGTAGCCGCGGAGCCGGTGTGGCAGTGTTCGGCGGGGCCGCCGAGTTGCTCGAGAACCGTCAGCGATGAAGCGCCGAATCCCTTGTCGCACAGCATTTCCGCGATTCGGCTCGGCGTCGTCTCGTCTTCGCTGAGGACGAGAATCCGCCGACCCTCGGACAATTCGGGCACGACGGTGGGCAATGGCCGGGCAACCACACTCACCACCGGGGTTTCGGCCAGTGGCCACCCGAGCCGCGCGCACGCCAGCGACGCCGAGGAGGGCTGCGGGAACACCCGCAGCGCCGCCGGGCCGAACCGGCGCGCCAGGGTGACACCGATGCCGTAGAACATCGGATCACCGCTGG
Source organism: Nocardia sp. NPDC055165 (assembly GCF_053606985.1). Taxonomy (NCBI): domain Bacteria; kingdom Bacillati; phylum Actinomycetota; class Actinomycetes; order Mycobacteriales; family Nocardiaceae; genus Nocardia; species Nocardia sp. NPDC055165. The sequence goes on from NZ_JBSGSS010000002.1 coordinate 533,595, forward strand.
CCAGCACGCCGATGCGGCGACCGGCATTGCGCCCGAACAACTCCGGCAGGGCGGGCAGCAGCGGCGTGGGCCACGGCACCCGCTCGATATCGCCGGCCGGGAGCAGCGCCAGTTGGCGCGAGGAGCCGAACACCACGTCACAGTCCCCGATTTCCCGGCGGACGTTCTCCCCCAGACCCGCCCAACCGTCGGCCCCGATGCCGGCCACCACGATCGGGTGGCCGGTCCAGTCCGCCGCCGCGTCGCCGGACGCGGTCACCGTGGCATCCGACGCCAGACCGATTGCGGGAGCAGGCGCATCACGAAGAAGGCGATGGCAAGTCGGCCCGGCACCGCGACCCGGGTGGCGCCCTTGCCGAGACTGCGGACCACGGCGTCGGCGACCTGGTCGGGAGTAATGGCCAGGGGCGCGGGTTCCATGCCGGTGGTCATGCGCCCGATCACGAAGCCCGAACGCACCAGCAACAGCTGCACGCCCGTGCCGTGCAGGGCGTCGCCGAGGCCGCTGGCGAAGCCGTCCAGGCCCGCTTTGGCCGAACCGTAGACATAGTTCGCCCGCCGCACGCGCACGCCCGCGATCGAGCTGAAGACGACGATCTGGCCGGATCCCTGCGCACGCATCACGGTCGCCAGGGTCGTGAGGACACTGACCTGGGCGACGAAGTCGGTGTGCACGACCGCCACCGCGTGCGCCGGGTCGTGTTCGGCGCGATCCTGATCGCCGAGGACGCCGAAGGCGAGCACCGCTGTCGCGATGCCACCGTGCTCGGCGGCCAGTTTGTCCAGCAGGGGCGCGTGGGTGGCGGTCTCGTCGGCGTCGAATTCCACGGTGTGCACGGCGGTCGCACCCGCCGCGCGCACCTGCTCGACCTCGGCCGCCAACGCATCGGCACGGCGAGCGGCCAGGATCACCACCCGTCCGGGTGCCAGCCTGCGCGCCACTTCGACGCCGATCTCACTGCGCCCGCCCAGGACCAGCACCGGCCCATCGTTCTGCTGCATTCCCATAGCGCCAGTCTGTCATCCGGCCCGTCCGGCCGGTGCCGGCCTGCCTCTGTTGCGTGCACGGCGCGAACCCGCGCAGCGACGCGCCGGTCGGCCCGGCTACCGTTTCCGGCATGCCGACCGCCACCGCACAGCTGTCCCCCGCTGCCCTCGCGTTCGTCACCGAGCGGCATCTGGCCACGCTCACCACGCTGCGCGCCGACGGCACCCCGCACGTGGTCGCCGTGGGTTTCACCTGGGATCCGGAGAGCGGGATCGCTCGCGTGATCACCGACGGCGCGTCGGTGAAGGCACGCAATGCCGGACGAAGCGGCTACGCGGCGGTGAGCCAGGTCGAGGGGCCGCGCTGGCTGACCCTCGAAGGACCGGCGACGGTACTCCACGACAGCGCCGACGTCGCCGAAGCCGTGCGTCGCTACACCGAGCGCTACCGGGTGCCCCGCGAGAACCCGACACGGGTGGTCGTCGCGATCCAGGTGCGCCGGGTGTTGTCGTCTGGCACGTTGAAATAGCCTCGCGAACCCGCACAGCGCAGTGCGGGCGTGTGCCGCTACGGCAGTGCTGTACCCCGACCGCTTACAGCACCGTCAGGCCGTGCGGCCGATTGTTCATCGACTCCACACCGTCGTCTGTGACGACCACGATGTCCTCGATCCGCGCGCCCCATTCGCCGCGGAAGTAGATTCCCGGCTCGATGCTGAACGCCATGCCCGGCTCGAGCACCAGGTCGTTGCCCGCCACGATGTAGGGCTCCTCGTGCACCGACAGGCCGATGCCGTGGCCCGTGCGGTGGATGAAGGCGTCGCCGAGGCCCGCGTCGGCGAGCACGCTGCGGGCGGCGGCGTCGATGGATTCCGCGCTCACCCCCGGCCGCACCGCCGCGACCGCGGCGGCCTGGGCGGCCTCCAAGACCGCCACCTGTTCGACGATCTCCGGGCGCGGGGTGCCGAGAACATAGGTGCGGGTCGAGTCCGAGTAGTAGCCGGGTTCGACGGGGCCACCGATGTCTATGACCACCACATCGCCCTGCTCGATGACGCGATCGGAGACCTCGTGGTGCGGGTCGGCGCCGTGCGGTCCACTGCCCACGATGACGAACGCCGCCTCGGTATGGCCTTCCTCGACGATCGCGGCGGTGATATCGGCGCTCACCTCGGCCTCGGTGCGACCGGCCCGCAGGAACTCGCCCATCCGCGCGTGCACGCGGTCGATGGCCGCGCCCGCCCGGCGCAGCGCGTCGATCTCGGCCTCGTCCTTGACCATTCGCGACTCGCGCAGCACCGGCGTCGCCGAGGCGGGCAGACCGGTGGTCGATTCGGCGAGCGGGATCAGGTGCAGCGCGGGCATGGCATCGGCGACCGCGATGCGGGAACCGGCGTGCAGAATCGAGCGGACCAGCTGGTACGGATCGACGCCGTCGACCCAGTCGAGCACCTGCAGGCCGAGTTCGCCCGCCGCGGAATCGGCGAGGGAGGCCAGCTCGAGTTTCGGGATGACCACCGAGGGCGTGGATCCGTCGGCCGGGATCACCAGGCAGGTGAGCCGCTCGAAGGATTCCGCGGCCGAACCGATCAGGTACCGCAGGTCGGGGCCCGGAGTGATCAGCAGGGCGTCCAGATGCGCCGCGCGCATCAACTCGACCGCCCGCTCCAGCCGCTGACCGTAGACCTTCGCCGCGAACCTGGCATCCGTGTGCGCGCTCATAGGATCCGACGTTACCCGCCCCGCACCGAGGGCAGCCACCGAAGCCCATCGGCACGGCCACGGCCACGGTGTCGGTGGTTCGGGGCACAATCACCGGGTGACCGCTGACGAGAGCACCCGTGGACCCCTGTTGATCCTCGACGGCGCCAGCCTCTGGTTCCGCGCCTATTACGCCATCCCCGACAAGCTCAGGGGCGCGGACGGCCGCTCGGTGAACGCGCTGCGCGGCTTCACCGACATGGTGGCCTCGCTGGTCACCAAGCATCGTCCGAGCAGGCTCGTGGTCGGGCTCGACCTCGATTGGCGGCCCCCGTTCCGGGTGGCCCTGGTGCCCTCCTACAAGGCGCACCGACTCGACACCAGCACCAGCGCGGCGCCCGGCGCGGAGGAAGTGCCCGACACGCTCACCCCGCAGGTCGAGATGATCCTCGAAGTACTCGAGGCGGCGGGCATCGCCACCGGCGGCGCGGAAGGCCTCGAGGCCGACGATGTGCTCGGCACCCTCGCCAGCCGGGAGCGCACCGACCCGGTTGTCGTCGTCAGCGGCGACCGCGACCTGCTGCAGCTGGTGCGCGACGAGCCCGCCCCACCGGTCCGCGTGCTCTACGTCGGTCGCGGTCTGGCCAAGGCGGAACTGTTCGGCCCCGCGGAACTCTCGGCGAAATACGGTGTGCCCGAACAGAACGCGGGACCGGCCTACGCCGACATGGCGACCCTGCGCGGCGACGCCTCCGACGGCCTGCCCGGCGTGGCGGGCATCGGCGACAAGTCCGCCGCCCAGCTGATCACGAGGTTCGGCTCGCTCGACGCGCTCATGGACGCCGTCGCTGATCCCGATTCCGATATCGCCAAGGGTGTGCGCGCGAAACTCGTTGCCGCACAGGACTATCTGAAGGTCGCCGCTCCGGTCGTGCGGGTGGTCCGCGACGCCGACGTGATCCTGTCGCGTCCGGACGTCCTGCCCACCACCCCCGCTGACCCCGACCGGCTGCTCGCGCTGGCCGCCGAGTACAACGCCGAGAGCCCGATCACCCGCCTGGTCACCGCACTGACCGCGGCACACACCGGCTGACCCGCCCGCGACGAGTTCGCGACGGCGCCACCGCCCGTCCGCATCTGCGCCGCCGGAAACGACACCGGGCCGCCCGCGTAGTCGCGGACGGCCCGGAAAACACAGTGCGAGCGCCTAGTTGGGGCGGCCGACCTCGTAGGTGCCGTCTTCCTTGGTGATCTTGACGGTGACCTTCTTCGCCTCGCCACTGACCTTCAGGTCACAGGTGAAGGTCGCGTCGACCTCCACCGCCTGGCCGGAGGGGCAGCTGACATCGGAGACGTCGGCGATGCCGTAGGAGTCCTTCAGCACGCGCGAGACACCGTCCTGCACGGCCGCGTTGTCGAGTTCGTCCGAGGAGAACACGACCAGGATCAGACCGATCACGGCGGCGACCACGAGCACACCCGCGGCGATGAGCCCGATGATCAGGCCCTTGCTCTTGCCACCGGAGGACGGCTGCTGGCCCCACTGCTGTTGCGGGGCGGGCTGCTGGCCCCACTGCTGCTGCGGCGCGGGCTGACCCCACTGCTGCGGCGCGTTGGCGGCCTGGTTGTTCCAGTCCTGCGGCGGCGGCTGGGTCTGGCCCCACTGCTGCTGCGGCCCGGTCGGCTGCTGCGGCTGCTGGCCCCACGGCTGCTGCGGCTGCTGGGGCTGTTGTCCCCACGGCTGCTGTGGCTGCTGCGCGTTCGGGTCTTTCCACTGCTGGGTGGGCTGGGCGCCCTGTTGTGGCGGCTGCTGCGCGCCACCCCAGTGCTCGGTGGGACCGGCGCCACCGGCCCCCTGCTGACCCCCCCAGTGCTGGGTGGGATCGTTGTTCCCCTCCCCGGGGTTGTTCGGTCCGTAAGGGCCGCTCATCCACTCGCCTCCACTCGCATCATTAGTCCATACGGTAGCCCCCCGCGCCGGGCCTGCCGCATTCGCACGACATCCGCCTCACGGTCGGTACGCGAAGAAATCAAATCACAGACGTGCCGACTACGCGGCGTCCACCGCGACGACACCCCGCCGTACCGCACGCACCGCCTTGGCGGCGGTGGACGCGATCTCGGGGTCGTCGGCGGTGTTGTGGATCTGATCGAGCAGGTCGATCACCTGCCTGCACCACCGCACGAAATCGCCCGCCGACATCGTCGTACCGTGGTCGCCGCTGGCCAGCAACGCCTCGGCCAACGCATCACCGCGCGCCCACTTGTAGACCCCGGTGACGAACCCCAGATCGGGTTCGCGGGTGGGCGGAAGTTTGTGTCGCACCTCGTCGGAGCGCAGATCCGACCACACTTCGATAGTGGCCGCGACCGCACGGCGGATCGGATCGGTCGGTCCCGCCGGCATCAGCAGGCCGGTTTCCTGGCGCGATTCGTAGACCAGTGTCGACACCACCGCCGCGAGTTCGGCCGGGCCGAGTCCGCGCCACAGACCCTGGCGCAGGGCCTCGGCGACCACGAGATCGCTCTCGGCATAGATTCGGGCCAGGCGCCTGCCGTCGGCGGTCACCTCACCGTGGGCGACGAAGCCGCGTTCCTCGAGCAGCCCGACGATCCGATCGAACGTGCGCGCCAGCGAATTCGTGGTGGCGGCAACTTTCTGGCGCATCGTCTCGGTCTCGCGGGCGAGCCGCGAATACCGCTCGCCGGTGCGGCTCAGCTGCTCCCGATCGGGACGATTGTGCGCGGGATGGGACCGCAGACTGCGCCGCAGCGTCGAGAGCTGACGATCTTCGCCGCCGCGAACACGATCGTTGCGCTTGCCACGGCGCGGAGCCGAGATTCCGGTGCCGCGCAATGCCGAGGCCAGGTCGCGGCGGATGCGCGCGGTCCGATGATCGACCCGGCGCGGCAGATCCATGCGCCCGAGCGCTTCGGCGGGCTCCGGGAAATCGGCCGCGGACACCCGGCCTGCCCAGTGGTCCTCGGTCAATACCAGTGGACGCGGATCGCCGGGCGTCTGGTCGGGTTCGAGGATCACCGCGAGCCCGGAACGCTTGCCCACGGGAATGGACACCACGTCGCCGCGACGCAACCCGATCAGCGCTTTCACCGCGGCACCGCGCCGGTCTGCCCGCCCCTGCTGCTGGATATCGCGCTCGCGCTGCTTGATCCGGTCACGCAGCGACAGATACTCCATGAAATCGCCGTCGACGCCGCCGAGCTGACTCTCCAGCTTGCGCAGCGCGCCCTCGTTGCGTTCGATCCCACGGACGAGCCCCACGACCGACCGGTCGGCCTGGAACTGGGCGAACGACCGTTCGAGCAGCGTTCGGGCTTCCTGGGCACCCATCCGGTCGATCAGGTTGATCGACATGTTGTAGCCGGGCCGGAACGAGCTGCGCAGCGGATAGGTGCGGGTGGAGGCGAGGCCTGCCACCGCACTGGTGTCGACCTCGGGCTGCCACAGCACCACCGCGTGGCCCTCGACGTCGATACCGCGCCTCCCCGCACGACCAGTGAGCTGGGTGTACTCGCCGGGGGTGAGCTCGGCATGGGTTTCGCCGTTGAACTTCACCAGCCGCTCGAGCACCACCGTGCGGGCGGGCATGTTGATGCCCAGTGCCAAGGTCTCGGTGGCGAACACCGCGCGCACCAGCCCCTTGACGAACAGTTCCTCGACGGTGTGCCGGAACGCGGGCAGCATGCCGGCGTGGTGGGCGGCCAGGCCGCGCTGCAGCGCCTCGCGCCACTCCCAGTAGCCGAGGACCTCCAGATCGCCCTTGGGCAGGTCACCGGTGTGCTTCTCGATGATCTCGTCGATCTGCGCGGCCTCGCCGGGACGGCTCAGATCGAGGCGGGCGCGCAGGCACTGGGCCAGCGCGCCGTCGCAGCCCGCGCGGCTGAAGATGAAGGTGATCGCGGGCAGCAGGTTTTCCTCGTCGAGGCGCGCCAGGACATCCGGTCGCGGCAACGGGCGGAAATTGCCGCCGCGTCCACCACGCCCACGCGGACCGCCGTAGCCGTGCATCCGGTCGGCGCTCTCGCGCTGGCGGATGAACCGCACGAGATCTTCGTCGACCACGACCTTGCGGTCGCTGGACTTGGTGTCGAAGAGGTCGAACATCCGCCGGCCGACCATCACGTGCTGCCACAGCGGCACCGGCCTGGTCTCGTCGACCACCACCGCGGTGTCGCCGCGCACGGTCTCCATCCAGGCGCCGAACTCCTCGGCGTTGGATACCGTCGCCGACAGGCTCACCAGCCGCACATCCGGTGGCAGGTGCAGGATCACTTCCTCCCACACCGCGCCCCGGAACCGGTCGGCCAGGTAGTGCACCTCGTCCATCACCACGTAGGACAGACCGTGCAGCGAGTCCGAGGACGCGTAGAGCATGTTGCGCAGCACCTCGGTGGTCATCACGACCACCGGCGCGCCGGGGTTGATCGACTGGTCACCGGTGAGCAGGCCGACACTGTCGCGGCCGTGGCGGGCGGTGAGATCGGCGAACTTCTGATTCGACAGCGCCTTGATCGGCGTGGTGTAGAAGCACTTTCCGCCCGAGGCCAGCGCCATGTGCACGGCGAACTCACCGACGATCGTCTTGCCCGCTCCGGTCGGGGCGCACACGAGCACGCTGTGCCCGTCTTCCAGCGCCGCGCACGCGGTGCTCTGGAAGGGGTCCAGATCGAACGAGATTTCACCGGCGAATTTCGCCAGTTCGCTGGGCAGCCCCGGAGTGTCGGTCACCCCTCAGAGCGTATCGGAGTAGTCCGACACCGGGCGCGCGGTTTTCTCCGGCTCGCTCACCGGATCGGCGGACGCCACCGGCTCGGGGGTCTCGAGTGGAGAGGCCTGTTCGTCGTCGAGCGTGCCCCAGCCCTCCTTCTCTTCCCGGCGGGCCTTGCGCGCGTCACTGAACCGCGCGAACTGCACGGCGAACTCGAACAGCACGGTCAGCGCGATCGCCAGCGCCAGCATCGAGAACGGGTCCTGCGGTGTGACGATCGCGGCGAAGACGAACAGACCGAAGATCATCCCGCGCCGCCACGCCTTGAGCTTGGTGTAGGGCAGCACGCCGACCAGGTTCAGCCCGATGATGATCAGCGGCGTCTCGAAACTGACGCCGAAGATGATCAGCAGCTGGATGATGAAACCGAAGTACTGATTACCGCTGAGCGCGGTGATCTGGACGTTGTCGCCGATGGTCATCAGGAACGACAACGCGTGCGAGACCACCACGTAGGCGAGCACGGCACCCGTCACGAACAGCACCGAACCGGTCACCACGAACCCGACCGCGAGCTTGCGTTCCTTCGCGTACAGCCCCGGGGTGATGAACGCCCACAGCTGGTACAGCCAGAACGGGGTCGCGATCACCACACCGGCGGTGAACCCGACCTTCAACCGGAGCATGAACTGGTCGAAGGGGCCCGTGGCGAGCAATCGGCAGGCGCCGTCGGGGGTCAGGCTGGCGCGCGCCGATTCGGGCAGCGCACAGTAGGGGCCGCGCAGGATCTCGCCCAGGCTCTCCATCCCGAAGAGGGTGTGCGCGTACCAGAAGAAGCCGATCAGGGTGGTCACCGCGATGGCGGCCAGTGCCAGCAGCAGCCGGGTGCGCAGTTCCTGCAGGTGCTCGACCAACGACATGGTGCCGTCGGGATTCGTCCTGCGCTTGGTGCGCCGGGGATCGAACGGGATGCGCATGGTGGGTGGTGGCCTCTAACCCTCGGTTCGGCGGATGCTCGGCGGCAACTTCTGACGAGACAGCACTTCGCCCCGGAGCGATGACTACCGCTCCGGGGTGATGGCCGAGGTCAGAGGGTTTTGTGGCCCTGCTGCGGTTCGACGATCGGGGTCTGTGCCTGCGGCGCCGACGCGGACAGCTGCTGCTGCGGCGCGGGGGTGGCCGGGGTGGCCGCCGGTGCGTCGGATGCCGACGACTCCGCCTGCATCTGCCCGACCTCGCTCTTGAAGATCCGCAGCGAGCGGCCGAGACCGCGTGCCGCGTCGGGAAGCCGCTTCGCGCCGAAGAGCAGAACGAACAGCAACGCGATGATCAGCAGGTGCGTCCAGCTGAACGTGCCCATTATCAGATACCTCCAAAGACTGTGGTGATTACCGATGCTACCTGGGTTCGGAGCGTGGTGGACGCCGAGCCGCAGCGGTGTTCGCCACGCGTTCAACCCGCGACAGCCGCCGCCGCCCCGGTCAGCTCGGCGAACAACCGGCTTCCGGTGAACCGGGCGGTGTCGCCGGACTCGGCGATCCTGATCAGCTCCGTCAACCGCCGGTTGACCGGCGTCGGGTGCCCGACCATGTCGCCGAGGCGCACGATTTCCCCGCACAACCACGCGATTTCGGTCCGCCGACCGAGCGCGAGGTCATCGGCCATCGACGAACGGGCGAGCGGATCGATGGCGAGCACGCGCCCGAACACCCGCCGGAAGACCGCGTCGGGAACGCGCAGCAAATGCACCATCAACTCGGGTGGAACGGGGGTGAGCTGCGCGGGCCGAATTCGCGCAGTGTTCATCACGGCGAGGGCTTCGGACTGGGTCAGCGCGAGGCAGCGGCGGTAGTCACGCTCGGCGAGTTCCTCACGCAGCGGCTTGCCCGACAGCGCGTTGATCGGGTTGTTCAGATTGAGCAGCAGTTTCGCCCATTGCACCGGACGCAGATCGCGGTGGCGGCGCAGCGGCAGTCCGGCCGCCCGGAAACGGTCGGCGAAGCGGTCGACGACCGGGTCGTCCTGAATCGCGAGGTCGCCGTCGCTGGCGCGGTGGAAACACCCGCGACCGCTGTGCACCACATTGAACATCACCATCCCGGCCAGGGCGATGCTGGTCGGCAGAATCTCTCTGATCACACTGGCGTTGCCGATGCCGTTCTGCAGGCTCACGACCGGCGTGCCGGGGCGTAATCGGCCCGCGACGGCACGGACCGCGGCGGCGGTGTCGGCCGATTTCACCGTCACCAGGACCAGGTCGGCCAGCTCGGGTTCGTCGGGCTCGAGCGCGAGGCCGAACCGGTCGGGCGTCACCTCGGTAGAACCGCCGTCCAGATCGGTGAGGCGCAGGCCGTGTTCGGCGATGTCGTCGAGGATCCGCTGACGGCCGACGAAGATCACTTCCATGCCCGCGGCGGCCAGGTGACCGCCGATGAAAACCCCGACGCTGCCCGCGCCGAGGACCAGTACTCGCTGACTCACGCGGGTTCGGTCTCCCCCACCAGTCCGGCGGCCGCGTAGGCGGCCAGGGCGGCGTCGGCGCGCAGGCGCACCGCCGCCACCAGTTCGGGTGGCCCGAGCACGGTGACGCCGGTGCCGAAGCCGAGCAGCAGCCGAGCCATCCAGTCCGGTGACGCGAAGCGCATGCCCGCCTCGATGCTGCCGTCGGCGCGCGATTCGATGCGGTGCATGGGGTACTGGTCGAGCACCCAGGCGTAGTCGGCGCGGATCCGGAGCCGGGCCAGCGGCACGTCGGGGTCGTCCTGGAACAGGTCGAGTGCCGCGGCGTCGTTGGCGGCGTGGCTCGGCGCACGGGCGGGTTCGTCGAGTTCGGTGGCGTCCTCGATCCGATCGAACCGGAACAGGCGAACGCCTTCGGCCTGCCTGCACCAGGCCTGCAGGTAGCTGTTGTTGTCGACCAGCACCACGCGAATCGGGTCGACGATACGTTCGGACACCTCGTCGCGGCTGGCGGAGTAGTAGACCAGGCGCAGGGCTCGCGCGTCGGCGAGCGCGGAGCGCACGGTCGCGACCACCGGCTTCTCGACGGGGACATCGACCGGTTTGCCGGTGACGACGGCGTCGGTGCTGGCGATCGCCGATTCGATCTTGGCGATGGCGGCGTGTGCGGCGGTCGGATCGACCATGCCCGGCATCTCCACGATCGAGCGCAGCGCCACCAGCAGCGCGGTGGCCTCGGTGGAGGTCAGCCGTAGCGGCCGTTCGATCCCGGCCGAGAAGGTGACCTCGATGCTCTCCTCGGAGAACGACAGGTCGATCAGATCGCCGGGACCGTAGCCCGGCAACCCGCACATCCACAGCTGATTGAGGTCGCTCATCAGCTGTTTGGTGGTGACACCCAGTTCGGCGGCGGCCTCGGCCGCGCTGATACCCGGGTGCGCGAGCAGGTACGGCACCATGTTCAGCAGGCGCGAAAGGCGTAGGGACAGACGCGAACTCACGACGTGACCTCCGTGTGGTCGAGTACCGAACGTAGCCGGTTCATCACGTCGGCGCGCAGTTCCGGTGGTTCCAGAACGAGAACATCGGGACCGAGGCCGGTGATCAGCCGGGCCACCCAGTCGCGGGATCGGACCGGCACCGCGAGCACCGAGCCGGGACGTCCGCCCAGGTCACGGGTGTCGACTTCGGTGCCGATGCGGCGCAATTCGCGACCGCGACCCTTGGCGACCCACACGGTGGCCGACCCGGTGACGGGAGCGTCGCCGGTGACCCGGTCGACGATCGCGCGCAGATCGGTGTGCGCGGGCTTGTGGACCGCGTCGACCGGACCGTACGGCCGCACCTGTCCACCGATCCGCGAGAGCCGGAACGTGCGAACGGCGTCACGTTCGCGGTCGTGGCCGACCAGATACCAGCGCCCGTGCCGGGTGACCACCCCCCACGGTTCGACATCGCGGGTCACGAACGGATCGGTGACGGCGCTGTGGTGGCCGAATCGCACCGCCTGCCCCGCGTCGATCGCCGCGAGGAGTTCCCGCAACACCGGCTCCGACCCTCGGGTGCGGGCGGGCACCGCGGGCACCGACACCCCGACGTTGTCGGTCTCGACGGTGACCCCGGCCGCGCGCAGCTTCAACAGCGCGCCCTCGGCCGCGCCCGCCAATTCCGGTGAGGCCCACATCTGCACCGCGACGGCGACCGCCGCGGCTTCCTCGCTGGACAGGTCGATATCGGGCAGCTCGTAGGCGTCCCGGTTGATCCGGTACCCCTCGAGTGTCGAGAACCGTCCCACCGGACCGACTTCCAGCGGGATGCCCAGATCACGCAGTTCGTTCTTGTCGCGCTCGAACATCCGGCTGAACGCCTCGTCGGTCGCGGAGTCCTCGTAACCGGCCACGCTGGCGCGAATACGTTCCGCGCTCAGGAACTGCCTGGTCGACAGCAGCGCGATGACCAGATTCATCAGCCGCTCGACCTTGGATATCGCCACTCGATAGAGGGTAATGGTCGCGCCCGCTCCCCCGCGCGTCGGCGCACACTTGGGCCACGGTCCCGCGACCATGGAACCCACCCGCCGAAAGGATCACGATGCTCGTCGCCTTCTCCGTTGCGCCCAGCGGTTCCGCCCACCACGACGGCTCGGTCGGCGAAGCGGTCGCCGCGGCCGTCCGGGTGGTCCGCGCTTCCGGCCTGCCGAACCGCACCGACGCGATGTTCACCACCCTCGAGGGCGAATGGGACGAGGTGATGGCAGTGATCAAAGCCGCCACCGACGCCATCCTGGTCACCGCACCCCGCTGCAGCCTGGTCCTCAAGGCCGATATCCGACCCGGGGTCACCGACGCGCTGCACAGCAAGGTCGACACGGTCGAGCGCTATCTCGCCGACGGGTAGCCGACGCCCACGGGTGCGAGAATGCGAGGGTGAACCTCCGTCCGGCATGCCGTGCCGCGGGCATCGGCGTGGTGTCGATCAGCGAGCACGTCGGCCCCGCTCGGGCACATCGGGCCGTCCCCACCTTGTCGGCTCGACTCGTTGTCGGTCTCGGGGCTCCGCTCGAGGTCGACTACGGCGGACAGACCTTGCGCACGCAGGCTGTCGTGGCCGGCTTGATGCGGCCGGGGCTCGCGACGCCGGTCACCACCCTGCTGCCGCGGCAGCCGACGGCTTATGTCGAGTTGTCGGCGTCGGCCCTGCGCCGCCTGATCGGCATGCCGCTCAGTGAAGTGGACGCGGGCGGTGTGATCGCCGACGCCGTACTGCCGTGGGTGCGTTCGATGTGCGAGGAGTTGGCGGAGCACCCGGCCGCTCGACGCGAGGCTGTTCTGCGCATTCGGCTGCTCGACCAGCTGAACCGGGCCGGGTACGACACCACCGCCGACCACGCCCTGCGCGCGCTGGATCTGATCAGAGCCGGTGGTGGAACGGCGTCGGTCGACGATCTCGCCGACCACGTACACCTGAGCGCCCGGCGTCTGCGCGAGGTGATGCGACGCTCGCTGGGGGTCACCCCGAAATTCGCCTCCCGCGTGGCCCGTCTCGAGTGCGCGGTTCACCGCGCAGGCACGGGCGCAACGTCCTGGGCCCAGGTGGCGGCCGAGTCGGGCTACCACGATCAGAGCCACCTCGTGCGCGAGTTCCGCGACCTCATGAACACCACGCCGACCGACTGGCTCGCGGAAGAGGGCCGAAATCTACAAGGCAGGCAAAGCCCGGTTCCACGACCATGGGAAACATGAACAGCCAACTGGTCCCGAAGCTGCTGGTCTCCGACGCGGACGCCGCGATCACCTTCTACACCCAGGTGCTCGGAGCCGAGGTGAGTCTGCGCGTCGCCGAGGACGCGGTGGTGCACCACGCCGAACTCACGCTCGGCTCCGTCGTGTTCGCGCTGGCACACAGTGCCGAGGAGTGGGGGTGGGCCGACCCGGAATCGGTGGGTGGCTCGCCGGTACTGCTCGTGCTCACTGTCGCCGATCCCGACGCGACAGCGCAGCGGATGGCCCAGCACGGAGCCGAGGTCGTGATCCCCGTCGGCAACCGTCCCTACGGCAAGCGACAGGGCAGGGTGAAGGACCCCTTCGGGCACCTCTGGGTCCTCAGCGGCGAACTGCGATAGGCCACCGGGCCGCTGTGGCGAGTGCGGGTGCCCTCGCCACAGCCGGATCTCACAGCATGCAGCGGGCGATCGAGTCGGCCACACACGCTGGGCGGTCGGCGTTTTCGAGCTCGACGGTGACGTGACGGTGGACTTGGACGCCGCCGGTGACCTCGGTGACCTCGGTGAGCGTGAGGTGGGCGCGAATACGGCTGTCGACCGGGACGGGAGTGAGGAAGCGGACTCGGTCGAGGCCGTAGTTGATGCCTGCCTTCGCCGCGCTGACGGTCATGATCTGCTGGGTCATCGGCACGATCAGCGACAGGGTGAGGAAGCCGTGGGCGATGGTGGTTCCGTAGGGGCCCGCGGCGGCGCGCTCGGCGTCGACGTGGATCCACTGGTGATCGTCGGTGGCCTCGGCGAACAGGTCGATGCGACGCTGGTCGACGGTGATCCAGTCGCTGGGGCCGAGTTCGGTGCCGACCGCCGCCCGCAGCGCGTCGACATCAGCGAAATCCGTGGTCATGCCGTTCCTCCGAAACGTTGGCGCAGTGCGCGTTTGAGAACTTTATGGGTGGGGCCGAGGGGTAGCTCGGTCACGAATTCGACGCGGCGCGGGTACTTGTACTTCGCGACCTGCTGCTTGGCGAAGTCGATCACTTCCCGCTCGGTCAGCGCGCCCTCGGGCACGACGACCGCCACGACCTCCTCACCGTAATGGGGGTCGGGCACCCCGATCACCGCCACCTGCGCGATCCGCGGGTGCCGCATCAGGGCCGCTTCGACCTCGGTCGGATACACATTGAATCCGCCGCGCAGGATCATCTCCTTGATCCGGTCGACGATGCGCACCCGACCGGTGTCGTCCCTCGTGCCGAGGTCACCGGTCCGGAACCAGCCGTCGACCACGGCCGCGGCGGTGGCTTCCGGCCTGCCGGTGTAGCCGCTGAACACGTTGTGCCCGCGCACCACCACCTCGCCCACGTCGCCGACCGGCAGCAGTTCGATGCGGTCGGCGATCGCGGGATCGGCGATCTCCACGTCGACGCCCCACACCGGATGTCCGACGGTGCCGGCCTCGGTACCGAAGCACGGCTGGTTCACCGCGGCGGTCGGCGAGGTCTCCGACAGGCCATAACCCTCGAGTACCGGCGCGTGGAAGACCCGCTCGAATTCCTCGAGCACGGCAACGGGCAGCGCTGCGCCACCGCTGATACAGAGTTTCAGCTCGGGCAGTACCGGCGCCGAACCCGCCGCTTCGATCAACGACAGATACATGGTGGGCACGCCGTGGAACAGGTTGACCCGCTCGGCCGCCATCAGCGACACCGCCGCGGCCGCGTCGAATCTCGGCATCAGCACCAGGGTGCCGCCCACCCGCCACTGCGAATTCATCGATACCGTCTGCCCGAACACGTGGAACAGCGGCAGCGCGCCGAGGGCGATGTCGTCGCGGTGGATCTCGTTGGCGTCGAAGGTGTTCACCGTCGCGCACATCACCATGTTGAGATGGCTCAGCTCGGCGCCCTTGGGTGTACCGGTGGTGCCACTGGTGTAGAAGACGACCGCCGTATCGAGCGGGCCACGCGAGACGAAGTTCGAGATCGCCGTGCCGGCAAGCTCTTCCGGCGCCACCACATCGATGCCCACGTTCCTCGCCGCTTCGCTCCCGGTCGCCGCGACCATCGGATGACAGATCAGCAGCGAGGCACCGCTGTCACGCAGCACGTATTCCATCTCCGGCGCGGTGAGCAGCAGATGGACGGGCACCACCGTCGCGCCCGCGGCGAGGACGGCGAAATAGGCGCGCGGGAAATCGACAGTATTGGGACACAGCAGCGCTACCCGGTCGCCGGGTTGCACACCACGCGCGATCAGGGCGCCGGCCTGTTCGCGGGCTTCGCGCCACAGATCGGCGAAGGTGATGCGGTGCTCACCCTCGATCAGCGCGAGGTGATGCGGGCGGCGGCGGGCGGGTTCGGCGAGGATGCTCGCCAGGGAAAGTGTGGCGTTCACGGGTGGTTCCTAACGACAACGTTGGCGGAAAGCAGTGGCCACCGCACAAGGCGGGGCTGGATGCGATGGCAACCGGGGGCGAACACCGCACCGGTCACGGATGCTCGTCACGATCGACGACAACCGCGCCACGTCGTCGACTGCGCCGAAATCCACGCTCGGCAGCCGCTGCACCAGGGCCGTGATCGCTTGTGCGGCAAGGTCATCAGGTTGAACCTCGGCCAGCGGGCCCCCGTACCGGCCGAACGGCGTCCGCACGCCGTCGGCCAGATACGCGGTGCCGGTCACAAGCCCATGTCCTTGGCGATGATCATCTTCATCACCTCGCTGGTGCCGCCGTAGATCCGGTTGACCCGGTTGTCGGCATACAGGCGGGCCACCGGGTACTCGTTGATGTAGCCGTAGCCGCCGTGCAGTTGCAGGCAGCGGTCGATCACTCGCGAAGCCACCTCGGAGCAGAACAGTTTGGCCGAGGCCGCGTCGGCGGCGGTGAGTTCCTCGCGGTCGAGGGCCTCCAGCGCCCGGTCGACGACCGCCTCGGCGGCATCGACCTCGGCCTGGCAAGCGGCCAGTTCGAACTTGGTGTTCTGGAACTGCGCGACCGGCCTGCCGAAAACGTCACGGCCCCTGGTGTACTCGAGAGTGAACCGGATCGCCGCCTTGGCCTGGGCATAGGCGCCGAGGGCGATCGAGAGCCGTTCCTGCGGCAGATTCCGGCCCAGGTAGCTGAACCCCTTGTTCGCCTCCCCCAGCAGGTCCGACACCGGAACCCGCACGTCGGTGAAGGACAGCTCGGCGGTGTCGGAAACCTTCAGACCCAGCTTGTCCAGCTTGCGTCCCACCGCGTACCCCGGCGACTTCGTATCGACCACGAGCAGCGAGATCCCGTGGCGGCGATCCGTTTCCGACGGCGGAGCGGTCCGCGCGCAGACGATCACCCGGTCGGCGTGCACACCGCCGGTGATGAAGGTCTTCGACCCGTTGAGCACATAGTGCGTGCCGTCCTCGGACAGCTGTGCGGTCGTGCGCATTCCGGCGAGATCGGATCCGGTGCCGGGCTCGGTCATCGCGATCGCGAACATGATCTCGCCCGAGACGAATCCCGGCAGCCAGCGCTGCTTCTGTTCATCGGTCGCGAGGTTCTTCAGATACGGCAGACACAGGCCCACGTGCACGCCGGAGCCGCCGAAAGACACACCGGCCCGGGTGGTTTCCTCCAGCAGGATCGCCTGGAACTTGAACGATTCGATGCCGGCGCCTCCGTATTGCTCGGGCACCTCGATCCCGAACACCCCGAGGCCGGCCAGCTCGGCGTAGAACTCGCGCGGCACGATGCCCGCCTCGTACCACTGGTCGTAGACCGGCGAGACCTTCGATTCGATGAACGCCCGCACGGTCTTGCGGAATGCTGCGTGCTCGTCGGTGAAAACTGTTCTCTGCATGGGGTTTCTCCGCAATCTAGAGACGGCGTCCGCCGTCGACGTACACGGTCTGTCCGGTGACGAAGCCGGCGTCGTCGGAGGCGAGGAACGCCACCACGTTCGCGATGTCGGCGGGCACGCCGACCCGTCGCAGCGGGGTGATCTCGGCGGTCTTCGCCTGCAAATCCTCGGCACTCACGCCCATCCGCGCCGCGGTGGCCGCGGTCATCTCGGTGGCGATGAAGCCGGGGGCGACCGCGTTGACGCGAATCCCGAACGGGCCGAGTTCCATGGCGAGGGTGCGGGTCAGGCCCTGGATGCCCGCTTTGGCCGCCGCGTAGTTGGCCTGGCCGCGATTGCCGAGCGCCGAGACGCTCGAGGTGTTGACGATGGCGCCGCCACCGTTGTCCACCATGTGCTTCTGCGCGGCCTTGCTGCACAGGAACGCGCCGCGCAGGTGCACCGCCATGACGGTGTCCCAGTCCTCGACCGACATCTTGAACAGCAGGTTGTCGCGCAGCACGCCCGCGTTGTTCACCAGCACGTCGAGCGAGCCGAGATCGGCCACGGTACGCGCGACGGCGTCGGCCACCTGCGCCTCGTCGGCGACGTCGCAACCGAGGCCGATCGCGGTGCCGCCTGCCGCGTTGATCTTCCCGGCGGCCAGCACGGCAGCGTCGGTGTCGAGATCGACGACGGCCACGGCGAATCCGTTGTCGGCCAGGCGGGCGGCGGTGGCCGCGCCGATGCCGCGAGCCGCCCCGGTGACGAAGGCTGTTCTGTGGGTCATGGGTCGTACTCCTGTGTCAGACAATGGCGTTCACGCCGGTGAGGGCGCGCCCGATGAGCAGTTTCTGGATCTGGGTGGTGCCCTCGTAGAGAGTCAGTACGCGCGCGTCACGCAGATACTTGGCGACGGGGTATTCGTCGATGTAGCCGTAGCCGCCGAACACCTGGATCGCGTTGTTGGCAGCCGAGACCGCGGCTTCGGAGGCGAACAGCTTCGCCATCGACGCGGCGGTGCCGAAGGCTTGCCCGCGGCCGGCGAGATCGGCCGCGCGCCAGGCGAGCAGCCGGGCGGCGTCGGTCGCGACGGCGATATCGGACAGCAGCTCCTGGACCAGCTGGTAACCGGCGATCGGCTTGCCGAACTGTTCGCGCTCACCGGCATAGCGCACCGCGGCTTCGAGGCAGGCCCGGGCCACGCCGACGCACCCGGACGCGACCCCGATGCGGCCCTTGTCGAGCGCGGACATCGCGATCCGGAAGCCCTGCCCCTCCTCGCCGAGGCGCAGCGCGTCGGGCACCCGGACGCGATCGAGGACGAATTCGGCGGTGGCCTGGCCACGCAGCCCGAGCTTGCCCTTGATCTCGGTCCGGCCGAAGCCCGCCGCGTCCGTCGGCACCACGAACGCGGTGACCCCCTTGGGGCCGGGCCCGCCGGTCCGCGCGAACACCAGCGCGTGATCGGCCCAGGTCCCGTTGGTGATGAAGATCTTGGTGCCGGACAGAACCCAGTCCGACCCGTCGCGGACGGCGCGGGCGTCCAGATTCGCCGCGTCGGAGCCGGTGCCGGGTTCGGTCAGCGCGAAACAGCCGAGCTGTTCACCCGCGCAGATCCCGGGCAGGAATCGCTGCTTCTGCTCCTCGGTGCCGTAGGCGGCGATCGACTTGCCGAACAGCCCGAGCGAGACCGACACGATGCCGCGCACCGCGCTGTCACCGCGGCCGAGCTCCTCGAGCAGCAGGCAGTAGTCGAAGGTGTCGCCGCCGGAGCCACCGTAGTGCTCGGCGATCCCGATGCCCAGGAAACCGAGAGCGCCGAGTTTGCCGACGATCGCCGGGTCCACCGATTCGTCGCGATCCCACTGCGCGGCATACGGCACGACTTCCTTGTCCACCCACGTTCGGGCGAGTTCACGCAGGTCGGACTGCGCGGGGGTGAGCTGGAAATCCACGGAACCACTCCTGAACCAAACGGCGTTAGGTTTACTCGGGCACCGTATCCTAACGCTGTTCGGTTAATCAAGAGTCATTTTCGGCATCGGTGATACCGTTCGATTCCCGACGAGAGAGGAAGTACCGCATGGCGAGGCCGCGCGTTCCGCTGTTGAGCCGCGAGCGCATTCGCGACGCCGCGCTGGTCCTGATCGACCGCGACGGGCTCGCCGAAGTCTCCATGCGCAAATTGGGCGCCGAACTCGGCGTGCAGGCCGCCTCGCTCTACGGCCACTACCCGAACAAGGACGACCTGTTCGACGACATCGCCACCGGCATCATGAGCCACGTCGACACCTCGGCCTTCGACTCCATGAGCTGGGATCGCGCACTCGCGGACTGGGCGCGCAGCTATCGCGGCGCGCTGGCCACCCACCCGAACTTCGTGCCGTACCTGGCCACCGGCCCGGGCCGCCGAGCCGAGAACCTGCGCGCCGCCGACGCCGTACACGGCGGTCTGGTCGGTGCGGGCTGGCCACCGCGCTACGCCACCATGATCGGCGCGGCCACCCGCTACCTGGTCATGGGTTCGACGGTGGGCTCGTTCGCCGGCGGCTTCGCCGACGACGTGCAGGTCTACCGCGACCGCTACCCGCACCTGAATCAGGCACACCTGCTGCGGGCGATCGCCGACGAAATCGATGACGACAGCTTCGAATTGGCGCTCACCGCGTTCATCGCCGGCCTCACCGCCACCTACGCGACCGTCGTCACCGCGGACTGAGCCTGCCCACACACAACAAAACCGGTGGCGCCTACGCGATCGCTCCCATGCGCCACCGGTTCTGTTGTCGGTCCCCCCGTCTGAGGGGTTCGCCTACATCGAGGCGATCAGCCGGTCGACGCGTTCGTCGACCGATCGGAACGGATCCTTGCACAGCACCGTGCGCTGCGCCTGATCGTTCAGCTTGAGGTGCACCCAGTCGACGGTGAAGTCGCGGCCGGCTTCCTGCGCGGCGGTGATGAAGTCACCACGCAGCTTGGCTCGCGTCGTCTGCGGCGGGGTGTCCACGGCGGCATCGACGGCGTCGTCCTCGGTGATCCGCTTGGCCAGACCCTTGCGCTGGAGCAGGTCGAAGACCCCGCGACCACGCTTGATGTCGTGGTAGGCCAGATCCAGCTGGGCGATCTTGGGATCCGACATCTCCATGCTGTAGCGGTCCTGGTAGCGCTGGAACAGCTTGCGCTTGATCACCCAGTCGATCTCGGTGTCGACCTTGGCGAAGTCCTGTGCCTCGACCGCGTCGAGCGTGCGACCCCACAGATCCACCACCGCGTCGACCTGCGGATCGCGATCGCGGTTGCGCAGGTGCTCGACGGCGCGGGCGTAGTACTCGCGCTGGATCTCCAGGGCACTGGCCTGGCGCCCGCCGGCCAGGCGCACGGGACGGCGACCGGTGAGATCGTGGCTGACCTCGCGAATGGCCCGTATCGGGTTGTCGAGCGCGAAATCGCGGAACGACACCCCTGCCTCGATCATCTCCAGCACCAGCGAGGCGGTACCGACCTTGAGCATGGTGGTCGGTTCGGCCATGTTGGAGTCACCGACGATCACGTGCAGGCGCCGGTACTTCTCGGCGTCGGCGTGCGGCTCGTCGCGGGTGTTGATGATCGGGCGCGAGCGGGTGGTCGCCGAGGAGACGCCCTCCCAGATGTGCTCGGCGCGCTGCGACAGGCAGAACGTGGCCGCCTTCGGCGTCTGCAGCACCTTGCCCGCGCCACAGATGAGCTGGCGGGTGACCAGGAACGGGAGCAGCACATCCGAGATCCGGGAGAACTCGCCCGCCCGGACCACGAGGAAGTTCTCGTGGCAGCCGTAGGAGTTGCCCGCGGAGTCGGTGTTGTTCTTGAACAGGTAGATGTCGCCGCCGATGCCTTCTTCGGCGAGGCGCTGTTCGGCGTCTATGAGCAGGTCCTCCAGCACCCGCTCGCCGGCCCGGTCGTGGGTGACCAACTGGACCAGGCTGTCGCATTCGGCGGTGGCGTACTCGGGATGCGATCCGACGTCGAGGTACAACCTGGCACCGTTGCGAAGGAAGACATTGGAGCTACGGCCCCAGGACACCACCCGGCGGAACAAGTACCGGGCTACCTCGTCGGGGGACAGCCGACGGTGACCGTGGAAGGTGCATGTCACACCGAACTCGGTCTCGATCCCCATGATTCGTCGCTGCACACTATCGACAGTACAGCCATGACCAGTGCCCGCGCGGCGCTCCTGACATCCCATTCGCATACGTGTTCACAACGATTCGGACAGCGAACGACCTCCGCGCACACGACGAGATCGGGCCTGCGAACCGGTGCGATTCGCAGGCCCGATCATGATCGTGACGGTGGGTTATTTCCCCGCGTCGTCGTCGGGTTCTGGCAGCTTCGCCTCTTTGACCGGCTTGGGCTTGGACTTCGACGCGGCCAGCGCCGACTCCAGGGCGGGGCCCTGCAGCCTGCGGAACGCCCGGCGCGGCCGCTGCTGCTCGAGTGTGGCCACCTCGAGGGAGGCCTCACCGAGCGAACGCTTGTCCTTGTCGGCTTCGGGCTGACCGGCCAGCAGTGCGCCGATCGCCACCTTCAACGCGTCGTCCAGGGACAGACCCGGCTTGTAGGTGGCTTTGAGCTGGGTCAGGATCGGCTCGGTGGTGCCGCCCATGACGACGTACTCGCGTTCGTCGACGATGGACCCGTCGAAGGTGATCCGGTACAGCACCGAGGTCGGTGACTGTTCGGGATAACCCACCTCGGCGACGCAGATCTCCACCTCGTAGGGCTTGAGCTGATCGGTGAAGATCGACCCGAGGGTCTGCGCGTACAGGTTGGCCAGTCCACGCCCGGTGACATCGCGCCGGTCGTACTGGTAACCCTTGAGGTCGGCCTGCAAGATGCCGCCGCGGCGCAGAGCCTCGAACTCGTTGTACTTGCCGACCGCGGAGAATCCGACGCGGTCGTAGAGCTCGCTGACCTTGTGCAACGTCGCCGAGGGGTTCTCGGCGACGAACAGCACGCCGTCGGCGTAGACCAGCACGATCACGCTGCGACCGCGACCGATGCCCTTGCGGGCGAGCTCGGTCTTGTCGCGCATGATCTGCTCGGCCGAGGCGTAATACGGCAGCGTCATAGGACGGCGCCCCCTTCTTCCGCGGCTTCCCGGTCGGCGATCACACCGCGGGCGATCTCGGCGAGACGATCCTCACCGATCTCGTCCGCACCGTCGGCGTCGATCACCACCGCTGTCGGGTAGATCCCGCGCAGCATGTCGGGACCACCGGTGGCGGTGTCGTCGTCTGCGGCGTCGAACAGTGATTCCACCGCGATCCGCAGCGCCCGGTCCTGGTCGATGCCGCGCTGGTAGAGCTTCTTCAGCGACGACTTCGCGAACGTCGAACCGGAGCCGACGGCGGTGTAGCCGAACCGCTCCTCGCTACGCCCGCCGACCACGTCGTAGGACACGATGCGGCCGGACCGGTCGGGGTCGAGGATCTGGTCGTCGAAACCGACCAGCAGCGGGATCGCTGCCAGGCCCTGCATGGCGGCAGGCAGGTTGTCGCGAACCATTTTCGACAGCTTGTTGGCTTTACCGTCGAAGGTGAGCGGCACGCCTTCGATCTTCTCGTAGTACTCCAGCTCCACGGCGAACAGCCGCACCATCTCGATCGCGATGCCCGCGGTACCGGCGATACCCGCGGCCGAGAAGGTGTCGGTGATGTACACCTTCTCGGTGTCGCGGCTGGCGAGCAGGTTGCCCATGGTGGCCCTGCGGTCGCCCGCGATCAGCACGCCGCCACGGTAGGTGACCGCGACGATGGTGGTGCCGTGCGGCGCCAGATCCTTCGTCGCGGTCAGATCCGAGATCGGGAACCTGTTGGCGGGCAACAGGTCCGGAGCGTGCATGCGGAGATGTTCGGTGAACGAGGAGAGAGCCCGCCCCGCGTGGAGGCGCAAGGGGTCACCTGGGGTCACTGGCCGCCCTTCTGCACATATGCCCGCACGAAGTCTTCGGCGTTCTCTTCGAGCACGTCATCGATCTCATCGAGCAAGTCGTCGGTTTCCTCCGCCAGCTTCTCGCGGCGTTCCTGCCCTGCCGCGTCTACGCCCTCGGGGCCCTCGTCCTCGTCGCCACCCCCGGCGCGCTTGGTCTGCTCTTGTGCCATGGCAGCCGACCTCCTCTTCCTCATCACGATGATCGTGTGTGTCCCACAACCCTACCGAGCGGATCCGACAAGGTGGTCGATAGCGATCGGATTGTCGCGCAGTCGACCCCTCGATCGCGTCAGTGGGTGAGCTGCTCGACCAGCTCCGCGGCCGTGCGCGAGGCATCGAGCAGCCTGCCGACGTGCGCTTTCGTGCCCCGGCGCGGTTCCAGCGTCGGAATCCGGACCAGCGAATCACCACCGAGATCGAAGATCACCGAATCCCAACTGGCGGCGGCGATATCGGCGCCGAAGCGTCGCAGGCACTCACCGCGGAAGTAGGCGCGGGTGTCGGTGGGCGGGTTGGTCATCGCGTCGAGCACCTGCTGTTCGCTGACGAGCCGCTGCATCGACCCGCGGGCGACCAGGCGGTTGTAGAGCCCCTTGTCCAGGCGAACGTCGGAGTACTGCAGGTCCATCAGGTGCAGTTTGGGCGCGGCCCAGCCCAGGCCTTCCCTGGTGCGCATGCCCTCGAGCAGTCGCAGTTTGGCCGGCCAGTCGAGCAGGTGCGCGGCGTCCATCGGATCGCGCTCGAGCAGGTCCAGGACCATCGCCCACTTGTCGATGATGTCGAGCACGCGCGGGTCTTCGTTGGCTTCGCGCTGGACGAACTTGGCCACGCGCTCGTGGTAGAGCCGTTGCAGCGCAAGGCCGGTCAGCTCGCGCCCGTCGGCCAGCGCGACGGTGGCGCGCAGCGTCGGGTCGTGGCTGATCTGGTGCACGGCGGTGACCGGGCGGGCCAGCTGGAACTCCGAGAGGTCCTCGCCCGCCTCGATCATGTCGAGCACCAGCGCGGTGGTGCCGACCTTGAGGTAGGTCGACATCTCGGCGAGGTTGGCGTCACCGATGATCACGTGCAGCCGCCGGTACTTGTCGGCGTCGGCGTGCGGCTCGTCGCGGGTGTTGATGATGCCGCGTTTGAGCGTGGTCTCCAGGCCGACCTCGACCTCGATGTAGTCGGCACGCTGGGACAGCTGGAAACCGGCGTGGTCACCCGATTGCCCGATGCCGACCCGGCCCGCGCCACAGATCACCTGACGGGAGACGAAGAACGGGGTCAGTCCGGCGATGATGTGGCTGAAGGGGGTGTCGCGGCTCATCAGGTAGTTCTCGTGGGTGCCGTAGGACGCGCCCTTGCCGTCGACATTGTTCTTGTACAGCTGCAGCCGGGGCGCCCCCGGCACGCTGGAGGCGTGCCGGGCGGCCGCCTCCATCACCCGCTCGCCCGCTTTGTCCCAGATCACCGCGTCGAGCGGGTCGACGACCTCGGGGGCGGAGTACTCCGGGTGGGCGTGGTCGACGTAGAGCCGGGCGCCGTTGGTGAGGATCATGTTGGCCGCGCCGACCTCGTCGGCGTCGATGACCGGGGCGGGCCCGCTCATCCGGCTGAGGTCGAAACCACGCGCGTCACGCAGCGGGGATTCGACCTCGTAGTCCCAGCGGGTGCGCTTGGCTCGCGGCACTCCCGCGGCGGCGGCATAGGCGAGAACGGCCTGCGTGGAGGTGAGGATCGGGTTGGCCGTCGGCTCCGTGGGGGTCGAGATGCCGTATTCGACCTCGATTCCGATGATGCGCTGCATACCGTCGAGCCTAGGCGACGTGCTGTACCCGCACCCGCATCTCGGCCCAGCGGGGCTGCTGGAGGCCGGTCACCTCCCCCAAGAGGGGGACCCCGGAATCGTTCTCGTGAGCGATCCGCCGGGCCGCTCACGCGCTGATACTCGGTGCATGACCGATGCCGTCGCACCCCCCACCGAAGCGCCCGTCGCGCCCCGGCCCGCTCGCCTGATCGCGCTGGATGTGCTGCGCGGCATCGCGATCCTGGGCACCCTCGGCACCAATATCTGGATCTTCACCAATTCGGCGGGCATGGTCGGCTACTTGGACGAGCTCGCCGCGGCCCCCGAGAACGCCTGGATGTGGTCCGAGCGGGTGCTGCAGCAACTCGCCCAGGGCAAGTTCCTGGGCCTGCTGACGGTGATGTTCGGGATCGGCCTGGCCATCCAGCAGGGTTCGGCCCAGCGGGCGGGTCGGCCGTGGCCCGGCAGATATCCCTACCGCGCGGGGCTGCTGTTCCTCGACGGCCTGCTGAACTTTCTGCTCGTGGCGGAGTTCGATGTCCTGATGGGTTACGCGATGACCGGCCTCGTCGTCGCCTACATCCTCGCGACAACCGAACGAGCGCAACGCCGTTGGCTGATCATCGCCGCCTCGGTCCACGTGACGATGTTGACGTCGATAGCCGCCGCGTTGGCCTTCGCGCCACAGCAGGACAGCACCGAGTCGGCGCCGCTGGATCCCAATCCCTACGCGGACGGCTCCTTCTGGGATCTGGTGCTGTTCCGCCTCGACCACGCGCTGATCTTCCGGCTCGAGGCGATCTTCGTGTTCCCGATGTCGATCGCGCTGTTCCTGCTCGGCGCGCGCCTGTTCCGGGCGGGCGTCTTCCGGCCCGAGGGCGCGCGCATTCGACGGCGGCTCATGGTGGTCGGGTTCGCGATCGCCGCCCCGCTGGATCTGACACTCGGCCTCGCGGGCGGCGGCGACTTCATCTTCGTCGCGCGGTACGCGACGGCACCGTTCGTCGCCCTCGGAATCTTGGCCGCGGTCGCCGAGTTCTACCTGCGCAAACCACGCCTCGGGTTCGCGGGCACCCGGCTGAGCGAAGTCGGCCGCACCGCGCTCAGCTGCTACATCCTGCAGAATCTGATCGCCGGTTTCCTCTGCTACGGCTGGGGTCTCGGGCTGGCGGCGCGGGTACCGGATTCAGCCAAGGCGCCGTTCACGGTGGCGATCTACCTGGTCGTGGCCGTCGCGATCATCCTCTTCGCGCACCTGTGGTTGCGTCGTTTCGAGCGCGGTCCCGTGGAGTGGCTGTGGAATCGAACCTATCGCGCGCTGGCCGGTTGAGTCAGCGCAGCCGCTCGTCGGGCGGCGGGGCCGCGTCCGGCGCGATGAGCAGGTCGGCGATCAGCGAATCCCGTTGCAGCGGAACTCCGAGACTGCGGGCATTGCCCTCGAACAGCGACAGCACCGACTCGGTCAGAATGCCCTGCACCTGCTCGGTGGTGAGCACCGGCTCCGGGTCCGCACGCCAACTCGCCACCACACCGTCGACGAGGCCGACCATGCCGAACGCCATCGGCCGCCCGCGCGCCGGGTCGATGCCGAAGCGGGCCAGGGTGGCCGCGAAGATGTCGGCGAGCTGTCCACCCACCGCACGGCCCGCGCCGCTGAGACTCGGCGCGCCCTGCGGTGCCGCATCGCCGAGAAAGCGATGCAGATTCGGGTGGCGCTCGATCCAGCCGAGATAGGTGCCGATGGCGCCGCGCACGGCGTCTTTGAGTGCGCCGTCGGACTGCAGCGCGGGTAGCAACTCCGCGAGCAGCAACTCCAGGATCCGCTGCCGCGCGAGTGCGTCGAGTTCGGCCCGGCCACCGACATGGCGGTAGACCACCGGTCGTGGCAGCGCCAGATGCTCGGCGATCAGCTGCACCGAGATCTCGAGACCGTGTTGCTCGATCACCTCGATGGCGGCGTCGATCATCTCCGCGCGACGGCGCTCTTTGTGCCCGTGCCAGCGGGTGGCGCGACCGTCGGCGGCGGTCTGATCGGCGTGCGCGGATGGGGCAGTCACAGTGCTAACGATACCCGTGCCGACATTGACCGTGACACCGCGTTCCACTAACCTTGGTGATACACGCTGTAACACCAAGCGTGGCACGTTCCGCCGAGAGTGAGCCCGCGATGCGCAACGTTACCGCCTCCCCGCGCGATTCCTTCGCCCAGCGCCTGCTGATCGGCTCGCTGCGAAGAACCTACGACCCGGTGGTCGACATCGCCTGGGAGCAACCCCTCGACCCGGCGAAGCTGTTCCTGCCACCGCGCGTCATCTCGCTCTACGGGACCGACCTGTGGGCGGCGATGACGTTCGACCAGCAGCGGGAACTCTCGCGCCAGGAACTGGCCAATGTGCTCTCGGTCGGCATCTGGTTCGAGAACCTGCTCAACCGGCTGCTGCTGCGTGAGCTGCTGCGCGGCGATCCCACGTCCGCGACCTCGCACTACACGCTCACCGAGATGGCCGACGAGTGCAGGCACATGATGATGTTCGGCAAACTCATCGAGCGCATCGAGGCCCGCCCCTACTGGCCGCGTCCGGCGGCGCGGCTCGCGATCACCGCGCTACCCGCCGTGCTGCGCGGCCCGATGGTGTGGGTGGCGGCCCTGGTCGGTGAGGAGATCTTCGACGCCCTGCAGCGACGGATGCTCGACGATCCGCAGTTGCAGCCGATCGTCGCGCGCGCCATGCGCATCCACGTCACCGAGGAGGCACGCCACATCGGCTTCGCCAGGGACGCGCTGGCCCGGCGCGTGCCCGCGATGTCGGCGGGCGAGCGGGCCTATGTCCGCCTGTGTGTGGCAGTGGCCGGACCGCTGTTCGTGTCACTGATCACCAACCGGCACATCTACATTCGCGCCGGACTCGACGGTCGACAGGCACGTGGCGCGGCACTTCGCAATCCGGTCGCGCGGGAATCCAGGGCGACCGGAGCGGCGGAACTGGTGACGTTCCTGGGTCAGCACGGACTGATCGGATCGGCCGGACGCAGGCGGTGGCGGGCGGTGGGTCTGCTGTGAGCGTCGCTGTCATCGGGACCGAATCCCGGGCGATCGTGCGGCGGCTGCGAGCGGCCGGAATCGCCGAAGTAAGTGTCTACGAACCGGTTTCAGCGGGCGAGGCGTCCCGATCTCCGGTCGGCAGACAGCGCCGGACACCATGGACGGCACCGCGCAGATGGCTGTCTCGCGATGATCGGCCGGTCCCCCGGCGGCTGGTCGATATCAGCGAACTCGTTTTCGACGAGAACGGGGACCACTGGCTGATCCACTCGGCCGGGAACGAGCCCGCCCAGGCGAGGGTGGTGATTCTGGCCGCCGACACCACCCGGCGGCTCCGGGTCGGCGCCGCATCGGAATCCACATACCGTCCCGTCGGCGCCCTGCCCGAGACACCGTCCGGCGTCCGACTGCCGGTGACGGGACGTGCGGCCCGCACGCTCGACGCGGCGTGGTCGCACGCTCCGGTCACCTTTCGCGGGATCGCGACCCATGGCTTCCCGAACCTGTTCTTCGTCGGCAGTACCGAACCCGCCGTCGAGGAACCGCGGGTCGCCCAGTCGGCCCGAGTCGATCTCATCGCCACCTGGGTCCGCGCTCTGCAGCGGCAATCAGGCACCCGGATCGAAGTGCGCGCCAGCACCCAGCACGAATACCACCGGAGGCTCGATCCGTCCTCGAACACACGTCGCCCGGGCCGCCCAAAACCCCACCATTTCGACATCACCGTCGCCGCCGACCGGCACTCGGATCACGACTACGCCGGGCCTGCCGTCCTGGATCTACCCGGCGCCGAATATCCCGTCATCGCCACCCTCACCGGCCACATCGACCCGATCGACGGCCGCTACCACTGGTACGGCCGCCTCGACCCCGCCGAGTCCACCGCGCTCCCCGAACCGACGCGAGCCTCCGCCCTGCTCGTCGTGCCCGGTCGCGCACCCGCGGCAGCGAACCTCACCGAACGCGACCCGTGGGGCAATCTCCGCGTTACCGGCATCGGCACCCCGCCCTTCGCGCTCGAGGCATAGCCGCGACCCTCCTCCGTCGAGTCAGCCACCGACCTCGACCCGGTGTGCATTGCCGGGCGGTGAACGGCCCCCCACTCGGCGTGCGGGCACCGCCGCCCTGCACCGTCGGTATGCTCGGTGACATGCAGGCACGGGCGATGGTGATGGCGTACGCGGTTCTCGCGTGCGTGCTGCCCGCCTTCGTGCTCATCTCCACACCGGGCGGCGAGGCCACCCGCATGCTCGCGTTCGGTGCGGTCGCCGCCGCGATGGTGTGTGCGCTGGTCGCGGTCACCGGTCGCAGTCACCTGCCGGTCCGGGTCGCGAGTGTGGGTCCGCCGCGGTCGGCACAGCGCCGCCTGCGCGGTTCCTTTCTGCGACAGAGCAATCCGGATTCCGCCGGTCGTCCACGTCCACGAGCTCCGGGGATCGATCACCTCTGACAGGTGCCGCGCCATCGGCGCCGCCTGTCGGATCTCGTGATCCCACTCCCCCTTTCGTGCGTTCGCGCACGCTGCACGGACAGGTCGTCCCGTCATGCTCGATTTCGTCTATTTTCCCGTGTCCGCGGTCCTGTGGTGCTGGCACCAGCTCTTCGCCATCCCGCTCGGCGCGGCCAGTGGTCTGGCCTGGCTTCTCGCCGTCGTCGCGCTGGTCGTCACCGTCCGCGCGTTGCTCGTGCGCACCGCGCTCCGGCAAGCCCGCTCCCAGCAAGTTCTGCGTTCGCTGCAACCGCAGATGGACGCCATTCGCCGCACCCACCGCGACGATCCGCGCGCCCAGGCCGAGAAGATCCGGCTGCTCCAGCGCGAGCACAACGTCAGCATGTTCGCCGGGTTCGTACCGCTGATCGCGCAGGGGCTGGTCTTCCTCGGCCTGTTCCACGTGTTGCGCTCGTTCGACCGGACCGGCGCCTACGCGGTCGGCCCGTTCACCTCGACGGACAGCCCGCTGTCGGTCGAGGTGAACAACGCCACCGCCAACTACCTGTTCGGCGCGCCCGAGGTCCGTGCGTTCCTCGACGCCAGATTGTTCGGCGCACCGCTGTCGGCGACCCTGTCCGGCGCGGGTGAGGTTGTCGTCGCGGTCGCGGCGCTCGCCATCCCGCTGGTGCTGATCGCCGCTCTCGCCACGCACTTCACGGCCCGGCTCATCCCGGCGGTCGCGGACAACAGCACGGCCGCGATCATGCGCACCTTGTCGCTGTGGGTGTTCCCGGCGGGTGCGCTCATCAGCGGCGCCGTCCTGCCTGTCGTCGTGCTCACCTATTTCGCCACCAACGCGCTGTGGACCTGCGGCCAGCAGTACCTGATCCGGCGCACTCTCGCCGCCGAGGAATCCGCGAAGAAGGCGCTGGTCGCCACGGCGGCCCGAGCCGCCGCTCCGCGACCGGGGGTGAAGCCCCAGCGCCGGAAACGATGAATCACGGGCCGAGACGCGGGGATGTAACTCCCCGCACTCGCGGCCGATCGACCGCGCGCCGGTCAGCGCTTCCGGCGGTTACCCTCGGGCGGTGTCAGCGAATCCGGAAGACGAACTGCTCGCCGTCTACGACGCCGAGGGGCTGGTGATCGGCGAGGCCGATCGAGGCACCGTCTACCGCGACGGCCTGTGGCACGCGAGCGCGGGCGTTCTCGTGCGATCGTCCGACGGAACCCGCGTGTACGTCCACCGGCGCACCGACACCAAACTCGTCTTCGCGGGCATGCACGACTGCCTCGCGGGCGGGGTGGTCGACGCCGGTGAGAACCCGTCCGACACCGCGATCCGCGAACTTCGCGAGGAGCTGGGCATCGCCGTCCCCGCCGGCACGGTACTTCCGTTGCGCGCCACCGCGTCCTGGGACGGCGACTGGGCGGGTCGCGCGCTGCGTTGCCACCTGTTCGGTTACGAGTACCGCTGCGACGGTCCGTTCGTCCACCAGCCGTCCGAGATCGCGGACGGCTGGTGGTGGACCGATGCCGAACTGCGTGCGCACCTGCGTGATCCGGCGTGGCCGTTCGTTCCCGACACGCGAGCGGTCCTGGACGGTCTGCTCATCGGAGACGACGGCGCGCGGCCCTGACTCAGTCGAGCGCGCGCAGCGATTCCTCGTCGCGCGCCACCACCGCGCCGCCGTCGGCGGTGAGCACGATGGGCCGCTGGATCAGTTGCGGATGCTGTGCCAACGCGTTCAGCCACCGGTCCCGGTCGGCCTCGGTGCGCCCCCATTCCGCCATTCCGAGATCCTTGGCGATCTGCTCGCCGGTGCGGGTGATATCCCAGGGCTGCGCACCCAGCCGCGTGAGCACCGCCCGCAGTTCCTCGACGGTCGGGGGATCATCGAGGTAGCGGCGCACGGTGTATTCCACGCCGGCCGCGTCGAGGTGCGCGGTGGCGTTGCGGCTCTTCGTGCAGCGCGGGTTGTGCCAGATCTCGGTCTGCCCAGATGTCATCTTCGCAGCGTAGGTCACCTGTACTGCGGGCACGCTCGCACGTGGCGATACTGGGATCATGAGCGATTCCGCGTCTCCCGAAAACCCTTACGGCACACCGACGACCACCGGCCCCGAGCCGATCCGCTCCTTTCAGTCCCAGCTCAATACCCTCATCCGCGGCCTGCTGAAGGTGCCGGTGCTGTCCGGCATCGTCGGCAAACGGCTGGCCACCCTGCATGTGGTCGGCCGCAGATCCGGCGCCGTCTACGACGTCCCGGTGGCCTACACCGTGCACGGCGGCGACTTGCTGATCGGCACGGCGCTGCGGCCGTGGGTGAAGAATCTCCAGGGCGGCGCGCAGGTGCGCCTGTCGCGTGGCGGGGCACCCGAAACCTTCACCGCCACCGTGTACACCGACGAACAGCACGTTCTGGAGCTGTTCGCGGTGATCGCGCGCGACAACGAGCAGAACGCGAAGTTCAACGGCATCGGCTACCTCCCCGACGGCGAACCGTCCAAGGCCGACATCTACCAGACCTGGCAGCAGGGCGGTGTGGTCATCGGCCTGACTCCGCGCTGAACGCACGGCGACGGTCCATCGGCCGTGCGATGGACCGTCGCGCGTGGGTGAACTACTTACCGCCCTCGGTCGGGGTGACCTGCGCGGGCTGGTAGCTCGCGCCCGTCACGTCCACCCCCGCGGCCTTCAATCGGTCCAGCGCCTTGGTGACGTACTCGGTGGTGTAGGCGTCGGCATCGGGGTTTTTGGTGAGAACCGTTGCGCCCTCCGCGTTCTTAGTGTTCTTGGCGATCGAGACCGTGCGATCCCATGCGGTCTTGTCGAGGGTGCCGATGCCCGCGGGTGAGGGCCAGATCAGCTTGTTCACCTCGTTGATCTGCCACTGCTGATGCCCGGCGCCGAGCGTGGCACCCGCGGCGACGGTGATGTCGCGGCACTTGTCGAGGTTGTCGCGGCAGAACGCCCAGCCCTGGAGCGAGGCGGTCAGGAACTTCACTGTCTGATCCTGGTACTTGCTGTCCTTCAGCTTCTCGGTGTTGGCCCACAGCGCGTCCTGCAGCATGGCCACACCTTCGTCGTTCCAGTCGATGGTGGTGAAATCGTCTGCGGTGTAGAGCTTTCCGGTGGCCGGATTCTTGGTTTCGAGCAGCTGAGCGTACTCGTTGTAGGACATGGCCTGAGCGGCGGCGATGTCCTTGGCGAGGAAGGCGTTCATGTCGAACTGCTGCTGGACCAGTTTCACGTCCTTGGCCGGGTCGATGCCCGCCTTGGTCATCCCGGCGAAGAGCTCGAATTCGTTGCCGTAGCCCCAGTTTCCGACGGTCTTGCCCCGCAGTGCGGCGGGCCCGGCGATGTTCTCGGACTTGAACGAGACCTGCTTGGTGCCCGATTTCTGGAAGATCTGAGCGATCTCGGTGATCCCGGCGCCCGCCTCCCGCGACGCGAGGGCCTTGGGTACCCAGGCCACCGCGTAGTCGGCCTGGCCCTGGGCGAGCACCGTCTGGGGGACGATGTCGGTGCCGCCGTCGAGGATCTCCACCGACAGACCCTGTTCCTTGTAGAAGCCCTGGTCCACCGCGGCCAGGTAGCCCGCGAACTGCCCCTGTTTGAACCATTGCAGCTGCAGGGTCACCTTGGTGAGGCCGTCGGCGGTGGTCTCGGAGCCACTGTCGGTGGTACTACAGCCGGTCAGCGCGGCGGCGGCCACGGCGGCCAGCGCCAGCGCGGTGCGCAACCGGAGTGCGGTCTCGGTCATGGATTGATCTCCCTCATCGGATCGTGGACAGCAGTGGGGTTCGGGGTCGACGGGTGAGTTGTTCGAGCAGCAGGACGGCGGCCAGGAACACCAGGCCCACGCACATCGCACCGACGACGTAGGCCCAGGCCCGCGGATAGGCGGTGTTGGCCGCGGCGGAGGTGATCCGGCTGCCGAGTCCGTTCTGCAGGCCGCCGAAGTATTCGGCGATGATGGCCGCGATGACCGCGCCGGGGGCCGCGATCCGCAGTCCGGTGAACAGGTGCGGCAGCGCGGCGGGCAGGCGCACGGTGCGGGTGATCTGCCATCCCGACGCGGCGTAGGAGGTCATCAGGTCGGCTTGCACCTTCGGCACCTGCCGCAGTCCGCGAGCGGTGCTGACGAACACCGGGAAGAACACGACGATGGTGACCACGAGCCGTCGCGGTGTCTCGGTGGTGGTGGAGTACATCGAGTTCAGCAGTGGTGCCAGCGCCACGATCGGCACCGTGGCAGCGGCGGCGGCCAGCGGCGTGAGCAGCCCGTCGATCACGCCGAATCGCACCGCGAGAACGGCGGCGGCCAGGCCGAGCACCGTCCCGGCGACGAACCCGATCAGCGCGTTCGTGCCGGTGGCGAGCGAGGCGTCCAGGATCCGGCCCGCGTTCTCGACGAACTGAGCGGCGATAGCGCTGGGCGCGGGAAGCAGGAACGAGGGCACGCCCGCCACCACGGTGAGCACCTGCCACAGCGCGAGGGCGACGATGCCGACCAGTACCGGCGGCAGCCAGGTCTTCATCACAGATCCCGTCCGGCCACGGCGGTGTCGTCGTGCTCGCCGCGCAGAGCCGCGCGCACCGCGGCGACGGCGGCGAAGAACTGCGCGGACGCCCGGACATCGGTGCCCGCCTCGCGATCCCAGCCGCCGGTCGCCACGATGTCACTGATCCGGCCCGGTCGTGCGGACAGCACCACCACCCGGTCCGACAGGTACACCGCCTCGGGAATCGAGTGGGTGACGAACACGACGGCGGCGCCGGTCTCCCCCGCGATGCGCAGCAACTCGCCCTGCATGCGTTCCCTGGTCATCTCGTCGAGCGCACCGAACGGTTCGTCCATCAGCAGCAGCGACGGTGTGCGGGCCAGCGCGCGGGCGATCGCGACGCGCTGTTGCATGCCGCCGGACAGTTCGGCCGGATACCGGTCGGCGAACTCGCTGAGCCCGGCCATGGCGAGCAGTTCGGCACTGCGCGCCCTGCGCTGCGCCTTCGGCACCTTGTGCAATTCCAGGGGCAGTTCGACATTGGCCGCGACCGTGCGCCAGTCGAGCAGACCGGCCTGCTGGAACGCGATGCCGTAGTCCTGATCGATCCGTGCCTGCCGCGCCGGCTTGCCGTGCACAGTGACACTGCCGCTGCTGGGCGTCTCGAGATCGGCGACGATCCGCAACAGGGTGGACTTGCCGCAGCCGGAAGGTCCGATGAGCGAG
Source organism: Nocardia sp. NPDC055165 (assembly GCF_053606985.1). NCBI lineage: Bacteria > Bacillati > Actinomycetota > Actinomycetes > Mycobacteriales > Nocardiaceae > Nocardia > Nocardia sp. NPDC055165. Next base: position 567,986 of record NZ_JBSGSS010000002.1, read on the forward strand.
ACGAATTCGCCCGCCGCGACGGTGAGCGAGACATCGGACAGTGCCGTCACCGCACCAGCGGCGAAGGTCTTGCCGAGATGGCTCAGCTCGACCGCGGCCGAGACCGGTGACCCCGGGCTGCCGGGTTCGGCGACTGAGGTGGTCATGGGTACTTCTTCCTGAAACGTTGTCGTGGAGAGTGTTTCGGCGGCGCTCATCAGCCCTCGCTCACCGTGCCGGTGCCCGGCGGGTGGCTGTAGCGGCGTAGCGCCAGCTCCACCAGACCGACCAGCGCGGTGAGGACGACGCCGAGCAACGCGGCGGCGAGCACGGCGGCGTACAGCCGGGCCGCATCGCCGGTGGCCTGTTGGGAGAACACGATGATCTGGCGCCCGATCCCGCCCGCGGTGCCGGTGGAGATCTCGGCGACGACCGCGCCGATCACCGCGGCCGCCGCGGCCAGGCGCAGCGCCGGAATCAACGAGGGAACAGCGGCGGGAAACCGCAAGCGCGTCAACGTCGCCCACCACCCGGCCGAACAGCTCCGCATCAATTCGACCGAGGCCGCCGACGGCGCCTGCAGCCCGCGCAGCATCCCGATGGCGATCGGGAAGAAGGCGAGATAGGCCGCGATCACCACGATGCTCATCCACGGCCGCCACGGCTCACCGCCGATGGACAGTTTGCCGCCCCAGACCGCCACCAGCGGCGCGAGCGCGATCAGCGGAACCGTCTGTGACAGCACCACATACGGCAGCAGGCCGCGTTCGAGCCAGCCGAACCGTTGCATCGCGACCGCCAGCGCCACTCCGACCACCGCGCCCAGCAACAACGCGAGCAACGACAGACCCAACGTGAACATCGCCGTGCGCAGCAGTGTCGCGCCGACGGTGCCTTGACCGTCCGCGTCGCCGAGCACGGTGAACACCGCCCAGACGTGCGGGAGCGCGCCGTCGCTGGTGCGAGGGAGTACTCGGGTGCCCGCGATGCTCACGCCGTCGGCGGGCACCAGCACCTTCACCAGCTCCCAGATCACCGCCACGAGCACGAACGCGCTCACCCCGTAGACCGCGCGCAGCAACCGGGTCCGACCCGGCGTGGAAGCTCGGATCTTCTGCGGCACCACAGCTGTCGCCGGATCGATGGTCCCCGTGGTCACCGGCGCACTCCCACCGGCAATTGCCCGGCGATCATGACAGACCGGCCGCTCGGATCGCGGTGACCTGCCGATTCAGCCGCGGCAGCACCTGCTCGCCATAGGCCTCGAGCGTGGCCGTTTTGGCATCGTGCTGCAGATACACCGCGAACTGGCCGACGCCGAGCTGCTCGAGCTCCCACAGCCGGGCGAGCTGCTCGTCGGGGGTCCCGATCAGGCAGAACCGGTCCACGATCTCGTCGGGCACGAAATCGGCATGCGTGTTGCCCGCCCGCCCGTGCTGGTTGTAGTCGTAGCCCTGCCTGCCGGCGATGTAGTCGGTCAGCGCCGCTGGAACATCGCTGCCCGTACCGTATTTCGCGACGATGTCGGCGACGTGGTTGCCGACCATGCCGCCGAACCAGCGACACTGGTCACGGGCGTGTTCCAGGGCGGCCTGCGATCCGTCGGTGACGTAGGCGGGCGCGGCGACACAGATCTTCACCGACAGCGGATCTCGGCCTGCCGCCGCTGCCGCCGCACGCACCTTGCCGATGGTCCATGCGGTGATGTCGGGGTCGGCGAGTTGCAGGATGAACCCGTCGGCGACCTGCCCGGTGAGCTCGAGGGCCTTGGGCCCGTATCCGGCCACCCACACCTCGAGCCGCGAATCGGCGGCCCACGGGAATCGCACCTCGACGTCACCGACGCGGGCGCTGCGACCGTTGCCCAGTTCCCTGATCACCTCCACCGATTCGCGCAGGGTGGCCAACGTCGTCGGCTTGTTCCCGACGGTGCGGACCGCCGAGTCACCGCGCCCGATGCCGCAGATCGTGCGGTTACCGAACATCTCGTTGAGCGTGGCGAACACGGACGCGGTCACCGTCTGGTCCCGGGTGGCCGGGTTGGTGACCATGGGCCCCACGGTCACCTTCCGGGTGGCGGCCAGGATCTGGCTGTAGATCACATAGGGCTCCTGCCAGAGCAGGTGCGAGTCGAAGGTCCACACGTGCGAGAACCCGTGGGTTTCGGCCACTCTGGCCAGTTCGATCACCCGCGACGAGGGTGGTGTGCACTGCAGGACGACTCCGATGTCCATCGGCACTCTCCGTTTCGGCAGTTGGTTTCTACAGCAGGTTCTGTGACAGGCCGCGCCGGAGGAACCGGCCGTGCCCGGCGCGGCCGTGGTAGGCGCCGCCGTCGACGATCACCCGGCCGCGCGACAGCACCGTGTCGACATGACCGTCGATTTCGAAGCCCTCCCACGCCGAGTGGTCCATGTTCATGTGGTGGGTCTTGCCGAGGCCGATGCTGGTGTGTCCGTTGGGGTCGTAGATCACGACGTCGGCGTCGGCACCCGGGCTGATCACGCCCTTGCGCGGGTACATGCCGAACATCCGGGCCGGGGTGGTGCAGCAGACCTCCACCCACCGTTCGCGCGAGATCCGCCCGTCCTTGACGCCCTGGAACAGCAGATCCATCCGGTGCTCGACCCCGCCGATCCCGTTCGGGATCTTGCTGAAATCGCCCACACCGAGTTCTTTCTGGTCCTTCATGCAGAACGGGCAGTGGTCGGTGCTCACCGCGGTGACGTCGCCGGTGCGGATGAACCGCCACAGCTCGTCCTGATGCCCCTCGGCGCGCGAGCGCAGCGGTGTCGAGCAGACCCACTTGGCACCCTCGAAACCCGGTGCGCCCAGCTGTTCTTCGAGTGAGAGGTACAGGTACTGCGGACAGGTCTCGGCGAACACGTTCTGGCCGTTGTCACGCGCGGTCACGATCTGCTGCATCGCCTGTTTCGCCGAGACGTGCACCACATACAGCGGGGCACCGGTCAACTGCGCCAGCATGATCGCGCGATGGGTTGCTTCTTCTTCCATCTGCCACGGACGGCTGGTGCCGTGGAAGTAGGGCGAGGTGTCGCCGCGCGCGAGGGCCTGTTCGACGAGAACGTCGATGGCGATGCCGTTCTCCGCGTGCATCATCATCAGCGCACCGAGGTCGCCCGCGGACTGCATGGCGCGCAGTATCTGGCCGTCGTCGGAGTAGAAGACCCCCGGATAGGCCATGAACAGCTTGAAGCTGGTGACGCCTTCGCTGACGAGTTCGCTCATCCCCTTGAGGGATTCGTCGTTGACGTCGCCGATGATCTGATGGAATCCGTAGTCGATCGCGCACCGCCCCGCGGCCTTGCCGTGCCATTCCGCGAGGGTGTCCTGCACCCGCTGGCCCGGTTTCTGCACCGCGAAGTCGACGATCGTGGTGGTGCCGCCCCAGGCCGCTGCCCTGGTCCCGGTTTCGAAGGTGTCGCTGGCCTCGGTGCCGCCGAACGGCAGCTGCATGTGTGTGTGCCCGTCGACACCGCCGGGGATCACGTACTTGCCGGTCGCGTCGATCACCGTGTCCGCGTCGGCCGCGAGATCAGCGCCGAGCGCGGTCGAACCCGGTTGCAGGACAGCGACAATCGTCTCGTCGTCGATCAGCACGTCGAGGAGCTGGGAACCGGTGGCGCTCACCACCGTCCCGCCGTGGATGAAGGTGCGCATCAGGGGTTCACCAACGGTCCGTAGGCCTCCGGGCGACGGTCGCGATAGAACGCCCATCTCTCGCGCACGATCTTGATCAGATCCATATCGAGATCACGGACAACCAATTCCGGCGAAGTATCGGAGGCGACCTCACCGACGAACTGCCCCTCGGGGTCGACGAAATAGCTCGTGCCGTAGAAGTCGTCGTCGCCGTATTCGCTCTCGATGCCGACCCGGTTGATCGCACCGACGTAATACTCGTTGGCCACCGCCGAGGCCGGCTGCTCGAGTTTCCACAAATAGCTGGAAAGCCCCCTCGACGTCGCCGAGGGATTGAACACGATTTCGGCACCCGCGAGGCCGAGCGCTCGCCAGCCCTCTGGGAAATGGCGGTCGTAACAGATATAGACGCCTACTCTGCCGACCGCGGTGTCGAATACCGGCCAGCCGAGATTGCCCGGCCGGAAGTAGAACTTCTCCCAGAATCCGGTCACCTGCGGGATGTGGTGCTTACGGTATTTGCCGAGGTAGGAGCCGTCGGCGTCGATCACAGCCGCCGTGTTGTAGAGCAGCCCGTCCATCTCGCGCTCGTACACCGGCAACACCATCACCATGTTCAGCTCGGCGGCCAGAGCCGAGAACCGTTCGGTCGTCGGGCCCGGTACCGATTCGGCGTACTCGTAGAACTTGGTGTCCTGCAGCTGGCAGAAATACGGGCCGTAGAACAACTCCTGGAAGCAGATCACCTGCGCACCCTGCGCCGCCGCCTCCCGTGCGTAGTCCTCGTGCGCCGTGGTCATTGATTCTTTGTCACCGGTCCAGGTGGTCTGGACGAGCGCCGCTCTGACGATTCCCATGCTTTGTTATACTGCACCTACAACTGATTCTGTTGTGTTACAAGAGCGCGGAAACAGTTTCGGTGCCGTAAACGTTGGCGTGCACCACGGATCGGCCGCGCAGTACCCCGCAGAATGAGTCCATGACCGAAGCCTCGCCGACCGCACTGCCCGCGGACTTCGCCGGGGACCTCGACGAGCGAACCGCCGCCGGGATCGCCGCCGCGATCGGTCGCCGCATCCGCTCGGGCGCACTCGCTCCCGGTACCCGGCTGCCCACCGTGCGCGAGGTGGCCCGCGAACTCCGGGTGTCCCCCGCCACCGTCAGCCAGGCCTGGCGCGCGCTGGCCGCGACCGGCGCGATCACCGCGCGCGGGCGGGCGGGCACGTTCGTCGGCGAGAGACTGCAGACGCCGATCGGGCGGTATCAGCGCCTGCACTCGCACTCCGACAACGCCTTTCGCGTCGACCTCTCGCACGGCACCCCCGATCCGGCGCTGCTGCCCGACCTGGCCGCCGCCTTGCACGCGCTCTCGCGCGATACCGCGCCGGGCGATCTCTCGGCGCATTATCTCGGCGAGGCGGTGCTGCCCGCACTCGCCGAGGCGCTGCGTGCCGACTGGCCGTGGCCGTGCGAACGGCTGACCGTCCTCGACGGCGCCCTCGACGCGGTGGACCGGCTCCTCGCCGCACACGTGCGCTTCGGTGACCCGGTGATCGTCGAGGATCCGTGCTTCCCGCCGTTTCTCGATTTGCTCGCCCGCCTCGGCGCGCGCCCGATCGCCGTCCGCCTCGACGAATCCGGCTTCCGGCCCGAGGAATTCGCGCGCGCGTTCGACGGACCGGCGCCGCGCGCGGTGATCCTGCAACCGCGCGCCCACAACCCGACCGGCGCCTCCCTCGGCGCGGCCAGAGTCCGCGAACTGGCGGCGATACTGCGCTCGTACCCCGCGCTGATCATCGAGGACGACCACTCCGCGGGCATCGCGACCACCCCGCTGCGCTCCCTGGCCGCGCGATTCCCCGATCGCGGGGTCTACATCCGCTCTTATTCCAAGTCCCACGGCGCCGATCTGCGGCTGGCCGTCGCGGGTGGGCCCGCGGCACTGCTGGATCCGGTGGTCGAACGCCGGATGCTCGGGCCCGGGTGGTCCAGCCGGCTACTACAGCGCGTGCTGTTGACGATGCTCCACGATGCCGGAGCGCGCGCCGCCGTCGCGGGCGCGCGCCTCGAATACCGCAGGCGCGCCACCGTTCTGCGCCGCGCGCTGGCCCGCCACGATGTCGTCGTGGCCGCGGGCGACGGCATCAATGTCTGGCTCCCGGTCTCCGACGAGAACGCCGCGATGATCAGCCTCGCCGCCGCGGGCATCAAGGCCGCGCCGGGCGGCCCGTTCGAAGCGGGCGAGCAGCCTGCCGGCGACCATCTACGTCTGACGCTGGGCGCACTCGGCGACACCGATATCGCCTGGCTCGCCGCCGAGCTCGCCGCCGCGGCGACCGCCACCCCGACCTACCGCCGCATCCGCAGATCCTGAACGCTGATCACGCCTGGCACGGCGACGGCCTGGTGGGGCAGGGCTGGGCCCGCCGCACCCCGGCCGCCGGCCCACTCCGTCCACCGCTTCCGACGGGCGGCCGTGCGCGGTCACGTTGTGGCGCTACATCTCACGCAGGTCGGTCCACAGTTGCGACCACGGTCGCACCGGCAGTTCGCAGCGCCAGATCGTCACATCACGGGTGGCACCCGCGTAGCCGAGCCGGGCGTCGGCCCGGCCGATCGGCGTCACCGATCCGAAGTGCGCGCGCAACTCCTCGTGCTGCGCGCCGACATAGACCACCGTGGACGCCGAATCCGGTGGAGTGCCGAGATAGCCGTACCCACGACTCGGGCTGTACACCGCGGGCCAGCCGTACTGCTGCCGATATGTCTCGAGTGCCCCTGCTTGCCAATAGGATTCGGCGACGATCACCGCGTGCGCGCGCTCGGCCGGTGACAGTGTCCGGTACGCGAGGTCGGTGGACGAGGCCAGGTCGGACCAGCCGAACTTGCCGTGCAGCAGCAGGTCCGCGCCACCGGTGCTCGGCGGGATCGAGGACTCCGGCTGCCAGGGCAGCGACCACGCGGCGAGCGCGACCGAGAGCCCGATCACCGGAACCGCGGCGATCCGCTGCCACGTGGCCCTCGCCTCGACCAGCCCGACCGCCCCGGCCGCCATCGCGATCGGATAGATGCCGACGGCGTAGTAGGGCCGCCCGCCGGTCGCCACGAACGCGACCACGAGCAGCACGACCACCAGCCCGAAGAACCGGTAGGGGCGAAGCGATTCCGCACGGAACAACCGGATCGTGCCGTAGACCAGCAGGATCGCGCCGAGCAGCCCCGCCGCGAGCAGTGCGACCGGCACGAAGATCAACCGCCCGCCGATCATCTCCTGCTCGGCGCTGACCACGCCGCCCATCGCGAGCTGTGGCCATCCGTTCGCCGCCTGCCACAGCAGGCTGGGCACCATCGCGACCGCGGTGATCGCGGCGCCGATCCACAGCGCGGGCCTGCGCACCAGCTCACGGGGCCCGTAGGCGAGCACGCTGATTCCGACGCAGATCCAGAAGAACGGGATGAGCCATTTGACCTGCATGTCGATCGCGGTGACGATGCCGGCCCAGATCAGCAACGCATCGGCGCGAGTCCGCACCCAGCGCACGAGCAGCCAGGTGATGAGCACCCACAGCGGCCCGTCGATCGCATTGGTCGAGAGCTGGCTGCCCTGCACGAGCAGGAACGGTGACGTCGCGTAGGCGGCCGCGCTGATCAGCTGCGCGCCCCGCCCGCCCCCGAGCTCCCGTGCGATCGCCGCGGCGAGCACGATGCCGGCCACGGTGACCACCAGAGCCGGAAGTCGCAGTGCCACCAGCGAACCCGGTGCGAGCCAATCCATCGACCGGGCGATCAGCGGCACCAGCGGGCCCTGGTCGGCGTAGCTGACCGCCAGGTGATGGCCGCCCGCCGCGAGGAAGTACAACTCGTCGCCGAAGAATCCGTACTGCCCGAGCACCGCGAACAAACCGATCGAGGCCACCAGTGCGATCGCACCGACGCCGAGCGTGGCGAACGACGGAACCTCCCGCGCCACACTGGGTTCCGTGGATACCGCAGTAGTCGTCATCGGTCGTCCTTCCTGGTCACCGCGTCGTACATCCGGATGAGGTGCGTGCGATACCGGCGCACATCGAAATCGGGATCTCGCACCGCCCGGACGGCGACGCCGTCGATCGAATCGCGGATCAGCCGCGCGAGCACGGTCGGATCGAAGTCACCGAACTCACCGGTGCGCTGCCCCTCGGCCAGCGCCGCGGCCAGCGGGGCGATGATCTCCCGCTCACCGTCGGCGGTGTCGAATCGCAGCGTGCCGTCCGGGCCGCGCACGTTGAGCACGATATCGCCGACGGCGGCCACGTAACTCTTGTTGTCGTCGATGAATTGCAGATTCGACGACAGGTAGGCGTGCAGGGCCGCCCGGTAGCCGTCGGCGATCGCCGCGGTGAGAATCGGCGCCATGAACTCCGATCCCGAGACGTAGAGCTGGGTGACGACTTGCGACATCAGCTCGTCTTTGCCGTCGAAATGGTAGGAGATCACCCCCTTGGAGATCCCGGCACGCTCGGCGATCCGGGCCAGAGAGGCGTTGGCGTACCCGAGTTCCGATACGACCTCGACGGTGGCGGCGATGATCTGCCGCCGTCGCGCCTCCTCGATGAACGAGCGGTGTTGCCCATCCGGCTTGTTTTCTGGCCGCATGGTCAGAATTTAGCACGAACGACCTGAAAATGCGCCCTAGATGACGTCAGCCTGGGACGATGCGGCAGAATGAGGAATCCCTCCCGCGGAAAGGCAGCAGTGGTGACGCTCGACACGGCCCTCGACGACGCAATCGGTCGCATCCCGGCGCACTAGCGACCGACCTCGGCGTCGGGCATCGCGTCGATGCACCCGAGTCACCAGCACCGTCGATCACCGGGAGAGCCCGTGTCCACCATCGCATGGACCGAAGAGCACAGTCAGCACACCGCCGTCTGGCATTCGGAGAACGGCGCGCCCGCGCCGCGCACCGTCACCACCGCCGACGACCGGCTCTCGGCCGATCACGCGTATCGCCGCATCAGGGCCGGTGAGGCACTGCTGTGGCAGGGCGATTACAACAATGGTCGCCAACTGTTACAAGCGCTGGGCCGGCGCGCCGATCGCAAGCCGGCGAGGAAGCCCGCAGGCGGTGATCTCGGCGCGCTCTACGAACACGAGCGAATCCGAAGGCGCACCCGGGCGGGCATTCTCGGCAGTCTCCTGATCCGGCTGGGCAAGGGCTACGAGCTCGATCTGCGCCGGGCTCCCGACGTGGCGGCGGCGTGCGAGGCGGCGTACGGTCCGGCGGACGCCGAACGCGTGGTCGCCTTCACCGAGCTCCTCGGTGTGGTGAGCGCCTACCGGTGGCAGCAGCAGGGTGTCGAAGTCCCCGCGCTCGGAGCGCGGGTGTACCCCGGATACGGCGTGTTCTCGCCCACCCGAAGCGAATACGTCGATCTCGTCGCCGACGCGCCACTGGATCCCGAGATCCGCACCGCGTTCGATCTCGGTACCGGCACGGGCGTGCTGGCCGCGCTGCTCGCCACCCGCGGCGTCCCCGAGATCGTCGCCACCGACATCAACCCGCGGGCGTTGCGGTGCGCGAAGGACAACGCCGAACGGCTCGGCTTCGGCCGGACGATCGCCGTGACCGGACCCACCCTGTACCCGCCCGGCCGCGCCGATCTCGTGGTGTGCAATCCGCCCTGGCTGCCCGGCGTACCGACGTCGGACCTGGAACGCGGTGTCTACGACCAGGATCAGTCGATGCTCACCGAATTCGCCCGCGACCTGCGCGCGCACCTCACCGCCCACGGCGAGGGCTGGCTGGTGCTGTCCGACCTCGCCGAACTGCTCGGCCTGCGCCCGCCCGACCACATCCCCCGCCTGCTCGACGACGCGGGCCTGTCCGTGCTCGGCAAGCTCACCACGCGGCCGCGCCATCCCCGCGCGACCGATCGCGACGACCCTCTCGCCGCGGCCCGCACCGCCGAGACGACCACACTGTGGCGGTTGCGGACTCGCTAGCGAAAGCACAGGATTCTGTGTCGATCACACGACGAGCGGACCGGATCCGGTGGTCTGTCCCCACGCGAGCCGCTGCGGCTGGCAGGATGCGCGGTACATCGTCCGGCAGCACCGCTCTCGAGGAGATCCCGCCAAGGTGACCAGCATTTCGCAGGACCGACCCTTCATTCGCGCGCTCGTCGGCGTCGGCATCGCCGCGGCCGCCCTGGTCGCACTCGCCCCCGCCGCGCAGACCGCACCGGTGCGGCAGGCAGTGATCCCCGGCTGCGCACCCGCCGCGGCGGGTCAGCCCAACGGCAAGCAGTGGCCCACCGAACCGGCACTCACCATCGACACCGCGGCGAGCCACACCGCCACCCTCGACACCACCTGCGGCGCAGTCACGATCGCGCTCGATGCCGCCGCTGCCCCGCGCACGGTGAACTCGTTCGCCTTCCTCGCGAGCGAGGGCTACTTCGACCACACCCGCTGCCACCGGCTCACCACCCAGGGCATCTTCGTGCTCCAGTGCGGCGATCCCACCGCCACCGGCATGGGCGGCCCCGGCTACAAGTTCACCGACGAGAACCTCGCGGGCGCCGTCTACCCGGCGGGCACCGTCGCGATGGCCAACGCGGGCCCCGGTACCAACGGCAGCCAGTTCTTCCTGGTCTACCGCGACACCCAGCTGCCGCCGAACTACACCCCCTTCGGCACCATCACCGAGGGCCTGGACGCGCTGACCAACGTCGCCAACGCCGGTGTCGCGGGTGGCGGCGCCGACGGCACCCCGGTGGCCGATGTGGTCTTCAACGCCGTGACCACCACACAGGGCTGATCCACGACGAGGGCCGCGCCTCCCGTTTCGGGAGACGCGGCCCTCGTCGCAGCAGGCTGGTTCGATCAGCCGGCGCTGATCGAACTGAACAGGTTCTGGATGGTCTGCAGGATGATCTCGGTCAGCAATTCAGCGGCGGAACCGGCCATGACAACGCTCCTCGTAAGTCCTCATCAGGTGAAACGAACAAGTGAAGCGTGCCCTATTCACTTGCCGCCGCGCAGCGTTTCGGTGAAAAAAAGTGCACAGAAACGCGAAGGCCGCGCCCCACGGGGACGCGGCC